>JAYNRF010000020.1:0-66411 GCA_038114645.1 Pseudomonadaceae bacterium | reverse complement strand
CAGCTTCCAGCTTCCAGCTTCCAGCTTCCAGCTTCCAGCTTCCAGCTTCCAGCTTGTGGCTTGCCGCTTGAAGCTCGCGCATCTGCTTGAACAAAAAACAGACACTGTAACCCCCATATCTGTATAATGCCCCCCTCTTTTTTTCAGTATGCCGGCTGTCGCCGCATCACCCAGGACGCTCACAGTGATCGAGAATCTCCGCAATATCGCCATCATCGCGCACGTTGACCACGGTAAAACCACGCTGGTCGACGCTCTGCTGCGTCAGTCCGGTACCCTGGATCGCAAGGAACTGGATTCCGAGCGGATCATGGATTCCAACGACCAGGAAAAGGAACGCGGCATTACCATTCTGGCGAAGAACACCGCCATTAAATGGAACGGCTACAACATCAACATCGTAGACACCCCCGGCCACGCCGACTTCGGTGGCGAGGTTGAGCGCGTGATGTCCATGGTTGACTCGGTACTGCTGCTGGTTGATGCGGTTGACGGCCCGATGCCGCAGACCCGCTTCGTCACCCAGAAGGCCTTCCAGGCCGGTCTGCGTCCGATCGTTGTGGTGAACAAGATTGACCGTCCGGGTGCACGCCCTGACTGGGTTATCGATCAGGTATTCGACCTGTTCGACAGCCTGGGTGCGACCGACGAGCAGCTGGACTTCCCGTTCGTCTACGCCTCCGCGATCAATGGCATCGCCGGTATGGACCCGGAAGACATGCAGGACGATCTGACCCCTCTGTTCCAGACCATCGTTGACCGCGTTCCGTCCCCGGACGTTGACCTCGACGGTCCGTTCCAGATGCAAATCTCTGCACTGGACTACAACAGCTTCCTGGGTGTTATCGGCATCGGCCGTATCCGTCGTGGCAAGGTCAAGACCAACACCCCGGTCACCTCCATCGACGCCAGCGGCAAGAAGCGCAATGGCCGTATTCTGAAGATCATGGGTCACCACGGTCTGCAGCGCGTTGAAGTTGAAGAAGCACAGGCGGGCGACATCGTCTGCATCAGCGGTTTCGATCCGCTGTTCATCTCCGACACTCTGTGTGATCAGCAGAACGTTGAAGCCATGCCGGCCCTGACCGTCGACGAGCCGACCGTTAGCATGACCTTCCAGGTCAACGACTCGCCGTTCGCCGGTAAAGAAGGCAAGTTCGTCACCAGCCGCAACATCAAGGAGCGTCTGGAAAAAGAGCTGCTGCACAACGTGGCTCTGCGCGTTGAAGAAGGCGACAGCGCTGACAAGTTCAAGGTCTCCGGTCGTGGCGAACTGCACCTGTCGGTACTGATCGAAACCATGCGTCGCGAAGGCTTCGAGCTGGGTATTTCCCGTCCTGAGGTAGTGATCAAGGAAATCGACGGCGAGAAGCAGGAGCCGTACGAGAACGTCACCATCGACATCGAAGAGCAGCACCAGGGTCCGATCATGGAGCAGATGGGTCTGCGTAAGGGCGACCTGGGCAACATGGTTCCGGATGGCAAGGGTCGTCTGCGTCTCGAGTACGTTGTTCCGGCGCGCGGCCTGATCGGCTTCCGCAACAGCTTCCTGACCATGACCTCGGGTACCGGCATCATCACCAGCACCTTCAGCCACTACGGGCCGATCAAGCAGGGTGAAGTGGGCCACCGCCAGAACGGCGTGCTGGTTTCCATGGCAACCGGTAAGGCACTGACCTACTCGCTGGAAACCCTGCAGGATCGCGGCAAGCTGTTCCTGGAGCCGGGTCAGGAAATCTATGAAGGTCAGCTGGCCGGTATCCACAGCCGTGACAACGACCTGGTCATCAACCCGACCAAGGGCAAGAAGCTCGACAACATGCGCGCCTCCGGCAAGGATGAAACCATCCAGCTGGTGCCGCCGGTCAAGTTCACTCTGGAACAGGCGCTTGAGTTCATCGATGACGACGAACTGGTTGAGGTAACACCGAAGTCGATTCGTCTGCGCAAGAAGCTGCTCAGCGAAACCGACCGCAAGCGCGCCAGCAAGAACTGAGGCTGTCGCTTCTGAAAAACCCGCTCCGGAATCCGGCGCGGGTTTTTTTATGTCCGAAAGTCGGGGTTGGCGGTATGTGCGACCAATGGCTAACGTGTGGGGAGGGGGCTTTGAATAGCTTAAGTGATATCATATTGATGTTAATTTCTTTCCGGTAGGCCTTGCTCGGAGATAACAATAATGGGAGAAAACCGGCGCATAGGGCTGCAGCAGTGGATCTGGCGTGCGTTCATTCGCAGTGCGTTGGTGCCGCTGGTTTTGGTAGAGGCGGCGCTAATTGCGATCTACCTGTTCAGCAATGCGGCTATCCGTGATGAACAGTCCGATTACCTTCGGGAGACGGCGCTGAGCGAACTCAGCGGCGCCGCAAAACTGGAGGCGCGCGTAATCAACTCGCGGCTGGAGCAGGTGGCCGCACTGACCAACGGTTATCGGAACCTGGTTACCGCGGCCTTGATCGAACCGCAGGTGCTGCCGGACGTTGCAATAGCGCGCACTCCGAGCGGTGTGATCTATAGCCCGGGCGATGCCGGCGGCAGCGCGTTCTTCTACTCCGGTGCAACCCCTGAATCCCGCCAGGATCTGGATAAGATTCGGCGGATGGCAACGCTGGATCCCGTGATGCGCGAGCTTCAGCGCAGTAATCCGCTGATTGCCAGCGTGTACTTCAACAGCTGGGATAGTTACAACCACATCTACCCCTGGTTTGGCACTGCGGAGCAGTATCCGCACGACATGGTGATCCCGGACTACAACTTCTATTACCTCGCCGATGCCGAGCACAACCCAAGTCGAGGCGTCGTCTGGACCGACGTTTATCTGGATCCGGCTGGTCAGGGCTGGATGATGTCGGCGATTGCGCCGGTGTATCGCGGTGATTTTCTCGAAGGGGTGGTCGGTGTTGATGTCACCGTTGATGGCATTCTGACCGAGATCAACAGCCTGCCGGTGTCCTGGGACGGGTACGCCATGCTGGTGAGTCACGATCTCAATATCATGGCTATGCCGGCTCCCGCCGAGCGAGACTTCGGCCTGCGCGAGTTGACGACGCACTCCTATCAGGACGCCATTCGGCAGGAGATATTCAAACCGGATGACTTCAACCTGAGTCGGCGACCAGAGACCGAGCATCTGGCTCAGGTGCTGCAGGCGCGCGCGAACGGTGTGCAGCAACTGATGCTCAAGGGCAGGGCGATGCTGGTTGGCTGGACGGCGGTGGAGCAGACGGGTTGGCGGTTGCTGACGATTGTCGACGAGCAATTGCTGTTCGCGCGAACCAACGAGATGGCAGACCACTACCGCCGCATCGGCATGCTGCTGATTGCCGGGCTGGTTGCCTTTTATGTGGTGTTTTTTGCCTTCCTCTGGATCAGGGCGCGTGGTTTGAGTCAGCGGTTGTTGGCGCCGATTGAGGGCATCTCGCGGATGATGAGTGACATTGGCGCCGAGCGCTGGCAGCCGGTAAAGGTGCACTCGGATATCGCGGAACTGGACGGTATGGCTCAGCACACCCATGAAATCGGCCTGCAACTGGAACACAGTAACTCGCTCAATAAAAATGCCCAGCAACGCATCGAGCTGGTGTTGGACAGCACCACCGAGAGTATCTGGGAGTGGCATGTTGGACTGGACCAGATTGAGTTGCGCGGCCGCTTTGGCGAGCGCTTCGGCTTGCCGCGAGGCCTGATTGCGCTGGAGCAGTTTCGCGCGCGTCTTCACCCCGATGATCGCGCCCGCGTTCTGGCAGCGGAGCAGGCGGCGGTGACGAGTGGCGGTCCGTACACCGCGGAGTTTCGATTTGCCGACCAGCAGGGCGTGTATCACTGGCTGCTCAGCCGCGGCCGGGTGCTTGAGCATGACCCGGAGTCAGGCAAGGCGATGCTGCTGGCCGGCACCCACGTTGATATTGACGACCTCAAGCACATTGAAAGTGACCTGCGTTCAGCGACCCGCGAAGCCGAGACCGCCAACCTGGCAAAGGCGCGTTTTATTTCCAGCATGAGCCACGAACTGCGTACGCCGCTTAACGCGATTCTCGGTTTCGCTCAGTTGATGGAGATGGACAGCCAGGAGAAGGGTGAGCCGTCGGAGTACGTTGAGGAAATTCTGCTGGCCAGTCGGCACCTGAACACCCTGCTAAGCGACATTCTTGACTGGTCGGCGATTCAGGTCGATGCCAGGCGAGTCGATCTCGTGCCAACCGATGTCGGTCAGATCATGAGCGAGAGCGCCGAGATGGTGCGCTTGCAGATCAAGGAGCAGGGGCTGTTGTTTGAGGTGCAGCCTGCACCGGAGGGGCTGACGGTGATGGCCGATCCGCGCCGGCTGCGACAGGTCATGATCAACCTGCTGTCGAACGCCAAGAAGTACAACCGCGTCGGCGGTACCGTGCGGCTGTACAGCGAAATCCAGGGTGAGTCACTGCGACTGGTGGTTGAAGATACCGGCATGGGCATCAAGGCCGAGGATCAGGCATTGCTGTTCGAGCCCTTCCAGCGTCTTGGGCGTGAAAATACCGCCATTCAGGGAACTGGTATCGGCTTGTCTATCTGTCGTGAATACACCCGTGCCATGGGCGGCGAGATCGGTGTGCACAGCGAGTCTGGTATCGGCAGCCGGTTTTGGGTGGAGCTGCCGCTGACGCCTGTCAGGGACACGGGGCGCCAAGATCTGCCGGTGATCTATTGCCTTAGTGACGATGCCGCGCTGATTGATCAGCTCCGCGTGCTGTTGCCTGACGAGACACTGATCCAGGTAGGTCGTGCCGGCAAGCTGGTGGAGCAGGCTGCAGGTCGCCCTCCGGCGTTGTTGCTGCTGGATGACGCGGCAATCGATGAGTCGAGCGTACAGATGCTGCGGCGGTTGCGTCAGCACATGCCGGACAGCGAGCCGCCAGTCTTGTTGCTGGTCAGTTCGCTGCACTCGGCGCATTTGAGCGAGCTGGTGAGCGAGTGTCAGGGGTTGGTCCGCAAGCCGGTCGATAGCGACGAGCTAAAAGGGCTGGTGCACGCGTTGTTGGGGAGGGTGGAGGAATAATGCTCAGTAATATCCTGCGTCGAGCGACGGTGGTTGTCATCGACGATGTTGTTGCCAACTTGCGTCTGCTGGAGTCCAGCCTGCGCACCATGGGGCTTGGTCAGGTACGCGGCTTCGCTAATTCCGCTGAAGGCTTGAACTGGCTGCAGGAAAACAGCTGGGATCTGCTGTTGCTCGATCTTGATATGCCCGCGCCCGATGGCTTTGCCATTCTGGAAGCGTTGCGTGACCGTGATCGCAGTGCGCAACAAATCATTCTGGTGACCGCGCTGGGAGATGCGGTAAGTCGGCGCCGTGGTCTGGATCTGGGCGGCAATGACTACCTGACCAAGCCGGTTGATTTGCCCGAGTTACTGTTGCGGGTGCGCAATTGTCTGGATCTGAGCTTTGCCCATCGGCTGTTACAGCAGGAACGGGAAACCTTGGAAATACGGGTTCAGGAGCGCACGGCGCGCCTGCGCGACAGCTATCAGGCGGTGATCCGCGCTTTGGCCAGGGCGGCGGATTACAAGGACAACGAAACCGGCAATCACATCATGCGTATCGGTGAAACCGCGGCGCTGATCGCGCGCGAGATCGGTGCTCCCGCAACCTGGGTGGAGTTGCTCCGGCTGGCTGCCCCTATGCATGACGTCGGCAAGATCGGGACTCCGGATGCAATTCTGCTCAAGCCCGGCAAGCTGACCGCAGAGGAGTTCGAGATCATGAAGCAGCATGCGCGCATCGGTCACGACATCCTCGCGGATCGCGGTCATTCTTCCTTGCTGGAGCTGGCGGCAGAAATCGCCCTCAATCACCACGAGAAGTGGGATGGCAGCGGTTACCCGGCTGGCCTGAAAGGCGAGGAAATACCCGTCTCGGCCCGTATTGTTGCGCTGTGTGATGTCTATGATGCCCTGCGCAGCTCCCGCCCCTACAAGCCAGGCTGGAGTGCCGAGAAAGCGCAGGCTTACATAGTCGAACAGTCAGGCAAGCATTTTGACCCGACGGGCGTTGAGATCATGGTGCGGCTGTTCGACGAGATTGAGCAGGTCAGAGCGTCTCTTAGCGACGGCTGAGGTGACGTTGGCGCGGGATTGGACGTAAGGAGGCAACCTGAGGTCCGCACGGCTGGCGTCGGGGTTCGTCTATTGCAGGGTGGAGATTAGTTGCAGGCTGCATCGTCAGCCATCGCCCGAAAGGGTGGAATTATCGGCAGGTCACCTGAATGGGTGCTGGTGTTGATCGGGGACGGCGCTAGAGTTGCGCTCAGGCAACCCGAGGTCCGAACGGCGCATGCCGGATCGTGAAGTACCAACAACAAAAACCACGCACGATTCATGGAGGTCTTACCCATGCCATTCAGCAAAAAAGGCATTCTGTCCATCTGCGGCGCCGGTGCGCTGCTGTTTTCAATGTCCGCTCTGGCCAATAACCCGCCGCCGACCGATCCCGGCACTGGCGGTGGCTCCAGCTACCAGCGCGGCCCGGACCCGACCGTCAGCTTCCTGGAAGCGGATCGCGGCCAGTACAGCGTCAACACCCATCGCGTCTCCAGCCTGGTCAGTGGCTTTGGCGGCGGCACCATTCACTACCCGACAGGCACCACCGGCACCATGGCTGCGGTTGTCGTGATTCCAGGGTTTGTCTCTGCCGAGTCTTCGATCGACTGGTGGGGCCCGAAGCTGGCGTCCTACGGCTTTGTGGTCATGACCATCGACACCAACACCGGCTTTGACCAGCCGGGTAGCCGCGCAACCCAGATCAATAACGCGCTGGACTACCTGATCGACGAGAACACCAGCAGCTCCAGCCCGGTTCGCGGCATGATCGATACCGACCGTCTGGGTGTGATCGGCTGGTCGATGGGCGGTGGCGGCACCATTCGCGTTGCCAGCCAGGGCCGCATCAAGGCTGCCATTCCGCTGGCACCGTGGGATACCACCAGCTACTACGCCCGTCGCGCTCAGGCGCCAACCCTGATCTTCGCCTGCGAGGCCGATGTGATTGCGCCGGTGTACCAGCACGCTTCGCCGTTCTATAACGCTCTGCCGTCCAGCTATGACAAGGCGTTTGTTGAAATCAATGGTGGCAGCCACTACTGCGGCAACGGCGGCAGCATTTACAACGATGTGCTGAGCCGCTTTGGCGTGTCCTGGATGAAGCTGCATCTGGACGAAGATGCTCGCTACAAGCAGTTCCTGTGTGGCCCGAACCACACCTCGGACTCGCAGATCTCCGACTATCGCGGTAACTGCCCGTACTAAGTTTCAGGTTCAAGGAGCAGGCGTCGGCCCCCCATCGGGTCGGCGCCTTTTTTATGCCTGCCCGTCAGGCTTTGGGGCGGTAGGCGCAGTAGCCGGGACGCGGTCCGATCTGGGGGTGGTTGCGGCAGGTTTCGGGGCGTTTGTCGTAGACGGTGCAACGCCGGCTGCGGGCGTCCAGAAACAGGCAGTCATCGTTGCTCATGCGGCTGAGGGTAAATATCCCGCTTTTCTGGTGGAAGCGCTCCACTACGCCATCGCGCTGCAGGCGTTTGGCAATCTGCTTGAGCGGCTCTTCGCGCTCAAACTCGTCTACCAACCCAAGCCTGATCAGGTCGCCGATGCGGACTTCCACCGGCAGGGTGCAGCAACTGGCGTTGCAGCTGTCGCACAGCCCCTTGCGGTATTTCTGCCAGGTGTCGAGCCGATCAATGTCGGCGGCGGGAATCAGTTGCGGTTTCATGCGGCGCCTCAAGGGTGAGGCGCGCAGTATAAAAGAGCCCGGCAGTCTGCTGAACCACCGGGCGTCGTCGGATTACTCGTCGAAGAAGAAGCGCTCTTCGCCGAAGGCCGGCTGCAGGTGGTTGAGCCAGGTAGCCTGTTCGTCGTACTTGGCAAAGAACGGGCGCTGCACCCAGTCCGGGTTGCGGCCCTGGATCATGCGCAAGGCGATGACTTTTTCGCCGTTCACTTCGGTGACGCCCTGAATCTCGACCTTGCCCGGGTGCGAACTCATCGACGGGCCGCGCGCGGTGCGGGCGATGCCGGACACCTGCTGCATGGCGTCGCGATAGATTTGCCACGCCTTGACCAGCGGCACTTCGAAGTAGTGGCGTGCGCCGGTGTCGCGCTCTACGAACATGTAGTAGGGGATGATGCCGAGCTCGACCTGGGTCTGCCAGAGGCGAGCCCAGACGCTGGCGTCGTCGTTGATATGGGCGAGCAGCGGACCTTGGGCGCGAATCTGTGCGCCGGTCTGGCGGATTCGGCGGATGGCCTCGCGGGCGACCTCGGGTTCCAGCTCTTTCCAGTGGTTGTAGTGCGCCATCAGCGCCAGATGCTTGCCGGCGGCCTGGATTTCGCCAAACAAGGCCAGCAGATCTTCGGCGTCGTCGTCGCTGACGAAGCGCTGGGGCCAGAAGGTCAGCGCCTTGGTGCCGATGCGAATGGTGCGGATGTGGGCGAATTCTTCGGTCAGCAGCGGCTCCAGATAGGCGCGCAGGTTACGGGTTTTCATCACCATCGGGTCACCACCGGTGACCAGTACGTCGGTCACTTCCGGGTGGGCGCGCAGATAATCCTGCAGCTGGTTGGACTCGCGTGCGGCGATCTTCAGATCCTTGTCGCCGACAAACTGCGCCCAGCGGAAGCAGAAGGTGCAGTAACTGTGGCAAACCTGACCGGAGCTGGGGAAGAACAGCACGGTCTCGCGGTACTTGTGCTGCAGACCCTCAACCACCTCGCCATCGAGCATCGGTATGTTGTGCTCCAGCTGGCCTGCGGGGTGCGGGTTCAGCTCGGCGCGGATTTCGCTGATCAGCGTCTTCAGTTCGGCCGCGCCAAGCTCGCTGCGCATGGCATCGGCAACGCGCTCGTAGTGCTCGGGCTTGAGCATGCCGCGCTGCGGGAAGGTGAGCTGGAACATCGGGTCGGCGGGCACCTGCTGCCAGTCGATCAGTTCGTCGATCACGTACTGGTTGACGCGAAACGGCAGGACGCTGGCGACGACCTGCATTTCAAAGCGTTGCTCGACACTAAGCTGTTGCAGTTGCGGAATCTGCTCCAGCTGCTTGGCGGTGTAGACCTTGAATCGCTGGTGGCGGAGCTGGTCGATGTCGAAGCTATCAGGGGTGATCGAGGTAACGGCGAGAAGATTGGAGTTTGGCATAGCGGATCGTCTGTATCTTTCTTGTCAAAAGCAATATGTCGCATCGGGCAAGCTGCCGACAGGCAGTGCGCGTGCATGAAAGTAAGCCGATAAACTGGAGTGAACGGCGAAAAAAAGCGTCGATCATTGGTAAAAAGGCAATGATCAAAGTGATGGGCTGAAGGTTCAGCAGCTGCGCATGATAGCGAAATGATCCATTTATGTCTAAAAAATGACCGATTGACGCTCGGCTGACTATGCTGACTGACAGGTTTCTGCGTTGCGAGCTGGCCATGTTTACCTACATCACGCTGGGCACCAACAACCTGCCAAGGGCCGTCCGGTTTTACGACGCGGTCATGGCGACGCTGGGGATTGCTCGGGCACGCACGCCGGGCGAGGAGAACTGGGATGGCTGGGTCGGCTGGGGCCGTTATGAAAATCGCGGCGAGCAGGAACTTGCGCTTTGGCTGTGCGAGCCCTTTGATGGCCAGCCGGCGTCGGTTGGTAACGGCGTGATGGTCGCCTTTGCCGCGCCCGACTGGAAGTCGGTTCGCGCCTTTCATGCTGCCGCGTTGGCAAACGGTGGCTGCAGCGAGGGCGAACCGGCGTTGCGCGAGCACTACAATCCGGACTTTTACAGCACCTATGTACGCGACCCGGACGGTAACAAACTGGCGGTGGTGTGCCGTGGATTTATCCACGATCCGGGCTGAGGCTTTGGCCACAAGGCTGGACAACGCAGGCCGTTGCGTGTCGACTTGGGAAAGGATGATACCCAAGGAGCCTTCATGCACCTCGTTCAGCTGTCCGCCCTCGCGCGCTACAACCAATGGATGAACCAGCGGCTTTACGGTCTGTGCGCGGGTTTAACGGACGACCAGCGGCGAGCGCCCCGTGGCGCTTTCTTCAGCTCGATTCACGGCACCCTCAATCACCTGCTGCTGGCTGATCACCTGTGGATGGGACGCTTCACCGCCGCGCCGTTTGCCGCGACGGCGCTGGACACGGAGCTGCATGCGGACTTCGCCGAGTTGCGCAGCGCGCGTGAGGCGCTGGATGTGCGGATTATCGATTGGGTCGATAACCTGCCAGCGACCCGCCTGACGGCCGAGCTGTGCTACACCAGCCTGGTGAATCCGGAACCACGCCGTTACCCGCTGTGGCTGGCGCTGACTCACTTCTTCAATCATCAGACCCATCACCGCGGACAGCTCACTACGCTGTTATCGCAATTGGGAACCGATCCGGGTGTGACTGATCTGATCCAGATGCCGGGGCTTGCCGCGGTTACTCAGGAGATTGATCAGGAGACGGTGATGTCGGCAGCCGATGACGTACTGGCGTTCTGGTTTAGTGAACTGCAGCCCGCCCAGTGGTGGAAAAAGGACCCGGAGCTGGACGGTCTGATTCGCAGTCGTTTTGGCGATGTGCATGAGCGAGCGGGGCGCGGCGAGTTGATGAACTGGCGCGGCACCGCGTTGGGCAGGTTGGCCGAGATCATTGTGCTCGATCAGTTTTCACGCAACATCTGGCGCGATACGCCGCGGGCGTTCGCCAGTGACGGGATGGCCCTGGTGCTGGCGCAGGAGGCGGTTGCCGAAGGGGTGGACCAGCTATTGCCGTCCAAGTGGCGTGCCTTCCTGTACATGCCTTTCATGCATAGCGAGTCGCTGCGCATGCACGAGCAGGCAATGAAACTGTTCAGCGCACCGGGTCTGGAAGACAATCTGCGTTTTGAGCAGCGGCACATGGAAATCATTGAACGCTTCGGCCGTTACCCGCATCGCAACGCGATTCTGGGTCGGCCCAGCAGCGCAGAAGAGTTGGCCTTTCTGCGCACCAAGGGCAGTTCTTTCTAGCAACTGTACCGGTTGCCGAGCGGTAAATTGTGCCGCGACGAACCAGCACGAGCTGACGTAAGTTGGCGTTTTTGCCGGAGAAACACCATGCAACTGCCGATTTATCAGGTCGACGCCTTTACCGACACCCTGTTTGGCGGCAATTACGCTGCCGTTGTGCCGCTCGATGACTGGTTGCCGGCTGCGCGGATGCAGGCGATTGCCGCCGAGAACAACGTCTCGGAAACCGCCTTTGTGATCAAGTTGGACGACGGCGCCTATGCGATCCGCTGGTTTTCACCGTTGGCCGAGATCGATTTCTGCGGCCACGCCACGCTGGCTGCGGCGTTTGTGTTGTTCCGGCTGAACCCGGACGCGCAGGTGCTGCGCTTCCGCGCGGCGGCAGTTGGCGAGCTGAGCCTCAGCCGCGAAGCCGATGGTCTGATCCACATGGATGCGCCGCGGCTGGCGCCGGAGCCGGTTGAAGAGCCGCCGGCGTTGTTGTTTGACGGGCTATCGATCAGGCCGGAGGCGGTATTGGTCAACCGCCAGGCCTGGTTTGCCGTCTACGCTGATGAAGAACAGGTGCGTGCGGTTGAGCAGGACCCGGAGCTGATTCGGCAGTTGGCGCCGCGTGATGTGGTGGTCACCGCACCCGGCCACGATTTTGACTTCGTTTCGCGTTATTTCTGGCCGGCCAACGGTGGCCTGGAAGACATGGTGACCGGGTCGATTCATGCTGGTCTGGCACCCTACTGGGCGGAGCGACTTGGTCGCAGTGAGCTGAAAGCACTGCAGGCATCGGCTCGCGGCGGCGTGCTGTATTGCAAGGTCGAGGCGCAGCGGGTTCGCATCAGCGGTTACGCGGTGCTCTATCTCGAGGGCTGTATTCATTTGCCGGATTGAGACGCAGGCAACCCTGCCGCTGATGGCGAGCCGCTATGCTTGCAGCAGGAACTGGACACGGAGAGGCAGGATGAAAGCAAGACAGGCGGTTCTGGTCGCCGGAATGATCAGCGCAGCGTTGCTGGCGGGGTGCAGCAATCTTGAATCAACCGAGCCGGAGGTGGTCGCGCCGGAGCAGGGCATCCCGCAGCGCGGGGTCATGATTCTGCAGTGTGGTGGCTCGCCAGTGCGGGTCACCCTGACCGGCGAACAAGCGCTGATCGAGGCGATGCAGGGACGCTTCCTTCTGGAAAGGGTGGTGACGGCGTCCGGCGCGCGCTACGAAGCGCCCGGCGACAGCTCGACCAGTTTCTGGAACAAGGGCGACAAGGGCATGCTGACGATCAAGGGCGAGAGCCTGCCAGAATGCGAACCCGCCGGCGCGCTGGTGCTGCAGGCGGGCGAGTGGGTTGTTGAGGACATCAACCGTGGCGGCATCATTGACCGCTCGCGGGTGACCCTGAACTTCGGCAACGATGGGCGGGTGTCTGGCCGCGCCAGCTGCAACAACTACGTCGGTGCCTATCAGGTCGATGGCCGCAGCCTGCAGCTGAGTCAGCTGGCAACCACCCGGCGGGCCTGCGCGCCGGCGCTGAACGAGCAGGAGAGCCGTTTTGTGCAGACGCTGGAGCAGATCAATCGTTTCCATCTGGATGAAACCGGGGCGCTGATTCTCGAAGGGGAAGAGGGCGGTTCCCTGAAAGCGCGGCTGGAGTAAGATGGCAACGCCGCCCAACGCCGGGCGGCGCACCATAACCATAACAACGGAGTTCCGTGATGCTGCTGCTGATTCTGGGCCTGATACTGTTTCTGGGCATGCATTCTGCCCGCCTGTTCGCCGCTGACAAGCGCGCCTCGTTCATTGCTGCCAAAGGGCCGTTGGCCTGGAAGGGCATGTACGCGCTGGTGTCGATTATCGGTTTTGTCTTGATCATCTACGGTTATGGCCAGGCCCGCATGAGCCCGACCTGGTTGTGGATCTCACCGGTCTGGACGCGCCATCTGGCCGCGCTGCTGACCATCCCCGCGTTCATCCTCATCGTCGCAACCTACATCCCCGGCTCCTGCATCAAGGCGCGGGTGGGCCATCCGATGCTGCTGGGCGTTAAGTTCTGGGCACTGGCGCACCTGATTGCTAACGGCTCGCTTGCCGATCTGCTGCTGTTTGGTGGCTTCCTCGCCTGGGCCACCGCGCTCTTTGTGGTCTCACGCAAACGTGATCGCGCCGCCGGTGTCAGCTACGGCAAGGGTAAGCCGGTGATGGATGCGGTGGTTGTGGTGGTCGGTCTGGTCGCCTGGGCGGCCTTTGCGTTCTACCTGCATGGTGCCTGGATCGGGGTCAAACCGATGGGGGTGTGATTCCGGCAGACACGAAAAACCCGCAGTGATGCGGGTTTTTTGTTGGTTGATCGGGGATTGTTGAGGTGATCTTCACTTTCGGTTGACTGCTTTCTGTACCGGGCTGTTGTCGAGCCAGCTTTTCGCCTTCCCGGCGAGCCAAGGGGGGCTGCTTGCCCAGCCCCCCCCTCAGACATCCTGTGGCTCTTTTTCCCGACAAATCTGCGCTACTCGCCCGCGTAAACGGGACGAACCCCGGTGCTCACTCCATCATTCGAGCATTTGGCAAATCGCCCCAGATCGATACTCAGGTGTATCTCCTGGGCCTGATCAAAAAAGCAATAAAAAACCCGCATCGCTGCGGGTTTTTATTGGCTCAACTCAGACTGGGCTTACTGCCCGGTCTTGAGCTTGTTCCAGGCGCGGGTACGCACGCGCTCGGCGGCCATCGGCAGTGGCTTGAGGGTAAACAGGCGAGCCTGTACGTCTGCCGGTGGGTAGGCACCGGGGTTGTTACGCAGGCTGTCGTTGACCAGTTCGGTAGCGGCGGCGTTGGGGTTGGCGTAGCCCACCAGGTTGCTGATTTCGGCAACGACTTCGGGTTTGAGCAGGTAGTTGATGAAGGCGTGGGCCGCAGCCGGATTGGGTGCGTCCTTCGGAATCGCCATCAGGTCGAACCAGACCTGTGCGCCTTCCTTGGGAATGCGGTACTCAAGGTGGACACCGTTGTTGGCTTCCTGCGCACGGGAGTTGGCCTGCAGGATGCTGCCGGACCAGGCGACCGCTACGCAGATTTCACCGTTGGCAATGTCGTTGAGAAAGCGCGAGGAGTTGAAGTAGCGCACGTAGGGCTGGATCTTGCTCATCATGGCGACGGCTGCGTCGTAGTCTTCGCTCTTGGTGCTGTTCGGGTCCAGACCCAGGTAGTGCAGCGCGCCCGGCAGAATTTCTGACGGCGAGTCGAGGAAGGCAACGCCGCACTCGGCTAGCTTCTCCATGTTCGCCGGATCAAAGACCAGCGCCCAGGAGTCGACCGGCGCATCGTCACCCAGAACGGCGCGGACCTTCTCCGGGTTGTAGCCGATGCCGTTGGTGCCCCACATGTACGGCACGGCGTACTGGTTGCCCGGGTCGCTGCCTTCGAGCACCTTCATCAGGTCCTGATTGAGGTTGCCGAGGTTCGGCAGCAGGCTCTTGTCGAGCGGCTGAAAGGCCCCGGCCTGGCGCTGTTTGGCGAGGAAGCTGTCGCTGGGCACGACCACGTCATAGCCGGACTGGCCGGATAGCAGCTTGGCTTCCAGCACCTCGTTGGAGTCGAAGGTGTCCAGTGTCGGAGCGATGCCGGTTTCGGCCTGAAAACCGTCCAGCGTGGTTTGCGGTGTGTAGTCGAACCAGTTGTAGATTTTCACCTGGTCGGCGGCCAGAGCACTGAACGACAGTGCGGCCAGCGGGGCGATCAGCCCCAATTTGCTTGCCAGTTTCATTGGGCTTCTCCCTGAGTGGTGACAGTCGCGTCAAAAGCGGTGAGGACGTTGACGGCATTGATGCCGATTTCTTCCACGGCGTAGCCGCCCTCCATAACAAACAGCGTCGGCAGCCCGAGCCCGGCGATCAGTTCGCCCATTTTCAGGTAGTCGGGGCTGTCGAGCTTGAAGCTGGAGATCGGGTCGGCCAGATAGGTATCGACGCCGAGCGAGACGATCAGATAATCCGCGCCGAAGCCGGCGATCTGGCGTAACGCGTCGCGCAGCGCCTGCGACCAGACGCTCCAGTCGCTGCCGGCCGGCAGCGGATAGTTGTGGTTGTAGCCAAGGCCGGTGCCTTCGCCGCGCTCGTCGGCGTAGCCGGCAAAGCAGGGATACTCGTTCAGCGGGTCGCCGTGGATCGAGGTGAACAGTACGTCCGGGCGCTGGTAGAAGATGTCCTGGGTGCCGTTGCCGTGGTGGAAGTCCACATCGAGGATGGCGACCTTGCTGGCGCCCTGGTCGAGCATGGCCTGCGCGGCGATGGCGGCGTTGTTCAGGTAGCAGTAACCGCCCATGTAGTCGATACCGGCGTGGTGTCCGGGCGGTCGACACAGTGCAAAGGCCGCGCGTGCGCCGGCGCAGAGGTGAGCCTGTGCCGTGAGGGCGACCTGCGCGCTGCTGTAGATCGCCTGCCAGCTGCCGGCGGTTAGCGGCGCACCGGCATCAAAGCTGTAATAACCAAGTTGGCCGTCGATGTCTTGCGGGCAGCGCGGCGGCATGCGCCGGGGTGGCCATGCCAGGGGCAGCATGTCGTGGCTGCGGCCCATTGCACTCCAGCGTTGCCAGGCGTTCTGGATAAAGTTGACAAAGTCGGGGCTGTGGACGCGCTTGATCGGTGCCAGGCCGAAGTCCTGCGGTTCGCTTATGGGCCCCAAACCGGTTCGCTTCACCTGCTCCAGCACCATATCGGCGCGTGACGGCTTCTCGAAGCAGGGCATCAGTTGGCCGTTGTTCAGTTCGGCGTTGGCGTGGTGCAGGCGATGGTCGTCGCTGTAGAACGTCTGCATGGCAAATCCTGTGGCTGGTGACTCGGTTGCCATCGATCATGGCGCGCACCGGGGCCCTGGGAAATGCTGCAGAGGGACAGAAAAGGGATCGAAACGGACAGGGTTGTGGCCGGCCAGATGCGTTCTGAGCGGCTCACATGCCGCGATGCGCGTGCTGCTGACCTTGTCGCCAGGCGCGCGGTGTCGTGCCGGACCAGCGCTGAAAGGCATGACGGAAACTGGCTGTTTCGCTGAAGCCGAGTTGTTCGGCGATCGCATAGATTGGCAACTGTTCGTGATTGAGCAGCAGCTTGGCGCGCTGGAAGCGCAGTTGATCCAGCAACTGCTGGTAACCGCAGCCGGCGCGTTGCAGGTGGCGGCGCAGGGTACGGGTGGTGCAGTGCAGCTGATTGGCCAGCTGTTCCAGCGTGGGCGGTGCCTCGAGTTGCTGTTCCAGTTGTGCGCTCAGCTGGCTGACCAATGGCGAGGGATCAGGTCGGAAGCTGTCCTGCACGCTCTGGCAATGGCGCATGGCCTCGAAGTGTGTCACTGGCTCCGCCAGCGGCAGAGCGGCGTCCAGGGTGTCCGGTGCAAACACCAGCCGCTCGGCATTCTGGCCGGTATGCAGCGGGCAAGAACCGAAGTAGAGCGGATAATGATCACCGTGGGCGGGCTGATTGCTGCTCAGGTGCACGGCGCTCAGTTGCAACTGGGCGCCGAGGGCGTCATCCAGCATCGCCTTGATCGACGACAGACAGAGCTCGACATTGAACAGGCGCAATGCCGGCGACTCGTGATAGTGATCGGCTCGCAGGGCGAGCTGGCCATCGGGCAGGGTTTCCAGTTGCAGGCGGAAATAGCTGCCGAGCAGGACCGGAAACGCCAGCATGACCTGCAGCGCATCGAGCAGGGTAGGCGCCGACAGCATGGCGTAGCCCAGCTGGCCGTAGGCCGAGACGCGCATGCGTTGGCCGAGCTTGAGACCGATCAGCGGGTCCTCGGTCAGGGCCACCGTATTGGCGAAGACGGTCTGCTCCTGTTCGGGCGTGATCAACAGAGCAGGTGTTTGCAGGTCTGCCTGGCTCAGGCCACTGCCGTTCAGCACCGGCTCGACCGGCAGGCCATGTTCGGCCAGCCAGCTGGCAATCAGGCAGGTACTCTGCAGGCTGATCAGTCGCAGGTCGGGTGCCTGACAGGGCGTGTCGTGCTGGGTCATGGTGGCTCTCTTGCTGCTGGACTGCTCACAGTGAAGCACAAAGGGTGCCAGTCCACCGGCCAGCGCTGACCGTGCAGCGACCGGGTGGATGTGCTATGACTCCTCAGGCTTGCTACACCGCTCACAAGGACACCTGCATGCGACTGACTGCGATCCCTTCCCGTTATCTGGCCTGGCTGCTCTGTGCGCTGGGTGCTCTGCTCAGCCTCGGCCTGACCTGGCTCTCGCCGCTTTGGTGGTTGCTCGCGCTGCCGCTGCTGGCGTTGGCACTGCTCGGGTTGTGGGACGTGGTGCAGCGCAAGCGCACGATCAGCCGAAACTACCCGGTGGTCGCGCACTTTCGCTACCTGCTTGAATCCATCGGCCCGGAGCTGCGCCAGTACTTCATTCAGTCCGACACCGACGAACTGCCGTTCTCCCGCGAGCAGCGCAGTGTGGTTTATCAGCGCGCCAAGAATGTGCTGGATAAAAAGCCGTTCGGTTCCCTGGTGCATATGAACGAAGACGGTTACGAATGGCTGAACCATTCGCTGGCACCGGTGCACATTGCCGACAGCAACTTCCGGGTGCGGGTCGGCAGCCATCCGAAGACCACCCAGCCGTATGACGTCAGCGTGTTCAATATATCGGCAATGAGCTTTGGCTCGTTGTCGGCCAACGCCATTCTGGCGCTCAACACCGGGGCGAAGAAGGGCGGCTTCTATCACGATACCGGCGAGGGGTCGATCTCGCGCTACCACCTGCGCCCCGGCGGAGATCTGGTCTGGGAAATCGGCTCGGGGTACTTCGGTTGCCGTACGCCGGACGGCAGTTTTGACGCGGAACTGTTCGAGCGAAACGCCCGGTTGCCGCAGGTGAAAATGATCGAGATCAAGCTGTCGCAGGGCGCCAAGCCCGGTCACGGCGGGATTCTGCCGGGCGCCAAGGTGTCGGCCGAGATTGCCGAGGCGCGCGGTGTGCCGCAGGGTCAGGATGTGGTCTCACCGGCCGCTCACTCGGCCTTCCATACGCCGCTGGAGTTGATGGCGTTTATCGCCCGGTTGCGTGAGCTCTCCGGCGGCAAACCGGTGGGTTTCAAGCTGGCGATCGGGCACCCGTGGGAATGGTTTGGCATCGTCAAGGCGATGATCGAGACCGGCGAGCACCCGGACTTTATCGTGGTTGACGGCGGTGAGGGCGGCACCGGGGCAGCGCCGCTGGAGTTTATCAATCGCCTTGGCACACCGATGACCGATGGCCTGCTGCTGGTGCACAACACCCTGGTGGGGGCCAACCTGCGGGAAAAGATTCATATCGGCGCCGCCGGCAAGATCACCAGCGCCTTCAACATCGCTCGCACCCTGGCGATTGGCGCCGATTGGTGCAACGCGGCCCGTGGCTACATGTTCTCGCTGGGCTGTATTCAGAGCCTGAGTTGTCACAGCGGCAAGTGCCCCAGCGGCGTGGCAACCCAGGACCCGAGCCGCAGCGCGCGGCTGGATGTGGCCGACAAGAGCGAGCGGGTCTACCACTTCCATCGCAATACCGTGCTGGCGCTGGCGCACATGCTGGAGGCGGCGGGTCTGAATCACCCAAGTGAGCTGGGGCCGGAGCATCTGATCCGGCGTGTTTCGCGCTCGGAGGTGCGGCCGTACAGCGAGCTGTTCGAGTTTCTTGAACCGGGCGTGCTGCTCGATGGGCGGGCGGACATTCACCTGTTCAAGAAGTATTGGGCACAGGCCCGGGCCGACAGCTTTGCGCCGCCGGACTACATGCTCAAGCTGCGCGAGACCAAGGTGCGCTGACCCGGCCGGCTCAGGCTGCTGCGGCTTCCTGCGCCAGCAGGGCAAAGGTCGCCAGCCAGTGGCTGCCCATGTAGTCGTCCTGCAGGTGGTTAATTGCGGCCGCCAGATGCGCTTCGGCCGCCGGACGCACTGAAGGTTCGGTTGCCGCCAGCCGAAACCAGCACCAGGCGCGGCTGAGGTTGAGGCCGTCCAGATGGGCGAGCTTGCCGTCGCTGCGCTCGTGTACGCTAACTGGCTGGAACAGGGTGGCGGGCTGCTGCTCTGTCAGCCCCGGCAGAAACGCCGCCAGCCAGTCGACAAACATGCGTTCCTCAAGCACCTGCTGCATCAGCACCGCCTGTTGCAGTGTGGGTGACAGAAAGTCCTCGCCGCCAGGCTCTCCCCAGGCCGGGCAGTGGGTGTCGGCGGCAAACCAGTCGAGACTGCGCTGGCGCAGCAGGCGCTGCAATGCTGCGTCCTGCGCGGTGCGGGCGTAGTCGAGGGCGAGCAGCAGGGCGAAGGCGGTGTTGTTGTGCTGGCCACTGCGGATCGGATAGGGCAGACGCGGCAGGTAGTCCAGCAGTCGGTTGCGTAGCAGGTTCACCAGAGGTTGCAGTCGCTGGGCTGCCTGCCCCGCGACGGCCTCATCGCAGCGCAACAGCTCGGTCTGCAGCATCAGCAGCCAGGCCCAGCCGTAGGGTCGCTCAAACCCGGCGCCCTGACGTTCAAAGGTCGCTATTTCGGCTGCCACGGCGGCGTCGCTGAACCCCGCGAGCTGCTGGCGAATGGCGTTGGTTTCAGGCAAGCCGGGTGCGCGATTGAGCACCCGCACCAGCAGCCAGTGGCTGTGCACGCAGGAATGCCAGTCGTAGCTGCCGCAGAACAGCGGGTGGGCCTGCTCGGGTGGTTGCCAGTCGGTCGCGCAGCCGAGGCGCTGTGGGCCGCTGTGCGGGTAGACGCGGGTGATGTGGCCGAGGGCGATGCTTGCCAGCGCTGCGTAGTCCGGCGCGGCGGTCATCTCAGCGTACCGGTTGCCAGTCGATGTCGCGCAGCAACCAGTGGCCGTCCGTGTCTTCCCAGAGCAGACGAATATCGTACTGACCGGCGCTGTTTGGGATCAGACGCTCGGCACCGGTCAGGGTAACGCGGGCCCGGCTTTCGGCGCGCTGGGGGTAGCTCGGATCAAGCTCGGTCTGCTGGTGGGTGACCAGCACGTTGATGCGCTGGTTGCGCAGAAACATCAGCCTGAGGGTGCGGTCGGCCCAGTCATGGTCGTATTGGCTCTGGGCGATGAACTCGGGGTGCAGCAGGTCCATGACGGCGCTGCGGTCGCGCTCTTCAATCCCGCTCTGCAACTGGTCTATGGCCTGATTCAGACGTTCATCGGGGCTGGAGGCACCGCAGCCGAGGAGGCTCAGGGCAAGCAGGGCGGCAAGCAGAAAACGCATAGGTGACAGCGGCCTCGCGGGTCAGTAATGTTGGGGCTTCCAACGTGAGGCGCGCGGCGATGGTGCCGGCGCAGGCCAGGGAGCCCATCATGCAGCTGTTGTATCCGGAGATCAAACCTTACGCCCGCCACGAGCTGGCAGTAACGCCCCCTCACGTGCTTTACGCCGATGAGAGCGGCCAGCCCGACGGGTTGCCGGTGGTGTTTATTCATGGTGGTCCCGGGGCCGGCTGTGATGCGCTGAGCCGCCGCTTCTTCGATCCGTCGATCTATCGCATCGTGACCTTTGACCAGCGTGGCTGTGGCCGCTCGACTCCGCACGGCAGCCTGGAAAACAACACCACTGCGGATCTGGTTGCCGACATGGAAGTGCTGCGCGAGCAGCTGGGCATCGACAAGTGGGTGCTGTTCGGCGGCTCCTGGGGGTCGACGCTGGCGCTGGCCTACGCGCAGGCGCACCCTGACCGGGTGCTGGGGATGGTGCTGCGCGGCATCTTCCTGTGCCGCGAACAGGACATTCACTGGTTCTATCAGGAAGGCGCCAGTCACGTGTTCCCGGATTACTGGGAAGACTATCTGAGCCTGATCCCCGAGGAAGAACGCGCCGACATGGTCGCCGCCTACTATCGCCGGCTGACTGGTGACGATGAAATCTGCCGCATGCACGCGGCCAAGGCGTGGTCGGTGTGGGAGGGGCGCTGCGCTACCCTGCGGCCGAGCCCACAGGTGATCGAGCGCTTCAGCGACGCGCGCCGCGCCTACGCGATTGCCCGCATCGAGTGCCATTATTTCGCCAACAAGACCTTCCTGGCCCCCAACCAGCTGCTCGACAACATGGAGCGCATTGCCCATATCCCGGGCATCATCGTGCACGGCCGTTACGATATGGTCTGCCCGCTGGACAACGCCCATGCGCTGCATCAGCGCTGGCCCGGCAGCGAGCTGAATATTATCCGGGATGCGGGTCACGCCGCCTCCGAGCCGGGTATTGCCGACGCGCTGGTGCGTGCGACCGGCGATATGGCGCGTCAGTTGCTCAATCTGACGCCGCAGGCCGAGTGACATGAAGGGATTGCTGCAGCGGGTCAGTCAGGCCCGGGTTGAGGTGGAAGGGGAGATTGTCGGCTCGATTGATCAGGGGCTGCTGGTACTGGTCGGCATCGAGCCGCAGGACAACGAAGCCAGTGCCGACAAGCTGCTCAAGCGGCTGCTCGAATACCGTGTGTTCACCGACGCTGACGGGCGTATGAACGACTCGTTGACCGATGTGCAGGGCGGCCTTCTGCTGGTGTCCCAGTTCACGTTGGCGGCCGATACCCGCAAGGGCCGCCGCCCCGGTTTCTCGACCGCCGCGCCGCCGGATCGCGCCGAGGCGCTGTTCGACTATCTGGTGGCGCAGGCGCGTGTACAACACCCGCAGGTGGCGACGGGGCGCTTTGGCGCCGACATGCAGGTGCATCTGGTCAACGACGGGCCGGTGACGTTCCTGCTCGAGGTCTGAACCGCTGTCGTCGGACAACGCTTCGCCCGGACTGGTTGCGGTAGACGTAGGGTGGACAACGCCGAAGGCATGTCCACCGATTGCTGCGGCGCAGTCACTGTCTGCTCAGACCGCCGGATACACCCGCGTCCAGACGGTCAGCAGCAGCCCGGCCGCGACCGCCCAGGCCAGCGCA
The DNA here is from genome assembly GCA_038114645.1 of Pseudomonadaceae bacterium. Taxonomy (GTDB): domain Bacteria; phylum Pseudomonadota; class Gammaproteobacteria; order Pseudomonadales; family Pseudomonadaceae; genus Halopseudomonas. The sequence continues at coordinate 44,531 of JAYNRF010000020.1, read as the reverse complement.
CCTACCGTTAGCGTCACCACCAGCGTAAAACGCTCGCTCAACACCACAATCGTGAACAGATACGCCGCGTAGGGCAGCAGCGACCACAGGCCGAAGATGGCGGTGCTGCGCAGATCGCTGGCCATTCGCTCGCTGCCGACGATGTAGTGGGCAATGATGGCGAAGGTCGGGAACAGCGGCACCAGGCCGGCAATGTAAAAGCTTTTGGTCTTGGCCAGCAGCGCAATCATCAGCACGGCAAGCGCACCCAGCACACATTTGAGCGCAAGGGACAGCATTCGAGTATCCAGAGGAAAGGGTGGGACAGGGAATCCCTGAGCAGGGGCAGGACGCCGGAACACTGCTCATCGGCGCGAATGTAAGCCGCGCCGAGAGGGCCGTCAATTGGCTGCCAGGCCGCTTTTGACAGCAGGCGACCAACGGCAGCCGGGCGGCTGCCGCCGGTCAGGTGGATCAGCTGCGCGCGGCCGCTTCGATCCAGTCCAGCCGGTCCTGTCCAAAGAACATCTCGCCATCGACAAAGCAGGTAGGCGCCCCGAAGACGCCGCGGCTGATGGCGTCTTCGGTTGCTGTCTTGAGCTGCTCTTTGACGGACGGGTCGCTGGCCTTGGCCATCACCTCTGCCGGGTCAAAGCCGGCCTCGACCAGTACCTTGCCGACCACTGCCGGCTCACCCATGTTCAGCTCGCTGACCCACATGGCATTGAAGATCGCGGCCAGCAGGCGGTCGAACTCGGGGCTGCCGTGATACGCCGTGACAGCCCGCATCAGTTGCAGGGTGTTGATCGGGAAGAAGGGGTTCTGGTTCAGGGTGACGCCATAGCGGTTGGCGTAGCGCTGCATGTCGAGGCGAGAATAGGCGCCCTTGGCCGGCACGGTCGCCGGGGAGCTGTTGCCGGTGGCCATGAACACGCCGCCCAGCAGCATGGGTTTGTAGACCAGGGTCGCGCCGGTGCGCTCGGCGATGGCGGGCAGCTGGGTCCAGGCCAGGTAGCTCGCCGGGCTGCCGACGTCAAAGTAGAACTCGATGGTCTTGCTCATGTGTCTCTCTCCAGAGCGGGTTTAGAAGGTTTCCATCCAGGGGCGCAGGTCCAGTTCATGGGTCCAGCTGTCACGTGGCTGGGCGTGAATGGCCCAGTACTGGTCGGCAATATGGTCGGGGTTGAGAATGCCACCCTGATCTTTCAGCGCATAGCGCTCGGGGAAGTTGTCGCGGATAAACGCGGTATCAATGGCGCCGTCGATGATCGGGTGGGCGACATGGATGCCCTGTGGTCCCAACTCGCGGGCCATGCTCTGGGCCAGCGCGCGCAGCGCGAACTTGGCGCCGGCAAAGGCGGAGAAGCCCGAGCTGCCGCGCAGCGAGGCGGTAGCACCGGTGAAAATGATGGTGCCCTTGCCGCGTGGCAGCATCACCTTGGCGGCTTCACGGCCCGTCAGAAAGCCAGCGAAGCCAGCCATTTCCCAGACCTTGCGGTAGACCCGTGCAGTGGTGTCGGTAATGCCGAAGCGCACGTTGGCACCAATGTTGAAAATCGCTACTTCAACCGGGCCGATCTCGCGCTCGATATGTTCGAACAGACCCACCATTTCTTCTTCGCTGCGCGCGTCGCAGCCGAAAGCGTGGGCCTTGCCGCCGTCTGCCTCGATCTGGCTGACCAGCTCGCTCAGGCTGTCGGCATTGCGGCGGGTCACACAGAGGGTAAAACCTTCACGGGCGAAGCGGCGAGCGATGGCACCACCGGTGGCATCACCGGCGCCGATCACTACGGCTACGGGGGCAGTTGCTGTCATGGCATGATCCTCGTTATCTATGGTTCTTTTTTGGAACTGACTAGATAGTGGGTTTCATTTTGGAACTTGTCAAGCTACTCTGAGCGCATCAATCGGAGGGTTAACGCATGCGCTGGGAAGAATTGGGTGAGCAGCCCTGCTCCATGTCTCGCACCTTGGCGGTGGTGGGTGACCGCTGGACGCTGCTGATTCTGCGCGACTGCTTTCTCGGCGTGCGCCGCTTCGACGCGTTTGAACGGCGTATCGGTCTGACCCGTCACCTGCTGGCTGATCGGCTGAAGAAACTGGTCGAACACGAGGTGCTGGCCAAGGTGCCTTATCAGCAGCGCCCGCTGCGCGAGGAGTATCGGCTGACCGAGAAGGGCATGGCCTTGCACCCGGTCATTTTGTCGCTGGTCAGCTGGGGCGATACCTGGATGGCGGACGAACGTGGTGCGCCCATTGAGCACTATCACAAAGGCTGCGGCCAGCGGATGAAGCCGGTGATGGTGTGCTCTGAATGCGCTGAGCCGGTCGGCCCGCGGGATATCGACGCGCGTCCCGGCGCCGCGTTTGGCGAAGAGGTGGAGAAGTTGCTGGCGGGCTGAGTGGGTGGCTTCAGTGCCCGGCGGTTTTGGAAAACAGATTGATGACCATCACGCCGCTGATGATCAGCCCCACTCCGATCAGCGCAGGCAGATCGAGCTTTTGGCCGTACAGTAGCCAAGCCACCACCGAGATGAGCACAACGCCCACCCCTGACCAGATAGCATAGGCAATGCCGACCGGGATGGTCTTCAGCGTCAGCGACAGAAAATAAAAAGACACCAGATAGCCAATGACGACAACGGCCGATGGCAGCGGTTTGGTGAAGCCGGTGCTGGCTTTCAGGGCGGAAGTGGCAATCACTTCGGACACTATGGCTGTGATCAGGTAGACCCAATGGTTCATGCGTATCGCCTCGGTTGGTCAGGCGATGTTACGCAGGCTGCTGGCGCAGAAACAGACTGTTTTTTTCTGGCGGGTTGTGCGCAATCCGGCGGCTGCGAGAGCCGCCGAACTGCTCAAGGTAGGCGACTACCTCAGGGCATGCGGTACATGGCGCAGAGCTTGTTGCCGGACGGGTCGCGCAGGTAAGCCAGATACAGCTTCATGCCGTTGCCCTCACGGACACCCGGCGGATCCTCACAGTCGGTGCCGCCGTTGGCCAGGCCGGCTGCGTGCCAAGCGTCGGCCTGTTCCGGGCTTTCCATGGCAAAGCCGATGGTGCTGCCGTTGCCGCAGGAGGCGGGCTGGCCGTCGATTGGCTTGGTGATGGCAAAAACGCCGGTGGGCGTCATGTAGAAGATACGGCCCTTCGGGTCAGCAAAGCCGGGTTTGCAGCCGGTAACGCCCAGGGTCGCGTCGTAGAAGGCTTTGGACTTTTCCAGATCGTCGGCGCCGAGCATGATGTGACTGAACATCGCATGATCCTTTTGTTGCTGTTGTTGGGAAGCGCAGTGGACAGACTCCGCGCAGGCGCCTGAACCGTCAATGCTTCCAATGGGGGAGATTGTCGGCCCATAAGGATGGTTTATGGTCAGCTGGCGCCGTGCAGGGCGAAAAGCTCCTCGCCGGTCAGCTGCAGGGTGGTTTGGGCAAAGCAGTAGTAGGCGGGCTTCTGGTCGATGAAGACCTCGCGGTTGAGCTGCCAACCCGCCTGCTCATCAAACAGTCCGACCGGAATCGCATAGAACGGCTGCTCGCGCAGGCGGTAGAACAGGTGGGTGCCACAGTGCTTGCAGAAGCCGCGCTCGGCCCAGTCGGATGACGCATACACGCCGATATGCGCCTCGCCGCTGAATGTCACCTGATCCTCGCACTCCACTGCCAGCAGCGGCCCGCCACCCCAGCGCCGGCAGGTGTCGCAATGACAGGCGCCGAGGTCGCGGTGTGACACGCTCGCGCTGACGCTGATCGCGCCGCACAGACAACGGCCTTCAAGAGGGTTAGTGAGTGTCATGGCATGGCTCCGGCTATGGGGTGTGCCTTCACCTTAGGTCAGGCTGGCGGCCTTGTCATGGTGGCGCATGAGCAGCCAGATCAGGACCAGAATCGGCGCGTTTTTGCTCAATGGGCCAAAGGGATGCAGCCAGAATGCGGGGGCCATCAGGCTGAGCAGCAGCGAATAGCCGACAATGACTATGAGCTGCAGTGTGCAACACCACCGCAGCGCCCGGCCGCTGAGCAGCCACAGGCCAATCCCCAGATCCAGCAGGCTGCCCGCCCAGATCAGCGGGTCGATCAGTGGTTCAGGGATGCCGGCGCTTTGCAGCACCTCGACGCCAATCGCTTTGCCAGCGGTCAGTGAGACGGCAGCGGTCAGCAGCCAGAGCAGAGCCAGACTAAGGCGGGCAAGCAGTTGCTCGATTCTGTTCATGGGCTCAGACCAGCGGCAGCGGCTTGAATACCATCAGCCAGAACAGCAGCAGGATGGATGCGAAGGCGGGTATGCCCAGCGCCGTCCACCAGCGCATCTGCTGATGAAAGGCGGCTGACAGCACGCCGGTTTCCAGCGCCTCATTGGCCAGTTTGCGCAGGCGGTATTGAATCGCGACCACCGGCAGCCAGCACAGCCCGATGAAGACGAACAGGCCGATTACGCTGAGAAACCAGGGCGAGGTCAGGCTGAACCCAAGCCGCTGGGTCAGCAGCAGGCCGGTGATAAACTGCAGCACCACGGCGGGTGCGGTGAACAGCCAGTCGGCCAGCACCACGTGGCGAGTGGTTACCGCCACTGCCTGCACGTTGCCGCTGCGGTGGGCCATGAACATGAAAAAAGCAATGCCGCCGCCGGTGCCGGTGAGCACCACGGCGCCCAGGATATGCAGCAGCTTGAGCAGCAGGTAGTTATCCACGGTGGGTTTCCAACTGGTGATAAATGGCCAACCCTTGGGCCTCCTGCTCGAAGGCGCTCAGCGGGAACAGGTTCATGCAGGGCATGGCGCCGCGCTCGCTCAGATCGCCGCTGATCAATCGGCGGGCGAGGATCAGTGCTGACAGCGTCGGGATGTACGGCCCGATCCCCTCAGTGGCGCCCAGTACCCATTTCAGGTGCAGCGGCTGTTGCTGATGGTCCAGCCCGCGCAGGTTGATCTGCATGCCGCCGGTATCGGTACCCCAGTGGATGAACCATTCGCTGGCGCGGACGATAGGTTTGCTCCAGCGCGACCAGTCACGGACCAGGCCAATACGTGCGAGCCCGGCCATCAACCACATGCCGTAGTGCAGCAGGCCCAGTTCCAGTCCGGCCTGAAAGTGCACACTGCGCACGGTCGGATAGGCGGCGGGCAGCAGTTCCAGATCAGGAATATCAACGTTGGCCAGTGGGCGGCGGCCGATGGTGGCGTCGAAGTACAGGCGCCGGAGTGACATCCAGCCGTACACCTGCTGCCAGCGGCCCTCTTGCCAGACCCGAATCGGGTGCCCGGTGTATGAGAGAATGCCTCGCACCGTTGCCTCGCCGCGCTCGGCCTGATTACCCGGCGCAATCGCAAAATCGATATCGTCGAGCCGACTGAACTGATCGGCATAGTGAGCGATGACACAGGATGACAGCCCCGGCACCGAGCTAGCGCCGCTGACCAGCAGTACTCCCGCCGCACGTGCTTCGGCGTCCAGCTGGCTGATATCGCAGACAAAGCGGCGGTCGTCGGCCAGATCGATGTAGTGGCAGCCGGCGGCGATGCAGGCCCGGGGGACGCGGTAATCCTGGCCTTGGAAGGGGCCGCCGGTATGAATCACAAGGTCAGGTTTGAGCGCTGCGAGTTTGGTCTCAAAGTCGGCGGCGTGCAGGTCCAGCTCTGCTGTCTCCAGGCAGGCGCGCGCCGTGCCTTGCAGTTGCTCCTGTAGCTGCTGGGCTGGCGCGTTGCGCCGGCCAGCGATGATCAGGGTGATATCGGCCGTACCTGCCAGACTCTCGGTGATGCGCTTGCCGAAGTTACCGTAGCCGCCGAGGATCAGAGCACGCGTGCAGCTCATGCCTCCTCACGGAACAGCGCTCGGCTGCGGACGTAAGACACCACGGAAAAAATAATAAAGGCGACGCCCATCAGGAACGGCAGGTCGGTGATGCCGCCGGCGGAGAAGTAGCCGAAGCCGGCAAACAAGAGGCCCAGCAGCAGGAAAAAAATCGGGCCGATGAGGATATTCTTCGGCGCCGCCGCGTAGATACGGGCGTTCTTCTCGATGATCATGTTCATCGCCTCGACCTGCGCTTCATGGCTGTTGCGGCAGGCCAGACCGTGGCCCAAGTCGCTGACGCAATCGGTGCACAGACCACGACTGCAGCATTTGCAGGTGCCGATGGCGGCGGTTTGCGGATGGTTGAAACAGTGCATGCGAATCCTCCCCAAAATGACAGCGCAGGCAGCGTGACGCGTTGCGGGGAGATGGGTGGTGCGCCGGCAAGTTGGCTGAATTCCCTCTCCACCAAAACGTCTGCTTGCTGGAGTCGAGTATGCCAGAGCGATGCCGCAGGGTCGCCTGCGGCATCATGTTCGGAGAGTCAGGCGATCAGGTCAGTGAACGGCGTCTCACCCTGGTACAGCTCATAAACCATGTTGCGGCTCTGCCCGGTCTTGACCACATGGGCGATGATGCGGGCGGTATCGGCCCGGGTAATATGCTGGCGCTCAGGGTCTTCCGGGCGGCGGGTGGTAATGCAGCCGGAGGCGGCGTCATCGGTCAGGCGCCCCGGACGCAGGATGGTGTAGGGCACACCGGAGCGCTGCAGGTATTCATCGGCGAAGCACTTGGCGACCAGATAGGGCTTGATCGGCGAGTTGCCGCGGTCAGGGTTGTCGGCGCCGCGTGCGCTGACCATAACAAAGTGTTTTACGTGGTGCTTGAGAGCGTAGTCGACTGCCTTGCGCGCAGCCCACAGATCAATCAGCAGGGTCTTGTCGGCGCCGGTGCTGGCGCCGGAACCGGCGGTAAAGATGACCCGGTCACAGCCGGTAAAGGCGTGCTCGAAGTCGTTTTCCAGATCGCCCTCAATGATTTCCAGTCCGTCGATACCGGCCAGCTTGCCGGGGTTGCGGGTCAGTGCGACGACCTGTAGGCCAGCCTGCTGCAGCAGCGGAAGCAGTTGCAGACCGATTTGACCGGTACTGCCGATAACCAGAGTTTTGCCCATGAATAGACACCCTCAGCTGTATTTCGCACCCTCGGGGGAGTGCGTTTGTTGTTATTGGCGCATCGTCGACGGTGAACGTCAGCGGATGCGGGTAATACGTACCAGGCGATTACCTTCGAACTCAAGGCTCTGGTAGTTGCCGCGAATCTGGTAGATCCATTCCTCGATGGTCATGACGCGTATGCGGTCATTTAACTGCACACTGTCGACGTAGCCGATGACCTCGCGCGAGATCGGCTCGCCGCAGTCCTGCAGTACCTCGAACTTGAGGTCGCCCTCGTCGACGATGCTGGTTCCGCAGCGTAGCGCGTGCGCCGGCAGGCTGAACAGCAAGGTCACGAGCGCAGCCATCAGTGCCTGACGGCGTGAGTGCGTTGTCATCCCTCGCCTCCTGTCAGTGAGCGTTCGTCTGCCGATACTCCCACTGGCTCCGGCCCCGCGCAAGGGCCGGAGCGCACTCAGGTGATCCGCAGGGGCATGGGTCAGAGCGCTGCCGCTTCCGCCTCGTAGTTGGCGTAGGAGTGCTTGAGGGTGGCGTGGTTGAGCAGCATTTCGGCTTTCAGCACTTCACCGCTGGCGTCATAGATGCGCGACAGCACCCAGTACGACTCGGTGCGCTTGCTCTCGGACAGGGCGACGATCTCGCGGCGAATCAGGTAATCCTCACCGACCAGCAACGGGCCGTCGATCATGCGGATTTCCTGGTCGGCGAACAGGCCGATGACCGGCTGTTTGACCGGAAATTCGGCGTCCTTGCTGGTGTACTCGGCCAGCACACTGACCATCTCGGTCGGGATCACCGCACGGCCCCACGGCGTGCTGCTGCCGTCGGAGTACCAGCTGGAGTTTTCAGTAATGCCCGCCAGCTTCTGGTTCAGCGAGAACGGGTAGAGCTTGCCCATATGCTGATCAGCATCCATGCGTACCTTTTCGTCTACCGCGCCTTTCATGCCAACGTGCAGGTCGGACAGGATCACCAGCTTCTCCGGCGCGCGCAGTTTGGCCATGCGCTCGTACAGCAGGCTTTCGCCCGGCGCAGCGCCCAGGCTCGCGCTGGCTTCCAGAACCGGTGTGCCATCGGCCTTTTCGGCCCAGCAGCGCACGCGGGTCTGCCCCGGGGCCGGGCGTTCGACGAAAGCGCGTACCTGTTCGCCTTCGACCACCATGTTCTGGAAGTGGGAGGAAAAGCAGCCGCGCTCAAACCAGGCCTGACCCCAGATCTCGACCAGCAGCGGAGTGAACTGGCTGAAGTGGGTCGGGCCTTCGATCGGGCCGGCACGAAAGCCGAGCTTCTCGGCCATGCTGTCGTCGTGGATCGAGGAGTGGCCGCTGTATTCCTGGTCGGCCAGCATCTGCTTGGGCTCGCGCAGCGGGCCGCAGAGGTAGAGGGGGGTATCGAAACTCATGGGCTGTATTCCTGAGACGGGTGGATGGTTGCACGGCGACGGGCACGTGCCTGACTAAACGACCGAGTTTAGGCGGCAGCTTGTGACGGCGGCAAATGCTCTGTGACGCGCTATTCATCGGGGTTATCGGTGCGGCGCCGGGTGCGTAGCGCAGGGTTTGGATAGCTCGCTTGCCGGGGTATGATGGCCAGCACGCCGCCGCTGCGGTCTTCGTACAAGGAACTTCACATGAAACTGATCAAGTACAGTGCACTGCTGGTCGCTGCCGCGCTGCTCAGCGCCTGCGGCGGTCACGACTTCGAGGGCGTCTACGAGAGCCGGGCCGGTTCCAGCAACGACGTGCTCAACGCCTTTGCCGAGATGGCTGGCGCTGATCGTATTGTTATCGGCGACGACTACATCGAGTCGGAAGGCAAGCGCACGACCTTCGATGACATCTTCGAGCGCGAGTCGGCAGGCAAACGCTATCTGGTGTTCAAGAGTGGCGAGACCGAGGAGGTCTGGACCATCGTCGACGACAAGACCCTGATGCAGGGTAACGAACTGGTCAATATCAAGCTGGTGCGGGTGGAGTAGTTCTGCTGCAGGGTTTGAGCGCTAATGAGATCGCGGAGAAACGCTGTACCTGCTCGCCCGCAGATAACGACGCTGCCAGGCAAGACAGGCTACCGCAAGCAGACCGAGCCGGTTTCCATGCTGGTTCGGGCGTTGGGTTAAGGTTGTTGGTAGTTGAGCAACTGCTGGCTGTGCTCAAGGTCTGCTGCGGTCGCTTGTGGCTGCATCGACGGGTTGAGCGGGTAGCCCTGGTCGGTGGCCTTGAGCACCACCCCACCGACGCCCTTGGCGTGCACGATCAGGTCTTTCCAGCCAGCGGTTTGCTGCGCTGATACGGCCAGTGGCAGCTGTACGATGGTGGTTTTCGACAGCAGCTCGTAGCCCTCTGCGCTGCCCTTGAACACGAACAGAGTACAACCTGCGGAGCCGCACCAGTCAGGGCCGAGCGCGTAGACCAGTGCGTCATCGAAGCCGTCGGCGTTGAGATCGACAATGGCACTTTGGTGTGCCGGGATAGCGGCGCCGAACTGTTCGGCAAGCGCCTGCTCAAGCGTTGTTTCCTGGGCGACGCTGGTGCAGGCGGACAGCAGCAGCGTTGCGCACAGTCCTATGTATTTCATGTTTTCTCCTCAGGCTGCGTGCGGATCAGGTTGCGGCGCAGTCCCTTCTCTGGACTTCAGTCTGTTGCTGTTTCGGGCTCGGTCGGCGCTTTGAGTTCGTACAGGTTCAGCCGGATGTACAGAGCCATTAATGCACTCAGCGCGCTGCTGCACGCGAAAACGATGTCGCCGGTTTTCAGGCTGACAGTGATGCTGATAAACGCAGCGATCATCACGGCGGCGTAGACAGCCGGGTGTTTAAACCACAGGCCTACAGCGATGGCAGCGCTCAGCAGGGCCGGGAGGGCCAGCAGGGGGTACGCCAGCGCCATGGTTGCCCAGAGCAGGCTTGAGGCCGCCTGCAGTACCAGCAGAATCGTATTGAGAAAGCGTGCCAGAGGCGGCAGTGCGAACCTGTCCATGGACTCATTGCTCCTTAGCGCGGTTCTGCGCCGCCTGTGTCTTGCCGCGAGAATAGCGCGGCAGTGCGCAATCGCAAAGTGTTCCGGCGCAGACCGCGGCTCAGCAATCGGTAATCAGGGCGTCGCCAAAGCTCCAGCCCAGTCGGTAGTTGATATGTCCGGAGCGCGCGTGGAAGCCGTCCTTTTCCACGCGACCGGGAGCGGCGGACTCGCGGCCGTTCCAGTGTGCACCGCTGGTGTGGGTGTAGCAGTAGCTGACGTACACCGTCTGGCTGCAGCTGTTGTTGAGGGTTAACTCGAAGCGATTTCCTTCATCGTGCTCAACGCTGACTCTGGCGCAGTTGTCGGGGCCAGCCTGGGCTGCAGCCGAGGCCAGAAAGAGCGCGGCAAATGCCAGTGCTTTTTGCATGGGCGAGGTCCTTGAAATGCGTGGGTAGAAGGCATTAAAAGGTACGCAGCAGGTAATGAGGGTGCATCCCCAGTATGGGTTATTGCCGCCAAATCGGGTCAGAACAGGCGTGATATGAGCGCGGTGACCGCGGTTTCCACCCGCAGGATACGGTCGCCCAGCTGCACCGGCTGCATGCCGGCTTCGATCAGCTTGTCGACCTCATAGGGAATCCAGCCGCCCTCAGGGCCGATGGCCAGGGTCAGCGGCTGGTCGATGCCGCGCGGGCACGCCGGGTAGTCTCCGGGGTGGGCAACCAGTGCGAGGCGGCCGTCGATGACGCCCGGCAGGCTGTCTTCGACGAAGGGCTTGAAGCGTTTTTCGATGCGCACGGTCGGCAGCACGGTGTCGCGCGCCTGTTCCAGACCCAGCAGCAGATTCTCGCGCACCACCTCCGGTTGCAGAAACGGCGTCTGCCAGAAGCTCTTTTCCACCCGCACGCTGTTGAGCAGGATGATCTCGGGTACGCCGAGCGTGGCGCAGTGCTGCAGGATGCGGCGGAACATCTTGGGGCGGGGCATGGCCAGCAGCAAGGTCAGCGGCAGTTTGGTGGGCGGTTGCTCGCTCAGCTCGATCTTGAGCAGTGCGCTGCTCTGGTCCAATTCCAGAACCGCGCCTTCACCCATCAAGCCGTTGATGCGGCCAACCCGCAGGGTATCGCCAACGCAGACCTGCTGGATTTCCAGCATGTGAAAAAGGCGGCGGCCGCTCAGGCGAACATGGTCAGCGTCGATGAAATCGGTGTCTTCAAGCAGCAGCAGGTTCATGCCTGCGGGCTGTCCTGCTGCTCTTGTGGAGTACGCGGGCGAACCAGGCGGCTGAACAGGATGCCGACTTCATACAGCAGCCACATCGGCAGCGCGAGCAGGGTCTGCGAGATCACGTCCGGCGGGGTCAATACCATGCCGACGGTGAAGCAGCCGACCACGACGTAGGGGCGGGCCTTGCTCAGGCTCTGCACGTCGACGATGCCGACCAGCACCAGCAGCACAGTGGCGACCGGAATCTCGAACGACAGGCCGAAGGCCATGAACAGGGTGAGTACGAAGTCCAGATAGCTGTTGATATCAGTCATCACCGCTACGCCGTCTGGCGCGGCACTGGTGAAGAAGCCGAATACCAGCGGAAAGACCACAAAGTAGGCGAAGGCCATACCGCCGTAAAACAGCAGGATGCTCGATACCAGCAGCGGGATGGCGATGCGCTTTTCGTGCTTGTACAGGCCGGGGGCGATAAAGCCCCAGATCTGGTGCAGTACGAACGGCATGGCGATAAACAGCGCGCTGACCAGGGTCAGTTTGAACGGCGTCAGAAATGGCGATGCCACGTCGGTCGCGATCATGCTGGTGCCGGCGGGCATCAGCGCGCGCAGCGGTTCGGAGATGAATGCGTAGATGTCGTTGGCGAAGTAGAACAGGCCGGCGAAGATCAGCAGCCAGATCAGCACGATGCGCAGCAGACGCGAGCGTAGCTCGGTCAGATGGGCGACCAGCGGCATGTCGCCAGCCGGTTTCACTGGCGGCAGTTCAGGGTTGCTCATGACGGGTGTCTTGCTGCTCATTGACGGGCTCGGCGCTGGGTTTGTCGGCGGTCGGGCCAGTGTGCGACGGCTGTGTGACGGGTTTGTTACCGCTGGCGCTGTGCAGCTGATTGCTCGGGCTACTGGCGTTCAGGCCCTGCTTTTCCAGCTCGGCGAGGATACGCTCGTTGTTCAATTGCTGACGAATTTCGTCCGCGCCAATCTCACGCTCGACCTGGCTGCGTACTTCGGAAAAGCCGCGCTTGATGCGGCCCACGGTCAGGCTGACGGTGCGGATGGCACCGGGCAGCCGCTCGGGGCCGAGAACCAGCAGGGCGATGATCGCCACCACCAGCATTTCCATAAAGCCGATGTCGAACATGAGACGGAACCTGTCGGCGAATTACTGCTTGTTGGACGGGGTGTCCTGCTTGTGCTCTTGCGCCTTGGCATCCAGTGTTTCGCCCGGCTTGTTTTCGACCGAGGGCTTGTCCTCGTCGTTCATTGCCTTGCGAAAGCCCTTGATTGCGCCACCCAGATCACCGCCGATGTTCTTCAGTCGCTTGGTGCCGAACAGCAGTACCACGATGACCAGCACGATCAGCAGTTGCCACAGACTAATGCCACCAAAACCCATATTTGCCTCCGGGGCCTATTGCCCAGTTTATTTGCTGCGGGACGCCTTTTCTTCCAGACCGGAAAGGTCGAAGCGGCGCGCCAGTTCTTTCAGAATGTCGTCCGGACCGAGATCGAGATGGCTGAGCATGACCAGCGAATGGAACCACAGGTCAGCGGTCTCGTAGATCAGGTCGGACTTGTCCTCGCTGTGCTGACAGTCCTTGGCGGCGAGCAGTGTTTCTGTGCACTCTTCACCGACCTTCTCGAGAATCTTGTTCAGGCCCTTGGCGTGCAGGCTGGCAACGTAGGAGGTGTCGGCAGACGCCTGCTTGCGTTGTTCCAGTACAGCGGCCAGCTGGCTCAGGATGTCAGACATGTTTTGGGTGCTCGTATAACTCTTTGGGGTCTTTGATCACGGCGTCGACTGTCTGCCACTGGCCGTCTTTCAGAACCCGATAGAAACAGCTCTGGCGGCCGGTGTGGCAGGCAATGCCGCCAATCTGTTCGACCTGCAGAATGATGACGTCGGCGTCGCAGTCCAGCCGCAGTTCGTGCAGCTTTTGCACGTTGCCGGACTCTTCGCCCTTGCGCCACAGACGCTGACGTGAACGCGACCAGTAGATGCCGCGACCTTCCTGTACGGTGAGCTGGAGGGATTCGCGGTTCATCCAGGCCATCATCAGAATGCGCTGGGTGTGCACATCCTGGGCAATGGCGGGAACCAGTCCGTCGGCATCCCAATTGATGCTGTCTAGCCAGTCGCTGGCAGGGGTCGAGTCAGTCATGGCGGGTCGTCGTTCGTTGAATGTCGCAAGTGTGCCAGTTATGTCCGGTGCTGACTATCCGCGGCGCAGAATCAGCCAGCCTCCGAGCGCGATCAGGCCCCACTGGGCCGGGGCGGCCTGGAGCCACAATTCGGGGTTGTTACCACCCAGAGCGCTGGCGCCGAACACCACCAGCGCGATACCGGCCAGTTGCAACGGCCAGCGTGGCGGTGCTTTCGCGTCGGCATGATCGGGAGCCTTGGCCAGATTGTCCAGCGCCTGATGGGCGGTGTCGATCAGCGCGGGCACCTTTTCCAGTTGCTGCTGCCAGGTGCGCATCTGGTTCTGCGGCAGCATGCGCTCGCGCATCCAGCGCTCCAGATACGGCTGGGCGGTATTCCACAGATCCAGATCCGGGTAGAGCTGGCGGCCGAGGCCCTCGATGTTGAGCAGGGTCTTCTGCAGCAGCACCAGTTGTGGCTGCACTTCCATGTTGAAGCGGCGCGCGGTCTGGAACAGCCGCATCAGCAGCTGGCCGAAGGAAATGTCCTTCAGCGGGCGCTCGAAAATCGGCTCGCAGACGCTGCGGATGGCTGCTTCAAATTCGTTCACCCGGGTTTCGGCCGGGACCCAGCCCGAATCGATGTGCAGCTGCGCTACGCGGCGGTAGTCGCGCTTGAAGAAGGCCATCAGGTTGCGCGCCAGATAGCTCTGGTCTTCCGGCGTCAGGCTGCCGACGATGCCGAAGTCGATGGCGATGTACTGTGGCTGCCACGGGTGCTTGCGCGAAATGAAGATGTTGCCCGGGTGCATGTCGGCGTGGAAGAAACTGTCGCGGAACACCTGGGTGAAGAAGATTTCGACGCCGCGTTCGGCCAGCGCCTTCATATCGGTACGCTGGTCGGCCAGTGCGGCCAGGTCGGTCACCGGGATGCCGTCGATGCGTTCCATGACCAGTACCTTGTGGCGGCACCAGTCCCAGTAAATACGCGGAATGTAGAGCAGCTCCGAGCCTTCGAAATTGCGCCGCAGCTGTGAGGCGTTGGCGGCTTCGCGGTACAGGTCGAGTTCGTCGAAGATGGTCTTTTCGTAGTCTTCGACCACTTCGACCGGGCGCAGGCGGCGGCCATCGGCGGAGATCTTCTCCAGCGCGCGCGCGGCGAGGAACAGCCACTGGATGTCCTGATTGATGGTTTCGCCGATACCCGGGCGGATAACCTTGACCACCACCTCGCTGCCGTCCTTCAGGCGTGCGGCGTGGACCTGCGCAACCGACGCGGAGGCTAGCGGCTGGTCACTGAACTCGGCGAAGACTGCTTCGATGCGCTCGCCAAGTTGCTCTTCAATCCGTGCGCGGGCCTTGGGGCCGGGGAAGGGCGGCACCTTGTCCTGCAGGTGCGCCAGTTCAAGGGCGATGTCGTCTGGCAGCAGATCGCGGCGGGTCGACAGAATCTGGCCGAACTTGATGAACACCGGGCCGAGATCTTCACAGGCCTTGCGCAGACGTGCGCCACGGCTCAGCTCGCGCGGTGCCGGACGCAGCCGCCAGGGACCAAGTTGCAGGGCCAGACGGGCCAGCCAGGGCAGCGGCAGCTCAAGCAGAATCTGATCCAGGCGGTAGCGGGCAAAGATGTGCAGAATGCGCAGCAGGCGCGTGAAGGCGGTCAGTCTCATGCGTCGGGCGAGTCCGGTGCAGTAGGGGTGAGCAGCGCGACTCTGGCTTCCAGACGGTCGAGCTGCAGGCGCAGGTCGTGCAGCTGTTCGGCGCGGGCGCGGGCCTCGGCTTGCCCGACCAGCTGGCGGCTTTCTTCGGTAAGGTACTCGGCCAGCGTCTGGCGCAGGCTGGTGCGGCTTTCGCGGCCCCACTGGTGACTGCGGCGCAGCGCGCTGCCGATGGCGTGGCCAGCCACCGGACCGAGCCAGCGGGCCAGTTCGGCTTCGCCGTCGAGTTGCAGGTCGCTCATGATGTTCTGCAGGGTTACCAGCAACTGGCTGTCACCGACCAGCTCCACTTCCGGCTCTTGCAGCAATGCCTTGCGGTCACTGCTGACCAGCAGCCGGGCCAGCAGGCTGCTGGGGGCGTGCAGTTCGCAATCAGCGGGCTGTTGGCTGCTGGCGCGCAGGGCAATCTCACCCTCGGCGGGCAGCAGCCAGACCTGCCAGTCCGGGTCGCGGGCAGAAATCAGCAGGCATTTGCCCTGCAGTGCGCCGAGGCGTCTGGCGGTCACACTGTCGCGGGCCAGCGCCGCAGCAATGCTGCGCTCGGCGGCCTTGAGCAGCGCAGCGGTCAGCATCAGGGCTTGATGCCGCGGTGCAGGGCGACAATGCCGCCGGTCATGTTGTGGTAGGTCACCCGGGCAAAGCCGACTTCTTCCATCATCGCCTTGAGGGTTTCCTGATCCGGGTGCATGCGGATCGACTCGGCCAGATAGCGGTAGCTTTCGGCGTCATTGGCAACCAGCTTGCCCATCAGCGGCAGGAACTTGAAGCTGTACTGGTCGTAGACCTTGGACAGCAGCTCGCTCTTGGGTTTGGAGAATTCCAGCACCAGCAGGCGGCCACCCGGCTTGAGCACGCGCAGCATCGAGGCGATGGCGGTGTCCTTGTGGGTTACGTTGCGCAGGCCGAAGGCGATGGTGATGCAGTCGAAGTAGTTGTCGGGGAAGGGCAGGGCTTCGGCGTCTGCCTGGACGAAGCGCACATTGCCGGCGACACCCAGATCGAGCAGTCGGTCGCGGCCGACTTTCAGCATCGAGGCGTTGATGTCGGCCAGGATGACCTCGCCGGTCGGGCCGACGCGCTTGGCAAAGCGGCGAGTCAGGTCGCCAGTGCCGCCGGCAATGTCGAGCACCCGGTCGCCGGTGCGCACGCCGGACAATTCGATGGTGAAGCGCTTCCACAGGCGGTGAATGCCGCCGGACATCAGGTCGTTCATGATGTCGTACTTGGCGGCTACCGAGTGAAACACCTCTGCGACGCGCTGGGCCTTCTCGGACTCGGCAACGGTTTGATAGCCGAAGTGGGTGGTTTTGTCGCTGTCGTGTCGATCGCTCATGGATTCCGTCTGCGCTGGAAAATTCGGCCCATTCTAACCATTTTTTGCCGTCGGGAGCGCTGCTGAATTGCCGCGGCCCCTTGTTGTGGTCACCTGCGTGGTGACCGACTGCAAGGGTGATGACGCCTGCGCGCATTTGCGGCATGCTGGCGGGCCCTGATAACAACACTGGATGGAACAGCCAATGCCGACAGTAGACATTACCCGCGAACACAGTCTGGGCAAGGAAGAGGCGCGTCAGCGCGCGCAGCAGCTGGCCGACAAGCTGGTTCAGAAGCTGGACGTGAAGTGCAGCTGGCAGGGTGATCAATTGACCTTCAAGCGCAGTGGTGCAGACGGCTGCATCACCGTCTCCGATGCCGACGTGCGGGTGCAGGTCAATCTGGGCATGATGCTCACCCCCATGGCCGGCATGGTGAAGAGCGAAGTGCAGAAGGCGCTGGATAAGTATCTGGCCTGATTGCTGCGTCAGCGTGTCGCAGGCTCGGGCTGTAACCGCCGACCCAGAGCCTGCGCATGTGCCCTCGCGAACCAGCGGTTCTGACTGGTTCCGGTTTTTAGTATGTGTTTTCTAATTTTGCCGCGTAATTTCGTCTCCAAGGATCGGTAACCGGTCCATTGCAGTATCCCAATCTACTGAACTGGAGTTACGAACATGGCCAAGAACACCGCAAAGAAAATCGAAGAAAGCACCGCTGGTTTTGCTGCTGACGTGAAAAAGTATGCTCATCAGATTTGGCTGGCAGGCCTGGGTGCCTACGCCAAGGCCGGCAAGGAAGGTGCAGACTACTTCAAGGCGCTGGTAAGCGAAGGCGAAGCGGTCGAGAAGCAGGGCAAGGAACTGGTCGCTGGCCAGGTTGAAGCCGCTAACAGCCGCATCGAAAGCTTCAAGGAAAAGGTGCAGGAAAAGACTGGCGGTCGTTTCAGCAAGGTTGAAGAAGTATTCGACGAGCGCGTTGCTTCCACCCTCGGCCGCATGGGTATTCCGAGCAAGAAAGACATTGATCAGCTGTCTGCTAAGCTGGATGATCTGAGTGCTGCACTCAAGTCGCTGCAAAGCAAGTAAGGTTACAGAGGAGTTGCTCCATGGCGGGTAAGAAGAAGGACAAGGATCCAAGTTGGGTTGCGGATATCGAAAGCTATTCGCGACAGATCTGGCTGGCAGGTCTGGGTGCCTACGCCAAGGTCGGGAAGGAGGGCGTGAAGCTCTTTGAAACCCTGATCAAGGACGGTGAGGTTGCCGAGAAGAAAGCCAAGGCCGAGATCGACAAGCAGGTCGAAACCCTCAAGGGTAAGGCCAAGGCCAGCAAGAGTCCGCTTGATGAAGCCAAGACCAAGGCCGAGAAGGCCAAGGGTAAGCTGACGGGCAAGTGGAACGAGCTGGAAGAAGCCTTCGACAAGCGTCTCAACAGTGCTGTTTCCCGCCTTGGGGTGCCCTCACGCGATGAAGTGAAGGCGCTGAACGACAAGGTCGATGAGTTGACCAAGCTGATTCAAGGCATGGCTTCCGGCAAGGCGCCGGCTGCCAAGGTTGCGCCCAAGGCCAGCCCGGCTGCGGCTAAGCCGGCTGCCAAGCCCGCGGCGAAACCTGCTGCCAAGCCGGCAGCCAAGCCGAAGACCGCAGCTGCCAAGCCAGCGGCCAAGCCCGCAGCGAAACCGGCAGCCAAGGCCGCGCCGAAGCCAGCCGCCAAGCCGGCAGCGAAGCCTGCTGCGGCCAAGCCCAAGGCGCCAGCCAAGCCGAAAGCCCCGGCCAAGCCGAAGGCGACTCCGGCTGTGAAGGCGCCCGCTGCGGCGGCTCCTGCTCCTGCTCCGGCTCCTGCAGCACCCGCTGCGGCACCGGCGGCGGACAAGCCCACCGGCGCCTGATCGTACCCGGCTGTACCCGACCCCGCACTGCTTCGGCATTGCGGGGTTTTTTATTGCCTGCGAGAGAGTGGGTGATCAGTTGTAGCGGTCGATCAGCAACTGCATCCACTCGGCGGTTTCCTCGTCGAGGCAAGGGCGCAGCAGCCCGAGCATCTGCTGCACGCCGCCGGCGGCATCGATCTCGCCGTCGCCGGCAACCCGCTGGTAGTCGAGCCAGAACAGGGTGGTTTGGCACAGGGCGTCGAGCAGACGCTGCTCGGCGTCCTCGTCGCAGATCAGATGGCCACTGTCGCGCAGGGCCTGCAGTACCTGATCAAGGCGCGCACGCAGTGCCGCCAGCCAAGGGCGCATGGCCTGCCGCAAGAACGGGTAGCGACCCATCAGGTTGGACAGGTCCTGGAACAGGAAGCGGTGGGTGGCGATGGCTTCGAACAACAGGTGCAGCAGCAGCCAGAGGTCCTCCGGGGTGGCCTCATCCGGCTCCTCGGCGCTGACCAGCAGGCCGCGGGTAGTCAGCAGAAAATCGTCGACCAGCGACTCAAGCAAGGCTTCCTTGCCCTTGAAGTGGTAGTACAGGTTGCCGGGGCTGATCTCGAGCTCGTTGGCGATGTCCAGTGTGGTGACGTTCGGCTCACCGTGGGTGTTGTACAGCTCGAGGGTGCAGAGCAGGATGCGGTCGCGGGTCTTCATCGGGAACTCATTGCTGTTGTACGTAGAGGCCGGGCGCGGGGCCGTGGCCGCCATCGGTATGCTCGGGCGCGTCGATCAGGCCGCCGCTGTGGCGTTTCAGCCAGGCAGTCCAGGCTGGCCACCAACTGCCCTGCTGTGCCTCGGCTGTGTGCTGCCAGTGTTCGGCAGAGTTGCTGCTGGCAGCGCCGTGCAGAAAGTGTGCGCGCGGGTGGCCGGGCGGGCACAACAGGCCCTGAATGTGGCCACTGTGGCACAGATTGAAGACTTTCTCGCCCCCCATGCGGGTGCCGGGGTAGGTGTTTTGCCACGGCACGATATGGTCTCGCTGTGCCGCCAGATGCCAGCTGGGCAGCGTCACTGCGCCGAGGTCGATTGCTTCGCCGTTCAGTTGCAGGCTGCCGGGCTGGCCGAGCGGGTCGCGATCGAACAGGTCGAGCAGGTCCTCAACCAGCTGTGCTGGCAGGCGGGTGTGGTCGTGCCCCCAGGTGGTCACTGGGTTTTGCTCCAGCTCCCGGCCCAGCGCATAGCGGGTAACGGCGGGTGTCCACACCAACTGCTCCGGGCGCATCCAGCCAAAGGCGGCGCCGCTGCTGCGGGCATCCAGATAACCGTCGCGCCAGACCCGCTGGCGCAGGCGCTGCCGGGTTGCCGGCCCGCTGAGTCGCATGGCATCGGTTTGCAGTCGGGTATCGAGTGGTGTCACCAGCAGGCTCAGGGCGCTGAGCTGGTGAGTGTTTCCGCTCGCCTGTTGCCAGGCGCAGAGCAGGGCGGCGAGCAGACCGCCGCTGCAGATGCCCGTGAGGGTCGCCTGCGCGCTGGCGCTATGCAGCAGGCATTCGTTCAGTGCGCGCTGGCTGGCGCTGACGTAGCGGCCGAGCCCCCAGTTGCAGTGGCTGGGGTTGGGGTTGCGCCAACTGATCAGGTAGACCTGCAGACCCTGCTGCAGGGCGTAGCGGATCAGGCTGGCCTCCGGCGTCAGGTCCAGCAGATAGAAGCGGTTAATGGGCGGTGGCACGATCAGCAACGGCTTGCTGTGTACTTGGGGGCTCTGCGGCTGATAACACAGCAGTTCAAATTCGGCGTGGCGGGCAATCACCTGCCCAGGACTGCAGGCGATGTCGCGGCCCAGCAGATGGCTGGTGTCGAGGTTGGGTTGGGCGAAGGGCCGGCCGCTGGCCAGGTCGTGCCACAGGTTGTGCCCGCCCCGGCAGAGGCTCTGCCCGCGGCTCTGCCGGGCCGCGTCGAGCACCTCGGGGTTGAGCAGACTGTTGCTGGGTGCTGCCGCCGCCGCCAGCTGATCCAGCAGCCAGCGCAGTTGCGCACGTTCGTGGTCGGCGACGTCCAGCCCGCTGAGCCAGTCAGCCAGCGGCTGTTGCCAGGCTTGCCAGAGCTGCAGGGCCCGGCGGGGCAAGGGCTGCTGCCAGCCGGGATGGATAAAGCGCGGGTCGTCGTCGAGGGAGCTGAGATCAAGTCGGCCCTGCAGTGCCAACAGCACTCTTCCCAGGCTGTTTCGCAAATATGCGGCGTGATGGCAAGGCTGGCTTATCAGGCTGCGCAGCAGTGACAGCAGACTACTGGAAAGATCACCCCCAACCGTGGTTGTCGGTACTCGTCCTTGGGGGTACTCGGGCATCCAGCTTTCCTGATCCAGATACGTATCTCGTGTTTTGGCCTAGCGCGGGTTAGCCATGGTTGGGCGCTCGCTTGGCCGAGGGGGCATGGCGGATCACCGCGCGCTGCCTCTCTTCGGAGAGAAACGCCATGATCATCGGCGCAACGCTCTGGGCGCGGGTCACCAGAAACAGGTGGCCGTCGTCGATGACGTGCAGCTCGGAGTTGGGGATGCGCCAGGCCAGCAGCTTCATATTGATCAGCGGGATGATCGGGTCATCGTCGCCGGCCAGAATCAGCGTCGGTTGGCGAATTTTGTGCAGCCACGGCAGGCTGGTCCAGCCAAGCCCGGCGAACAGCTGCCAGTAGTAGCCCAGCTTGCCCGACGAGCGCACTTTGGCGGCGTGCTTTTCGGCCAGGTGCGGATCGCGGCGGAACGCACCGCCATAGATATCCGGTGCGATGGCAACGCCGTGTGACGGTTGAACATAGCGCCGCGGGCTGGCCATTTTTAACAGCACCGATGGCCGTCCCGGCACCATCACGGCGCCAGCCGAGGTGGCTGCCAGAATCAGTTTCTTGCAGCGCTCGGGGTGGCTGTAGGCGAATTGTTGTGCCAGCGCCCCGCCCCAGGACACGCCGATGACGTTGACCTGCGAGTAGTCGAGGTAGTCCAGCATCCGCGCGGCCAGTTTCGCCAGTCCGGGGAAGCGGAATGGCGTCATCGGGGTTGAGGAGCCACCGACACCGGGCACGTCGAAGGCAATGACTTCAAGGTCCGGGTCCAGCGCCTCGATAAACGGAAAGACCAGTTCCAGGTTGGCGCCAATGCCATTGAAGATCAGCAGCGGAGGCAGCGAGCTGGAGCCCGGGCGAACGGCAGTACGCAGATACTGGCCGTCCAGCTCGATAGTGCGGAATACGATGGACTGCGGCATAGGCTGCTCTCGATTAGGCGCCAATCAGCGCTCGTGGACGTAGGTGCCGGGGGCCGGTTCCAGCGCCGGGAAGTTCTCATTGCCAAGTGAGGCCGGTGCCGGTTTACGCTTGCCGCCGCGTGCATGCAGCCAGTCGCGCCAGTATTGCCACCAGGAGTCGGACTGCTTGGTGGCGGTTTCCAGCCAATGCTTGGCGTCGCCACTCATATCGCCACTGGTGAAGAAGCGCGCTTTTGGGTTGCCCGGCGGGTTGAGAATACTCTGGATATGACCGCTTGAGGACAATACGAACTCACACTTGCCACCCAGCAGCTTGGCCGACTTGTAGCAGGCGTCCCAGGGGGTGATGTGGTCGTTCAGGCCGGCGATGATGAAACAGTCGGTCTTGACCTGTTTGAGATCGATCGGTGTGCCGCTGACTTCCAGCGCGCCAGGACGGGTTAGCGGATTGGTCTTGAACATTTCCAGGAACTCGCCGTGCAGCGCAGCAGGCAGGCGGGTGGTGTCGTTGTTCCAGAACAGGATGTCGAAGACCGGCGGCTCATTGCCGAGCAGGTAGTTGTTGACCCAGTAGTTCCAGATCAGATCGTTGGGCCGCATCCAGGCGAAGATGCGTGCCATATCGCGCCCTTCCAGTACGCCGCTCTGGTAGGACATGCGACGTGCCGCTTCGATCGAACGCTCATCGGCGAACAGCGCGACCTGGGTCTTCAGTTCGGTATCCAGCACGCTGACCAGCAGCGTGAATGAGTGCACCTTTTTCTCCTTCAGTGCAGCATAGTGGCCGAGCAGAGATACGGTGGTAATGCCGCCGGAGCAGGCGCCGAGCATGCTCAGATCCTTGCTGCCAGTGACCTCCAGTACAACGTCGACCGCCTCTTTCAGGGCGTCGATGTAGGTGCTCAGGCCCCACTCGCGGTGGCTCTTGGTCGGGTTGCGCCAGCTGACGACGAAGCCCTGCATGTGGTTGCTGACCAGGTAGCGCGCCAGGCTCTTATCGGGCGACAGGTCGAAGACGTAGAACTTGTTGATCTGCGGCGGCACGACCAGTACCGGGCGTTCGTACACCTCTTCGGTCAGCGGTTTGTACTGGATTAACTCCAGCACTTCGTTGCGGAAAATTACCGAGCCCTTGGTGGTGGCCAGATTGCCGCCGACCTCAAAGGCGTTCATGTTGACCTGGCTTGGCATGCCGCCGTTGTGGGCAAGATCCTTGGCCATGTGGGTCATGCCGTCGAGGATGCTCTTGCCGCCGGTTTCGAAGAAGCGTTTCAGCGCGGCCGGGTTCAGCGCCGTGTTGGTCGGTGACATGGCCTCGGTCATCAACGCGATAACGAATTGGGCGCGGCTGACATCCTGCGCGGACAGATTGGAGGTGGTAATCCAGGTGTTCAGTTCCTTGCGCCAGGCAAGGTAGGTCTGCATATAGCGACGATAGAGCGGGTTCTGGCTCCAGGTTGGGTCTACAAAGCGACGGTCGTCTGCGCTGGGTGCGAGCTCCGAACGACCGAGCATGACATCGGTAACGGCCATGCCGAGGCGGCCGATGTGACGCAGGCTGTGCAGGGGTTGTTTGATGCTTTGCCGCAGCACCATGCGGGCAGTACTGATAAGGTCGCGCGCCGGTACACCAACCACCGGGTTGGGCCCGAGAATATGTTCGCTGGCCTTGTTGGCCAGATTTTCGTTATTGGTTTTGTCGCCCATTTTCAACGCTCCAATCTGAGGCAGGGAAGCCGCTCTGAATGCAGTCCAGCAAGAATTGAACCAGCTTCCTGGTGTCGCACTCTTGAGACACGTTAGCACGCGGCATTTGCGCTGTTAATGCCTTTTTTTGACTGTGCAGACTTAACCAGAGCTTTGTTGCAAAGAGGTGTTGGGGCGTGAACTGTTCAGGGAATGAAGCGAACCGGGCTGATATCCGGATCGCGTGACGCACCGGATTGGTGCAAGTCATCAAGATAGGCTTGCCAGCGCTGCACCTGCTCGGTGGCGAGGCGGTAGAGGTAGTCCCAGCTGTACAGGCCGCTGTCGTGGCCGTCATCAAAAACCAGCTTGAGCGCGTAGCGTCCGGCTGGCTCGACGCCGGTCAGGGCCACATTGATCTTGCCGGTCTGCAGGACGGGACGGCCATGGCCACGCACCTCGGCCGAAGGCGACAGCACGCGCAGGTATTCGGCGGGCAGGTGATAGCTGCTGCCATCGGCATACCCCAACTCCAGCGTGCGGGAGGCCTTGTGCAGTTTGATGCGTTTGGGGATCGGTGCAGCCATGGCAGGGTCCTGAGCTTCAAGCTTCAAGCTTCAAGCTTCAAGCAGATCGCATGGCGCGCACGCCCCGCTATTCGCTTGCCGCTTGAAGCCTGTGGCTTGGGTTAGAGAATGTAGCGCGACAGATCTTCGTTGACCGCCAGCTCACCAAGATGGCTGTCGACGTAGGCAGCGTCGATAACCAGCGGTTGCTCGTCGTGCTTGGCGGCCAGATCGGCGGCGCTGAACGAGACCTCTTCCAGCAGGCGTTCCAGCACCGTGTGCAGACGACGGGCACCGATGTTCTCGGTCTTCTCGTTGACCTGCCAGGCGATTTCCGCGAGGCGGGTGATGGCGTCGGGGGCGAACTCGATATTCAGGTTCTCAGTTGCCATCAGCGCCTTGTACTGCTCGGTCAGCGCCGCGTCCGGTTCGGTCAGGATGCGCTCGAAGTCGCTCGGGCTCAGTGACTGCAACTCAACGCGGATCGGCAGGCGGCCCTGTAGTTCCGGGATCAGATCCGACGGCTTGGTCAGGTGGAAGGCGCCGGACGCGATGAACAGAATGTGATCGGTCTTGACCATGCCGAACTTGGTGTTGACCGTGCAGCCCTCGATCAGCGGCAGCAGATCGCGCTGCACGCCTTCGCGGGACACATCGGCACCGCTGCCGCTGTCGGCGCGCTTGCTGACCTTGTCGATCTCGTCGAGGAAGACGATACCGTTCTGCTCGACCGCGCTGATCGCACGGGTTTTCAGGTCATCTTCGTTGACCAGCCGTGCAGCCTCTTCGTCGCGCACCAGCTTGAGGGCGTCGCGAACCTTGAGGGTGCGGGTTTTCTTCTTGCCCTTGCCGAGGTTGGAGAACATGTTCTGCAGCTGGCTGGTCATCTCTTCCATACCGGGCGGCGTCATGATCTCGATGCCGGCCGGGGCATCGGATACCTCGATCTCGATATCCTTGTCGTCCAGCTCACCTTCGCGCAGGCGCTTGCGGAACAGCTGACGGGTGCTGCTGTCGGTGCGCTCGGGCTGGTCGCCGGTCGCGGGGCGGGCGCCGGGCAGCAGGGCGTCAAGGATGCGTTCCTCGGCTGCATCTTCAGCGCGGTAGCGCACCTTGGTCATCTCCTGCTCGCGCAGCAGCTTGATAGCGGCGTCGACCAGATCACGGATGATCGACTCGACGTCGCGGCCAACGTAGCCGACCTCGGTGAACTTGGTGGCTTCGACCTTGATGAACGGTGCCTGGGCCAGCTTGGCCAGACGACGGGCGATTTCGGTCTTGCCGACACCGGTCGGGCCGATCATCAGGATGTTTTTCGGAGTGACTTCATTGCGCAGCGCCTCGGGCAGCTGCTGGCGGCGCCAGCGGTTGCGCAGGGCAATGGCAACGGCGCGCTTGGCGTCTTGCTGACCGATGATGTGTCGGTCCAGCTCGTGCACGATCTCACGGGGTGTCATGGACATGGGGTTGAATCCGGCCGCCTCAGGGATTGGCGTCCAGCTCCTCGATGGTCAGGTTACGGTTGGTATAGATGCAGATGTCGCCAGCGATGTTGAGGCTGGTTTCGACGATTTCACGAGCAGACAGCTCGGTGTGCATCAGCAGGGCGCGCGCGGCGGATTGCGCGTAAGGACCACCGGAACCGATGGCGATCAACCCTTCTTCGGGTTCGATGACGTCACCGTTGCCGGTGATGATCAGCGAAGCATCCTTGTTGGCGACGGCAAGCAGGGCTTCCAGCTTGCGCAGGGCGCGGTCGGTGCGCCAGTCCTTGGCCAGCTCGACGGCGGCGCGGACGAGGTTGCCCTGGTGTTTTTCCAGCTGGGCTTCAAAGCGTTCGAACAGGGTAAAGGCATCGGCGGTGCCGCCGGCGAAACCGGCAATGACCTGATCCTTGTAGAGGCGGCGTACCTTGCGGGCGTTGCCCTTCATGACGGTGTTGCCGAGGGATACCTGGCCGTCACCACCGATCACGACCTTGCCGTGGCGGCGTACGGATACGATTGTAGTCACGCGCAACTCCTGGTTGGCTGTGGGGGAAAAAGCGGCAGGATCGCTGCCTTGGTTCCTGATCTGGGGGCGCTGATCAGGATTTCAAGGCAAGGGGAGGGCGCGCCCGAGGAACGGGCGCGGATCGATCAGCGCTGTTGTGGCAGCAGGTTGCTGAAGCCGTTGCCGCTGAGAGTGCGTTGGGCCTGATCCATGCTGTTTTTGTTGCTGAACGGGCCGACCTGAACGCGGTACCACTGATTGCCATTGATGGTGGCGTTTTCCAGTTTGACGTCCATGCCCAGCAGCAAAATTTGCGCGCGCAGCTGGTCGGCGTCTGAGCGCTGGCGGAACGAGCCGGCCTGCAGGTAATAGGACGGGCCGCTGGCTGCCGGCTTGCTGGCTTCTGGCGCGGGCGTTGCCGCAGGAGCTGTCTGGGCCGGTTGTTGAGGCGCGTTGACGTCCGACTCCGGCAACAGGGTGTAGAAATCGTACTGCGGCTTTGGCGTGCTGGGTGGCGCAGCCGGGGTGTTGCTTGGCTTGGGCGGCTCGGGTGAGCGTCTGACCTCCTCGCGGCCGGGTTCGAGTTGTAGCAGGAAGGTCACGAACACACCAACAACCAATCCGCTGACCGCCCACAACCAGCCCGGAATGCCTTTGCGCCGTGGCGCTGATTGCGCGCGGCTGGCGCCGCGGCGAGGGGCTTTGCGTCCTTTTGCCATGCCCTTACATTCGCTCCAGAGTGTTGATGCCCAGCAGGTTCAGGCCCTGCTTGAGGGTACGGCCGGTCAGTGCAGCCAGGCGCAGACGGCTGTCGCGCAGGGCCTCGCTATCCGCTGCGAGGATCGGGCACTGTTCATAGAAGCTGGAGAAGCGACCGGCCAGTTCATACAGATAGGTGCAGAGTACGTGCGGGGTGCCCTCGCGAGCAACGTAATTCAACGTGGCGTTGAATTGCGCCAGGTGCGCGCCCAGCTCGGTCTCGGCAGCCTCGACCAGTGCCAGCGGCGCTAGGTCGGTGACGGCGTCCATGCTGCGTTCCAGCTTGCGGAACACGCTGGCGACGCGGGTGTAGGCGTACATCATATAGGGCGCGGTGTTGCCCTCGAAGCTCAGCATCAGGTCGAAGTTGAAGCTGTAGTCGCTGCTACGGTGCTTGGACAGGTCGGCGTACTTGACCGCGCCGATGCCGACGGCGGCGCCGATGGCGCGGAGTTCGTCGGCGGGGAGCTCCGGGTTCTTCTCTTCGACCAGGCGCAGGGCGCGCTGCTCAGCTTCGTCGAGCAGGTCGACCAGCTTGACGGTGCCGCCGTCGCGGGTCTTGAATGGCTTGCCGTCGGCGCCGTTCATGGTGCCGAAGCCCATGTGCTCCAGTTGCATGTCGGCGGGCACGAAGCCGGCCGCGCGGGCGACGGTAAATACCTGCTGGAAGTGCAGCGCCTGACGCTGGTCAACGAAGTACAGTACGCGATTGGCGTTGAGCGTGGCATGCCGATAACGCATGGCCGCCAGGTCGGTGGTGGCGTACAGGTAGCCACCACCGGCCTTTTGCACGATCACCGGCAGCGGGTTGCCTTCGGCGTTCTTGAACTGTTCGAGGAAGACGCACTGGGCGCCGTCGCTTTCGGTCAGCAGGCCGGCACTACGCAGATCGGCAACGATGCCCGGCAGATCGGCGTTGTAGGCGCTTTCGCCGCGCACATCGGCGGGTGTCAGGCTGACGCCGAGTCGGTCGTAGACGGCCTGGCAGTGGCCGAGGGAAATGCTATTAAAGCGCTCCCACAGCGCCAGGCAGCTGGGTTCGCCTGCCTGCAGGTCAACGACGCGCTGGCGCGCGCGCGCGGCGAAGTCTTCGCTCTCGTCGAAGCGCTTTTTGGCCTGACGGTAGAAGTTCTCCAGATCGCCCAGCTCGGCTTCGGCGTCGACGCTGTGCTCTTCCATGTAGGCCAGCAGCATGCCGAACTGGGTGCCCCAGTCGCCCACGTGGTTCTGGCGAATCACCGTGTGGCCAAGGAACTCGAGGATGCGGGCAACGGCGTCACCGATGATTGATGAGCGCAGATGGCCGACGTGCATCTCTTTGGCCAGGTTGGGCGATGAGTAGTCGACGACGACGCGCTGGGCTGGGACTTCAGCGCGCACGCTCAGCTGCGGATCAGCCAGTGCGCTTTCGAGTTGGCTGGCCAGCCAGCCGGCATCCTGGAAGAAGTTGATGAAACCGGGGCCGGCAATGTTGACCGACGCAACCGCCTGGTGGGCAGGCAGGGCAGCAATCAGCTTCTCGGCCAGATCGCGCGGTTTCATGCCAGCCGGTTTGGCCAGCATCATCGCCAGGTTGCTGGCGAAGTCGCCATGGGCCTTGTCGCGCGCGTTCTCGACCTGAATGGAGGGCGAAAGGTCGGTCGGCAGGACGCCGTCGGCCTTGAGGCGGTCTACAGCGTCGGCAAGCAGTTGGCTGATCAGGTTCTTCATTTAATGGAGTATCCGGCAGGTGCCCAGTGAAAACCCGACATTATCCGTTTTATGGGGCGGCTTGCCAAACCCTGTGGTCGGGTGGGCTTTGTCGTTGTGGCTGGCGCGGGGTTTATGTGGCTCTGCGGTGACTGCACAAGGGTGATCGTTCTCTGCAAGGTGCTTTTGTCGAGTTTGCTTTTCGCCTTTTACGGCGAGCCAAGGGGGGCTGCTTGCCCAGCCCCCCTTAGCGATCCCCCGGGGCACCCGGCTACGCGGCCCTGCGGGTTCGCTGCGTTGCTCGGGCTAACGGGGGCCGGCAGAACTCGTCGCTGCGCTCCTCAGACATGCTGCCGTCCTATTTCCCGCCAGCCCTGCGCTACTCGCCCGCGTAAACGGGGAGTAGGTCCGTGCAGTCTTCACGCCTTACACCCCTGATCGCTCCGACGCTCTGCGTTCGGTCTGGCGGAGCGCGGAAGCCACAACTGCACTGCTAAAACATATCCAGCGGATCAATATCAATCGACCAGCGCACCTTGCGCGCCTGCGGGTGCTGTTCCAGCAGCGGCAGCAGCATGTGTACCAGCTGGTGCAGGGCCGAGCGTTGGGCAGCTTGCATTAGTAGCTGGGCGCGGTGGCGACCGGCGCGGCGTTCCATGGGTGAGGGGACCGGGCCGAGCAGGTCGATTTCGGGTAGCTGATGCTGACTGATCAGGCTTTCGGCTTGTTCCAGCGCTGCATCAAGAAACGCCTCGGCGGCGCTGGCCTGATTGGCTTCGGCGCGCAACAGGGCCATGAAACGGTACGGTGGCAGCTGGGCCATTTCGCGCTCGGCCAATTCGCGTTCAGCAATCGCCGGGTAGCCGCGCTCGGTCAGCTCGATCAGCAGCGGGTGCTCGGCCATGTGGGTCTGAATGATCACCTGACCCGGTTTTTCGGCGCGCCCGGCGCGTCCGGCGACCTGGGTAATCATCTGCGCCATGCGCTCGGGGCCGCGGAAGTCGGCAGAGAACAGCCCGCCGTCGGCGTCCAGAATGGCCACCAGCGTGACGTTGGGGAAGTGGTGCCCCTTGGCGAGCATCTGGGTGCCGACCAGAATGCACGGCTTGGCGCTCTGGATGGTCTCCATCATGTCCTGCATGGCGCGCTTGCGGCTCATGCTCTCGCGATCGATGCGCAGCACCGGAAAGTGCGGAAAGCGCTCCTTGAGAAACTCCTCGGTGCGTTCGGTGCCGGCACCCAGCGGACGCAGGTCTTCGCTTTGGCATTTGGGGCAGTGACGGTCGAGCGGACGCTGGCTGCTGCAATGGTGACAATGCAGGTGCGGCGGTGACTGGTGCACGGTCATGCGTGCATCGCAGCGGCGGCATTCGGCAATCCAGCCGCAGTCGTGACACATCAGGGTCGGGGCAAAGCCGCGGCGGTTGATGAACACCAGTACCTGATTGCCACGTTTGAGGTGCTCGCCAACCAGCTCGGTCAGCGGGCGGGAGAGTCCGCCTTCCAACGGACGGCTACGAATATCCAGGCACTGAAACGTGGGCGCCTTGGCATTGCCGGCGCGAATGGTCAGGCGCAGGTGCCGGTAGCGGCCCTGCTGCACGTTGTGCAGGCTCTCGAACGACGGCGTTGCCGAGCCGAGGATCACCGGTACCTGTTCCAGATGGCCACGGTAGACCGCCAGATCGCGCGCGTTGTAGCGCAGGCCGTCCTGCTGTTTATAGGAAAGGTCGTGTTCCTCATCGACGATGATCAGGCCGGGTCGCGCCAGCGGAGTGAAGATTGCCGAGCGAGTGCCAATAATGATGGATGCGTCGCCGTCACGGGCGGCTATCCAGGCGTCCAGTCGTTCGCGGTCATTCAGGCCCGAGTGCAGAATCACCACTGGCGCGCTGAAGCGTTGCTGGAAGCGGCTCAGGGTTTGCGGCGTCAGACCGATCTCGGGGATTAGCACCAGTGCCTGATGGCCGCTGAGCAGGCAGCGCTCGATGGCCTGCAGATAGACCTCGGTCTTGCCGCTGCCGGTTACCCCTTCCAGCAGCCAGGTATGAAAGCCCTCGGCACCGAGAATCGCGTCCAGTGCCGCCTGCTGTTCGGCGTTGGCGGTAAGGTGCGCCTGCCTTAATAAAGGTAGCGGTTCGGCGACATGGTGCGGTGAGCGCTCGATACGCTGCACCAGGCCCTTACCCTCAAGGGTAACCAGCGTGTCGCGGCTCAGCCCCCATTGACCGATCAGCGCGTGGGACAGGCCATGCGGATGCTGGGCGAGGATTTGCACCGCCTGCTTTTGCTTGGGCGCACGTTGCACCGCCGGGTGCTCGGGGTAGGCGCCGGGCTGCAGCTGCCAGAGCTGGTCCTGGCGGGCCAACGCCGGTTCACCTTGGCGCAGCAGGACCGGCAGGGCGACGCTGAGGGTGTCACCCAGACCATGCTGGTAGTAGCGTGCAGTCCACAGGCACAGGCGCCAGAGGCTGTCCGGCAGTACCGGCGTCTGATCGAGCAGTGCTTCGGCGGGCTTGAGCCGGTTGGCCGGCACATCGGTGTGATCACTGATGCCGGCGATCATGCCCACCATCGCGCGGTTGCCGAACGGCACCCGTACGCGCTGCCCCACCTGCAGATCAGCCGCGCTGACTCCCCGCGGTGCGCGGTAGTCAAACAGGCGTCTGAGCGGTGAGGGCAGGGCAACTTGCAGGATAGGTCCGGTCACGCAGATCACTCCATGGGGCGTGGCGCAGATGTTACCACCGACGGACGGAAAACAATGGTGCTTGCGTAGCGGATGGATTCTGTTATCATCGCCGACCTATTTTCCGGTCACTCTGTCTGTGCCGCTTGTGGCATGCAGTTACTTGGCTGGTAGAACAGATTCAGAGTGCGGTGCCCGATCAGGTTGATCCGGTGGCGGCACAAACCAACCGAGGACATACCATGAAAGCTGATTTGCATCCGAAGTACGAAGAAATCGAAGCGACCTGCAGCTGCGGCGCGGTGATCAAGACCCGTTCCACCCTGTGCGCTCCGATCCACCTGGACGTTTGCTCCGAGTGCCACCCGTTCTACACCGGTAAGCAGAAGGTTCTGGACACCGGCGGCCGTATCGAGCGCTTCAAGGCTCGCTTTGGCGCGGTCAGCAGCAAGTAAGATCGCCATGCAGGCCCTTGTGGCTCTGGCGAACGAAAAGAAGGCGTCCCTTGTGGGCGCCTTTTTTGTTGCCTGCAGTTTACTGGTCGGCTGCGTACAGGCTGAACCGCCGCCGGCTTCCTGTGCCATGCCGGCAGGCGTTGAGACGGTGTCTGTGCGCAGCGTTACCGACGGCGACACCGTGCGCCTGACCGATGGCCGCCGGCTGCGCCTGGCGGGCATCAATACCCCCGAGATCGGACGTGACGGCAAGGCGTCGGAGCCCTGGGCTCAAGCCGCGCGGCGCGAGCTGCTGGCGCTGGTGGAGGGCGAGTCGCTGCAGCTCAAGGTCGGTGATGACCCGCATGATCATTACGGCCGTACGCTGGGCTATCTGTTCGACAGCCACGGCCGCAGTGTTGAGGCACGGCTGCTGCAGGCCGGTCTGGGTTATGCGGTTGTGATTCCACCCAATGTGGCGCTTGCGGACTGCTACCTGGCGGCTGAGCGCGACGCGCGTCAGGGCCGCAGAGGACTCTGGCAGGCGGATGTGGTGCAGTCGGTCGAAGGGCTTGCCGAAGGCGGCTTTCATCTGCTGCGCGGCCGGGTCGCTGCGGTCACTCAGGCGCGGCAGGCGATCTGGATCGACTTGGAAGGGCCGCTGACGCTCAGGCTGGAGCGCCGGGACCTGGTGAACTTTGCGTCTGCGCCGGGCGCCAGTTGGGTTGGGCGAGAGATTGAAGTGCGTGGCTGGGTAGTTGACCGTCGCGATCAGCAAAACGGTTTTCGCCGCTACATGATCAGCCTGCGCCACCCTGCTCAGCTACACCCGCTCAGCAGTGACTGACAACGTCAAGATGACTCAAAGTTGTAAGAGAATGTCCTTGACATTGATCTCGTGAATAACCTTGCGAGGGTGTTACGTTTTATGTACTCTCCGTCGTCCGCATGAGCAACCTGACCGGAAAATAGTGACCATGTCTGATTTGAGAACTGATGCACTCGCCTATCACGCCAACCCGCGTCCAGGCAAACTGAGCGTTGAACTGACCAAGCCGACCGCGACTGCCCGCGACCTGGCTCTGGCGTACAGCCCGGGTGTAGCAGAGCCGGTGCGTGAAATCGCCAAGGATCTGGAAAACGCCTACAAATACACCGGTAAGGGTAACCTGGTTGCCGTTATCTCCGACGGTACTGCCATTCTGGGTCTGGGTAACCTCGGCCCGCTGGCGAGCAAGCCGGTTATGGAAGGTAAGGGTGTTCTGTTCAAGCGTTTCGCCGGCGTTGACGTATTCGACATCGAAGTTGAATCCGAAAGCCCACAAGCCTTCATCGACACCGTCAAGCGCATTTCCTGCACCTTCGGTGGTATCAACCTGGAAGACATCAAGGCGCCTGAGTGCTTTGAAATCGAACGTGCTCTGATCGAGCAGTGCGACATCCCGGTATTCCACGATGACCAGCACGGTACTGCGATTGTTACCGCCGCCGCGATGATCAACGCGCTGGAACTGGCCGACAAGACCATTGAAGACGCCAAGATCGTCTGCCTGGGTGCTGGTGCTGCTGCTATCGCCTGCATGAAGCTGCTGGTCAGCATGGGCGCCAAGACCGAAAACATCTACATGCTCGACCGCAAGGGCGTGATTCACGCTGGCCGTGATGACCTGAACGAATACAAGGCCATCTTCGCTACCGAGACCGACAAGCGCACTCTGGCTGACGCGATGAAAGGTGCTGACGTGTTCGTTGGTCTGTCCGGCCCGAATCTGCTGCAACCGGCTGAACTGAAGCTGATGGCTGAGAACCCGATCGTGTTCGCCTGCTCGAACCCGGATCCGGAGATCGACCCAGCGCTGGCCCACGCTTCGCGTCCTGACGTGATCATGGCTACCGGTCGTTCCGACTACCCGAACCAGGTTAACAACGTACTGGGCTTCCCCTTCATCTTCCGTGGTGCGCTGGACGTTCGCGCGACCCGCATCAACGAAGAAATGAAGATCGCCGCCGTTCACGCTATCCGCGAACTGGCCAAGGAGCCGGTACCGGAATACGTTTCCCAGGCTTACGGTGGCATCGATCTGGAGTTCGGTCGTGAATACATCATTCCGAAGCCGATGGACGTTCGCCTGATCGAGAAGGTGCCAGCTGCCGTTGCGCAAGCTGCCATCGACTCCGGCGTTGCGACCCTGCCGTACCCGGCGCACTACCCGCTGAAGTCTGTTGAAGACGTGAAGTAATCAGCGCAGTGCAGAAAAAACCCGCTTCGGCGGGTTTTTTTATACCTGTTTGTTGGCCTCAGAGAGCAGGCTGCTCGACGCTGATCTCGACCTTGTCCTGATTCAACGTTGCGCGTAACAGGCTGCCGGGCGGAGCGGCGTCGGCATCGAGCAAGGCCCTGGCGACGGCCGGCTCAAGGTGATGGCGAAAGCTGCGGGCCATGGCGCGGGCGCCGAACCGTCGGTCGTAGCCGCGGGCCCCGAGCCAGTCGCGCAACGCAGGTTCCAGCACCAGTTGGACCTGATGGCGGGCCAGACGCTGGTTCAGGTGCGCCAAAGCCAGTTCGACCAGCTGTTGTAACTGGTTGCTGTGCAGTGACCGGAAGCGAATGCGGTGATCGAGGCGGTTGAGAAACTCGGGGTCGAAGCGTTGCTGCAGCGCCCTTTGTTGTACCCGATTCTGCAGGCGGCTGCGCCAGTGGCTCGGCAACAAACGCGCCCAGCCCTGTTCCAGCTGCTGCACGCTGCTGGCGCCAAGGTTGCTGGTCAGAAAAATCAGGCTGTTGCGAAACTCGAGCGTGTTGTTGCCGGCGCTGAGGCGCAGTTGGCCGTTATCGAAGATATTCATCAGTGCGCGGATGACCGGGTCGCTGGCCTTCTCCAGCTCGTCGAACAGCACAATACCGGGCTTGCCGAAGCTGCCCTCGATGGCTTCGCGGTCAAACAGGGTGGTGCCTTCCTTGCTGCCGACATAGCCGGGTGGTGCGCCGGTCAGTGAGGCGGCGTAATGCTCCTGGGCGAGCGTGTTCATGTCGATCCGGCACAGGGCGTCGGCACGGCCATGAATGGCTTCGGCCAGCAGTCGCACGGTTTCGGTCTTGCCGACGCCGGTTGGCCCCAGCAGCAAGAACACGCCCAACGGTTTGCGCGGGTCGCCAAGTTCGGCTTTGACCACGGCCAGGCTGTCGCTGATTTCTGCGAGGGCGTCATGCTGGCCAATGATGCGCTGTTGCAGCAAGTGCACGACGCGCGCCGGATCGAACAGGAAACGGCTGGCGCGCGTGCGCGGAGCCTGCTGCAGATTGTGTTGCTGGTTGTCGGCCAGCAGGTCGTTGATAAAGGGCATGATGTTGGCCGCGTCACTGCAGGCAGGGCGCCGCGCCGGGCGCCCCGGTGTGGTCAGAGTCCGGCTTCACGTTCCTTGCCGGGGTGGGGCAGTTCGCCAACCGGGCAGTCGGCCACGCCAATGGTCTTGCGGGTCATCGCCTCGACGTTGTCGCGCGCCTTCTCCGCGTCCAATACCCAGGTGCGGTAGAACTCGAATGGACAGTCGGCAACGCCACGGTCGCCGTCGCCAGAGTTGTACATCCCGGTGTAGCCCCGGTGCAGGAGTTTGAACAGGTGGTTCTGCGACTGGTCGTTGGCGCGCGCATCACGAATCTGCGAGACCGATAGCTGCGCGTACTGCACACCCATATCTTCTTCGCCGCATTCGCCGAGGGTGCGGCCGTCGAAGCCGATGATCGCCGAGTGCCCGAAGTAGCTGTAGACGCCGTCGAAGCCGGTGGCGTTGGCGACGGCCACGTAGCAGTTGTTGGCCCAGGCCATGCTCTTGGCCATCATTACCTGCTGATCCTTGGCCGGGTACATATAGCCCTGGCAGCGGACGATCAGCTCGGCGCCCTTCATCGCGCAATCGCGCCAGATTTCCGGGTAGTTGCCGTCGTCGCAGATGATCAGGCTGATCTTCATACCCTTGGGACCTTCGGATACGTAGGTGCGATCACCCGGATACCAGCCCTCGATTGGGCACCAGGGGATGCACTTGCGGTACTTCTGCACGATCTCGCCCTGATCGTTGATCAGGACCAGCGTGTTGTACGGTGCCTTGTTGGGGTGTTCCTCATGACGTTCGCCGGTCAGCGAGAAGATGCCCCAGGTCTTGGCCGTCTTGCAGGCCTCACTGAAGATGCGGGTTTCGTCGCCAGGGACGGTGGTGGCGGTGGCCATCATCTCGTCGCCGTCGTACATGATGCCCATGGTGCTGTACTCGGGGAACACCACCAGGTCCATGCCGGGCAGGCCTTGCTTCATGCCGACGATCATGTCGGCGATCTTGCGCGCGTTGTCGAGCACTTCTTCACGCGTGTGCAGGCGTGGCATCTTGTAGTTGACGACGGCGACACCGACGGTATCGGGACTGCTGGAAATATCTCCGTGACGCATGGGTAACTCCTTCGCTTGGGTTGATTGGCGGTCAGTTGCGCCCGATGCCGAGCTTGTCGACCCGATAGCGCAGCTGCCGCAGGCTGATGTTCAGGCGCCGTGCGGCTTCAGACTGGTTGTTGTTGGTCTGTGAGAGCATGGCGCGGATGCGGTCGGCTTCGTCCTCCTGCACCCAGTTGTAGGAACGGCCGTATTGCCTGGGCTCGGCTTCCACTTGCGCAACCGCGCTGGCGATCTCGGCAGCAGCGGCCTGTGGCTGGCGGTTGCCGGGAATGGTGATGGAGCTTTCCGACGCCAGTGCCTGACGCAGCTTGTCGGCGTCTATCAGCTCCTGATCACTGGTGAGCGCCGCGCGTTCGAGCACGTTTTGCAGCTGGCGGATGTTGCCGGGCCAGTCGAAGTTCTCCATTACCGCAAAGGCGTCGGCTGCCAGGCTCCAGTTGCGCTCGTAGTGGTGGTTGAGTTCGTTGAGAAAATGCAGGGCGAGCTGGCGGATATCTTCCTGGCGTTCACGCAGCGGCGGCAGATGGACCGGCACCACGTGCAGGCGATAGAACAGATCAAGGCGGAAGGCGCCCTGGTTGACCGAGGCCTGCAGGTTGACGTGGGTGGCGGTGATGACCCGAAAGTCCACCGAGATCGAGTCGTGGCTGCCAATCGGGTCGACCTTTTTCTCCTGCAGCACGCGCAGTAGCTTGGCCTGCAGTGACAGCGGCATGTCGCCGATTTCGTCGAGAAACAGCGTGCCGCCGTCGGCCTGTACGATCTTGCCCTGCTTGTTCTGCGACGCGCCGGTAAAGGCGCCCTTGGTGTGGCCGAACAGCTCGGACTCAAGCAGGTCTGCCGGGATGGCCGCACAGTTGATGCAGATAAATGGTTTTTCCCGGCGGTCGCTCTGCTGGTGAATCATCCGCGCGAACTTTTCCTTGCCGGTGCCGGACTCGCCAAGCAGCATCACGGGAGCATCACTGTGGGCGACCTGAATGGTCGA
Organism: Pseudomonadaceae bacterium; assembly: GCA_038114645.1. Lineage (GTDB taxonomy): Bacteria > Pseudomonadota > Gammaproteobacteria > Pseudomonadales > Pseudomonadaceae > Halopseudomonas. The sequence goes on along the minus strand of JAYNRF010000020.1, from coordinate 7,840 downwards.
GCGCACCGCGTCCATCAAGGCCGGGCTGCTGCCGAGAATGCCGTGGGCGAGACTTTGTTTGAGCATGCCTTCGACCGCAATGCTGTGGCGCAGGCTCTGGTTTTCCTTGACCAGGTGCTCGGTTTGCTCGACGACAAACTGGTGAATGCGCAGCACCTGGCCGATCATCGCGGCGGCGACGCGCAGCAGGCTGATGTCTTCGTCGAAGGGGCGTTCGTGCATGCCTTCGCGCTGCACCGAGAGCACGCCAATCGGGGTGCCGGATTCAAGAATCGGCACGGCGATAAAGGCCATGCGGCCACCACTGTGGTGGGAGAGCTCGGTGATACGGCGCACGAACAGCGGTTCGTCGTTGACGTCGGGTACCAGGCCAATCGAGCCGGAACGCATGACGTAGCCGGTCACGCCCTGATTGATGTCGACGTTGAAGCGACCTGCCTTCAGGTCGTCGACTGATAATCCGTACGAATACTTAACCTGCAGCGACTGCGAGTTGGCCTCGGGCAGGCTGACGCGTCCGCAGTTCAGTCCGTAGAGCTGAGACAGCAAACGCAGGATGCCCTGAATGGTGCGCGGGGCATCCAGCGGTTTCTCGAGTAGCTTGGCCATCTCCAGAATGACGACCAATTCGCGCTTCATCATCTGTTGGGCTGTCCGTTTCTGTATGGCATTCAAGATGAACAGGTACTCAGCGTTGGTGGTTGTCCACGCGACCTGTCATCACAAGGTTGCTGACGGGGGAGGCGATATGCGCCCAGTCCACCCTAGTGACTGATCATCCAGGGTCGTCGTGGACCAGACTGTTGTTTGAGGGCAGGAGGTTCTCCCTCCTTGCGTTTGGTGTGCTGGCAGCTACCGGAGCTGCAACAACTGTGCCCGTGACTGACTTTCGGCGCGTGGGCGCTGCGTTCGTTGGTCTCGTGTGCCTTGCGTTGATGTGCGCTGAGGGTCTGCAGGCGTGGCGCGCTGATGCGGCGCTGCATGGGCTCGGAGCAGATCGGGCAGGCGCGCGGCAGGTTGCGCTCGCTGCTTGGAAGCAGCGCTTCAAACGGCCCGCAGGAATCACATTCAAAATCATATAGAGGCATTTTCTGCTCCCGAAAAGTGCGAAATAGAGGACGTGGCCCGCCCACGCTGGTGCGGGCCACTGCTTTGCTATCAGCCTTTCCAGAGGGCAGTCGGGACTTCCGGGCTGCTGACGGCGATGGTCGGACCATCGGCGCTGGGCATGATGTCGAAATCGAAGATTTCGGTCGGAATCCAGATGGTGGCGCAGACGTTCGGCACGTCAACGATGCCGCTGATGTGGCCCTGAACCGGCGCGGTGCCGAGCAGCGAGTACGCCTGGGCGCCGCTGTAGCCAAACTTCTTCAGGTATTCGATGGCGTTGAGGCAGGCCTGACGGTAGGCAACGTGTGCGTCCAGGTAGTGCTGCTTGCCGCTCTCGTCGACCGAAATGCCTTCGAAGATCAGGTGTTTCTTGTAGCTTGGCGCCATGTCGCTGGGCTGGAAGATCGGGTTCTTCACGCCGTACTTCTTGCAACCGTCCTTGATGATGTTGACGCGAATGTGAATCCAGCCGGCCATCTCGATGGCGCCGCAGAAGGTGATCTCACCGTCGCCCTGGGAGAAGTGCAGGTCGCCCATCGACAGTCCGCCGCCCTTCACATACACCGGGAAGAAGACGCGAGAGCCTTTGGTCAGATCCTTGATGTCGCAGTTACCGCCGTGCTCGCGCGGTGGCACTGTGCGCGCGCCTTCGGCAGCAACCTTGGCGGCAGCATCACCGGTGGCGCGGCCGACGTGGGCGGTCGGTGCGTAGGGCGGGTTGGCCAGCGCCGGTACGCGATCGGGATCGGTATCGATCAGCGCCTGCTCGCGGGTATTCCATTCATCCAGCAGCTCCTGCGACGGCAGGCAGCCGATCAGGCCCGGGTGCATCAGGCCGATAAACTCAACGCCCGGAATATGGCGCGACTTGGTGTAGATGCCGTTGAAGTCCCAGATGGTCTTGCGTGCTTCCGGGAAGTGCTCAGTCAGGAAGCCACCGCCGTTTTCCTTGGCGAACACGCCGTTAAAGCCCCACATCTGGTCGGCAAAGGCGCCGATGTCGAGGATGTCGACGACCAGCAGGTCGCCCGGCTCGGCGCCTTCGACTGCAATCGGGCCGCTGAGGTAGTGCACCTTGCTCAAGTCGACGTCGCGTACGTCTTCGGCACTGTCATTGTTGCCGATCTGCCCGCCGGTCCAGTCCATGCATTCGACAATGAAATCAGAGCCGGGCTTGACCGTGGCAACCATGGGTACGTCCGGGTGCCAGCGGTTGTGGATGTTGTCGTGCTCCTGAGGGCTCTTGCTCAGATCGATCTTGATCAGTGTTTCAGCCATGACGGGGAATCCTCTGCGTCGTCGGGTGGTTTGTCAGGCCGAGTGGCGGCCCGTGACCAAGCCAGAGCAGAAGCCGTGCCAGCTTTGTAATGTTTTTAAATATCTATATTTATCAGTCGGTTACAAGTTTTTTGGCTGGCATTGTCAGTTGCCGTGGTCGGCGATGCTGACAATGTCAAAGGGTTGCGGCTGACATTGTCATGACATTGTTAATAAGGCTTTGTCATTTCCGTCCAGATGAGGCTGACATTGTTTGTCATCAGGGTGCTTTCAGCGTGCAGTGAATATTTTCAAGCCGATGATAGTTAAGCAGTTTTCCTGATATTTCGGGGTGTGTTGGCAATCTCGCCATTGCGGCTGGCACAGTGGTTGCTGTGAGGGTGATGACAGGCAGGACAGGCCGGGGAGAGAGGTCTGTCAGCCGGTTCTACCCACATCAAGGAGATTCACCCTATGCAAGAGTCAAAACGCAGCAAGCCGGCCTGGAAGCGTCGCATCCTCGGTCTGGCTCTGAGTACTGGTATGGGCTTTGCCAGTCTCGCTGGTGCAGCAGATCTGCCGACATCTCAGGTCAATACCACAGGGCTGGCGGTGACCGATGATACGGTCAAGGTAGGTATTCTCCACTCCATCACCGGCACCATGGCAATCAGTGAGACCGGCTCGGTTGAAGCCGAGATGCTGGCCATCGAGCAGATCAACGCGATGGGCGGTGTACTGGGTCGTCAAATCGAGATCATTCAGGAAGACGGCGCCAGTGACTGGCCGACTTTCGCCGAGAAAGCGCGCAAGCTGCTGGTGCAGGACAACGTAGCGTCGGTCTTTGGCTGCTGGACGTCTGCATCCCGCAAGGCCGTACTGCCGGTCTTTGAGAAAGAAAATGGCATGCTCTACTACCCGACCTTCTATGAGGGCCTGGAGCAGTCCAAGAACGTGATCTACACCGGTCAGGAAGCGACTCAGCAGATTATCGCGGGTCTGGACTGGATCGCCGAGGAGAAGGGTGCCAAGACCTTCTATCTGGTGGGTTCCGACTATATCTGGCCGCGTACCTCCAACAAGATCGCGCGCAAGCACATTGAAGACGTGCTGGGGGGCGAAGTCGTTGGCGAAGAGTACTACCCGCTGGGCAACACCAACTTCGGTTCGCTGATCAACAAGATCCGTCTGAAGAAGCCTGACGTCGTTTACTCCAGCATCGTTGGCGGTTCCAACGTCGCCTGGTGGAAGCAGCTCAAGGCTGCAGGTATCACCGCTGACCGTCAGACCATCATGACCATCTCGGTAACCGAGGACGAAGTACTGGGCATCGGTGGCGAGAACATGGAAGGTTTCTACTCCGCGATGAAGTACTTCCAGTCGCTGGACAACGAAAACAACCAGGCCTTCGTTGAAGCGTTCAAGGCTCGCTGGGGTGAAGACAGCGTCATCGGTGACGTAACCCAAGCCGCTTATCTGGGCCCATGGCTGTGGAAAGCAGCAGTCGAGAAGGCCGGCAGCTTTGACGTCGACGCCGTGGCTGCAGCCTCCGCTGAGATCGAGCTGACCACCGCGCCGGAAGGCTACGTCCGCGTTCACCCGAACCATCACCTGTGGAGCAAGCTGCGGGTTGGTCAATGGGGTGCTGACGGTCAGGCCACCGTGGTGTACGAGTCCGATCTGATCGAACCGAATCCCTTCCCGGAAGGCTACCAGTAAGACGTCCGTTTGATCTGATGCAACAGGGTGCGGCCTGAATGGCCGCGCCCGTCCGAAGTCTAGGAGAGCAATTATGGGCGGATATTCAAGTCAGGAGCTCATGGCCATTTTCGTGATGCAGGGATTCAGTGGCCTGAGTCTGTTCTGCGTCTTTCTGCTGATGGCCCTCGGGCTGGCGATCATCTTCGGGCAGATGGGCGTCATCAACATGGCCCATGGTGAGTTTCTTACGCTGGGCGCCTACATCACCTGGATGGTATCCAAGCTGGCCACTGAAACCTGGCCCTGGATGCAGCAGTTCTACTTCCCGCTGGCCGTTGTGCTGGCATTTTTGGGTACCTTTATTCTCGGCTATCTGGTCGAGATGTTGCTGATCAGGCGGCTCTACGCGCGCCCGCTCGATACACTGCTGGCGACCTGGGGCTTGGGTCTGATTCTGCAGCAGATCTACCGTTCGACCTTTGGTCCGCGCGAGGTCAGTGTCGTCATGCCGGATTGGCTGATGGGCTCTTGGGCGCCGACAGACATTATCGATATTCCGCTTAACGGCCTGTTCGTTATGGGCATCACAGCGCTGATGACGGTGCTGGTAGTGATCCTGCTGTATCGCTCGCGCTGGGGCATCAAGGTGCGCGCCACCACGCAGAACCGGATGATGGCCAACGCTGCGGGTATCAATACCCAACGGGTAGACCGATTTACCTTTGCACTGGGCTGCGGTATCGCCGGGGTTGCCGGTGCGGCCTTTACCACCATTGCCTCGACTGGCCCGACCACTGGCTCCCTGTACATCGTCGACACCTTCCTGGTGGTGGTATTCGGTGGTGCGGCCAGCCTATTCGGCACTGTGGTTTCGGCGTTTGGTATTGCTCAGTCGCAGTCGATTCTCGAGTTCTTCCTCAGTGGCTCCATGGCCAAGGTGATCACCTTGCTGACTGTGGTCGCCATTCTGATGTTCCGTCCCCAGGGACTCTTTGCAAGCAAGGTGCGCCGCTGAGCGGCGTACTGGCTGGAGGTTATTGATATGGAAAAATGGATAGCAGCATTTGGGGGGCGGCAACGCTTGCTGCAGTTGCTGGCGCTGGCCGTCCTGCTGATGGTGATCCTGCCGCTGACGCTGGACATCTTCCGCCTGAACCTGGTCGGCAAGTACCTGACCTATGCCTTCGTTGCGGTGGGGCTGGTGCTGTGCTGGGGCTATGGCGGGATTCTTAGTCTCGGTCAGGGGGTGTTCTTCGGGATTGGTGGCTACTGTATGGCGATGTTCCTCAAGCTGGAGGCGTCCAGCCCGGAGAACACGTCTATTCAAAGTACCCCGGGTATTCCGGACTTTATGGACTGGAACCAGATCACCGAGTTGCCGTTGGGCTGGATGCCGTTCCACAGCCTGACGCTGACTATTCTGCTGATCATGACGGTGCCGGCATTGTTCGCCTTCCTGATCGGCGCAGCGATGTTCAAGCGTCGGGTGGGCGGGGTGTATTTTGCGATCATCACCCAGGCCATCGCTTCCATCGCGACCATTCTGATCATCGGCCAGCAGGGCTACACCGGTGGTATCAATGGGATCACTGACCTGCGCACCTTGCTGGGCTGGGATATTCGGCCGGATAGCGCCAAGTACCTGCTGTACTTCCTCTGCTGTGCGTTGCTGATTGTCTGCCTGCTGGTCGGCCAGTTCGTGTTGAGCAGCCGCTACGGAAAGCTGCTTATCGCCATGCGTGATCAGGAAGACCGGGTGCGTTTCTCCGGTTACGACGTCGCGAACATCAAGATCTTCGTGTTTGCGCTGGCTGGCGTGTTCTCGGCGCTTGGTGGTGCGATGTTTGCGCTGCAGGTCGGTTTCATGTCGCCGTCGTTCGTCGGCACCGTTGCGTCGATCGAGATGGTGATCTTCTGCGCAGTCGGTGGACGCCTCTCGCTGATCGGTGCGGTGTACGGAGCGTTGCTGGTTAACCTGGCCAAGACGCTGCTGTCGGAAAGCTTCCCGCAACTGTGGATTGTGTTCATGGGGGCATTGTTTATCGGTGTTGTGCTGCTGTTCCCGCAGGGCCTGGCCGGTATCTACGAAGATTATGTCCGCCCGCAATTCGCCAAGCTGTTCTCGCGCAAGCAGACGGTTGGGGCTGAAGAAGACAAGGCTGTTGCACAGGAGGCGCGCCCATGAGTTCTCCCATTCTGCTGGCCATCGAAGACCTGACGGTTTCGTTTGATGGCTTTAAAGCGGTCGACGGCCTGAACCTCTACGTCGAGCGAAATGAAGTGCGGGTGGTGATCGGGCCGAATGGCGCCGGCAAGACCACGCTGCTGGATCTGATCTGTGGCAAGACCAAGGCTTCGGCCGGCTCGATCAAGTTCAAGGACACCGAGCTGACCAAGCTGGTCGAACACGACATCGTCAAGGCCGGGGTGGGGCGCAAGTTCCAGACACCGTCGATCTACGAAAACCTGACCGTGCGGGAAAATCTGGAGTTGTCGTACCCCAAGGGGCGCAACGTATTTGGCAGTCTGTTCTTCAAGGTGACCGAGAAGGTTAACGCCCGGGTGATGGAAGTCGCTCAGGAAATCTTCTTGAGTGATCGACTTGATACCAGTGCGGGTCTGCTCAGTCACGGGCAGAAGCAGTGGTTGGAAATCGGCATGTTGCTGATCCAGGATCCGGAGCTGCTGATGCTGGATGAGCCGGTAGCCGGCATGAGTGTGTCTGAGCGCGAGGCTACTGCCGAGTTGCTTGGGCGTATCAGCAAGAACCGCTCCGTGATCGTCATCGAGCACGACATGGACTTCGTAAAGGACATTGCCCACCGGGTGACCGTTCTCCATCAGGGCAAGTTGCTGGCTGAAGGCAAGATGGACGAGGTTCAGGCAAACGAAAAGGTCATCGAGGTTTACCTCGGCCACTAACTGCAAAGGAGCATGAACATGCTGAATGTACGCGATCTGCGAGTCAGTTATGGCATGAGTGAGGTCATCCACGGTATTGACCTGGATGTCGGTGAGAACGAAACGGTCGCCATCATGGGGCGCAACGGCATGGGCAAGACCACGCTGTTCAAGTCTCTGATTGGCATGATCCCTTGCAGTGGCGGGGAGATCACCTTTAACAGCAAGGAGTTGTCAAAGCTGCAGTCCTATCAGCGGGTAGCCAGCGGCGTTGCTTATGTACCGCAAGGGCGCATGGTGTTTCCGACTCTGACAGTAGAGGAAAACATCATGGCCGGCCTGGAGGTCACTGGGCGGCGCAAGGTGCCGGATGACATCTATGAGCTGTTTCCGGTGCTGCTGGAAATGCGCCATCGCAAGGCAGGCAACCTCTCGGGTGGTCAGCAGCAGCAACTGGCTATCGGGCGGGCGCTGGCGGCCGATCCCAAAATTCTGCTGCTGGATGAGCCAACTGAAGGGATTCAGCCGTCGATTATCAAACAGTTGGCAACCACGCTAAATGAGATCAAGCAACTGCGTAAGATCAGTATCGTGGTCTCCGAGCAGGTGCTGAGCTTTGCGCTCGCGGTTGCGGACCGGATGCTGGTGATCGACAAAGGCAAGATTGTCCATGAAGCGGTAGGTGAGCAAATCGACAAGGACCATATCAGTCGCTATCTGTCGGTCTGAACGCCTGCGTCTCGCAGGGCAAAACCCGGTGTTCCGAGAGGAAGCCGGGTTTTTTCATGCTTGCACGAAAATAGGGCTTGACGCGCCCGCTGAGGTCTCTATAATTCGCCTCCTCGTCGGGCAGGATGCTTCGCCTAAAGCG
>JAYNRF010000019.1:23929-74647 GCA_038114645.1 Pseudomonadaceae bacterium | reverse complement strand
TCAAACCGGCGTTCTTGTTTCTGTCTTTCCCGGGATTCCGTGAAGAACCTTTTTTCATGCCTGTTTTTTACGCCCTGTTACACATTGCACCAAAATGACGCAATGCATCATTTATGTGCAATTCGCGCTTTGCTAGATTCGACGCCTTTCGCTCGAATTCAAGGACAGCAAGCACCGATGACCGACAACCTCTCCAGTTGCCTCGCGCACCTCATGCGCCGCGACCCCGACCAGCCTGAATTTCATCAAGCCGCTGAAGAGGTGCTCAGCAGTCTCTGGCCCTTCCTTGAGGCCAACCCCAAATACCTGAACAGCGGCATCATCGAGCGTCTGATCGAGCCAGAGCGGGTCATCATGTTCCGCGTGCCGTGGGTCGATGACCACGGTCAGGTCCGCGTCAATCGTGGCTATCGCGTACAAATGAACAGTGCGATTGGGCCATACAAGGGCGGTTTGCGCTTCCATCCGTCGGTCAACCTCGGCGTACTCAAGTTTCTCGCCTTCGAGCAGGTGTTCAAGAATGCCCTGACCTCGCTACCGATGGGTGGCGGCAAGGGTGGGGCCGACTTCGATCCCAAGGGCAAGAGCAATGGCGAAATCATGCGCTTCTGCCAGTCATTCATGACCGAGCTGTCACGCCACATTGGTGCCGATCTGGATATTCCGGCCGGCGACATCGGCGTCGGCGCCCGCGAAATCGGCTTTATGTACGGCCAGTACAAACGCCTGCGCAACGAATTCACCTCGGTGCTGACCGGCAAGGGCATCAGCTATGGCGGCAGCCTGGTGCGCCCGGAGGCAACCGGTTATGGCTGCGTTTATTTCGCCGAGCAGATGCTGCAGCGGCAGAACAGCAGCATCGCTGGCAAGCGTGTCGCCATTTCCGGTTCGGGCAACGTCGCGCAATACGCGGCGCAGAAGGTCATCGAGCTGGGCGGTGTAGTGATTTCGATGTCCGACTCAGGCGGCACACTCCACTACCCCGACGGCATGAGCGAGTCGCAGTGGCAGGCGTTGATGCAACTGAAGAACGAAGCCCGTGGCCGCCTGCAGGAGCTGCACGGCGAGGGAGCCGAGTTTCTCGCGGGCCAACGCCCGTGGCAGCTCGCCTGTGACATCGCGCTGCCCTGCGCGACCCAGAACGAGCTGGACGCGGACGACGCGCGCGCGCTGATCGGCAACGGCTGCCAGTGTGTGGCCGAAGGCGCCAATATGCCCTCAACACTGGAGGCGGTAGAGCTGTTCCTCGAACACCGCCTGCTGTTTGCCCCGGGCAAGGCAGCCAACGCCGGCGGTGTAGCCGTCAGCGGGCTGGAAATGAGCCAGAATGCGATGCGCCTGCACTGGTCGGCAGAGGACGTCGACCGCAAGTTGAAGGAGATCATGCAGTCGATCCACAGCGCCTGTGAACAGTACGGCGATGAGGGTGACGGCTTCATCAACTACGTCAAGGGCGCCAACATTGCCGGCTTTGTAAAAGTGGCCGACGCGATGCTTGCCCAGGGCGTGGTGTGAACGCTAAAAACAGCTATAGTGTGGGCATCGAAGTCACCAATACGCGGGAGCCATCGGATGCACGATGATAGACGGCGCTTCAGCCGCATTCCGTTCGATGCCCATACCATGCTGCAACAGGACGACTGGTGCGTTGCGGCGCAGCTGGTCGACGTCTCGCTGCGCGGGCTACTACTCATGCAGCCCGAGCACTGGGATCCGGCGCGCGCCCATGCGCCATTCATCGCCATTATCGAACTGTCCGAAGGCAGCCAGATTCGCATGGAAGTATCGCTCGCCCACGCAGAAGAGGGCCTGCTCGGTTTTCAATGCGAACACATCGACCTCGACTCCATCAGCCACCTGCGTCGGCTGATCGCACTGAATCTGGGCGATGAAACACTGCTTGAACGGGAGCTGGGGGCGCTGCTCTAACCAGCCCGCGCCACAAGCGCGGCGCTGGAAGCTGGAAGCTCATCAGAATGCCCGCGGTATAAAGCGGGTCTAGCGGGGTTTGCAAAAACCAACACCGGCGGGACTACTTAGACTGCCCAGACCATAGGGACGCGACATGTCGCGTCCGTTAACAGCACATCACCACGTTCACGGCTGGCGGAATCTGAACAAATACCCGTTCCCCCAGTCGCCCACTAAACCAAACACCCCGCTCCACCAAACGCTTGAACTGCTTCCAGCTTCCAGCCTTCAGCCCGGCGCACCAGCGCCGGTCATTCGAAGATCGCCGCCAACGCCTGATCCAACCGCGTTACCGCAATCACCTGCATTCCCTTTGGCGCTTCCTTAGGGGCATTGGCCTTGGGTACGATGGCGCGGGTAAAGCCGTGTTTGGCGGCTTCCTTGAGGCGTTCCTGTCCGCTTGGCACCGGGCGGATCTCGCCCGACAGCCCCAGCTCGCCGAATACCATCAAATCCATCGGCAACGGCCGGTTGCGCAGGCTGGACATGACCGCCGCCAGTAGTGCGAGATCCGCTGCAGTTTCCAGCACCTTTACCCCGCCGACGACGTTGACGAATACGTCCTGATCGTAGGTCGCCACCCCGCCGTGGCGGTGCAACACCGCCAGCAGCATGGCTAGCCGGTTTTGATCCAGCCCCAGGGTCACCCGACGCGGGTTGCCCAGGTGGCTGGTATCCACCAGCGCCTGCACCTCCACCAGCATCGGCCGTGAGCCTTCCCAGGTAGCCATCACCACACTGCCGGGGATCGGTGCATCGTAGCGGGAAAGGAAAATCGCCGACGGGTTGGCCACTTCCTTCAGGCCCTTGTCAGTCATGGCAAACACGCCCAGTTCGTTGACCGCACCAAAGCGGTTCTTCACGGCCCGTAGCATCCGGTAGCGACCATCGGCCTCGCCCTCGAAATAGAGCACGGTATCCACCATATGCTCGAGCACCCGTGGCCCGGCCAATGAGCCTTCCTTGGTGACGTGGCCAACCAGAAAGATCGCCGTGCCGCTTTGTTTGGCATAGCGCACCAGCAAGGCAGCGCTCTCGCGCACCTGCGCCACACCGCCCGGCGCCGATTGCAGCTGCTCGGTGAAAATCGTCTGGATCGAGTCCACGACCATGACCTTCGGCTGCTCTTGCCGCGCCGTCGCAACAATGCTCTCGATGCAGGTCTCGGTCATCACCTTGAGCTGATCTTCCGGCAATCCAAGCCTGCGGGCGCGCATGGCAACCTGCTGCTGCGATTCCTCGCCCGTTACGTAAAGCGCCGGCATCCCCTGCGCCAGGCGGCATAAGGTCTGCAGCAGAATGGTCGATTTACCGATACCGGGGTCGCCACCGATCAACACGACCGAGCCGGCCACCAGCCCACCGCCGAGCACCCGATCCAGCTCGGAGGAGCCGCTGGGTTGGCGTGGCATCTCTTCAGTGGTGACTTCTGCCAGCGTCTTTACCGCAGCCTGCTGGCCGGTCCAGTTACTGGTACGCGAAGGGCTGCCACCGGTCGGCGTGGTATCCACCACAGTCTCGACCATGCTGTTCCAGGCCTGACATTCCGGGCACTGCCCCGCCCACTTGGAGAAGGTGGCGCCGCACTCGGTGCAGCCGTATACGCGCTTCTGTTTAGCCATCTGTGTTAAATCAACCTCTGCGTGCAGCACCGTATATGCCGCTTGATATCAGGAGAGCATTATCTTCTATACTGGCCATCCAGAGGCGCAAGGATCCTGAGAATGACAACCGAGCCACAAACACCACCGCCCTGCCGGGCCTGCACCGACCGGCCCGCGCTCGACTTTGACTTCAGCATGGCGTTTCAGCCCATCCTCGACCTCCGAACTCGCCAGATATTCGCCTGCGAAGCGCTGGTGCGCGGCACAGACGGCACCGGAGCAGCCGCCATTCTGTCACAGGTCACCACCGACAATCGTTATCAATTCGATCAGGCCTGCCGCGTAAAGGCGGTAGAGCTGGCTGCCCGGCTGAACATCCCCTGCTTTGTCAGCATCAACTTTCTGCCAAACGCGGTGTACCAGGCCGCGACCTGTATTCGCGCGACGCTGGAGGCCGCGAAGCGCTTCAACTTCCCGGTAGATCGCCTGATCTTCGAGATCACCGAGAACGAGCAACTGGTCGACAAAGACCATCTCAAGAGCATCATCACCGAGTACAAACGCCAGGGCTTCAAAACGGCGATTGACGACTTTGGCGCTGGCTACTCGGGCCTGAACCTGCTCGCCGAATTCCAGCCGGATATCATCAAGCTGGACATGGCCCTGATTCGCGGCATCGACCAGGATGTGGTCAAGCAGGCCATCGTGCGCGGCATTCTGGGCGTCTGTGCGGCGCTCAATATCGAAGTGATCGCCGAAGGCATCGAGACCGAGGCAGAATTTGCGTTTCTGCGAGAGCTGAATATTTATCTGTTCCAGGGCTATCTGTTTGCCCGTCCTGCCTTTGAACAGGTACCCGACGTCAGCTGGGCCGCAATCACCGATGAGTGACTCCAAGACCGCCAGCAAGAAGCGCAAAGCAGAACGCGAAGCCCTGCGCGAAGAGCTGCTGGAGGCGCAGTTCGAATTACGCTCGCTGAAGCGCGGCTCGGTACTGGTGCTGATCAGTGGCAACGACTTCGCCGGCAAGGCCGAGGTCATCCACAGCTTCTACGAGTGGCTCGACAACCGCTACCTGAACACCCGTGCATTCGGTCTGCCCAAAGGCGTGGACAAACGCATGCCGCGCATGTGGCGCTACTGGCGTACCCTGCCGCCCTCCGGCGAGCTGGGCTTCTATCTGGGGTCCTGGTATCACCAACCGCTGATGAAGCTGAGCCGGGGGCAGATCAGCATCAACCGTTTTAGCGCCCAGATGCAGGAAATTCTGCACTTTGAACGCCTGCTCAACGACGAAGGCATCATCCTGGTCAAGATCTGGCTGCACCTGACCGATGATGAACGCGGCGCACGTGGTCGCATTGACCCAAGCCTGCTCAAACAAACCGTTGCCATGCGCGAGTGGGGGGATTTCAGCGCCGCCGACTATGAAAAGGTTCGCGAAGCCGCGCGCCTGATGACCGAGCTGACCTCTACCCCAGAGTCACCCTGGATCCGTGTCCCGGCGATTGACCCGCACGAGCGCGATCAGCGCATTGGCCAGATCGTACTTGAAGCCATGCGCCAACGCCTTGCGCATACGCCGGAAATACGGCCGATATACGGCTGGCAGCCTGCGCAACAGGACCATCTCGCACAGCTGGATTACAGCCTTGAGCTAAGCAAGGACGAGTATCAGCAACAGCTGGAGCGCTGGCAGAACCACCTGCGCGATCTGATCCAGCATCCACGCTTCGGTCGCCGCAGCCTGATGCTGGTATTCGAGGGCAGCGACGCCGCCGGCAAGGGCGGCACCATCCGCCGTATCACCCAATGCCTGGACCCACGCATTCTGCGCGTCCACGGCACCCGCGCGCCAACCGAAGAAGAGCGGCGCATGCCTTATCTGTGGCGCTTCTGGCGCCGTATTCCCGCACCGGGCAATGTCGTCGTATTTGATCGCAGCTACTACGGCCGCGTGCTGGTCGAGCGAGTCGAGGGCTTTGCTTCTGAGGCGGAATGGCAACGGGCCTACGCCGAAATCAACGACTTCGAGCAGCAACTGACCGACAGCGGTACCCTGTTGATCAAGTTCTGGCTGGCCATCACCGAAGACGAGCAGCTCAAGCGCTTCAAGGACCGCGAGGCGTCACCGGTCAAACGCTACAAGCTGACCGACGAGGACTGGCGTAACCGCAAACGCTGGCCGGACTACGCGCAAGCCATGAATGACATGGTCGAGCACACCTCGACCCGCGCCGCCCCCTGGCACCTGATTCCCGCCGAAGACAAGCGCCATGCCCGCATCCAGACACTGCGCATTCTCTGTGAAGCGCTTGAAGAGAAGCTCAAGTAGTTGGTCAAACGCGCAGGCTTGGCTATGATCGAGTCACGCCACGTCGGCGCCACTCAAGGAAATACGGAATGAAACTACTGGATGAATTCAAGGCTTTTGCCATGCGCGGCAACGTGGTCGACATGGCTGTCGGTATCATCATTGGCGCCGCTTTCGGCAAGGTTGTCTCCTCCTTCGTCAACAATGTCGTTATGCCGCCGCTGGGCGTGCTGATCGGAGGCGTCAACTTTACCGATCTGTCGATCGTGCTGAAGGAAGCCGAAGGCGAAGTCGCCGAAGTCGCCATCGGCTATGGCCTGTTCATCCAGAGTGTGGTCGATTTTCTGATCATCGCCGCGGCCGTATTTATCGCGGTCAAGGTGATGAACAGCATGAAGAAGAAGGAAGAAGCCGCGCCGGCGGCACCACCAGCGCCCTCGAAAGAAGAAGTCCTGCTCGGCGAGATCCGCGACCTGCTGAAAGAACAGAAGCAGGGCTAACGCTGACACGGTGCCCGGCTCCAGCCGCGGCACCGTGCAATGCTATACTGCGCGGCATTCTCAACCGCTCTGGCCCGCCATGCTTTCCTGCGACACGCCCTACGGCACCCTGCAATTACAGCGCTACCCAACGTCCCGCGACGCCTCTCTGCAGGCCTTCGACACGGCCGACCTGTATCTGCTGCAACGCCTTCAGGAAGAACCGGCAAGCCACGGGCCGGTGCTGATCGTCAACGACGGATTCGGCACCCTCGCCACCGCGCTGGCAGCCGCCAATATCGAGGTACACAGCTGGGGCGATTCGTGGATGAGCTGGCGGGCCCTGCAGGACAACCTCGCAGCAAACGGCCTCGATCCAGCCAAGGTGCGCTTCTTCAACAGCACGCAAACCCCGGACGCCCAGTACCACCAGGTGCTGCTGCGCATTCCGAAGAGCCTCAGCCTGCTACAGGACCAACTGCAGCACCTGCGTCCGCAGCTCGCGGACAATGCCCTGTTGCTGGCCGGCAGCATGATCAAGCATCTGCCGCCCAGCGCAGGTGACCTGCTGGCTGCGCATATCGGCCCCTATCAAGCGTCGCTCGGCTGGAAAAAGGCGCGGCTGCTGCAATGCCGCCATGATCCGGCGCTGCAACCACGGATTGCCGACCTGAACAGCAGCTACCCGCTGGAAGGCACGGCGCTGCAGCTACGCAACAGGCCCGGCGTTTTCTCACGCGAGAAATTGGATATCGGCACCCGCGTGCTGCTGCCGTGTATTCCTGCCGATCTGGGCGAGGCCCGGGTGATTGATCTGGGTTGCGGCAACGGCGCGCTCGGCTTGCTGGCAGCCCAGCGCAATCCGCACATCCAACTCACCTTCGTTGACGAGTCATGGGCGGCGGTGGCCTCGGCCGAGGATAACTTTCGCGCGGCCTTCCCCGGTCGCAGCGCTCGCTTCGTCGTCAGCGACGGGCTGAGCGAGGCCGAAGCCGGTTGCGCAGACCTGATCCTCTGCAACCCGCCGTTCCACCAGCAACAGGTAGTCGGCGACCAGATCGCCCGCCGGCTGTTTCGCCAAAGCCGCCACGCGCTCGCGCCGGGCGGCCGGCTGCTGATCGTCGGCAACCGCCATCTTGGCTATCACCAGACCCTGAAGCGCTACTTTGGCACCGTTGAGCAGGTGGCAGCAGCCCCCAAATTCGTGGTGCTGGCTGCCAGCTGAGTATCAGTTACGGCGCGTTCGTCGGCAGCGTTCCGAGCAGTAACGCACCTCATCCCAGCATGCCGCCCATTTGCGCCGCCAGCTGAAGGGGCGGCCGCAGACCGCGCAAACCTTCTGCGGCAAATCGCCCTTGCGCCTCACAACGCCTCGCCCGCGTCCAGCCGCGCCAGCAGGTGCTCACCCCAATCCCACAACGCCTGCTGCTTCGCCTCTGGCATGCGCTGCAGATTGCGGTACACCAGCCCCATGCGCGGGTTGCCGTTGAGCTGCTCGCGATGACGCATGATGAAATGCCAGTACAGCGCATTGAACGGACAGGCCCTGGCGCCCGTCTGCTCGCTCACCTTGTAGCTGCAACCGCTGCAGTAGTTCGACATCCGCTTGATGTACTGGCCACTGGCACAGTAGGGCTTGGAGCCCAGAAAACCGCCATCGGCGTGCATTACCATGCCCAGCGTATTGGGCAGCTCAACCCAGTCAAAGGCGTCCATATACACCGCCAGATACCAGTCGCAGATCTGCTTTGGTTCTATTCCTGCCAGCAGTGCAAAGTTGCCCGTCACCATCAGCCGCTGGATGTGGTGTGCATAGGCATGCTCAAGGGTCTGACCGATGGCCTGCTGCATGCAGCGCATACGGGTCTGACCAGTCCAGTAAAACTCGGGTAACGCGCGTTGATTGCCGAACGCGTTGCGCTCGGCGTAGTCCGGCATCATCAACCAGTAAATGCCGCGCACATATTCACGCCAGCCGAGTATCTGGCGAATGAATCCCTCGGCGGCATTCAGCGGAATCAACCCGGCCTGCCAGTCTGCCTGCACATCCAGGCAGACCCGGCGCGGATTCAGCAAACCGATATTCAGTGCCGCCGCGATGCGGGCATGGAACAGCCAGCGCTGATCAACCGCCATGGCGTCTTGGAAATCCCCAAACTGCGCCAGCGCCTGACGGCGAAAACACTGCCAGAGCCGATCCGCCTCGGCATGGGTTACCGGGTAATCAAACCTGTCGAGAGCGCCGTAGTGATCGGCAAAGCGCGTTGCTACCAATGCGCATACCGCCTGGGTCGTCTCGTCCGCCGGGAAATGCGGCTGCTCAGGCACGGCATGCCCGGCGGGCAGCGGCTTGCGATTGTCTTCATCGTAGTTCCAGCTGCCGCCCTCCGGCTGCACCTCGGCGGTCATCAGCAACCCGCTTTCACGACGCATTTCCCGATAGAAATACTCCATGCGCAGCTGCTTGCGCCCGTCTGCCCAGCGGGCAAAGCGTTCACTGCTGCAGAAAAAACGCGTATCCGGGCGCAGCTCCAGTTCGGGCCAGTCGAGCTGACGTTGGCGAAAACGTTCGAGCAACCGCCACTCACCCGGCTCAGTCAGCAGAATGCGCTCCGGAGCCAGCCGAGCGCGTGCGCGCGCCAGTTCAGCGTCCAGCGCGCCGGTATTGGCCGGGTCATCCAGGCAGACGTAGTCGACCGAAAATCCCTGCGCCCGCAGGGTCTCGGCGAAGTGCCGCATGGCAGAGAGAATAAAGACGATTTTCTGCGGGTGATGAGGGACATAACGCCCCTCTTCGTCCGCCTCGACCAACAGAATCCGGTCACAGGCGGGATCAGCCGCAACGAGACTGCTGATGTCAGGGTCGAGCTGATCACCCAGCAGCAGAATAAGGTTACGCACGCTCATGGGTGCAACGGCACAGTAAGGCGCATGGCCGCCTCATCCGCCGACCCGGCCACCGGCCCGGTGGCGCCAGCCTCATCCGCCACATTCAGATGAACCAGCTCGATCGTCGGCCAGGGCACATCCCGCAAAGCGCGGCGTACATCCTCAAGAGAACGAAAGTGCCGAGGCCCCTGGCGCACGGTGTCCTGCAACAGCACACGCTGACCATCAACCTGCGCTTCGACCAGATAGAGACTGCCCTCATGCGAAAGCAGCAGCAACCGCTGCAGGCGCCGCTGCTCGGCGGCCAACTGCAATTGTTCCAGAGTCATGCGTACGCCTCCAAAAACTTATACAGAGACTATACAGCACAACCTGAAACCGAACCAAAGCGTACAACAACCTCAATCGGCGTAGCTTTTGTCCTTGGCGACCTTGTCCAGCAGCCCCATGGCGAACGCCGACACAACAAACGTCAGGTGAATCAGCACGTACCACATCAGCTTGTCGTTATCGATGTTGGTCGCGTTCATGAATACCTTGAGCAGGTGAATCGAGGAGATCGCGACAATCGACGCAGCCACCTTCATCTTCAAGGAACCGGAATCCATCTTGCCCAGCCAGCTCAGCTTCTCCTTGCCCTCGTCGATATCCAGCTGCGAGACGAAGTTTTCGTAACCCGAAATCATCACCATCACCAGCAAGCCGCCCACCAGCGCCATATCGACCAGTGACAGCACCACCAGGATCAGGTCTGCTTCCTTGGTCTCGAGCAGGTGCGGCGCCAGGTGAATCAGCTCCTGAAAGAACTTCACCGCCAGCGCCAGCAGCGCCAACGACAACCCAAAATAGATGGGCGCCAGAATCCAGCGCGCCGAATACATCATGTTTTCCAACAGGCGTTCCATGAACGGTATGACCTCAATTTCAATGTGTTCAGTTTTGGGGCGCAGCGGTTGTGCACAGTAACTGTGGATAACTCTGTGAGCAGTGAACTGATAACTCACTGCGCCCCTGTCAGTACGGGCGCTGGCGCGACCCGCACACTTTTTGCTCAGTTATCCGGCGCTTGACATGGCTGCCATCAAATGGCCTGCAAACCAGACATCATGCACCTTTCAGCAGCAAGGCAAGAGACTGAAACGACAGATTGTCAGCTCGGCGTCAAGACCTCATTTCGATATCCCGCTCTCAATTGCAACAGCAGGTCGCATAAAAAGCTGTGGATAACCCTGTAGACAGATGCCCTTGACGCTGACATTTCAAGGTGCCGGCAACCCTGCCGGCGCTGCCGATCATTTTTCTGCGTCTTGCGCTTCCGCCTCGGCTTCTTCCTCTTCTTCCCGATCCCGCTCGGCGATCTCGGCCAACCGCGCTACGACACGGGCGTTGATGCTGCCCTCGACAAAGTCGCCTTCGTCGTTCAGCGCACCCGCCGGCTCACCGGCCAGCAGCGCCAGCGCCTCATCAACGCAGGACACGCCGTAGACCGAAAACTGGCCGTTGCGCACCGCTTGCAGCACTTCCTCATCCAGCATCAGATTGGGCACATTGGAGCGCGGGATGATAACGCCCTGCTCGCCAGTCAGACCACGGGCCTGACACAAGCGGAAGAAGCCTTCGATCTTCTCGTTCAAGCCGCCTACCGCCTGCACCTCGCCGAACTGGTTGATCGAGCCGGTGATAGCAAAGCACTGCTTGAGCGGTGTGCGCGAGAGCGCGGAGATCAGCGTACATACCTCGCCCAGCGAGGCGCTGTCGCCATCGACATACCCGTAGGACTGCTCCAGCGCGATACTGGCTGAAATCTCCAGCGGATACTTCTGCGCGTAACGGCTGCCAAGGAAGCCAGTCAGGATCATCACGCCCTTGGAGTGAATCGGCTGCCCGAGGTTCACCTCACGCTCGATGTCGACGATGCCACTGCCGCCGGGGTAAACAGTCGCGCTGATGCGTGCAGGCAGGCCGAACACTGAATCGCCGACTTCCAGTACCGTCAGGCCGTTGCACTTGCCCACCGCTGCGCCGTCGGTGTCGATCAGGATCACGCCCGACAGCATGTCTTCGTGAATCCGCGCACTGACGCGCCCGGTGCGGGTCTCCTTGGCACGCAGCGCACGTTCAATGTGCGCCGTGTCGGTGATCGGGTCACCGGCCAGCTGCCGGGTGAAGTCCGCCTCTGCCACCAACTGGAAGATGTCGCTGATGCGCGCCGACAGACGCTTCTGATGTTCAGCCAGGCGCGTGCTGTAGGTCAGCACCCGGGCCACCGCTGCCGCGGTAAGCGGCGCCAGCCCCTCTTCCGAGGTGCGGGTCTTGAGTAACTGGGCCATACCTTCGATGCTGTCCGGCGTGCGCGGCAAATCTTCATCGAAGTCGACCAGCACACGAAACATCTCCTGGAAATCGGGATCCAGATCCTGCAGCGCATAGTAGACCTGACGCGAGCCGACGATCACTACCTTGACGTTAAGCGGGATAACCTGCGGCGTCAGGCTGACCGTCGCCAACCGGCCCATATCTGCCCAAGGCGATTCCATTTTCAGTTGCCGAGAATGCAGCGCCCGCTTGAGCGCATCCCAGACAAAGGGCTCGCCCAGCAGCTTTTCTGCCTCCAGCAGCAAGAAGCCACCGTTTGCCCGGTGCAAGGCGCCAGAGCGGATGTGCCGGTAGCTGGTGATCAAGGCGCCTTGCTCCGGCGAGTACTCGATGCGTCCGAACAGGTTGTCGTAAGAGGGGTGCGGTTCATGCACCACCGGCGCGCCGCCGCTGGTGTGGTGGCCCACGATCAGGCTCGGACTGTACTGCTCGGTCAGCAACTGCTTCTTGAACGCGTCGGATCGGGCTTCCAGCTGACGCTCTTCCACCAACTGATCGATCACGGTTTTCAACAGGTTCTGGCGCATCGCCTGCAGGTAGTCACAGATCGCCTGATTGCCGCAGTATTGCTCCAGTAGCGGCTCCAGCAACGGCTGCAGCGCCTCGGTGATGGTTTCTTCATTGAGCTCGCGCAACTGGTTGCTCGACTCACGCTTCCATTGCGGCAGGCTGGCCAGCTCCTCGTTGAGCACCTCTTCCAGCGCTGAAATATCGCTGTGAAAACGCTCGCGCTCGTCTTCCGGCAGTTGAGCGAAGTCCGCTTCGTCCAGCGCCTTGCCTTCCTTCATCGGCGTAAAGGCAATGTTCTGCGAGTCGCGATACAGGGCGATGCTTTTCTCGTGCGCACGGCGCTCAACCGAGTCCAGCGCGCGGTCATAACGCTGGTTGAACGCGCGATCGATGGCACTCTTCTTCTGCTGATACGCCGGGTGCTCGAACACCGCCGGAAAGGTCGCCAGCAGATTGTCGATAAAGCGGTCGATGGTTTCGATCAGCTCACCGGCGGAGCCCGGCGCGAGGCTGATCACCCAGGGTTCGCGCGGCTCATCGAAGTTGTTGACGTAAACACAGTCCTGCGGTGTCACCTGGCGCTTGGCCTCGGTACGCAGGTAACGCTGCACATACGAGAAGCGCCCCGTGCCCGGGTCGCCCATGACAAATACGTTGTAGCCGGGGCGATGCATCGCGACGCCAAACTGCAATGCCTCTACGGCGCGCTCCTGGCCGAGAATGCCGCGGAAGGGTTCAAGGTCGTCAGTGGTGGTAAAGCCAAGGCTGGCCAGATCGATAGGGGCGGTAAGTTGGTCCGGGGAAAGACGTAGCGCTACGGATTCGTTGGTCATCCAGCTTCCTTGGGCTCGCGGATTCAGACAAGCCTGCATTGTTGCCCCAGCGCCCCCTGCTGACAAGTGCCGGAGCAACCCGACTTGACGCCAGTCGCCGGCTTCGGGCTTAAATAGAGCAAAAGCTCGAAACAACAAGAACAGGGACGTACGATGCCGATTGATCTGCAGCAGTACCTCAGCAACGACGCTACCGGTCTGGCCAGCATGGTCAGCAGCGGGGAAACCAGTGCAGCAGAGCTGCTGGAAATGGCCGTCGGCCGCTGCGAACAACTCAATCCGTCGATCAACGCGATTTGTCGGCCGATGTACGACATCGCCCGCGAGCGCATCAAACAGCCGCTGAATGGGCCCCTTTCTGGCGTTCCGGTACTGATCAAGGACGCGGTGCAGGACTACGCAGGACTACCCACCAGCAACGGCAACCAGGCGTTCAACCGTCTGCCGGCCACACAGCACTCCCATATCGTCCGTCGCCTGCTGGATGCCGGTGCGGTGATCATCGGCAAGACCAATACTCCCGAACTCGCCCTCAAGGGCGTGACCGACCCCAAGGCCTTCGGCCCAACCCGCAACCCCTGGAATCCGGGCCACACCCCGGGCGGCTCCAGCGGCGGCTCTGCGGCAGCCGTCGCAGCCGGCATGGTGCCGCTGGCCGGCGGCAACGACGGCGGTGGCTCGATCCGGATTCCCGCCGCGTGTTGTGGGCTGTTTGGCCTGCGCCCAAGCCGCGGACGTGTCTCGCCGGGGCCAGCCTATGCCGAAATCTGGGAAGGCGCTTCCAGCGATCTGGTGCTCTCACGCAGCGTGCGTGACGCGGCACTCTCACTCGACCTTCTGGCCGGTGGCAATCCGGGCGACCCATTTGTTATCGCCGCACCGGAGCAGGATTTTCGTACCCTTGCCGGCAGAGACCCGGGCAAGCTGCGCATCGGTTTCAGTACCCGCTCGCCCGTCGACCGCCCGGTGCATCCCGAAGCCGTTGAAGCCGTTGAGCGCACCGCCAACCTGCTGCGCTCACTTGGCCACGAAGTGGAAGAAGCCGCTCCCGACTACGACGGCCACGCATTGGCCCGGTGTTACATCAGCCTCTACTTCGGCCAGGTCGCCGCCAGCCTGCAGGAAGCCAAAGACATCGGCGCCAGTGAAGGCGACTTCGAACTGCTGACCCGGGTGCTTGCCGCCCTGGGCCGCGCACAGAGCAGCGGCGAGTACGTCAGCCGGCACCGCAACTGGAACCAGTTCAGCCAAGCACTCGGCAGCTTCTACCAGCAGTACGATCTGTATCTGACGCCCACCCTGGCGCATCCACCCATTCGCCACGAACAGGCCGAGCTGCCAGCAGGGCAACAGCAGGTACTGCGGCTGCTGCTCGAGAGCGGCATGCTTTCGTTCATGGCCAGACGCGGCTGGCTGGACTCTATGGTGGAAAATATGGCGCTGGATAGCCTGACCTACGTGCCGTTCACGCAACTGGCGAACCTGACCGGCACACCCGCGATGAGCGTACCGCTGCACTGGACCAAAGACGGTTTACCGCTCGGCGTGCAGTTCTGCGCAGCCAGCGGACAGGAAGCGCGACTGCTGCAACTGGCAACCCAGCTGGAAGCCGCCCAGCCATGGCACGAGCGCTGGCCAGCTATTGCGGGCGCGGCCCGCCCAGCACCTTCACCAGCTCTCGTACCAGCGGCTTCATAAAGAAGCTGCTTTCCGGCATCAGGTCGACCGCAATACCGCGCTCGCGCAGCTCGTCAGCCACAACCGGGCCGACGGCTGCCACCTTGATGCGTGCCAACGCAGCCAGCAACGTGCTTTCGCCTTGCTCGCGGCGTTTGGCAATCTGCAACAGGCGTCGCACCTGAGTAGCGCTGGTAAAGGCGATCGCGTCGACCTCCGCAGCCAACAGCGCGTCAATCAGTTGATCGACCCGCGCATCTTCAACGTCATCCGCGTAGATATACGGCGCGACCGTGCTGACGCTGGCGCCCGCGTCGGTGAGGTAGTCAACCAGTCGGCGGTTCGGGTCAGTACCGTACAGTTGCACCCCAATGCGCTGCCCCTGCAGGTTCTCGCCTTTCAGCGTCTCGATCACGCCTTCCGTGGTTGGTGCCACCGCTACCCGGTCCGCCCGCAGACCGGCCTTGCGCAGCGCGGCCCCCGGCTTCGGCCCGCGAGTCAACTTGGGAATCGCGCCCAGCGCTGCCACAAACTCCTCATGCAGGCTGCCACCCTGACGTTCCGCCAGCGCCAGCATGCGCCGCAACCCCTCACCGGTGAGCAGTATCACCTGATCAAACGGCGTCGCAATCAGCTCCCGCATCCAGGCCAGCACAGGCTGCGGGTCGGGGGCATCGTGGATCGACACCAGCGGGCACCGCAGCACATCGGCGCCGCGCTTGATCAGCATGTCGGCAAACAGGTCAAGCTCGCGGCTCTCCGGCAGGGCAATACGGCGGCCGACCAGCGGCAAATCTTCAGTTGTCATGGCATTTGATAATCGTAATTGAGCGATGCAGGCATTGTGCGCAGCCGAACGCAGAATGAAAAGCACCCAAACCCGCAAACCCGGCCACGGCATGCCGTGGCCCTACGACCGGTGGCGTCGCCCCCCCCCTCGCGCCCACCCGCAGCACACCAACCGTAGGGACGCGGCATGCCGCGTCCGCATCCTCACACTCACTCCGCGCATGACCGCTGCACGGCCACGGCATACCGTGGCCCTACGACCGGTGGCGTCGGCACCCGCCACGCCCACCCGCACCACCCCAACCGTAGGGACGCGACATGTCGCGTCCGCATCCTCACGCTCACTCCGTGCATGACCGCTGCACGGCCACGGCATACCGTGGCCCTACGACCGGTGGCGTCGGCACCCGCCGCACCCAGCCGCACCAGCCCAACCGCAGGGACGCGACATGTCGCGTCCGCAGCTCACCCACCAGCAACATGGAATCGATCCTCGGCCCAGCGTCGGGGGTTATCGGCCATGTACTCGGCAATGCGCCGATAATCCTCTTCGCTGCGAACAAGGTGCTCGTAATACCTTGGCTGCCAGAGCGGCTCAGATCCGAGCAAACCTTGCGTGCGCGCCGTTCGCGTGACGGCCGCCTTGAACGACCGAACGAGCGTAGGAAGCGACCCTGCCACCGGTAAGCCGAACGCCTCCCGCGTCGGCCGCGCAGCAGGCTCAACGATCTGCAGCACGCCGTGCAGGTGATTCGGCATCAACACCGAGCCATGCAGCAATACATGCATCGCATGCCGAGGCATCTCGCCCCAGGTGCTCTGTACCAGCCTGCCCAGCTCGTTGGGCTGCATCTGCCCATTGCGAATAGTTCCGAACAGGCAACGTCGGTTCGCGGCACAGAGCGTAACAAAGCACACCGCCGGCGCTCGATAATCGTAATGACGCAACCGAAATGAGCGCCGCTCAGGTCTGTTCCGATGACCTGAATTCATGAATATTCCCTTTCCGTTTAATCCTTCTTCGCCCCCCGGGCCACGGCATGCCGTGGCCCTACGACCGGGGGCGTCGACACCCCTCGCGATCGCCCGCGCCGCACCAACCGTAGGGACGCGGTATGTCGTGGCCCTACTTCTCCCAGCCTCGGGAATGCAGGATATGGTCGAGCGTACGGCTCACTGCCGTGCAGTTACGCACCATTTCAATCTTCTCCCAGGTCGAGCGCTCACCTTCGTGGATCAGTCGATGCATGGCCTCCCGGCTGGGCGGGGCGAGCAAGCGCAGGGGGTGATCCCAGCGGTTGCGCAGGAAGATGTTGATATCAGCGGTGTATTCCTGCGCCAGCACTCCATACGTCAAATGCTGCATCAGACTGATCACCGGCGACTTGATACGGATGTTGTCGCGACTGAAGCGCATGGCCTCGGCCGCCCCCAATTTGAGGAAGCGCGCCTGAAAGTTCGCCAGGTTACGCAAACGACTGCGCGGCGCATCGGGGTCCGGAGTAATAGCCAGCGCCGCCGGGTTGGTCATGCTGGAGATAAAGTGGTTGACGCCATACAACCGCGCCAGCCGCTTGGCCGGTAAATCATCGGCGAAGGAGCCATCAATCCACTTCATGCCCGGCAGATACGGCACCGTCTCGCCTGCGGCGTTGCGACACATCAGGGTCACCGGCGGATAGATGCCATAGATGGCGCACGATGCCATGACCGCGGTGCGAATAAGCACGTTTGGCGAGGTAATGGCGTTGAGCAGCCGCGGCGCCTGCTGGGTGGACAGCCCGGTCACCGTGATATTCAGTTTGCGGCCGGTCAGCTCAAAGGCTTCCTGAAAGGTCAGATCGGGAATGATCTTGGCGAGGTAGTCACGCAGATTGTCTGCATCCATCGCCCGGCTGCCCCCAAACAGATTCAGCGACGGGCGAATTGCCGTGGTTTCTTCAACCTCGTGATGCAGGTTGTCGAGACTGAGACCCTCGCGCAGCTCCTCGTCCACATGGGTGCACGCGGTCGCGGCCAGGATGGAACCGGCGCTACTACCGGAGATGATTTCCGGCAGCAGGCCCTGATCAAACAGCGCTTTTAGTACGCCGGTATGAAAGAAGCCGAGCACCGCGCCACCGCTCAGCATCAGGGCCGTACGCCCATTGCAGTGGCTCGCACGCAGAAAGAAATCCTGCTTTTCGGCCAACGGAATGATCTTGTCGTCGACCTCGTTCAGATCATTGAGCGCCCCGCAAAGCTCATCGATGTAGCGGGTGATAAGGTTCTTGGTGCCCAACCGCGCCTTGTTGTACAGCGATGGTTTGCCTATGCCGCCAAGATTGCCATGCACCCCCTCGTTGAGCACAAACAGCAGTTGCTGGTAGTCCTCGCGAAAGCGCAGGTCCCGCAACACATCGAGGCGCTGACGAATCGAGCGGTAGTCGTAGCTCTCGCAGGCATCATCCTGCTTCCACTCGTCCATCCCCTCCTCGTGATCCCAGGCCGCAGCCAGCTCACTCCACTCTTCGTAGTTTTCCGCCTTTTCCATCGATTGCAGCAACGCCTTACCCCTGCCGCGCTGAAAGAGATTGACTACCATGCTCCACTCCCATGGCGCCCGCGGGGCGCCTTCACACTAGTTTCTCTACTGCCTCAGGCAGCCCCAACCGAACGGGTTTGCTTCGTATCGGCTGCAGCCGCTTCAGCGGTTTTCGCTGCGGCCTTCTTGCGGGTGCCTGCAGCCGCGCTGGGCGCTTTCTCTGCTGACTCCTCATCATTGGTTGCCGGCTGCGGCGCTTCGATGCGCGCCGGTGCCGAAGCCGCCGTGCTTTTCTCCAGCTCAGCCAACAGCGCTTGGTATTCCGCGGTGGATTCCTGAATACAGCTGATATAAAAATCCATATCGGAAACGATATTGCGGTCAGCCAGCACGCCAACGTTCAGGTCATCGTAAATACCGGTGAGGCAATGGCTGATGCCCATCCCGTCGCTGACCGGCGCCAGCGGGAAGACATTTACGATGCGCGCGCCGGCAAAGTAACGCGGCATCAGACCCGGAATACCCGGCACATTGGTAATCAGCGTATTGACCAGCGGCACCGCGCCCGCCAGCCGCGACTTGTTCTGCAGCCAGGCCCCCAGCGCACGAAGGTAAGGCGGCACCATATCGCCAACCGCGTTATTCAAATCACACAGCACGTCCCGTGCCAAAGGCACGCCACGCGCAGTACGGCGACGGACTGCTGCAAGGCGCTCACGGGCGTCGCCGATGTCGGTACCGATGCCGATAAACATCGCCGAGATCAGGTTGCCGCAATCCTTCATCGCCTCGCTGGGGCGTACTGAGACCGGGCACATCGACACCAGAGATTCGTTGGCCGGCAACTGATTATGGTGTGAAAGATAACGTCGCATCCCGCCGGCAATGATCGAGATCACCACATCGTTGAGTGTCGAGCCCGGGCAGAGCTGCCGCATACGCTTCAACTCGGGAATATTCCAGGTCATCGCACCATAGGCCCGATGCGGCGACACATGAACGTTGAAAATGGTCCGCGGGACTCGCCGCTGTTCAGGCTTGGCGTCTTCACGCAACCGCTTGACCAGTTCGATGCTCTTGCGCCCGGCGGTCAGCCCTGCACGCATGCTGCGCCATGCCTGCCCCATCATCCGCGGCGTGGTACGCGACCACATTTCCAGCCGGGTCGGCGCCCGCTCGGCTACCTCAACCCGGTCACGACGGCCGTACTCATGGTCGGCCGTCTCTTCCATCATCGCGGTGGTCAATTCAAGACTCGCCTTGCCATCGACATAGGCGTGATGGAAGCGAATCAGCACCGCAAAGCTGTTCGGCGGCACACCCTCAACGTTATTCACGCCTTCGATAATGTAGATCTCCCAGGGCGCGCGCTCCATATCTACGCTGCGCGACATGGTCCGCGCGGTAAAGATGCACAACTGCCGCCAGTCGCCCGGCTGCGGCAAACCAACGTGGCGAACGTGGTATTCCAGATCAAAGTTTTCATCATCCAGCCAGTACGGATCATCCAACTGGAAGGGCGCCGTCTCGAGGCGGCGGCGGAAATACGACGTGGTATTCAGACGATCAGAGATGTACTGCAGTATGTCCTTGTGCCGCACCAGCCCGTCGGGCGCGGTGCTTTGGTCGCAGAGCCAAAGGCTGCCGATCATCATCGGCTGATTCGGCGCCTCGAAATAGAAGAAATGGGAATCCATCGGGGTCAGCTGCTTCATGGTAGAGATCCTCATACCGATTGGGTGTATGCGCCACGTACTACACAGACCAGGCCTTGAACAGGGCATCAACAAACGAACCAAAAAATGGAATCGCCCCATTTTTATATAGAAATAAAAACCGGGATTAATTGATACACAACAGGATAATGCAAATTTGTGACCAATAGGTCACAAACATACTGATCGGTATCACGCCGCATCCGAGCCCAAGAATCGAAACCCTTTAGCCAGACAGCAACAGTGACGGGCGCGCAGAGATCAGCGAAACATTGAGACACATATAGAAATTAACCACCTTGGTGCAGACACCCCGGCCTCGCACCATCTCGCGCCGTTTTATCGGGCAGCATTTACCCGGTGATTGAACGGCGCACTTGTCGCCAGCCCACGGCAAGCTACCTTCAAGACAAGTCCTTATCCGGGAGCAACGCATGACAACGCCCTGCATCAGCCTGATGGTCAATAAAACGGATATTCACGAATGCGCCGTGCGCGAAGTACCGCGCCTGACCGCGGCCGATCTGGCTGACGGTGAAGTGCTGCTTGAGATCGATCACTTCGCCTTTACCGCCAACAACATCACCTACGCCACACTCGGCGAACGTTTTGGCTACTGGGATTTCTTCCCCGCGGACGCACCCTGGGGGCAGGTTCCGGTGTGGGGGTTTGCCGATGTCAGCGCCAGCCGTCACCCGCATATAAAGGAAGGCACCCGCGTCTACGGTTATCTGCCAATGGCAGAGCAGCTGCGCGTGCAGCCGGGCGACATCACGGCCAGCAGTTTCACAGACAAATCCAGCCACCGCAGCCACCTGGCCCTGGCCTATAACCAGTACCAGTTCACCGCGACCGACCCGGCCTACCGACCGGAACTGGAGGCGCTGCAGATGCTGTTGCGCCCCCTGCTACTGACATCATTTCTGCTCGATGACTTTCTTCACGAGAATGCGTACTTCGCCGCCGACCAGATCATTCTGACCAGCGCATCCAGCAAGACGGCGCTGGGGCTGGCATTCATGCTCAACCACCAGCGCACAAACCGCAGCGGCAGCCCCAAACGCATCATCGCGCTGACATCGGCCGGCAACGCCGATTTCGTCGCCGGGCTCAACTACTACGACCAGACCATCAGTTACGACCAGCTGGACCAACTCGATACATCAAGGCCCAGCGTACTCATCGACTTTGCAGGCAACGGCACCGTACTTGCAGGGGTACATAAGCGGTTGGCGGACAATCTGGCGTTCAGCTCACTCGTTGGCGCGGCGCATTGGGATCAACGCAAGGGCGAAAAAAACCTGCCCGGCGCCAAACCCGAGGTCTTCTTCGCGCCCGGCTACTGGGCCCAGCGCAACAAGGAGCTTGGAGGTGCAGAGCTTATGCAACGCTTCGCCAGCCTGTGGACGCCGCTAGCCCGCTCGGTCGAAACCTGGATGACGATACATACCGCCGAAGGTGACATGGCAATCCGCCAGGGCTATCTCGATACCCTTAATGGACTAATTAATCCAGAAACAGGAATGATAATGAGAATACATAGCAAATAACGCGCCACTCGGGCACATTAATCACCCGTTTGGGCTAAAATGTGCACCTCGTCGCTAGCATAAATACCGCCTGCACACCATAATTTGGGCCATTGGAACGACACAGAATCGTGACTCAGGACGAGTTCGCAGTAGATGATGAGTGGTTACCATCCCTTGCAAGGCTGCGGGACGGGAATCAAACAGTACCCGTGTATGGAGCACACAGGCCCATGAAGGCAGCGAAAGGGTTTACGCTGATCGAGGTAATGATCACAGTGGTCATTGTCGCGATCCTCGCCGCGATTGCTTACCCGAGCTATCGCCAGTACATCATTCGCTCGGACCGCGCCGCAGCGCAGTCGGTGATGATGGATATCGCCAATCGCGAACAACAGTTCCTCATGGCCAACCGGGCCTATGCCGACAAGGCCACCGTCACTGCCTCAGGCTTCTCGCTCGATAGCGACCTCGCCGCAAAATACGACTGGGGTATCACGGTAGGCACCGGCACCGTCCCCAGCTTCATCGTCACCTTTACGCCCAAGGGCTCGCAAGCTAGCGACGTCACCCTGACGCTCAACCATCAGGGCGTAAAAACCCCGGCAGACAAATGGTGAGCCCCATGACTGACGGTAAATATCGACAGAGTCAAAACGGACTGACCATGATTGAGTTGCTGGTCACCGTGGTCATCCTGCTGGTTGGTCTTCTCGGTCTTGCCGGCCTGCAGTCCCGCCTGCAACAGTCCGAAGTCGAATCCTACCAGCGTGCCCAGGCGCTGATTCTACTCAACGACATGTCCAACCGGATCATGGCCAATCGCAACGCCGCAGCGGATTACGTCACCACCGCCATCGGTGTTGGCGCGGCCTGTCCAGCGGCCAGCACCACCCGCAGCAGCATTGACCTTAACGCCTGGTGCCAGGCGCTGCGCGGCGCCGCAGAAACCATCGGCACCAGCGAAGTGGGCGCCATGATCGGCGGCCGCGGCTGCGTCGAAGATCTGGGGTCGGACACCTACATGGTGACCGTTGCCTGGCAGGGCGTCATTCCCCTGCAAGCCCCTCCCGCCAGCGTCAGCTGCGGCCAGAACGCCTATAACGACGCCGCAGCCTGTGCCGGAGACCTGTGTCGTCGCACTGTAACGACCGTGGTGCGCATCGGAAATCTGGAACCATGAGCCTGATTATGAAAAAACCGACCAGACAACAGGGTTTCAGCCTGATCGAACTCATGGTGGCGATCACCATCAGCTTGCTCATTTTTGCCGCGGTGCTGCGTCTGTTCCTCGATATTGGCCGCACCAACGACGAGCTGGCCAAAACCAACGAGCAGATAGAAAACGGGCGCTTTACCATCCAGTTGCTCCAGCTGGATCTGATGCACGCTGGCTTCTGGGATGGTTATATCCCTGACTTCGACAACCCGTCGGCCAGCGGTGGCGCCATCCCCGCGGCAGCACCGTCCCCCTGCCAGAGCTATGGCACCTGGAACCTGGCCTACCTCGACTCCCTGTTTGCAACACCGGTACAGATCTACTCGGGGGTGCCCGCCGGTTGCGAGACCGTGATCACAGACAAGGTCGCTAACACCGACCTCATTGTTACCCGGCACGCAGACACCTGCGTGGCTGGCAGCACAGGCTGCGAAGCCGACACCGCCGGAGAGCTGTATCTGCAGGTATCGCGCTGCAGCTCAGACGCCAACCTCTATATTCTCGGCCGCACAGGCACTGCTACGTTCAACCTGCGCCAACGCGACTGCGACCCCGGCGTACCGGCCAACAAACGCCGCTTTGTATCGCATATCTACTACATAAAGAATGAGGGCGGCGTCCCGACACTGATGCGCTCTACGCTGGAAAACAGCGGCGGAACCTTGCAATTCACAACGCCACAGGCACTGATCGCGGGCGTCGAATCGCTGCGCGCAGAACTGGGCGTCGACACCTACAACGCGCAGACCGATAAAACGGTCAATTACCTGACAGGCGAGCGTGGTGACGGCGTACCGGACGACTATCTCAATACCACCGACGACTGCACCACCGGCTGTACCATCGACAATCTGGTCAACGTCGTAAACGCCAACATCTATGCGCTGGTACGTAGCACCCAGGCCAGCCCCGGCTACACCGATACCAAGACCTACCAGCTTGGGCCGTTCTCCATCGCCGCCGCCAACGACAACTTCAAGCGCCACGTATTCAGCTCCAACGTGCGCTTCCACAATATTTCCGGTCGTCGTGAAGTTCCTCCTGGCAGCGGTTCAGGCGGCGGCGACGAAACAGACACCGAAACTCCAGTCGACGAAACCACTCCTTGAGGAGCTTCCGCATGAAACGCATTGGCTCAGAATCCCAACGTGGTGCAACCCTTCTTGTGGCATTGGTCATGCTCGTTTTGCTGACACTCATGGTCAGCAGTGCGTTTACCCTCAGCACAACCAACCTCAAAGCCGTCAACAACATGCAGATGCGTGAAGAGGCGACGGCAGCAGCCAACAGCGCCATCGAGCTGGTCATCAGCTCCGCTTTCGCCACCAGCCCAACAGCGCAAGACATTGACGTAGACATGAACAACAACGGCACGGCCGACTACACAGTGAGTGTCGCCGAACCGCAATGCATCAGCTACACCTTGGCCGAATCAGCGTCCGCCAGCAGCGTCACCCTGGGCGTCATGTCCGACAAAACCTGGGACACGCTCTGGGATATTCAGGCCACCGTGAACGACGCTGCGACCGGCACCAACCTGACCATGCGCCAAGGGGTTCTTGTACGCCTCAGTGACGCACAGAAAATCAACCTTTGCTCCTGAGTAAGAGCCTGGAGATCGCCATGAAAACGCGCGCAATTAAAGGGTGGCTCGTCAGTGCCCTGCTCTGCCTCAGCCTGCCTGCACAGGCAGAAGACATCGACTTGTTCGTGGGCGTCCCGCCGGACTCGGCCGACGACTTGCCAAATGTGTTGTTCGTCGTCGACAACACCGCGAACTGGAATACCTCCTTCGCCAACTTGAAAGCGGCGCTGGCGAACACGTTCAATGGCCTGCCGGAAAATAAGTTCCGCGTCGGCATCATGCTCTTCAATGAAACCGGCAACCCGAACAACAACGTGACCGGCGGTTATGTGCGGGCAGCGATTCGCACGATGAACAGCACCACCCAGCCGCTCTACGCCGACCTGATCAACGGTCTGGATGAGGGCGCCGACAAGGGTAACGGCGCCATCGGAAGTCTGGTGATGGCCGAAGCCTGGCACTATTACATGGGTAACGAGCCCTACGCCGGCGATTACAAAGCAAAAACCGACTACACCGGCAACAATCTGGGAGACCCGAATAGAAGCCCGGGACTATATGGCCCTTCACGCGCCGTATGGGCATTGCCAAACAACGCGCTCGACAGCTTCAGCAGCGACGACGAGTACAATAGCCCTCTAGTGGATGGCTCCTGTGCTCGCAACTTCATCATCTACCTGAGCAACGGCCCGTCAACCGACAACAACAGCGTCAAGACCGAAGCACGCAGCCAACTATCGACTGCCGGCGGCAACACCACGACCATCCCGCTTTCCCCAGCCGGCCTGCAGGACAACCCGATTGATGAGTGGACACGCTTCATGAAAGACAGCGTGCTGGGCATCAACACTTACACCATTGACATCAACCCGGGAACCACCGGCCAGGGGCCCAACTGGACGGCGGTGCTGCAGAGCATGGCCAATGTCGGTGGCGGCAAGTACTTTGCCGTCAGCAGCGCAGACGGCGGCGGCGAGATCGCGGACGCATTGAATACCATTTTGTCCGAGATTCAATCGGTCAACAGCGTATATGCGTCAGTGAGTTTGCCGGTCAGCGTCAACACCCAGGGCACCTACCTCAACCAGGTATTTGTCGGTATGTTCCGCCCGGCACAAAACGCCCTGCCGCGCTGGGACGGCAACCTGAAGCAGTACCGTCTTGGTTATCCGGCCGGCAGCGAGCAACTGGAAACCCTCGACGCTACAGGCGCCTCAGCAATCAACAGCGTTAAGGGGTTCATCGCCGAATGCGCCCGTAGCTACTGGACACCAACGACAGCGGACACATACTGGACAAACAACGGCGAACATCAATGTCTGACCGCAGCGGCCGACGGCGTACCCGGCTCGTCCAATACACCTGACGGCAACATGGTCGAAAAGGGTGCCCAGGGCTACAAGACCCGCGCGACCAACCCGGCCGATCGCACCGTTTACATTGAAAATACGACTGCGACCGATACCGACAACAACATGCTTGCGCTGACCTCGACAGCTGTCAGCGCAGCAGATGTTGGCGCAGCGAGTGACACTGAGCGCAGCCTCATCCTCAATTGGATCAGGGGCTTCAACAACCGCGCAGACGACGAAAACGATCTGGACAGTTTCCTTACCAGCCTCACGGCGATGCGTCCTTCGGTACACGCCGATGTGGTTCACTCGCGCCCGGTTGCCATCAACTTCGGCACCGACGCCAGCCCAGATGTCACCGTGTTCTACGGTGCCAACGACGGCCTGCTGCGTGCCGTAGACGGCGACCGTGACGGCGGCGATGAGCGCTGGGCCTTCCTGCCGCAGGAGTTCTACCCACACATCAAGCGCCTGCGCGACAACACGCAGCAGATCTACTACCCAGGCCTGCAGATCGAAGAGGAAGGCAATCGCAAAAACTACGGCTTTGACGGCCCGATCGTTGCCTACCAGGCGAAGGCCAATCCCGCAGACACCCAACTCAGCGAAGCCTGGATTTTCGCCTCCATGCGTCGTGGCGGCCAATCAATTTACGCCTTTGACGTGATCGACCCCGACGACCCGATTCTCAAATGGCGCAAGGGCTGCCTGAACGGCAGTTGTGACAGCGGCCTGGAAGACCTCGGCGAAACCTGGGCGGCCCCCACCGTTGTCAAGGCATCAGGCTATGACGGTGGAGACAGCCCAATGCTGCTGGTCAGCGGTGGCTACGATGCTTGCGAAGACAGCTTCCCGCATACCTGTACCGCAACAAACAAGGGCAATGCCCTGTACGTCATGGACGCCGACACCGGCGATGTGATCACGTCCTTTGTCACCACCCGCGGCATCGTTGCCGACATAACACCGGTCAACAACAGCAATGGCATGCTGATGTACGCCTACACCGCCGACATGGGTGGCAACGTCTATCGCCTCTCCGGCCCCAGCGGCGCAGCGATCGGCATCTCCAGCCCGGACGACTGGGTACTCACCCAGATCGCGTCGCTGGGCTGCGACACCGCTACCAGCACTTGCGACGGCAAGAACCGCAAGTTCCTCTACGCACCGGACGTGGTGTTTGAAGACAACACCTACTACCTGCTGCTGGGTTCCGGTGACCGCGAAAAGCCGCTGGGCGATGCATCCGAAGTCAGCAACTACTTCTTCATGCTGCAAGACCGCCCGAGTGATGCCAACTGGCTGACCGCTGAAGCCGCCACCTGCGGTGCCAACATGCTCTGCCTGGGCTCACTGACCACCATCGACACCGATGCCGACCCGAGCGAAGAGGCACTGGCCAGCAAGAAAGGTTGGTACCTGGCCCTCAACGAGGGAGAGCAGGTCGTGACTTCGGCAATCACTGTGTTTGGTATCACCACCTTCAGCACCAACGAACCGACACCGCCGGAACCAGGTCAGTGCTCCAATAACCTGGGATTCGCTCGCGTGTACAACGTGGCCTACGAAAACGCGAAAGCAGCCAACGATACCCGCGGTCAAAAAATTCCCGGCGGTGGCCTGCCACCGTCACCGGTAGCCGGCATGGTTGTACTGGACGACGGCACCACCGTCCCGTTCATCATCGGCGGCGACCCGGACTCACCGCTCGCAGGTCGTGAACCGGTGACTCCAGGCACCACCTCCGTACCCAAAACCCGGATCTACTGGAACCTGGAAGAATGAGTACGCTCAACGCCAACCGCCCGACCCCGGCTGCCAAGCGCAGCCGCGGGTTCACCCTGATCGAGCTGATGGTCACCATCACCGTCGCCGCGGTGCTGTTGACCATCGCCCTACCCTCCTTCGTTAACACCACGCTGAACAGCAAGCTGCGCGCCACGGCCAACAACCTGTCGGCCGCTGCCATGCTGGCCCGTTCGGAAGCCATCAAGCGCAACTCGGCAACACGCCTGTGCGCCTCCGACAACGGCACCAGCTGCAACGGGGACTGGGAAGACGGCTGGATTGTAATCAGCAGCGACAACACCGTGATTCATGTGGAGGGCGCGGCACCAACTGGCTTCAAGGTTAACGCCGGCGTCACCACGCTCACCTTCGCCCCAAGCGGGGTTGGCTCAACTGCAACGAGCTTCACCATCTGCCGCGCCACCCCGAGCGTCGGCTCACAGGAACGCGTGGTCGCCATCAGCGCAACCGGCAGACCCTCGGTAACCCGCACCGAGACCGGCAGCTGCAGCTGAGCCGCCTGCATCAGATAAGGCCGCGGCATGCCGTGGCCCCACAACCCACCCATCGCGCCCGCTCGCACGACCTCAACCGTAGGGACGCGACACGTCGCGTCCGCCACGCCGCAGAATCTGCCGTCCCTCACAATCCGGCAACCCACTCCGAATAACGACTTCCAGCTTCAAGCCTCCAGCTTCCAGCTTCCAACCCTTCCCAGTGCTATCATCCCCAGCACCATCACTCCGAACCGCCAGGAGACCCCATGTGCGAGCTGCTCGGCATGAGCGCCAACGTCCCCACCGACATCTGCTTCAGCTTCGCAGGCCTGATGCGCCGTGGTGGCCAGATCGGTCCACATAAGGACGGCTGGGGCGTTGCGTTCTACGAAGGCAAGGGCCTGCGCTGCTTCCATGACGCCAACCCCTGCCACAGCTCAGCCATCGCCCGGCTGATCGAGCAGTACCCGATCAAGTCCGAGAACGTTATCTGCCACATTCGTCAGGCCAACGTCGGCGACGTCAGCCTCGCCAATACACACCCGTTCACCCGGGAACTCTGGGGGCGGTACTGGGCATTCGCCCACAACGGCCAACTGGCCGGCTTCACGGCGGCAACCGGGCCCTATACCGCAGTGGGCGATACCGACAGCGAACGCATCTTCTGCCATCTGCTCAACACCCTGGCTGCCCGCTACAGCTCGCCGCCTAACCTCGACGACCTCACCCGCACCCTCAGCGAATGCTGCGCTCCACTGCGCGCACTGGGTGTCTGCAATCTGATGCTCAGCAACGGCGACTGGCTGTTTACCCTGTGCACCAGCAAACTCCACTGGATCACACGCCGCGCGCCCTTCGGGCCAGCCCAGTTGAGCGATCTGGAACTTGAGGTCGACTTCAAGCAGCACACCACGGCAAACGATGTGGTCACCGTCATCGCCACCGAACCGTTGACTAACAATGAACAGTGGATGGCCTACCAACCAGGCGAGTGGCGCCTCTGGCAACACGGTGAAACCGTCCGCGAAGGCACGTTACCACCCATCCAGTGACGGGCAGCACAGCGACGCACATCCGCCTTGCTCACACCCCGGGCATTTGCAATCATCGCTCTCTGACAATTGCGAACAAGGACAGCGCCTCGCATGCCAACCACCTCCCACGCAGCAAGCGCCCTGGACACCCTGTCCAGCCGCATTCAATCAGGCCAATGCGTGGTTGGCATATACGGACTCGGCTACGTCGGCCTGCCACTGGCCCTGCGCTTTGCTGAAGTCGGCATCAAGGTCATCGGGTTTGATATCGACCCCGGCAAGGTCGCCAGCCTCAACGACGGCAAGAGCTACATCGAGCGCATTACCGCGAGCGACATCGAGCGTGCACTAGCAGCCCGCTTCGTCGCCACCAGCGACTTTGCTCGCACCCGAGAGGTAGATGCCCAGATCATCTGCGTCCCTACCCCGCTCGACAGCCACCACCAGCCCGATCTGAGCTATGTCACCAATACCGTCGACGCCATCCTGCCGTACTTTCAGGCAGGCCAGTTGATGAGCCTGGAAAGCACCACCTGGCCCGGCACCACTGACGAGTTGCTCGCCCCTCGCCTGAAACAATACGGTTTCACCCCCGGCACCGACTGCGCACTGGTCTACTCACCGGAGCGTGAAGACCCGGGCAACGCCCACTACACCACCGCGCAGATCCCCAAGGTGATAGGCGGCATGACCGAACGCTGTCTGCAGCTCGGCACCGCGTTGTATGAAAAAGCCATCGAGCGACTGGTGCCGGTCAGCACCACCCGCGCCGCAGAAATGACCAAGCTGCTGGAAAACATCCACCGCGCCGTCAACATCGGCCTGGTCAACGAAATGAAAATCGTCGCCGACCGCATGGGCATCGACATCCACGAGGTCATCCGCGCCGCCGCCACCAAACCCTTCGGTTTCGTGCCGTACACCCCAGGCCCAGGCCTCGGCGGCCACTGCATCCCCATCGACCCGTTCTACCTGACCTGGAAGGCCAAGGAATACGGCGTTAACACCCGCTTTATTGAGCTGGCAGGCGAGATCAACCACTACATGCCGCACTGGGTCGTACAGAAAGTAGCAGACGCCCTCAACGACCACGGCAAAGCCATCAAGGGCAGCCGCATACTGGTGCTAGGCCTCGCCTACAAGAAAAACATCGACGACACCCGCGAGTCCCCCGCGGTCGAAATCATGTCCCTGCTGCAAGACAAGGGTGCCGACGTCGCCTACTCAGACCCGCATGTACCCAGCTTCCCGCCGAAACGCGACTACCACTTCGACCTGCAGTCGGTCACCCTGAACGCAGACACCATCGCCAGCTACGACTGCCTCGTCATAGCCACCGACCATGACGCCTTCGACTACAACGCCCTGCAAGCGCACGCGCAGGTGCTGGTCGACACGCGGGGGCGGGTGCAGGGGGAGAATGTGGTTAATGCCTGATCCAAAGCGCCAA
Source organism: Pseudomonadaceae bacterium (assembly GCA_038114645.1). GTDB lineage: Bacteria > Pseudomonadota > Gammaproteobacteria > Pseudomonadales > Pseudomonadaceae > Halopseudomonas. The sequence goes on along the minus strand of JAYNRF010000019.1, from coordinate 44,512 downwards.
AAGATTCTCATCATCACCCGCAACCTGCCGCCCCTGGTGGGCGGCATGGAGCGCTTGAACTGGCACATGGCCGATGAGCTATCGAAGTATGCAGATGTGAGAGTAATCGGACCGAGAGGCTCCGCCGCCCAAAAGCCAAAGCATGTAAGTATTTCTGAAGCGCCACTGAAACCCTTGCCCCTGTTCCTGCTTACGGCGTTCATCAAAGGCATATGGATCAGCCTGCGCTGGCGGCCCGACACGGTACTTGCCGGCAGCGGCCTCACCGCCCCACTTGCCTGGCTATTGAGCAAGCTCTGCGGAGCCAAATCCGCAGCTTACCTCCACGGCTTTGACATCACAGTCGACCACGCCGTCTACCGTAAACTCTGGCGCCCGACGTTCAAAATGCTTGATCGAGTCATCGTCAACAGCACTCCGACCAGACAGCTCGCCGTTGACGCGGGAGTGAGCGAACAACGCCTAAGCATCGTGTTTCCCGGCGTAAGCCTGCCAGAAAGCCCCCAACCCGCCGACCGGCTGGCAGCATTCAGAGCACAGCACGACCTTGTGGGGAAAAAGATACTGCTCTCCGTTGGCCGTCTGACTACCCGCAAAGGGCTGCGGGAGTTCGTCGAGTTGAGCCTACCCGCGATCGTCGAGGCAGAACCGAACGCCGTGCTGGTCGTGGTTGGTGAAGCCCCCAAAAACTCGCTTGGCGCGGGTATCCAAAGCGTCGAAAGCATCAAAGCCGAAGCCGCAGCAGTTGGCGTAGCAAAACACATCCGCTTTCTCGGGGTCATTACAGACCAGGCAGAACTGGCGACTGCCTATGAAGCAGCTGATGTGCATGTGTTCCCCGTACGCCACATACCTGACGATCCGGAAGGGTTCGGGATGGTTGCAATTGAAGCCGCTGCGCACGGGCTCCCGACAGTAGCATTTGCGACGGGGGGAGTAGTGGATGCGGTAGACAACACAAAGTCAGGTTACTTAGTACAAGCGGGCGACTATAAACAACTCAGCAATTGGGTTACTGCAACACTAAATACACCGAAAGCAATTTTCGCAATTACGAGCCATGCGAAAAAATTCGAATGGAAAGAATTTGGGAACAGCGTATGCGGCCTAATACTCAATAACGATGCTTTGCCAGTCGAGAAAAAGCGCAGAGCACACGCGAACACGGATATTGCATCAAGAATTCCAAAAGCGAAAAAAATAGAATCCCTATTGAATCTTAATGCGAGATTTGGGAACAAAACAATCAGAATGCTTGAAGTAGGTTGCGGCTCTGGTGGGATAATCCATTACTTTGCCACCCATGAATCCCTTAACTGCGTAGCAACGGGCGTGGACGTCAACGATAATCGCCAAATTAAAACCGGATACGAATTCATTGCTGTAGATAGCGTAAGCTTGCCCTTTATAGATGCATCGTATGACGTTGTCATTACAAACCATGTCATTGAGCACGTAGGCAATAGGCAAGCTCAACTAAAGCACCTGCAAGAAATTAACAGGATCATGGCCCCGGGCGGCGTGTGTTATCTAGCGGTACCTAATCGCTGGATGATTACCGAGCCACATTACAATCTGAAATTCTTGAGCTGGCTCCCTAAAAGCCTTCGGAGCTCTTATGTTCGCTTTCGCAAAAAGGGAGAGCATTACGACTGCGAACCGCTGCAACTATCCGAGATAGAGTCGATATTAAAAGAAACAAGCAATACCTATAAAAACACCAGCATCGCTGCCACAAAAGCAACGCTACTCATTGAGAAACCGGGAAGTAGCATAGAGAAAATTATCACACAAACACCAGATACACTTTTAGAAATTTTCAAACCAATCATACCGACACTTATTTATTTAATTGAGAAAGAAAAGTGAAGAAAGAACTAGGAATTTGGTTCCTCACAATCAGAACCAACACGGGGACCGATATCTTCACTAAACGTCTAGTTAATGGACTGAAAAAGCAAGGTATAAGAGCGGAAATAAGTTGGCTTCCACTCCGCGCCGAATATGCACCCTGGAGTGTGCCTGCACCCAAAGCACCAGCTTGGGCCACAGCAGTTCACGTCAATACATGGCTTCACCCTCGATTCATCCCACGTCACCTGCCGCTGGTAGCGACCCTTCACCATGCAGTCCACCACCCCGACGCGCGAAGCTACAAAGGCTGGCTCAGAGCGGTTTACCACAAATACTGGATAGCGCCTATTGAGCGCCGGATCATGCAACGTGCAGACACGGTAGTTGCTGTTAGTCAGTTTGTTGCAGACAGTGCAAGACAAACCCTCATAGATACGCCAATGCAAGTCATCTACAACGGCATAAATATCGAGGAATTCAAACCCGGCCATACAGATCGCAACTTAGAAAAACCGTTCCAGCTGCTCTATGTAGGTAGCTGGATGGGTCGCAAAGGCGTGGATTTGCTCGCCCCCATCATGCAAGGACTAGGGGACGAGTTCGAACTGCGTTACACCGGTGGTCCAGCGGCAGAAAAAGACAAGGCGTACATGCCATCCAACATGATCGATATTGGCCGTTTGCACGGCGATGCTGCCGTAGCAGATGCTATGCGGAGCGCCGACGCTTTGCTATTTCCGTCGCGAAGCGAGGGCCACCCTTTGGTTGCAATCGAAGCTATGGCTTGTGGCCTGCCAGTGGTGGCTTCGCGTATCGCTCCACTAATTGAAGTAATCGACCATGGCGAGACCGGCTTGTTGTGCCAACTGAACGATGTGGCCGAGTTCGTGACAGCTGTGCAAGCTTTATCGACAAATCAGGTCCGGCATGATGCCATGCGTCGGGCAGGACCAAATAGTATGCAGGAAAGGTTCTCCGAGAAAGCAATGATAGAAAAATACCTAAAGGTATATCGCAGTACAGGAGGATTCGGCACCACTACAAGTATGAGCGGCACCGCTAGGGTAGGACGATAAATGGTATAGAGCACAAAGCAAAACTGCCCCCCCCTGAAATACCGGACACGGGGGAGGCCGCTTAACTCAGACCCGGAATGGGGTCGGTGCCAGGTGAATACTTGATCTGTACAATATATACATCAAGTTTTATCAAATCACTACAGGGACCGCCTAGCGCATAACTCACGACAAACCCTATAACACAAAACCAAACATCACAAGCACTACAAGACATCGCCATTATTTTCGTCACATAAAAACACCGAATCGAGAAAAAATGCAACCAACAATCACAACCATAATCCCAACATACCGTCGCCCGCAATTGCTAAGAAGGGCGATAACAAGCGTCTTAGAACAAGATTATGAATCAATAAAAATCTGCATTTACGACAACGACTCCCAAGACAACACAAAGGAAATTGTTTCTGAATTTTCAAATAAAGACAAACGGGTAAGCTACTTCTCTCACACCAAAAACATCGGTAGCTTGGAAAATTTTTTGCACGGCATGTCCAACGTACAGACAGAGTTATTTTCATTTCTATCCGATGATGATTACCTACTGCCTGGATTCTACAAAAGAGCCGTCAACGCCCTAAGTAAAAATTCAAAAGCCATGTTCTGGGCTGGCATGAGCTTGCGTGTTGATGAAAAAGGCGTTATTTGGGATGCACGTGCTAGTAATTGGTCTCGAGAAGGAGTGTTCGAACCACCGGAAAGTTTCATTGCGATGACCGGAGGCATGGCGCCGCCATGGACAAGTATTTTGTTTAGAAGAGAGGCAATCGAGAGTGTCGGATTGATAGACAGTAGCCTGCAAGGCCCATCTGATTTGGAGTACTGCTTAAGACTTGCTGCTCACCACCCATTCATTTTTGAAAAGTATCCCGCTGCCGTCTATTTTCTTAACAGCCAATCATTCAGCGCAACTCAACCCATGTCAGCATTTTGGCCAGGCTGGAAGGAAATGCTTAAAAAATTCCAGTCTGATCCCGCTCTGTCATTGGAGATGAGGCAGATGGCGCTTAATTTAATTCAACAAGATGCAAAAAAAATGCTTTTCCGTCGCGGCGCCAATGCATTGGCTGCCGGACGCTTAGACTTCGCGCAAGATGCGGCAGAGGCATTGGCTATTGATTGCAGGCAAAAACTAAAGTCCAGCATATTAAGAACAATTGCCGGGTGCTGTGCAAGGAGCAATTTATTCCAACGCTTTTACACAACCACTTATAGAAAAGCGGAACAACGGATTGTGAAATCTAACAGCCATCTGCAAGCTCAGTACGGGCATTTGTTAAGGTCAAGCTAAAAGCTACCATCGCGACATGCCGCACCCCATTTACTAATAGGTGCTCGAATAGCTGGCGAGGCTAGACCGCAACCCAGCAGCGTCCCTGCACTCGCCAGAAAAAGCCAGAACAAACTCACCAAGTTTCGTTCAAAATCCGGTAATAGTGCGTGAAACATCAGTGCAATTATAAACCCCACAATAAAAGGTGGCAGGTTGTCTTTAAAATACCAACGTATGGTATGCCCCCGTAATAAACGACGGTGCATCAGAGGTATACCTATAAAAACCGAAATAAGGTTGCCCAAAAACCAGGGTAAAGCCGCACCTAACATACCGTATTGCTGAACTGCCCAGAAACACAGTGGCACCCCCAATAGTAATGAGGCGACATTTAACCCTGCCGCCAACCGTGTCCAGCCATGAGCTAGTTGCAGCGCATAGGGAATATTCATCAGACCATTCAGTGCCGCACCGGCCATCAACAGTATTAGCGTGGGAGCTACCTTGGTAGCCAATGCACTGTCCCCCGTCCAAAGCCACAATACCTCATAGGCAAAAACCATGAGCACGGCTGTAGTGGCAGCCAGAACCACTGCTAGGCATTGGCTACTTAAGTGATACAACGTTACTAAGCCAAGTAGGTCTTGCTGAGCGACGAGCCGACTGAAGCGCGGGTATAGCGCATTGAACATTGGCTGAACCATACGTCCTAAACCCGCAGCTATACTCAACGCCAGAGTGTAATAGCCCATCTCCTCCAACGGGCGCAAGCTGATCAAAACAAAACGATCAACTTGACTCACACTGATTGCTACTACACTTATAAAAAACAATCCCCCCGCAAAACGACTACTACCACGCAAAGCCATAGGCGCGAACTGCGGTTGCCGTTTACTTCTCGGCAAATAGCGCCATACAAGCCACCCCATCAGTAATGACTGCGTAGCGCCGACCAAGGCATGCCACCATAAAAATGCCTCAACATTAGGTGCCACCCACCACATCACGGGCAGCACACCAGCGTAGCGCAATGTTGCAAACACAGCTTGAACAGAATTTAGCTGGAGATGACGTTCCAACCCCGAAAGGCAGTTAGCGTAAAAAGTACTTGGCCACAACAAGGCAATGGCGAGCCCCATAATGGCGATGGAATTGGATGCTTGTTCCGCTGTAAAACTTTCAAAGTGCAGCCAATGGCTAGCCAGCCAGTCGCTAATCCCGATGAGTAGCAGCGCCGCAATAGTAGCCAAAGCCCATATAATCCCCTCCGACGTGCGCACTAAATCTCGGCTTTTACCGTTTAGGCTTGGTTGGTGGGCGTTGCGTGACAGCTCACGGTTGACCGTACCGCCAATACCAAAATCAAACAACTGCAAAATCGCCGTGAAGCTGAGCATGACGCCAACCAGCCCAAAGGCTTCCATGCCAAGCACACGAATGTACTGTGGCATAAAAGCGATCCCCATGACCGCAATCCATGCTTGGCCGGCATAATTAGCCAGAATATTGGTGCGCAGAGCCGCCATAGGAGGAATTAGCGGCGCCGCAAATAGCCACCTGGGGCGACGGTAACCATTAGCCTTCTTTCCATCTCTTCGTCTACAAAGAAGTCATCGTTACTCGAAAGAAACTGACGCGCCGCAGTTCTCGGGCTGTTACCCACATCCCAAGGGCGGTCATTAAAGAAGCCCTGCGGCAAATCCTCTACGAATGTATCGAAGACCACGCAATAACTCCCTGAAGAAACCAAAGGCGCATAAGCCTCCAACTCAGCTAGCACGTGATCGTGCGTGTGCATGGAATCCAAGAACACCAATACGCGAGAAAAATTCTTCGCTACTTCGTACACCTGTTGTACTACCGCCGTCTCGACGGATGAACCCTCGATCATCTGTATGCGACTCGCCATCGGATGAGCCTCGATGGCTAAGCGGTTGTGGGCACGGATGTCGATATCCACACCCAACACCTTCCGCTTGCTCGCGTTCGGATCAAGCATCGTGCCGGTTTCAATTGCATCGCACATATCAAGCATTGCAAGCATTGAAGCGCTGAGCACAAGTGAACCGCCGTGGGCGATGCCGGTTTCGATGATCAAATCGGGGCGTACACGCCAGATCAAGTCCTGCACAGCCCACATATCCTGCGGGTATTGAATAACAGGCCGACCCAGCCAGTCGAAGTTATAGACGTACTTGCTCGCCATGGACTGTTGCAACCACTGGTGAGACAACGATTGAAAATCCTTATCCCTAGCGTAAGCATCCATACGCTCTTTGCGCTCCTGCGCAAATTGCTCTTCAGGTGAAAGCGTAGACATCATTTAATCTCCAACAGGCAACTAAAGCGACTGTGATAACTGCAATTCCAACCCTTCCTGCAAGGTATGCAACGGCTGCCAGCCGGTAGAGAGCAGGCGTTGGTTATCACCGACAAGAAAATGTGGATCGCCGGGACGCGCTGACGCCAAGGAAAGTACTGGAGCAGGATCAGCACCACATAGTTTCGCCAAGTCACGTACAACGGTCTCGATGGTGACAGGCTGACCGGAGCAAACATTGAAACGCCCTGTACATTCCTGCAGAAGCAAATGAACCAACGCACGTGCGGCATCCTGCACTGGCAATAGACCGCGATAGGCCCCTATGTTTACACCGAAAGCTGGAGCGCGGCCTCGAAAAACCTCGATCAAGGAGGGCAGCATCCGCTCTCTTGCCTCACCGGGACCGAATGGATAAAAAACATGCGCCCAAGCCAGAGATATGTTTTCGGACATACTCCATGCCTCAGCCAAGCGCCGAGTTGCATCTTTGGCTACACCGTACATACTCGCAGGCGCCAAAGGTGACGTGGTTTCGCGTAGGTAGCCATGTGACCAATCGTACTCGGCGCAGCTGCCTACCATTACTGCGTGGCGCCCCCCGCTATTAGAAAATGCCTGAAGCAAGCGAATTGAGGCATCCACCCATTTCAAGTTAAGCGGCGACTGCCAATAAACATTATGCTCGGTACACCAAGCAAGATGGAGGAGGTGTGTAGCCTTAGTTTTTACCAGGGCTTCAGCCAAACTGTCAGGTGTCAGAAAATCTACTTCGTGCCAAACGCAACAATTCGCGCCAACAGGTAGACTGCGACCCAAGATGATTACTTCGAGACCCTGCTCAAGCAGCTGTTGAAGCACATGTTGACCTAGAAAACCGCTAGCGCCCGTCAATAAGACTTTCAAGGCAGCACCTCCAAATTGGGCACAGCCACAACCAATTTTCCACCCCACTCCCTGACATAGGACAACTGCTTGGCCACTTCCTCTCGTAAGTTCCAAGGTAAAACAAGTATGTAGTCAGGTCGCTCGCAGCGAAGGCGTTGCTCATCAACTATCGGGATGCGACTGCCCGGCAAATAGTGACTCTGCTTCGCGGGATTAGCATCAACGACCCAAGGTAGAAGGTCCGGACGAACCCCCGAAAAGTTGAGCAGGGTGTTCCCCTTAGCTGCAGCACCGTAACCAACAACGCGCTTACCTTGCGTCTGACATTGCAATAAAAAAGTGAGGAATTCATGCTTAACGCGCAAAGCCTCACTTTGAAAATCACTATAAAAATAAGACCCTTGGATGCCTGAAACCTTTTCTTCCGCTAAGAGTTCTTGTACTCGCTGAATGCCTTTGGCGTGAGAATTCAGACTAACCGGCACATCAGCCAGAGCAGCCCAAACACGTAAGCTCCCCCCATGTGTGGGCAACTGCTCAACGTCGATCACAGCCAGACCATTGGCATGGAAGATTCGCTTCACCGCCGTTAACGAAAGATAGGAGTAGTGTTCATGGTACGCAGTATCAAACTGGCAGCCTTGCACCATACGCAGCAGGTGCGGAAACTCAAAAGTAGCAACGCCGTGAGTCTTGAGTAGCCGGGCACAGCCCGCAACGAAATCGTTGATATCAGGTACGTGCGCCAGTACGTTATTAGCAACAATCAAATCAGCCTGACGGCCTAATTCGACTAGCTCATTGGCCAAGGGAACACCGAAGAATCGCTCGATTATGTGCAAACCTTTGGCTCTTGCCGCAGCAGCAGTGCTAGCAGTGGGCTCTATGCCATAACAAGGGATACCTGCTGCACTGACGTATTGAAGCAGATAGCCATCGTTAGCAGCAATTTCCACCACTTGAGTGCTTGCATTGAGGCCTAAACGTGCTTGTGCACACTCCACGAACATACGAGCATGTGCAAGCCAAGACGATGAAAATGAACTGAAGTAGGCATAATCATGTGTGAACAGCGATTCACGGCCCGCATAGTCTTCAGTCTGTACTAGCCAACAGTGCTGGCACACCAGAACACGTAACGGGTACCAAATCTCAGAAGCTTGCAGACTCGTTTCGCTAAGATATGCATTCGAGGGCGGCGCGCTGCCCAAATCCAGCATGGCCAAATTTAGCGGCTGAGTGCAGTGGCGGCATTTCATATACGAAGTCCTGTGAAATTAACGTCTATCAGCGCGTGACTGCGGTCTCGCTCGGAGCATTGCGACACAGGTAAAGGCCAAGCAATATTCAGGCTCGGATCATCAAAGCGAATGCCCTCTTCACACCCGGGCGTCCAAGGTGCTGTATGCATATAGAGCAAATGCGCCTCATCACTCAGGGTTTGAAAGCCATGAGCAAACCCCTCTGGAACGAAGACCGCGCGGCAATTATCTTCAGTGAGTTCAACAGCATGCCAGCAAAGAAAAGTTGGTGAGTCCATGCGCAAATCCACCACCACATCGTAAACACGCCCGCGTAGGCACCGAATAAACTTGGCCTCTGCCGCTGGTGGTACCTGGTAGTGCATGCCGCGGACCGATCCCACCCCTTGAGTTTGGGACCAGTTAATTTGTGTGAAGTGCATATTTGCGCGGATGGGAGCCATCTCTCGCTCACAAAACAAGCGAGTAAAGGCCCCTCGGGGATCGACAGCAGGCATGTGCTCAACTTCAAAAAACCCCGCCAGACGAGTTGCATGAATTTTCATCGCGCCCACTCCAGTCCGAGATCTTGAGCCGATTGAACGTAGGCGTTCAAATCTTGCAAACTACGCACATGTCTCTGTTCGTAAAAAGCACGATACCAGCTTGAAGTACGCAAGGCTGATTCATCGATATCCCATACGGGCATCCAGCCCAATTGGAGTTGAGCTGCACAAGCATTCAGCCGCAAGGTGCCTGACTCATGTGGCTGGGGACTCACATCATGACAGACTTGCAGGGCGCCCCAGTGACTAGCCAAAAGTTCAGTTAAACGTTGGACAGGAATCTCCCCTCCGCTGCCCGGACCGAAATTCCAAGCCTTGGCCAAGCTGGCATCATTCCAAAGCAGCTGCCCCAAGCGCAGATAGCCTGAGAGGGGCTCCAACACATGCTGCCACGGTCGTATCGCGACGGGGTTGCGAATAAAGAGTGCTTTCTTTGTGCTGGCAGCTCTTACGAGATCTGGAACCAAACGGTCTTCGGCCCAGTCACCACCACCAATGACGTTACCTGCCCGGACGGTTGCAAGCCGGGTAGTGTCACCATTAAAAAAGCTTTTGCGGTAGCAATCAGTAAGCAACTCCGCGCAAGCTTTTGAGGAGCTGTAAGGGTCGTGCCCCCCCAGCGGATCTCCCTCGCGGTAGCCTGACGAGATAGTATGCTCTGCGTATACTTTGTCGGTAGTAGCATTGATCAGTACTCGTACCGAAGGACAAGCACGGACGACTTCGAGAAGATTTACCAACCCCAAAATATTAGTAGAGAAAGTGCTCTCGGGATCTCGATAGCTACGTCGTACCAACGGCTGTGCTGCTAGGTGAAATATCATGTCCGGCTGGAAACTTTTGACTACAGCACCGACCGCTTCCTTATCGCGCAAATCCGCACGACAATCCGCCATGCCGTCGAGACCTAACAAAGACCAATGCGCGGGTGACGTGTCTGGGTCAAGCGCTAAGCCTGCAACTTCGGCCCCTAAAGTACGCAGCCATAGCACCAGCCAAGAGCCTTTGAAGCCCGTATGCCCGGTGACAAGTACACGCTTTCCTTGATAAAAACCACCAAATATATTCAATTCCACACTTTCCAGGGGGCACTATTGGTTTGCCAAAGTTCTTCAAGTTTGTTGCGGTCTCGAAGCGTATCCATAGGCTGCCAAAAACCACGGTGAGTATAAGCAACGAGCTGCCTATCACGCGCCAGACGCTCTAGTGGCTCACGCTCCCAGATGGTTGAATCGCCGTCGATATAGGGCAATACGCCAGGCTCAAGTACAAAGAATCCGCCGTTAATCCAGGAACCATCTCCGGCGGGCTTTTCTTCGAAGCGAGTGATGCGATGCCCCTCAATGTCGATGGCGCCAAACCTGCCTGGTGGCTGGGCTGCACACATGGTCGCAAGTGCACCTGTCCGTCGATGGAAAGCCAACTCTTCTGTTATATCTACATCGGCCAATCCATCACCGTAGGTGAAGAAAAAAGTGTCTCCGTCCAAGTAGTCCGCTACTCGTTTGAGACGCCCCCCTGTTTGAGTCAATTCTCCGGTATCAACAAGAGTCACGCGCCAAGGTTCGGCATGTTTATGATGCACCTCAACTTGATTGGTGGACATATCAAACGTCACATCAGACATATGTAAAAAATAATTTGCAAAGTATTCCTTTATCATGTACCCCTTATAGCCAAGACAGATAACAAAGTCATTCACGCCATGAAATGAATACAACTTAAGAATATGCCAAAGAATCGGCATACCACCGATTTCAACCATAGGCTTAGGGCGAACAACGGTTTCTTCTCTCAGCCGGGTGCCGAGCCCACCAGCAAGAATAACTGCTTTCATTTTTGCCTCTCAACTCATAAAGCCAAAATCAAAAATATCAGAACTCAATGACCGTCTCTGAAGCCCTCTCGCTACATGCAAGCTTCCCGATACTCACCAAAAATAAAAAACAAAGCTTCTAACCCTCATACTTATACATTAGCGCCGTAATCTGCTCAGATATTAGACCCATTAAAAAAACCATGACACTCCCGGTATATAGCAAGGCACTCATATTGGTAAATCTTCCCTCCCCAAAAAGAGTAATCCCATACCAAGCAGTTGCACATAAACACAAGAGAAAAGCAATTGGCGCAAATAGCTTTAAAGGTGAGTACAAGGTACCGATTTTGAAAATAATCAGCAAAAACCGTACGCCGTCACTCAGCGGCTTTATATGACTCTTGCCTACGCGCTGGGCCGCATGGATCGGTACATAGGTCACTGAATATCCGGCGCGAAAAAAAGCCATGGTAGAAGTCGTCGGGTACGAAAAACCATTGGGCAACAGATACAGGAACTCTCTGAATTTGCTCGCCCGCACAGCACGAAAGCCAGAGGTCAGATCCTCGACCCTGTGACCTGTCATATAGGTTGCCAATCGATTGTAGAAACCGTTCGCCAGCCCACGTCCAACGCTGGCCTGAGAGCCCTGCTGCCGAGCGCCGACAACGAGGTCATAACCGGCTTCGATCTTGGCAAGCAGACGCGCAATATCTTCCGGGTCGTGCTGCCCATCGGCATCCATAAACACTAGCACCTCGCCAACAGCAGCACGGGTGCCTGACTTGATTGCCGCACCGTTGCCCTTGCTATAGGGATGCGACACAACCTTGGCGCCCGCTTCGCTAGCCAGCTCTGCAGTGCTATCAGTAGACCCATCATCAACCACAATGACCTCAAAGTCTGGATAGCGCGCCCTGATGGCACTGACCACAGTTGCAACCGTTGCGGCCTCGTTCTTGGCTGGCATTACTACGCTGACTTTCACTGCTGAGCCTCCTTCATTGCGGTGGCGACCGCTTCGCGCATAGCAGAGAACTGCTCTTCCGGCAGCTGAGTAATGATGTCTGGGAGCGCTTCGCGGCGCGCCAGTGCCTCAGCTGCGCGCTCGACGTCGCCCTGCTCGAGCGCATAATAGACTTGGTATTGCAGCACCGGCAGCGCCTCGGGGGCAATCTTTTCAGCTGCCGCCAGCGAGGCCCAAACCTCCTGAACGTCCCCCAACTCCTGCGCTGCAATGGCTCGGACAAAATAGATTTTTGCACCGTACACCTGCACATTCATTTTGCTGCTATCACGCATACCGTCGATAAGCGCCAGCAAATCGGAGTAATTCAACGGAGCACACGCATTTGACTTGATCAGCTCCTGCAGATTGAACAACTGATCGACAACGGTTACGTTGATTCTCCCAAGACGCGCGACGTCCAGAACCTCGGACATCCGTGCTCGCGTATCCTCAGGGGGCGTCAAGGAGCATGAGTACATAAGCGCCTGCACTCGTACGTCCATACAATCAGGGCAGGCGGTCTTTGTCCTGTCCAGCACTTTCATCGCAAAGGCTTGCCGCTCGCGGCTGATGTAGTCGTTATTCGACTCTTCGAGCCCTTTCAAATCAGTGTTCATTTCCACAAACACCGCATGCAAAGCAGCGCGTGCAGAGCCTGGATGGCGAGCATTCCAGCTTTCTGCGGCCTTCCCCGGCTGCCCCCAGAGCACTGTCATGGCAAACAACACAGTCGCCAGCAGCGCGATATAACCACCCAGCAAATACGGCGCGACTGCTGCCAGTCGGCCCTTGACGGTGAAAGCTCCGACACTGAGAAACAGGCAGAGACCGTAAACGGCGATGTAATTGCGATGCTCGAAATACAGCTCCAGCAAAATACTGGTGGACTCGATCAGGTGCCCGGCAAGAAACCAGAAAACAGCCAGAGCGAACCATTTGTAACGGTGGCGCCAGACAAAGGCCAGGCCTAGCAGAATCAACCAGCCTAGAGCTGCAACAATCGTTTGCAGACCAACTGGCTTGGCCGCGTAGTAATCGTGGAACGGACCGAAGGCCGTCGGCGACTGCGGCAAGAAGGCACGCAGCAGGTACTCCCACAGCACCACCTGCTCAGTCATTAACCGATTAAAGGGTGTTAGCCCCCGGTAGTCATCAAAACGGAACCAGTCCATGCGCAGTGGCGAGATATAAAAAATCACAAACAACAATGGCAACAGTAGCGTTACGCGACGCAACAGCGCCACCTTGCCTGAATACCCACGAGCAACTGCTGGGCGTAGCAGGAAATCAATAATGAGCGCAAACACCGGAAATAGTGCACCGCTTTCTTTGGAAAAAATCGAAAGCAGGGTCCCGGCGCCCAGCGCCGCCATCTGGCATACATAACCTAGCAGCGGGCGCTGCTCAGCCAAAGCGTAACCACGCACAAAGCCGATAAGGCCCAACAGACCAAAGAAGGTGGCGAGTCCGGTCATGCGTTGAATAGCAATCAGCGAGGTCGAAGCCAGCAACGGCATCACAGCCCAAAGCAGCGCTGCGCCAAGCGCAATCCTGAAACGCAGACGAGCCTCCACAGAAGTGCACCGCGCGAGAATCGACTGACCAAGAATCAGCAGGAGAATAAAGTTGCCGCAATGCAGGACAACGTTAGCCGTCAAAATCGCTTGTGCGTTCTCCGGCCACCCTGTGCTGAAGGGTAAAAAGCTCAATAACGCCAGCGGCCTGCCCAAGGGACCGGCTTGCCCGCCAGAGATAAACTGCCAAGCCGAGCGCCAATCGGTTATCTGATCCAACCCACGCAGATTGGAGTAATCATCATAATAGAGCGCACCGGAGGTGGCCGGCAGATACAGTAAAAACACGGCAACGGCGCAAAGCAGCACCAGCGCCATCCTGATCGAGATTCTCACCGGCAAAAACATCCTTATTGGTAATGGCTGAAAACAAAAAACCCCGGCGGGAAACGCCGGGGTTTCTGGTCAAGCAAGTATCAGCGGCAAGAACCCGGCATCCACTTGGTCGGAGTACCAGCACAGACCCACTCACCAATACGGTTGGTAGCGGTATCCGACGGAGTCAGCGTAACGGTCACTGTCTCACCGAAACCAGCACCGCTAGCAGTAACAACACCAGTAGTAGCGTTTACGGTCATAGCAGAAACGTACTGGGTGGCAACGAAACCAGTGGAGCAGCTGTCCAGGCTGGAGAAGCCGTCAGACTGCACGATTTCAGTTACGCAGGTGCGAGCAGAGCTGGCAGCCAGAACGATTTCAGACACCTTGGCGCGGTTGGTGTAGTCCTGGTAAGCCGGCAGTGCGATAGCAGCCAAAATACCGATGATCGCAACCACGATCATCAGTTCGATCAAGGTAAAACCCTTTTGAGCTTTCATGTTGTACTCCTTTAAGTGAAATAGCCGTGCGGCTGAGAAGATAAAAGCAAAAATCAGACCAGCATGCAAAACAGGGTGACTAAGCCTGCGCACTGGCTCTCAAACACACGCCCGCCACACATCCCTAACAGCGCACGACAAAAAGTGACATTTTTTGTCACCCACAGCCCTTACCCGCCAACAGCCCCGCAAATACTGGCGAACGGTGCACAGCAGGCCGCTGCGGACAGTTCAATCACGGCGGCGTCTGTACTATAGTCTGCTGCATTGACGTTTTTGCAGATCAGGACTATTGCCACATGGAAACCCCCGCTCTTTCAGGGCTCGCACGGCGAATCGTGCAAGAAGGCCTCATCGAGGCCGACGTGGCTGCCAAAGCATGCCAGCAGGCAAACCAGGAAAAAATCCCACTGATCACGCATCTGGTGCAGAAGAAGCTGGCCGACGCCCGCTCACTCGCCATGACCTGCGCAGAGGAATTCGGCTATCCCTATTTTGACCTTGGCGCGCTCGACAAGGAAGCGCAGCCCAAGGAGCTGGTCAGCGAGAAGCTGGTACGCCAGCACAACGTGATGCCGCTGTTCAGGCGCGGCTCGCGTTTGTACCTCGCCATGTCGGACCCGACCAACCAGCAGGCCCTGAGTGACGTTCAGTTCCACACCGGGCTCATGACCGATGCGGTCATCGTTGAAGATGACAAGCTGCTCAGCGCTATTGAAAAATACCTGGACAGCCCCACCGGCGGCCTCGGCGACATTGCCGATGCCGACCTGGACGACCTTGACGTTCAGACCGTCAAGGATGAAGACCGTGCAGACGGCGGCAGCGAGGCCGACGATGCGCCGATCGTGCGTTTCGTTAACAAGATGCTGCTGGACGCCGTCCGCATGGGCTCCTCAGACTTGCACTTTGAGCCTTACGAGAAGATGTATCGGGTACGCTTCCGTACTGACGGTGTACTGCACGAGGTGGCCAAGCCGCCGGTACAGCTCGGTGTGCGCATCGCCGCGCGCTTGAAGGTGATGTCATCCATGGACTTGGCCGAGCGCCGCAAACCCCAGGACGGCCGCATCAAGCTGAAGATTTCCAAAAATAAGGCCATCGACTTCCGCGTCAACACCCTGCCCACGCTTTGGGGCGAAAAGGTGGTACTGCGTATCCTCGACTCCGAAAGCGCGAAGATGGGCATTGACGCACTGGGCTATGAAGAGGACCAGAAGAAGATGTACCTCGGCGCGCTGGAACGGCCGCAGGGCATGATTCTGGTAACCGGGCCGACCGGCTCCGGCAAAACCGTCTCGCTGTATACCGGTCTGAATATCCTCAACACCATGGAGCGCAACATCTCCACCGCCGAAGATCCGGTCGAGATCAACCTTGAAGGCATCAACCAGGTCAACGTCAACCCGAAACAGGGTCTCGACTTTGCCCAGGCGTTGCGCGCCTTCCTGCGTCAGGATCCAGACATCATCATGGTTGGTGAGATCCGTGACCTGGAGACCGCGGAGATTGCGATCAAAGCGGCACAAACGGGCCACATGGTGATGTCGACACTGCACACCAACAGCGCAGCCGAAACCCTTACCCGGATGCGCAACATGGGCGTGCCGTCGTTCAACATTGCTACCTCGGTCAACCTGATCATCGCCCAGCGTCTGGCACGCCGCCTGTGCAAGACCTGCAAGACCAAAATGGATGTGCCGCGCGACGTACTGCTTGAGGAAGGCTTCACGCCGGAAAAAATTGATGCAGGCCTAACAATTTACGGCCCCGTGGGTTGCGAAAACTGCAAAGACGGTTATAAAGGACGTGTTGGTATCTATGAGGTCGTCAAGATCACTCCGGCGATGCAGCGCATCATCATGGAAGACGGCAACTCCATTCAGATCTCTGACGTAGCCCAGAGTGAGGGTTTCAGAAACCTGCGCCAGTCCGCTCTCATGAAAGTTGAAGAGGGTGTCACCAGCCTGGCGGAAGTCAACCGAGTGACCAAGGATTAAGTCATGGCGCAACAAGCCGCACTGAGAAAGAGCCCTGCAGCCAAGAAGGCCAAGGAAGAGAAGCTTTACCCGTTCAAATGGGAAGGCAAGGACCGCAAGGGCACCAAGATCGCCGGCTCACTGCAGGGAGAGAACGCGGCGCTGGTCAAGACCCAGCTGCGCAAGCAGGGCATTCTGGTCACCAAGATCAAGCGCGAGTCCACCCTGTTTGCCAAGCGCCCGAAGCCCATCAAGCCACTGGATATCGCGTTCTTTACGCGTCAGCTGGCAACCATGATGGAATCTGGTGTACCGATCATTCAGGCGTTTGAGATTATCGCTGAAGGTGCAGAAAACCCGAGCGTTGCCAGGCTGGTGACCGACATCAAGAACGATGTTGCCGCCGGTAATACCCTGGCGGACTCACTGCGCCAGCATCCGAAATATTTTGACGATCTGTTCTGCAACCTGGTCGAGTCTGGTGAGCAGTCAGGTCGACTGGAAGCCTTGCTTGACCGCATCGCGACCTACAAAGAAAAGACCGAAGCCCTCAAGGCCAAGATCAAGAAGGCGATGACCTATCCGATCGCGGTTATCGTCGTTGCAGTCATTGTGACGTCCGTGATGTTGCTGAAGGTTGTGCCCGCGTTCCAGGACGTATTTGCCAACTTCGGCGCGGAACTGCCCGCGTTTACGCTGTTCGTTATCGGCATATCCGAATGGTTGCAGTCCTGGTGGTTTGTGGCCCTGATTTTGATTATCGGCACTGGCTACGCCTACTCTCAGGCCCATTTAAAATCCAAGCCATTCAGGGATTTTGAAGATCGTACCCTGCTGAAGGCACCCATTGTCGGCGATATCGTGTATCAGGCCGCGGTCGCCCGTTACGCACGCACCCTGTCGACCACCTTCGCTGCGGGCGTACCGCTGGTTGACGCACTGGACTCGGTCGCCGGCGCCGCGGGTAACGTGGTGTTCTACAACGCGGTGATGAAGATCAAGGAAGACGTGTCGGCAGGCTCGCAGCTCAACTTCTCGATGCGGGTCACCAATGTATTCCCGTCACTAGCAGTGCAAATGACCGGGATTGGTGAAGAGTCCGGTAACCTCGACGGCATGCTGGAAAAAGTAGCTGACTACTACGAGGCCGAAGTAGACAACAAGGTGGATAACCTGACCACCCTGCTGGAGCCGCTGATCATGTCAGTGCTGGGTATTCTGGTCGGCGGCCTGATTGTCGCCATGTACCTGCCGATCTTCCAGCTGGGTAACGTTGTCTGACCCATGCCGCTCATTGACTACCTGGCCAGCCACGCGCTGGCCTTTGTTTTGCTCGCCGGGCTGCTGGGGCTGATCGTCGGCAGCTTTCTGAATGTGGTCATTCACCGACTGCCGCGCATGATGGAGCGTGAATGGCGCCAGCAGGCGCTGGAACTGCTGCAACCGGATACCGAGCAGCCACCGGCAGAAACCTACAACCTGCTGCTGCCGCACTCCCACTGCCCGCATTGCAAGACCGAGATCAAGGCCTGGCAGAACCTGCCGGTTATCAGCTACCTGGTGTTGCGTGGCCGCTGCGGCCAGTGTCGTCACCCCATCAGCCCGCGCTACCCGCTGGTAGAAACCCTGACCGCCGCATTGTCCATGCTGGTCGCCTGGCACTACGGCTTCGGCTGGGCGGCAGGCGGCATGATCCTGCTGACCTGGGGGCTGATCAGCCTCAGCATGATCGACGCTGACACACAGCTGCTGCCTGACGCACTGGTTCTGCCGCTGTTGTGGCTGGGCCTGATTGCCAACAGTTTTAGCCTCTACACCGATCTGCACACCGCGCTCTGGGGCGCCATTGCTGGCTACCTGAGCTTGTGGTCAGTCTATTGGCTATTCAAGCTGATTACCGGCAAGGAAGGCATGGGCTACGGCGACTTCAAGCTACTCGCCATGCTGGGCGCGTGGGGTGGCTGGCAGATTCTGCCGCAGACTATCCTGCTGTCGTCCCTGGTTGGCGCGATTCTCGGCATCATCATCCTCAAGGCGCGCGGCGCTGCGAACAGCACTCCCCTGCCCTTCGGCCCCTATCTGGCGATTGCCGGTTGGATAGCACTGATCTGGGGTGAGACAATCCCCATCTTCAATTTCTAACCCAGTCAAGCAGCCAGCCCGAGGAACAGTCCCTGATGATCATTGGCCTGACCGGTGGTATCGGCAGTGGCAAGACCGCTGCCGCCAACCGCTTTGCCGCCGCACACGGCATCCACGTCGTCGATGCCGACGAAAAATCCCGCGTCGTAGTTCAACCCGGCAAACCGGCCCTGCAACACATTGTTGACCGCTTCGGTGACGAGATTCTGCTGGGCGACGGCAACCTCAACCGCGCCGCACTGCGCGAGAAGGTGTTCGCCGCGCCCTCTGAGCGCCAATGGCTGGAACAACTGCTGCACCCGCTGATCCGTGACGAGATCATCACCGACCTGCAGTCAGCTACCTCGCCCTACGCCCTGCTGGTGTCTCCACTGCTGGTCGAGTCTGGACAGAACAGCCTGACCAGGCGCGTGATCGTTGTGGACGTGCCCGAAGCCATGCAACTGGCCCGCACGGTCCAGCGCGATGCGGTACCGGAGGCTCAGGTCCGTGCCATCATGCAGGCGCAGGCACAACGCGAAGAACGACTGCGACACGCCCATGACGTCCTGACCAACGACAGCGACCTGGCCGTCCTGCACGCACAGGTCGATGCGCTGCACCAGCGCTACCTGCAACTGCTGGAGAAGCCGCAATGACACTGACCGTGAACTGCCCGACCTGCAAGGCCCCTGTCACCTGGGATGAGAGCTTTCCCGAGCGCCCGTTCTGCAGTCACCGCTGCCGCCTGATTGACCTCGGCGCCTGGGCAGCCGAAGAGCACGTTATTGAAGGGCGGCCTGACGATGAACAGGACGTGTTCTCCGAAGATCTGCCGGAACGCTGAGCATGCGCCGTATCCATGTCATGGCCGCGGTGATTCGCGACAAGCAACGCCGCATTCTGATTGCCAAACGCGCGGACTCGGCGCATCAGGGCGGGCTGTGGGAGTTCCCGGGGGGCAAGCTGGAGGCCGGCGAAACGCGCCATGAGGCGCTGTGCCGCGAACTTCACGAGGAGCTGGGCATCCAGGTTAAGGCCGCCCGACCGCTCATCGACCTGCACCACGACTACGCCGACAAACACATCCGCCTGGATGTCTGGGAAGTCAGCGCCTTTGATGGCGAGGCACACGGCGCCGAAGGCCAGCCGGTGCGCTGGGTGACAGAGCAGCAACTGGGCGGCTTCAGCTTTCCCGCTGCCAACCAGCCGATTGTCACCGCCGCGCGACTGCCTGATCGATACCTGATCACGCCGGACTGCGATGAGCCCGCGCTGCTGCGCGGCATTGAACGCGCTATCGACAGCGGTATTCGGCTGATCGAGTTACGCCAGACACAACTTGATGACACGCGCTACCGGGCGCTGAGCGAGCAACTCGTTTCACGCTGGGGCAATCAGGCGATCTTTATGCTGAAAGGCAACCAGGCACCGGAGATGGAAAGCTCCGGCTGGCACCTGACAGCCGCTCAGCTTCGCAACTTTAGCCAGCAACCAGAACCCGCCCGCCCTTTGACGGCAAGCCGATGGCTAAGCGCCTCCTGCCACGACGCAGAGGAACTGCGGATGGCAGAAGCGCTGGGCGTGGATTTTGTAACGCTGTCACCGGTATTACCCACCCAAACCCACCCCGACGCCCTGCCCCTCGGATGGGAGAAGACCCACGCCCTGCTGGAACACTGCCGCCTGCCAACCTACCTCCTCGGCGGACTGACGCTGAGCGAGTTAAATACCGCCCACCATGCGGGCGCTCAAGGCATTGCAGCTATCAGAGGGCTTTGGCAGGGCTGACCTGACCGGTCGCCGGCCGCGGGCGCGGCATGCCGCGCCCCTGCGGGTCCGAGGCAATACCCGCACCCCAGCGTAGGGTCACAGCGTGCTGTGACCGCAGGGACATACACCCCGCACCGCGGTACCAGTACCCGCCCAATACCTGCACGCCCGGGAAGGCTGGCTTCCAAGCCGGCCAAGCCCCATGCGCAGCCACAGGTTCTGCGGGCGCGGCATGCCGCGCCCCTACGGGTCCGAGGCAATACCCGCAC
>JAYNRF010000019.1:0-23829 GCA_038114645.1 Pseudomonadaceae bacterium | reverse complement strand
GCACGCCCGGGAAGGCAGGCTTCCAAGCCGGCCACGCCCCATGCGCCGCCACAGGATCGGCGGACGCGGCATGCCGCGCCGTACAAACACCAACGGCGGGAATGTGATAACAAACGGTAGATTGCGCTGACGCACAGGCCAGCTGTAGGGCTACGGCATGCCGTAGCCGCCGACCCCAAACTCAGCTCAGATCAACGATCCGCAACTCTTTCGGCATGCTGAACACGATGTTTTCTTCCTTGCCGGCCAGCTCTTCGGCACCAGTGGCGCCTTGCGCATGCAGGTGGGCGATAACCTGACGCACCAGCACGTCAGGGGCAGAAGCGCCGGCGGTCACGCCGACATTCTGCACTCCTTCAAGCCAGCTCGCCTGGATCTCTTCGGCGCCATCAATCAGGTAGGCAGGCGTACCCATCCGCTCGGACAGTTCGCGCAGGCGATTGGAGTTGGAGCTGTTCGGACTGCCCACCACCAGCACCACATCACAGGACGATGCGAGCTGCTTGACCGCATCCTGGCGGTTCTGGGTGGCGTAGCAGATGTCATCCTTGCGCGGACCGTCAATGGCCGGGAAACGCGCGCGCAGCGCATCAATCACCCGAGCGGTGTCGTCCATCGACAAGGTGGTTTGGGTGACAAACGCGAGACGCTCGGGATCGTTCACCTGCAACGCGGCAACATCCGCCTCGTCCTCGACCAGATAGATGGCGCCGCCATTGCTGGCGTCATACTGCCCCATGGTGCCTTCAACTTCAGGGTGACCAGCGTGACCGATGAGAATGCACTCACGGCCGTCGCGGCTGTACCGGGTCACCTCCATGTGCACCTTGGTCACCAGCGGGCAGGTCGCATCAAAGACTTTCAGGCCGCGGTCATCCGCCTGCTGACGTACCGCCTGGGAAACACCGTGGGCACTGAAGATAACGATAACGTCGTCCGGTACCTGGTCGATCTCTTCCACAAACACGGCGCCGCGATTGCGCAGATCCTCAACCACAAACTTGTTGTGGACGACCTCATGGCGCACGTAGATCGGCGGGCCAAATACCTCCAGCGCGCGATTGACGATCTCGATGGCTCGGTCGACGCCGGCACAGAAGCCGCGGGGGTTGGCCAGTTTGATCTGCATGAAAAGCCTCGCTGGGGTGTTGGGGAAATGAACTGGGGACAGCAGAGATCAGCGAACGTCGACGATCTCGACGTCAAAGGTAATGACCTTGCCGGCCAGCGGATGATTGAAGTCGATTTCGACCACCGAATCATGCACCTCCTTGACCACGCCGGGCAACTCGCCGCCTGCCGCGTCAGTGAAGATCACCAGCAGCCCTGGCTCCAGCTCCATCTCGTCGAACTGATCGCGGGCGATGGTCTGAATGTTTTGCTCATTGCCCGGCCCGAAGCCACGCTCGGGCTCGATCTCGAAACTGCGGCAGTCGCCTGCCTTGAGGCCGAACAGCACCTGCTCAAAACCCGGCAGCAGGCTGCCGTCGCCGATCTTGCAGGTCGCAGGCTGTTTGTCGGTCGTGGTATCCACCACATCACCATTGGGCAGTTTCAGGGTGAAGTGCAGGGTCACTTCGGACTCGTGGCCAATACGTGTATCTGTCATCGGAATCTCGTCTGGAAAGCCGGGCCCGCGAGCGCGGGCCGCCGGTCAGTTTTGCTCCGGCTTCCTGCCGAAAAACATGTCGAACAGCAGCAATGCCGCACCGACGGTAATGGCGCTGTCGGCAATATTGAAGGCCGGGAAGAACCAGCTCTGCTGCCAGTGCACCAGAATAAAGTCGGTCACCTTGCCGTGAATCACCCGGTCATACAGGTTGCCGATGGCGCCGCCCAGAATCAGTGCCAGCGCAATCGCCTCGAGCTTTTTGCTGCGATCCAGCCGCGCAAGCCAGACGCACAGCACCACGCTTACCACCACGGCGATAAGGGCAAACAACCAGCGCTGCCAGCCGCTGGCGTCGGCCAGAAAGCTGAATGCAGCACCGGTGTTGTAGGCCAGGGTAAAACTGAACAGGTCATCGATGATCGGCACCTGCTGATACAGCTGCAGCTCCGACACCGCGACCCACTTGGTCAGTTGGTCCAGCACAATGACCAGCACCGACAGCACCAGCCAGATCAGGCAGCCCTTGCGGACATCAGGCATGCTTGCGCACCTCGCCGGAGCCTTCGATGTTCTCGACACAGCGGCCGCAGATATCCGGATGCGCAGGATTGCTGCCGACATCGGCGCGCAGGTGCCAGCAGCGCGCACACTTGGCAGCATCGGACTTGACGATCTGCAGCTTCAGGCCAGCGACATCGGTATCCACAGCCTGCTCGCCTGCATCGGCCAACGGCGCCAGGGTAGCCTGCGAGGTAATCAACACAAAGCGCAGCTCATCACCCAGCTTGGCCAGCGCATCACGCAGACTGTCATCGGCGTACAGGGTCACTTCGGCTTCGAGGTTGCCGCGCAGCACCTTGGCGTTGCGCAGGTTTTCCATTTCCTTGTTGACGGCCTCTTTCACGCCCATCACCTGCTCCCAGAACGCACGCCCCAGCGCCTGTCCTTCCGGCAGCGCCTCAAGCCCTTCGTACCAGGTGTTCAGCATCACTGAGTCGCTGCGCTCGCCCGGCAGGTACTGCCACAGCTCTTCAGCGGTGAAGCACAGGATAGGCGCAACCCAGCGCACCAGCGCCTCGGCGATGTGATACAGCGCAGTCTGACAGGAGCGACGCGCCACGCTGTTGGCCTGCGTGGTGTACTGACGGTCCTTGATGATGTCGAGATAGAAACCGCCCAGCTCCTGCACACAGAAGTTGTGCACTTTCTGGTAGACGTTCCAGAAGCGATAGGTCTCGTAGGCCTCGACGATTTCCTGCTGCAGCAGCAGGGCGCGGTCGACCGCCCAACGGTCCAGATCGAGCATCTGCTCGGCCGGCAGCACGTCGGTTGCCGGGTCGAAGCCGCTCAGATTGGAGAGCAGGAAGCGTGCGGTGTTGCGAATGCGGCGGTAGGCATCGGCGCTGCGCTGCAGGATCTGATCGGAAACGGCGATCTCGGCGGTGTAATCGGTGGACGACACCCACAGACGCAGGATGTCGGCACCCAGGGTGTCGTTAACCTTCTGCGGCGCGATGGTGTTACCCAGCGACTTGGACATCTTGCGGCCTTTCTCGTCGACCGTGAAGCCGTGCGTCAGCAGGCCACGATACGGCGCGTGACCGTCGATTGCACAACCGGTCAGAAGCGAGGAGTGGAACCAGCCGCGGTGCTGGTCAGAGCCTTCCAGATACAGGTCGGCGCGCGGGCCCTGATCATGCCCCATCGGATGCGAGCCGCGCATCACGTGCCAGTGAGTGGTGCCAGAGTCGAACCAGACGTCCAGCGTGTCGCTGATCTTGTCGTACTGGGCAGCTTCCTCGCCCAGCAGCTCGGCGGCATCCAGATTGAACCAGGCATCGATGCCCTGCTGCTCAACGCGCTGGGCCACCAGTTCGATCAGCTCGACGGTGCGCGGATGCAGCTCGCCAGTCTCGCGGTGCAGGAAGAACGGGATCGGCACACCCCAGTTACGCTGACGGGAGATGCACCAGTCCGGACGACCGGCGATCATGTTGTGCAGGCGCTGCTTGCCCCAGCCCGGAACAAAATCGGTGTCGTCGATGGCCTTGAGCGAGCGCTCACGCAAGGTTTCGCCGCCGGCTACCGGCACGTCCATGCCGACGAACCACTGCGCAGTCGCGCGGTAGATCAGCGGCGTCTTGTGGCGCCAGCAATGCATATAGCTGTGCTGGATGCTCTGGTGCTTGAGCAGCGCACCAACCTCTTCCAGCTTGGCAACGATGGCCGGGTTGGCCTTCCAGATGAACTGGCCACCGAAGAACGGCAGGTCCTGAACGTAGACACCGTTGCTCTGCACCGGACTGAAGATATCGTCGTTGTGCATGCCGTACTGCTTGCAGGTACGGAAGTCGTCTTCGCCGTAGGCGGGCGCGGAGTGAACGATACCGGTACCGGCGTCCAGCTCAACGTAGTCGGCCAGATAGACTGGCGACAGGCGGTCATACAGCGGGTGACGGAAGCTGATCAGCTCCAACGCAGCGCCGGCAGCGGTCGCAATGACTTCGCCTTCCAGGCCATAGCGCGCCAGACAGTCCGCAACCAGATCCTCGGCCAGCACCAGCAGGCGCTCACCGGTATCGACCAGGGCGTAATTGAATTCGGGGTGGGCATTCAGCGCCTGGTTGGCGGGAATGGTCCACGGCGTGGTGGTCCAGATGACGATGGCCGCCGGTTTGGGCAGCGCGCTCAATCCAAAGGCGGCTGCCAGCTTGTCGGCATCTTCTACCGGGAAGGCGACATCAATGGCCTCGGACTTTTTGTCCTGATACTCAACCTCAGCCTCGGCCAGCGCGGAACCACAGTCAAAACACCAGTTGACCGGCTTCAGCCCCTTGAACACCACGCCCTGCTCGACCATGCGGCCCAGCGCGCGAATCTCGCCCGCCTCGTTGGCGTAGTTCATGGTCAGGTAGGGGTTATCCCAGTCGCCCAGCACGCCCAGACGAATGAAGTCGGCCTTCTGCAACGCAACCTGCTCGCCCGCGTACTCGCGGCACAGCGCACGCACCTGCTCAGCCGGCAGATGCTTGCCGTGGGTGGTTTCGACCTTATGCTCGATTGGCAGGCCGTGGCAGTCCCAGCCCGGCACGTAGGGCGCATCAAAACCCGACAGGGTCTTGGAGCGGATGATCATGTCCTTGATGATCTTGTTGAGCGCATGACCGATGTGAATCACGCCGTTGGCGTAGGGCGGGCCGTCGTGCAGGATGAACTGCGGCCGGCCTTGGCTGACTTCCCGAATCCGCTGATACAGGCCGTCCAGACGCTTGAGCGTCTCGGGTTCGCGGTTCGGCAGCCCGGCCTTCATCGGAAACTCCGTGGCGGGCAGGTTCAATGTCGCTTTGTAGTCGGTCATTTTCTATCAGGCTCTCGGAAAATTTACAGACCCCACTGGGCCCTGGCGGCAGCAAAATCGGCCTTGATCGCCGCCTGCAATGCGTCCAGCGAGTCGAAACGCTTTTCGTCCCGCAACTTCTGGTGAAACACAACAGTCAGCCGGCGACCATACAAATCACCAGCAAAATCAAACAGATGCACTTCCAAGTGCGCCTTGCCATCCCCACTGACCGAAGGGCGTTTGCCGATATTGGCTACGCCCTTGCGCACCACGCCATCGAGCTCAACGCTGACGCGATACACCCCATGCAACGGCGGATTGACTCGCTTGAGCTGCACGTTGGCCGTTGGCGCGCCGATGGTGCGCCCCAGCTGCTGTCCGTAGACAACACGCCCGGTAATACTGAATGGGCGCCCAAGCAGCAGCGAGGCAAGGATGAAGTCCCCTTCGGCCAGCACCTGACGCAGCCGGCTGCTGCTGATCCGCTCGCCGTTCTCGGCGACCGTGTTGGCCGCTTCCACTGTGAAGCCGTGCTCACTGCCGCTTTGCTGCAGGAAGGCAAAATCACCCGAGCGGTCGCAGCCGAAGCGGAAATCGTCACCTACTTCCAGGTGACGTACACCCAACCCGTCGATCAATACCTGCTGCACAAACTGCGCGGCGCTCAGCTCACGCAGGCGGCGATTGAACGCCAGGCACAGGACGCGATCCACCCCATTTTGCTGCAACAGCGCAAGCTTCTCGCGCAGCCGGGTCAGCCGCGGCGGCGCAGCGTCGGGGGCAAAGAACTCGCGGGGTTGCGGCTCAAAGATCACCACGCAGCCGGGCAGGCCAAGACGCTCTGAATGCGCTCGCAGGCGCGACAGAATGGCCTGATGCCCAACATGTACGCCGTCAAAGTTACCGATAGTGGCGACGCAGCCCCGGTGCCGGGGCCGCAGGTTATGTAAACCGCGGACCAGTTCCATAATGCTCGTCAGTGGTGGATCAATCGAAACGCCGCAGTATACAGGCTTGCAGGGTGGCGCGTCATGCCGTTCAGCCCCGTGCGCCACGCAGGTCGCGCAGACGCAGCCCAAGCGCGAACAGCACACCGAGATAGACCACCATGCCACCCACCACCAGCAGCGACATTTCCCAGGCCTTGCGCTGCCAACCCCAGGCCAGCCAATCCGCAGTCGCCGGCACCATCCACAGCAGCAGCGCCGCCATCGCTGCAGTTGCCGCAAGCAAACGCAGGGCAAACTGCATCCAGCCGGCCTGAGCGTGATAGACACCATCGCGGCGCAGCCCCCACCACAACAGGCCAGCATTGAGCAGCGCCGACAGCGAGGTCGCCAGAGCCAGACCGACGTGCTGCAACGGCCATATCAGCAGCAGGTTCAGCCCCATATTGGAGATCATGCAGATAATGGCGATGCGTACCGGTGTTTTGGTGTCCTGACGGGCAAAGTAGCCGGGTGCCAGCACCTTGATCAGCATAAAGGTCATCACACCGACCGAATACGCGCGCAGTGCGGCGGCGGACTGGCTGACGTCATCACCGGTCATCGCGCCATAGTGGAACAGTGTGGCAATCAGCGGTTCAGCCAGCAGCAACAACGCCAGTGCCGCAGGCACACCGACCAGCAGCACCATGCGCACCGCCCAGTCGAGCGTGCGCCCGAAGGCCTTGAGGTCTTCCCCGGCGTGCTGACGCGACAGCGCCGGCAGAATCACAGTACCGATGGCAATCCCGAATGCCCCCAGCGGCAACTCGGACAGCCGGTCAGCGTAATACAGCCATGAGATGCTGCCGGTCTGCAGGAACGACGCCAGCACGGTATCCAGCAACAGGTTGATTTGACTGACGGAAACACCAAACAAGGCCGGCACCATCAGCGTCATGATCCGTTTCACGCCAGGATCACGTCGATTGGGTCGCGGCACTGGCAGCAACTTGATCTGCGCCAAAAAAGGCAACTGGAACAGCAACTGGGCAACACCGGCAATAAATACGCCCCACGCCAGCGCCATGATCGGCTGCGCGAAATACGGCGTCAGGAACAGGGTCGCACCGATCATGCACACATTCAGCAGCACTGGCGTGAAGGCGGGTACGGCAAAACGGCCATAACTGTTGAGAATTGATCCGCACAGCGCCGTCAGCGAAATCAGAAACAGATAAGGGAAGGTGATGCGCAGCATATCGGTAGCCAACGCGAGCTTGGCATCATCACCGTGAAACCCCGGCGCAAACAGCGTAATGATAACCGGCGCACCGGCCACCCCAAGCGCAGTAATCCCGGCCAGCGTCAGACCAAGGGTACCCGTCACCCGATCAACCAGTTGCTTCACCTCAGCCAGCGAGCACTTGGTGCGATACTCCGACAGCACCGGCACAAAGGCCTGAGCAAAGGCCCCTTCGGCAAACAATCGACGCAGGAAGTTGGGAATTTTGAATGCAATGAAGAACGCATCTGCCTCGGACTGCGAGCCAAAATAGGCGGCGACGACAATATCACGCACCATGCCCAACACCCGCGACAGCAGGGTCATGACACTGACGACCAGCCCGGATCTGAGCAAACTCGGCGCCTTGGGTGCAACTGGATCAGGGACAACAGGCTGGGACATGAATATCGCACCAAAATAAAACCGCCATCATAGCGGCGGGCACTTGCCCTTGTCAGGCCACACGAGTGTAAAATGCCGCCACTCCGGCCACTGTGACCACCGGTCAACAGCGCCGCTCAAGTAACATCACACATGCTTGACATTCCGCAAGACCGGCGGCATAGTACGCGGCCTTGTTTATACCTAATTCATCCAGATTTTCTGAGGAGCAAGACGGTGGCCAACTCACCTCAAGCCAAGAAACGCGCCAAGCAGGCCGAGAAGCGCCGCAACCACAATGCAAGCCTGCGCTCCATGGTCCGTACCTACATCAAGAACGTAGTCAAGGCGATCGACGCCAAGGACCTCGACAAAGCCAAGGCAGCCTACACCGCTGCTGTCCCGGTCATCGACCGCATGGCTGACAAAGGCATCATCAACAAGAACAAGGCCGCTCGCCACAAGAGCCGCCTGAACGCGCACATCAAGGCAATGGCTGAAGCCGCCTGATTCGCTGTTCTTGCTGAATGAAAAAACCGGCCTCGGCCGGTTTTTTTTGTGCCCGCAGAAAATACGCAATATTGCGAACGCAACATGTCGCACCCCTACAAGCACATCCATCACCTCGCGCTCCGTAGGGGCACAGCGCGCTGTGCCCAGGGACGATTGCACGGAACACCACCACCCCAAGACACCGCCCGGGCTACCCGGATACCGCACGCCATCCCCGATCAGAAATCAGGCTTCGCACCACCTTACAGGGCCACGGCACGCCGTGGCCGCACAGCTCACACCAGGACCAGATTATCCTTGTGCACCATCTCCGGATCGTCGATATAGCCAAGAATGCCAGCGATCTCATCGGTCGACTTACCGGCAATACGCGCCGCATCCTGCGCCGCGTAATTAGCCAGCCCGCGCGCAACCTCACGCCCGTCAGGCCCGACACAGACCACCATCTCGCCGCGCCGAAAACCACCCTCGACACCCACGACACCCACCGGCAACAGACTGCTCTTGCCTGATCGCAGCGCCCTGACAGCCCCTGCATCCAGCAACAGGCGGCCACGGGTCTGAAGATGCCCGGCCAGCCACTGCTTGCGCGCGACCAGCATGCCCTTTTCCGACAACAGCAAAGTACCCAGCGACTCACCCGCATGGAGGCGATCAATCACCCGCTCGAGGCGCCCGCCAACGATCACCGTCGCAGCACCCGAACGCGCAGCCAGGCGCGCCGCACGCAGCTTGGTCGCCATACCGCCACGACCCAGCGCACCCGCACTACCACCCGCCATCGCATCCAGCGCCGGATCGTCGGCCATTGCCGAGGAAACCAGTTCAGCCAAAGGATTGTTGCGCGGATCAGCGGTGAACAAACCATCACGGTCCGTCAGAATAACCAGCAAATCCGCCTCAACCAGGTTGGTTACCAGCGCACCCAAGGTGTCGTTGTCACCAAAGCGGATTTCGTCAGTGATGACGGTATCGTTTTCATTGATAACAGGAATAACACCCAGATCCAGCAGCGCGCGCAGCGTACTACGCGCATTGAGGTAACGCTTGCGATCAGACAGGTCATCATGGGTCAACAGAACCTGCGCAGTCGACAGACCGTGACGCTGAAAGCTGGACTCCCAGGCCTGCACCAACCCCATCTGACCAATCGCAGCAGCTGCCTGCAGGTCATGCGTCGTCTTGGGACGCTCAGTCCAGCCGAGGCGACTCATACCTGCCGCCACGGCACCAGAGGACACCAGCACCACCTGAGCGCCGGAGGCACGCAACGCCGCGAGCTGCTCAACCCATACCGCCATTGCCGCCTGATCGAGACCACGTCCATCGCCGGTCAGCAGCGCACTGCCAATCTTGACCACCCAGCGACGAGCCCCGGTTACCTTTTCACGCATGCTGATTCCATCAACAAAATGTCAAAGACAAACCGCGGTGGCAGCGGCCGCCACCGCGAAACATACCTACAGGACTAACAAGGATCAGTGGACGTAGAAGATCTCCGGACCGTCCTCATCATCCTCATCGTCGTCATCATCCAGGTCATCGGTCGAGATACCCTGCTTGCGCAACGCACGACGATCGTCCAGCGCCTGGATATGCGCCCGAGCTTCATCTTCGATACGCTGATCCAGCTCCGCCATCTCTTCGGCGTACTCTTCATCCTCAACCAGACGATGTTCGCGCTCATCCAGCCAGTTCATCACATCCTTGGCCAGCTCAGCGGTACCCATACGTTCGGAGGCGGAAATAACGTACACCGGACCTTCCCACTCCAGACGCTCAACCACATCATCCAGAATCGCCTGCTGCTCGTCTTCCAGCAACTGGTCGCACTTGTTGAGCACCAGCCAGCGCTCGCGCATGGTCAGCGACGGACTGAACTTGCCCAGCTCATGGATGATCGTCTCAACCGCTTCAACCGGATCAGACTGATCCAGCGGCGCCATATCGACCAAATGCAACAGCAGACGCGTACGCGATAAGTGCTTGAGGAAGCGCGTTCCCAGACCCGCACCATCCGCAGCACCCGCAATAACACCCGGAATATCGGCAATCACAAAACTGCGCAGCTGCCCGACGTCAACCACACCCAGGTTCGGCACCATAGTGGTAAACGGGTAATCCGCCACTTTGGGCTTGGCCGCAGAGACCGAGCGAATAAAGGTACTCTTGCCCGCATTCGGCAATCCCAGCAGACCAACGTCCGCCAACACCTTCAACTCCAGCTTCAGATCGCGCAGCTCGCCCAGCGACCCCTGCGTAGTCTGACGCGGCGCCCGGTTCACACTGGACTTGAAGCGAATATTGCCCAATCCGTGAAAACCGCCCTGCGCCACCAGCAGACGCTGTCCCGCCTCGGTCAGGTCACCAATGATTTCCTGGGTACCCGCATCGATCACCGTAGTGCCTACCGGCACCAACAGCACCATATCCTCGCCCTTGGCACCGGTACAATCACTGCCGCGCCCGTTCTCGCCACGCTGCGCATTGAAGCGGCGCGTATAGCGGTAGTCAACCAGCGTGTTCAGGTTTGGATCAGCCTCAAGATAGATGGAGCCGCCGTCGCCGCCGTCACCACCATCCGGACCACCCTTGGGAATGAACTTCTCACGACGGAAGCTCATGCAGCCATTACCACCATCACCGGCCTTGACCGTAATGGCTACCTCATCAACAAATTTCATTTATCTCCCCTTCCCAGGCGGGACGGGCTATTGGAAAAGATACGCTACAAACAAAAAAGCCCCGTCGCAAGACAGGGCTTTTCAGAAGCTGGGGCTTATCAGGCGGTTACGACACTGACGTAACGACGACCGAATTTGCCTTTAACTTCAAACTTGACCACACCTTCGACCTTGGCGAACAGAGTGTGATCCTTGCCCATGCCGACGTTCTTGCCGGGATGGAACTCGGTGCCGCGCTGGCGAACAATGATGTTGCCCGGAACGATGGCCTGACCACCGTACATTTTCACACCAAGTCGTTTGGATTCTGAATCGCGGCCGTTACGCGTGGAACCGCCTGCTTTTTTGTGTGCCATGAGTCTTTACTCTCCTGAATCAGCTTAGGCAGAGATGCCGGTGATCTTGATTTCGGTGTACCACTGACGGTGGCCCTGACGCTTCATGTGGTGCTTACGACGACGGAACTTGATGATGCGAACCTTATCACCACGACCGTGCGCGCTGACTTCTGCAGTCACCTTGGCACCTTCAACAACCGGAGCACCGATTTTAACGTCGTCACCGTCTGCAACCAGCAGAACTTTGTCGAACTCGATGCTGGCGCCGGTTTCAGCGTCCAGCTTCTCTACTTTCAGGAACTCGCCTTCAGCGACCTTGTATTGCTTGCCGCCGGTAACAATGACTGCGTACATGTTGCTTTCTCCGTAATCCTGCTCACCCAGCGCTTTAGAGGAATCGTTATTGGCTGGCATGGCTGCAAGTGACTTCGCCTATCGAAATCGACCTTGCCATTGTCAAAACAGGGATGCTTTATCTCAGGGCGCGAATTTTACTCAACCGCCAGACATTAAGCAAGCATTGAAACACCCGCAAACCCCGCGTTCCTTGACAGCTTGGGGCCCGCAACCTAGCATGCCGCGGAACCTTTTCTGGAATACTGCAATCAATGAGCACGCTGCCTTTCTACGAGCCGGTCGCCGGAGACTTCGCTGCGGTCAACCAGCTGATCCTGGACCAACTGCACTCCCGGGTGCCCCTCGTGGAAAAGATCGGCCACTACATTATCAGCGCCGGCGGCAAACGCCTGCGTCCGCTGGTCGTCCTGCTCAGCGCTCGCGCCTGCGACGCCGACAGTCCCGATCAGCACAAACTGGCCGCTATCATTGAGTTCCTGCACACCGCCACCCTGCTGCATGACGACGTGGTGGATACCTCCGACATGCGCCGCGGCCGCTCTACCGCCAACGCACTCTGGGGCAACGCACCCAGCGTTCTGGTAGGCGACTTCCTTTATTCCCGCGCCTTCGAAATGATGGTTGCGCTGGGCGAACTGGAAGTCATGCGCATCCTGGCCAACGCGACCAACGTGATTGCCGAAGGCGAAGTACTGCAGCTCTCCAAGGTTCGCGACGCCAATACCGACGAAGCGACCTACATGGAGGTCATTCGCAGCAAAACCGCCATGCTGTTTGAAGCTGCGTGCCACAGCGCAGCGGTCCTGAGCAAAGCCGGCGCCGAACAAACTGAAGCCCTGCGCCAGTACGGCGATGCGCTCGGCATTGCATTCCAGCTGATGGACGACCTGCTTGACTACAGCGGGGATGCTGCCGAAATGGGCAAGAATGTCGGCGACGACCTCGCCGAAGGCAAGCCCACGCTGCCGCTGATCTACACCATGCGCCATGGCAGCGTCGAACAGGCTGCACTGGTACGCAGCGCCATTCAAAAGGGTGGTACGGACGATATCGCGCCGATCCGCGCAGCAGTCACCGACTGTGGCGCCCTGGATTACACCGCACGCCTCGCGCAGGAGCACGCAGACCGCGCCATCGCACTGCTGGGCGCTCTGCCGCCGTCCACCTACCGCGACTCGCTAGAGCAACTGGCTCGTTTCGCAGTCAAGCGCAGCTTCTAAGCGAAGGGTCGGAGCCAAGCGCACACCCGTAGGGGCACGGCATGCCGTGCCCGGGGTCAATATCGCACGGAACGATACCCTGCCGCGCGATACCCCGCAGCCCTCAACGGGCACAGCATGCTGTGCCCCTACGCAGGGATCAGGGTTAGGCGCACGCCCGGCAACGGGTTGGACGCGGAACCGCGTCCAGACCGATCAGAGAACCTTGATCAGCTCGATATCGAAAATCAGCGCGCTGTGCGGCGGAATGCTGTTACCCGCACCGCGAGCGCCATAGGCGAGCTCGGACGGGATATACAGGCGCCACTTCGCGCCTTCCTGCATCAGTTGCAGCGCTTCGGTCCAGCCAGCAATGACGCCACCAACCGGGAACTCGGCCGGCTGGCCGCGCTTGTAGGAGCTGTCAAACACTTCGCCGGAAATCAGCGTGCCTTCGTAATGGGTACGAACTGTCGAGCTGGCCTCAGGCGTGGCGCCAGTACCTGCGGTGACCACTTCGTACTGCAGACCCGATTCCAGAGTGATAACACCCTCACGCTTGGCATTCTCAGCCAGGAAGTCAACGCCGGCCTGTGCAGCCTGCGCCGCAGCCGCTTCGGCAGCCGCCTGCATTTTACCCTGCAGCACCTGAAACGCGGCCTGCAGCTCTGCCTCAGGAACCTGGCTGGCCTGCTGCTGGAAAGCGTCTTTCAGGCCTGCGGCAACCAGCTCCAGCGCCAGGTCAGGAATATTGCTGGCCAGCAGCTGCTCGCCCATCTGACGGCCAATGCCGTAGCTGACGCGCTTCTCGTCGGTATCGATAATGTTGCTCATGGCGAGCCTCCGCTTGAAAAATGGCCGACAAGCCTGACACATTGTCGGCAAAAATTCACCCGGTGCAGCGAATCAGCTACAATGCGTCGCTTTCTGCCCTCCTGCCCGGAAAGCCGCCCACATGCTGGAAAAACTGTTCAAACTGCGCGAACACGGCAGCAACGTACGCACCGAAGTACTTGCTGGCGTCACCACCTTCCTGACCATGGCCTACATCATCTTCGTCAACCCGATGATGATGGCTGATGCCGGCATCGACCCGGGCGCTGCCTTCGTCGCCACCTGCCTGGCAGCAGCTATTGGCTCGCTGATCATGGGTTTGTGGGCGAATTACCCGATTGCCCTCGCCCCCGGCATGGGTCTCAACGCGTTCTTCAGTTATACCGTAGTCGGTTCCATGGGCTACAGCTGGCAGGTCGCACTGGGTGCCGTATTCCTGTCTGGCTTCCTGTTCTTCCTGCTCAGTCTGTTCCGTATCCGCGAGTGGATTATCGATAGCATTCCGCTGCCTTTGCGCTCCGCCATCGCTGCCGGCATTGGCTTGTTCCTCGCACTGATCGCCCTGAAAAGCGCCGGCCTGGTCGTTGATCATCCCGTCACCCTGGTGACCATGGGCAAACTCAGCCAGCCTGAGCCGCTGCTGGCCGCCGCCGGCTTTGCGATCATCGTCGCGCTGTCGTATCGCAAGGTCACCGGTGCAGTGATGATCGGCATTCTGCTGGTTACCGCCGCCAGCTTCATGCTCGGCCTGAGCCACCTCGACGGCATTGTTTCGACGCCGCCGAGCCTGAAGCCAACATTCCTTGAGCTGGATATCAAAGGCGCCCTTGAAGTAGGCCTGCTGAGCGTGGTCTTTGCATTCCTGTTCGTCGACCTGTTCGACACCTCGGGCACGCTGATCGGCGTTGCGCAAAAGGCCAACCTGGTCGAGCCGGACGGCAAGATGCCGCGCCTCGGCCGCGCCCTGATGGCCGACAGCACCGCCACCATGGCTGGCGCCGCACTTGGCACCTCCACCACCACCAGCTACATCGAGTCCACGGCTGGTATCAGCGCAGGCGGCCGCACCGGTCTGACCGCATGCGTGGTCGCGCTACTATTCCTGCTTAGCATGTTCTTCTCACCGCTGGCGACGGCCGTGCCCGGCTACGCCACCGCCCCCGCATTGCTGTTCGTTGCCGTGCTGATGACCCACGGTCTGGTGCAGATTAACTGGGACGACCTTACCGAAGCAGCACCTGTCGTCGTCACCGCACTGGCAATGCCGCTGACCTTCTCGATTGCCAACGGCATCGCCCTCGGCTTTATCAGCTGGACCGTCATCAAGCTGCTTGCCGGACGCTGGCGTGAACTCAACCCCAGCCTGTACATCCTGGCTGGCCTGTTCGTGATCAAATTGGCGCTGTTCAGCTGATGAGTACCGCATTTCACCCCGAGCAATACAAAACGCAGCTGAGCGAAAAGCGCGAGCGCCTGCAGGCATTACTCGCGCCGTTCGACGCACCGACTCCCGAAGTGTTCGAATCGGCGCGCGAGCACTTCCGCCTGCGCGCCGAGTTTCGTCTCTGGTACGAAGCGGGCGTGCCCTACTACGCCATGTTCGAGCAAGGTGACAAACGCAGCCCGATCCTGATCGAGCAGCTGCCAATCGCCAGCCGCCAGATCAATGCGCTGATGATGCCGCTGCTCGACGCCTGCAAGGCCGACCCGATCCTCGGGCGCAAGCTGTTTCAGATCGAGTTCCTCACCACTCTGTCCGGCCAGGCGCTGATCACCCTCTGCTATCACCGCCCGCTTGATGACAGCTGGGACGCGCCCGCACGCGCGCTGGCTGAGCGACTGGGTGTCCAGCTGATCGGCCGCAGCCGCGGCCAGAAGCGTGTGTTGCAGACGGACCATGTCACCGAGACGCTGACCGTAGCAGGTCGCCAATGGCACTACCAGCAGATCGAGGGCGGTTTCACCCAGCCGAACGGCGAAGTAAACCAGCACATGCTGAGCTGGGCGCTGGACGCTGCCGGTGAAAGCAAGGACGACCTGCTGGAGCTGTACTGCGGCAACGGCAACTTCACCCTGCCACTGTCCACCCGCTTCCGCCGCGTCCTGGCCACCGAGCTGGCAAAAAGCTCCGTGCGGGCAGCGCAGGAAAACCTGCGAATCAATAACGTAAAGAACGTGACCCTGGTGCGTCTGGCCAGCGAGGAAGTGACTCAGGCGCTGACCGGGGTACGCCCCTTCCGCCGCCTGCAGGGCATCGACCTGAGCGGTTTCGAGTTCGGCACCGTGTTTGTCGACCCGCCCCGCGCCGGCCTCGACCCTGCAACGCTTGAGCTGGTCAAAGGCTACCGCCGCATCCTCTACATTTCCTGCAATCCGGAAACACTGGCGGAAAACCTGCAGGAGCTTACAAAAACGCACCGCGTAGTGCGGTGCGCTTTGTTCGATCAATTCCCCTATACCCATCACATGGAATCAGGGGTGCTGCTGGAGCGCCGCTAGGCGCTCCAGACAGACCACCACCTACTCCCAGGACGCGGTGCCATCGCTGCGCCAGGTCAGCGTGTCGGTGCCCGTCATCCGCCCTCTGGGCGTCACTACAATCTGGTAGGTCTGATTGGTGCCGCCGATATTCAGCTGTGCTGTGTAATTGGCATTCGCGTTCAGCTCCGGGGCCAGAGCGGCGACGGTTGCACCCTGGTAGGAGAAGTTTTTTGTCCGATGGCGCTCAAGCGCACTCGCCAGCTCCATGATCTGCCCTTGCGCCTCGCGCTGCAGCCCCCGCTCCACGTATGACGTGTAAGCGGGATAAGCAATCGCCGCCAGCAGGCCAATGATCACCACCACGATCATGACCTCAATCAGCGTAAAGCCACGCGACTTATTCATCTTCACCACCAGCCTCCTGCTCATCCTCTTGCACAACGCTTGACTGCTTGATGCTATTGGCTTCGTCCGGCGGCAGCTGCATCCAGCGGCGCTTACGCAGACGCGGATCACCAAGCTCACTCTCTCCAACTGCCTCAGTACCCACCACGACAACAACATCGCCCTCATCATCAACAAGCAAGGTTGGAGTCGGAGCTGGCGTTGACTGCTCAAGCGCCTGACTGCGGGATGCAGGCGCTGGCAAGTCATCCGACAGCGCCGCCGGCAACGCAGTCAGCAGATTGACGGTGTGCAGATAGGCCCGTCCGTAGCGCACCGCGCAGGGGTTCTCGGATTCCTGATCAACCGTGGGGGCATAGGTCGTAAACAGAATCCGACCATTAAAGATCACCGGCGACGCCAGCGACTTCTCACCTGTCTGGCTGAAGGTGTAGTACCAGCCGCGGGCGGTGGACAGCGGCTGCCCTCCCGCAGTGACATTGGTCATGTTGGCAGTCGTAGCGACGGTCTGCGAGCCAGACCCGTTCAACGCTGTGCGATCCCTGATCACAAACACGCCATCAGTTACCGTCTCATCCAGCGGATGCGCACGGTAGCCGGACCCGATCACGACATACAGCTCGTTTCCGGTATTTGCCCTGACCAGCCCCACAGCAGGCGCCTCATAGAAACGACGACGCGAGCTACCGGTGCCTCCCAGATTGGCAATCCGCTCGACCACATGCTCAGCATCATCCTTGATAGTGATACGAAACACCTGCCCAGCCATGTCACCGTAATACATGTGGTCGGCCACGCCATCAAAATCGATGTCGACCACCGCGATACCGCTCGGCACCGCCCACTTCATGTCGGTCACCGTGCGCGTGGCTTCGTTGCGACCGCCCGCAGACCAAAGAACCTCGCCGGTGGCGGCGTTAAGGAAGTAGACCATATTGCCCATCTGATCACCGGCAGACAGTGTAGAGGTGCCGTCATGATCTGACGGACTGTAACCACCCCCAACCACCAGCACCGGCACATTGTTGCCATCACCGTCAGGCACGCTGGTGAGCGTTGGCGTTGACCAGGTTTGCCCCAGCCCTGCCATACCGGTTGAGCCATTGTTTACCTGCCAAAGCATTGCCGGGGCAGTCGGATCGGTCACATCCAGGGCGTAGTAATTGCGGCCACCACGGCGCATGCCGCCATAGAGATACACCGCCTCGGGCGCCGCCAACGCATTGGTACCGCCCTGCCGCCAGGCCACCCAGCTGCCATCTAACCCATACGTTCTACGAGTATTGTCATTCCGTAGAGACGGTCGATCGATCGTGTACTGATTTGCTTTCTGGAGAATTTCATAAGGCATGAACGCAAACGCCTCAGAGCCATCTTCGGTATCGATCGCGTGCAGCATACCTCCATTATTGGAGACAAAAACATAATTGTTATCAGCGCTTTCTCCGTAGTTGACCATGACAGGTACGCTGTGTAGCGGGTCACCCCACATGGTCTTCAGCTCACTCAGCAATGCAGCGCGCTGAGCTCCAGTCGCAACCTCACTCAACCCCAACTGCGTGTTGCTGGGTAACTCGCTCGACCAGTTCATCCTCTGGAGATCGCCTCCAGCAGACAGCGTGTAGAACAAGTTTCGCGCACCCACATGCTCGCGCGCGCCACCCTTCGTAACATCTGGGCCGTCAACCACGCTACTCCAAATACTCTGTGAGCCAGTACGAAAGTAGCCTGTTGCCGGGTCAGTCGCATAACCATTCTGACCTTGAATAACGCCGTCAGCCACCTGATAACGCTTCAAGTTACCATTCCAGTAACTGCTCTCAAACGGCTGAAAAACTGAGTAGTACAGCTGATCCAGATGCTGGAAACGGTTCATCGCGTTCACTGCCACACCTGGCGCCGAGATTGAGCGCGCATCTTCATCGATCAGATCAAGAGTGCTCTGAAATGCCTCCAGCAGGGTTTCGGCGCTATCGGAGTCATAGGTCTCTCCACCACCAGCTCCAGAGACTTCCTGCATATTGGCCAAGGTGGTCGAGCCCATGTACAAACCAATATTATGAGTTTTAATCGGAACACCCTTGCTATTACCCACAGAATTAAGCACGGCCGCGACCGCGACTTGACAAGAGTACGAATCACCTCGCCCACAGTTTGCAACGGTTACTTTGCTCGAATCATGAACAGTTGGAGTTCCGTCAGTGAATAGAATGACATGGTTCGTTTCACACTGATTATTTGTATTTACCGGCGAAACATAGCGTCCCGCCTGGATAATACTCCTAGAATCATCACACTCTCCGGGAATAGATTCGCAAACTTGAACAACACTTGAGTCTCGCCATGTATAAAGATTTATTTTTTGCGAGTATTCATACTCTTGATAACGTCGGCAGGTGCCGTTGCCTCGCCACCTCGTACACTCGCAGTTTTCGAGAGAGAGATCACACCAGTTCGTAGTATGGCCATTCACTAAGCGGCAATCAGGGCTTGATAGATCGCAGCTCGGCACAACATTCCAGTATTCCGACCGACTGCAGCCAGGCAACGATGTATCACACTCAGGCACCTCAACAGGATCACTCCATTGCACTTCGTCGCGGCATACTTCCTGATCGGGGGCGTTGCTTACACAAACCGCTGCGAGCTCATCACCAGAGTAAGTTACATCACTGCTCTTCGAGTGCCCCAGCATGTATTTAGCCATCTCGTTGTAAGCAATCGCTGTCGGAGTATAACTTTTAGGTTCATCCCCGTTATCGATGCTATTAAGCTTTTGTTCAAAAAGATCTCGAGTGAGGTCATTTACCGGCATCACTGGCAACAAAATTTTCCCTCGAGAACTATTTCCGGTTCCCCAAAATCGTCCCAAACCTATTTCTACGTTACTCGGCGCATCGGCAATTATTTGATTCATCGCATTATGCAGCATCGTGATGCGACGATTAGCGACATCACTGCACCACTGGGTTTGGCGATCAACTTCGCAGCTTCGCATCGACGAGGACGTATCCAGCATGATCAGGACGTTGGCCTTTGGCGTATTTTGAGCATTCTCGGCATTGGCTCGGGCAAAATAGATCTCGGTGTCATCCGCCTGAGCAACCATCGGGAGCGCTAGTCCAAGACAGCATGCGAGCAGCCTAGAACCCAATAGTGTTTTCAAATTAATCATGTCCACGCTCTCCCTAATTGATCTCAGCGCCGGGCTTGATGCCGCGCTTGAGCGTTTCCTGCAAATGGTGGTTTTCAATGCCGTAGGTCGCCATCTCGCTTTCGCCGAGGATGTTGATGCGGTAATCCACGAACACCCCGGCACCGCCGCTGGAGCTGACCTGCGAGCCGCTGATCGGGCTGAACCCGTCCAGATAACTGTACGACTCGGCCTGCAACAGGCCCCGTACATCCATAAAGTCCCCTGCGCCACAGCTCCCTTGCGCCGCTCCAGTGGACTTCATGCAATAACGCGCAGCCTGACCGTCAACAGCGTTGTACAGCTGCTCGTTACTCAACACCGTCAGCGCGTCGTAAGTACCGACAACGACGGTTTCAGCAGCCTCGAATGTCATTACGTCCGACTGCACACCGGTAGCAACCTTCGAGGAAAAAACACTGGAACGCATTGCCGACAGACCCAGAACCGAGACCATCAGCAGTACCAGCAGTGCAACTACCAGCGCGATACCACGCTGTGCGGAGGGGTAGTAAACCGAGCCTTTCATCAGACACCGTCCCAGTCGTAATTTCGGATCATTACGGTTGACCTGAACACCTTACGCAGCCGCGAGTCGGCGGCGACATTAACCACTTGGTCAGCCAGGTAATAGGTGCTGGTTGCCGCATCAACCTGCAGGTTGTTATCACTGCGCAGCAAAACCGCAAAGCGGATCGCTACCACCGGGCTACTCCCCTGCCCGCCGGCATTCACATAACGCGTGACACCCGCGGCTCCGTTAACCGCGGTATCGATCCCGTACTGCACCTGGAAGCTCTCTACGCCAGCCATCAGCTCAGCAACGCCAGCGCTCAGACTGCCGGAGCACGACAACACACCCTGGTTATCGACGAAGTAGCGATTGACGATTTCCTGTTCAGTTCCGTTGCCGCCGCCCTGGCAATCGCGCACACCGAAATAGTTGATCACCAGTTCGTCATTGCCGCCGCTGGATCCTTCCTTGGCAAAGGCGGCCTGGCTGCTGTCAAAAACAACGGGGGCTATCGTGCCGTCCACAGCGGTACCGCGACCGGCCTGGCGAATATCAGCCATCATGTAGCGCAGCAGCATCTGGCCATCTTCCTCAAGGGAGGAGCTGACGCGCTGTAATGCAAACGTCTGGTTGTTGACCAACAACAGCTGCATGGCAACGCCGCTGGCGATCAACCCCAACACCAGCGCCACCATCAGTTCGATTAGGCCAAACCCTGCCTGAATCCGTTTCATCGCTGGATCTCCATAACCAGACACTTGCTGTCGTCGGCGGTATTGATGCCGGTATTGCTGACACACTGCGCCGGCGCCTGATCTTCCCAGCTGACGACCACGCAACCCAGCGAGTTGAACGCACAGTCCATTGCCATCACCCGTCCGCCGCGCAAACTGGTGGACGCAGCCCAGACCAGCTGTTTGATGTCCCATTCCGCCATTTCTTCGGCGTCGCAAACCGCCTCCATGCAGACCTTCCAATCTTCCGGGCTACCGGACTCACCGAGGGCGCTAGCCGGCCAGTTGGTGGCAGTTGCGTAGTAATCGGTCTGAGCCGGATTAGACTTGATACGCTCGATAGCGTCCTGCGCGATCATCGCGGCGTGCGCGCGATCGTTGGCATCGCCGCTATTGCGCAGCGCCGTCAGCTGCAAGCCGGCATAGCCCAGTGCGCCAATCGCCACAATCAAGAGTGCAACCAGCACTTCGAGCATCCCAACCCCTCTTTGACGACGGGCAATCACAATCGCTTGATTCATGGGCAGTCCCCCTTCTCGGTTTGGGTCACCTTGCCCAGAAATGAAAGCTCGAGGGTGTACCCTCTGACCGGCTGCGCATCAGCGGAACAGACAGAGAACTCGGCACCGCCGCCGGTAACACCGCCCTGCGCAACGAAGGTAAGGCCACCGGCGGCATCTTCACGGCCGACAGTGACGCCATCCTCGGGGGTAAAGGTCTTGTCCTGCTCCGCGGAAGCAGCTGGATAGTCAATCGTCCAGCCATCCTCCCAACCGCCTGCGGCAGGACTTACGCTGACATCTGCACGCATGCTGAGCGCCTGCATCCGCGCAGCGCCAAGGGCCGACGCCAGCTCGCCGGTGGTTGCCCTGAGCGAGCTATTGGCCATCATGGTGCGCATACTTGGCACGGCCAGCCCTAGAATGACCGCAGCCACCACCAAAGCGACGAGTAGCTCGATCAAAGTGAAGCCCTTCACATATCTCATCCAAACAACCCTCCTAGTACCGACGGCACTATAAAAAGGCCAAAGGGCAACGTCGCGGCTTGGACGATGACCGGTCAGATCACCGGGACGAGGGGTTCACCACACAGAGATGCTTCACATTGTTGAAGGAAAACCGCCGCTTCGGTGCTTGGGCATCAGCCTGATAGAGCTGCTGGTAACGCTGGCACTGCTGTGCATGCTTGCCACGCTTGGCATGCCGTCACTCGGCGGAATGCTTGACCAGCGACGCCTGGACAGCGCTCGCGACCAGCTCACCACAAGCATTCGACTGGCGCGCGAGGAGGCAATAAATCGCAATCAGGCGGTGGTTGTAGCGCCGCGAAATGGCAGCTGGGGCCAGGGGTGGCAAGTCTTTGTTGACAGTAATCACAACGCGCAGCTGGATGCTGACGACGCCTTGCTGCACGAGGACCGAGCAGCAACGGTGGCCGCGATCAAAGCAACGGGAGAGCTCGACCGCTACCTGCGCTATAACCCGCTGGGAGAAACAGAGCGGGTGGATGGGGGCTTTCTTGCAGGCACCTTGCGTCTTTGCTCGCACGATCCTGAGCAACCCGGTCGACAACTGATCATCAACCGGGTTGGCCGCTTGCGCAGCGAGTCGACAATCCTGCCCGCCGACCTCTGCACGCAGGCCGATTAGGTACGGTACTCGGCGTTAATGCGCACGTACTCGTGAGACAGGTCGGTCGTCCACAAGGTCTCGCTGACGTCGCCACGACCCAGCTCGATGCGGATGGTGATTTCTTCCTGCGCCATGACACGGGCGCCCTGTTCCTCAACGTACTCTGGCGCACGACCACCCTGGCGGGTGATGCACACATCGTCGAGATAGACGTCGATCTTTTCTACATCCAGCTCCGGCACGCCGGCATAACCAACCGCCGCCAGAATACGCCCCCAGTTCGGATCAGAGGCAAATAGCGCAGTCTTGATCAGCGGGGAATGTGCAATGGCGTAGGCAACATCCAGACATTCGTTACGATTGCCGCCGCCGTTCACCTGAATGGTGACGAATTTGGTAGCGCCTTCACCATCGCGCACGATAGCCTGCGCCAGTACCAGCAACACCTCTTTGATCGCTGCAGCCAGCTCGGCATACCCCGACGCTTCGGTGCTGTCGATCGGTGCGATAGCAGCCTGACCGGTGGCAATCAGCATGCAGGAGTCATTGGTGCTGGTGTCGCCGTCGATGGTGATGCGATTGAACGACAGATCCGCCGCCTCGCGCAGCAACGCCTGCAGCACCGGCTGCGCAACCGGCGCGTCGGTAGCGACGTAGCCCAGCATGGTAGCCATATTGGGGCGAATCATGCCGGCGCCCTTGGAAATACCGGTAACCGTGACGGTCTGACCGCCAATCTGAATCTGACGACTGCAGCCCTTAGGCTGGGTGTCAGTTGTCATGATGCCTTCGGCGGCAACGGCCCAGTTGCCCTCGGACAGGTCCGCGAGCGCGGCAGGCAGCACGGGAATGATCTTGTCCGCCGGCAACAGCTCACCGATGACACCGGTGCTGAACGGCAGGATCTGCTCCGCCGGGACACCAACCAGTTCGGCCAGCGCCGCACAGGTCCGCTCAGCGGCGGCCATGCCCGGCTTGCCGGTGCCCGCGTTGGCGTTGCCGGTATTGACCAGCAGATAACGCGGGGAGCTGGTCATGCGTTGACGGCACAGGGTAACCGGTGCCGCACAGAACGCGTTAAGCGTAAATACGCCAGCAATCGCAGAGCCTTCCGCCGCTTCCATAACCACCACATCCTTACGGCCTGCTCGCTTGATACCGGCAGAAGCAATACCGAGACGAAAACCGGGAACGGGATGCAGCACGGGCAACGGGCCAAGACCGACAGGCATGATCAACAACTCCAGAAAAGGGAATGAATAGAAGCTAGAAGCTAGAAGCTAGAAGCTAGAAGCTAGAAGCTAGAAGCTAGAAGCTAGAAGCTAGAAGCTAGAAGCTAGAAGCTAGAAGCTAGAAGCTAGAAGCTAGAAGCTAGAAGCTAGAAGCTAGAAGCTAG
>JAYNRF010000018.1:0-79087 GCA_038114645.1 Pseudomonadaceae bacterium | reverse complement strand
AATTCTTTTTC
Organism: Pseudomonadaceae bacterium; assembly: GCA_038114645.1. Classification (GTDB taxonomy): domain Bacteria; phylum Pseudomonadota; class Gammaproteobacteria; order Pseudomonadales; family Pseudomonadaceae; genus Halopseudomonas. Next base: position 79,076 of record JAYNRF010000018.1, on the reverse strand, counting down.
ATGAAGATCAAGAATGACTTTCCCGGTAATCCGTGATGAACCTAAAAAAAGGGTGGCCAATCGGCCACCCTTTTTTGTCGGTGCATGGTCAGTTAGCGCTGACGCTGGCCTCCGCCAGGTTTGCCTGTTCGCGTGACAGGTCGTCCAGCGTCTGGGTGTTTTTGGTCAGATAGAACGCGGCGATGGTGGGTACCCAGTCGGCGTGATGGTTGATCAGGCGTGGTTGAATAAAGTTGTACTGCTTGTCGAGTCGGGAAAAGGTCTCGGCGTGCTCCGGCATCAACTGCTTGAGTTTGCTGGAGCCTTCGCTGATGCGCGTATCCAGTTCGTCAAACAAGCCCTCGCGGGCGGGCAGGAAGTAAACGCCAACGGAGCTGAACATGTTGTTTTCGTACAGCAGCAGAATGCGGCTGGTCTCGATGCTTTGGCGCTGCAGGGCGACCAGGTTTTCCGGGCTGTCCGTCACTTCCGCCTCGTACAGTGCGGCGGCAGCGTTCTCAAGCTTGCCGTGGGCCATCATGATGCGGTTGACCGTGGCCAGGCTGTAGTACTCCTCGCCCTGCGGCATGGCTTCGAGCTCGCGGACCAGCGTGACGAAGTCGTTATAGAGTGCGCGCAGGTCGCCAGGATTGTTCATCTGGCGCAGCAGGGCGTCCATCTGCTGCAGTGCGGCGTTGTAGATTTCGCGGTTGCCGGGCTCGCGAACGCGCTCGTACAGGTTGTTGTCGATCAGCAGGTAGGTTCCGGCTTTGAAGGATTCGCTGCGGAATTCGTGCAGCTGTTGCAGGCGCTGCGGGTCTGCGTGGGTGAGTGAGGCGATGAGCAGCAGTGGCAGCACCAGCAGGCGTTTGAAGAGCGTTGGCATGGTGAGAGTCCCCGAGGTCCTTTGATCTTGTTCTTGTGTTTTCCGGGGTCTGGGAGACGCCCGGTTTGACGGTCTTTGCCGTCTGCTGCGGGCTCCTGCCCGTCGGTGTTCAGCGGCTGTTGTAACACAGAGTTGTTTGAGATTGAAGAGATCCATGGGTAACAGGCGGCGAGCGCCACTGGGCGGAGAGGGGTGGTCTCGGTGTGGATATTTTGACCTCAAGTGTTTAAACTATTGCGCTAATCTGTCTATTCAGCGCGTATCTGACAATGCCTTTTGCAAGCGGGATGTTGTGTTCAGCACTACATTCCCGCTTTTGTGCAGCCCGCGTTTAGTGAAATGTGTCAGTTCTTTCGGAGGTTTTCTTGTCCAAGCCAGCCATTCTCGCACTCGCCGACGGCAGTATTTTTCGCGGTGAGTCTATCGGCGCCGACGGTTCCAGCGTTGGCGAGGTCGTGTTCAATACGGCCATGACCGGTTATCAGGAGATCCTTACCGATCCCTCCTACGCGCGTCAAATCGTGACGCTGACCTACCCTCATATCGGCAATACCGGGGTGACCCCTGAGGACGTCGAGTCTGACGCGGTTCAGGCTGCCGGTCTGGTTATTCGTGATCTGCCGCTACTGGCGAGCAACTGGCGTTGCAAGCAGTCGCTGGACGAGTATCTGCGTGAGAACAATATTGTCGCCATCGCTGGCATTGATACCCGTCGTCTGACGCGTATTCTGCGCGAGAAAGGCTCCCAGAACGGCTGCTTGCTGGCTGGTGATGACATCTCTGAAGAAAAAGCGCTGGAGCTCGCGCGCGCGTTCCCGGGCCTGAAAGGCATGGACCTGGCCAAGGAAGTGTCGGTCAAGCAGAGCTATGAGTGGCGTTCCAGTGTCTGGAACCTGGAAACCGACAGCCATCCCGAACTGACTGATGCCGAGCTGCCGCACCACGTTGTCGCCTTCGACTACGGTGTTAAGTACAACATTCTGCGCATGCTGGTTGCTCGTGGTTGCCGCTTGACAGTTGTGCCGGCGCAGACGACGGCTGCCGAGGTGCTGGCGCTGAACCCGGATGGTGTGTTCCTGTCCAACGGCCCGGGTGACCCGGAGCCCTGCGATTACGCGATTGCCGCGATCAAGGAAATTCTGGAAACCGATATTCCGGTCTTCGGAATCTGTCTGGGTCACCAGCTGCTGGCGCTGGCATCAGGCGCCAAGACCGTGAAAATGGGTCATGGCCATCATGGTGCCAACCACCCGGTTCAGGATCTGGATACCGGTGTTGTGATGATCACCAGCCAAAACCACGGCTTTGCGGTTGACGAGACCAGCCTGCCGGCCAATCTGCGTCCGACCCACAAGTCGCTGTTCGATGGCACCCTGCAAGGTATCGAGCGCACCGACAAGGCGGCCTTCAGTTTCCAGGGGCACCCTGAGGCGAGCCCGGGTCCGCACGATGTGGCACCGCTGTTCGACCGTTTCATCGACGCCATGAAAAAACGCGCCTGAACCCCGGTACACCCTAGGATTTGTAAACGACTATGCCAAAACGTACAGACATTAAAAGCATTCTGATCCTCGGCGCCGGCCCTATCGTCATCGGTCAGGCCTGTGAGTTCGACTACTCCGGCGCTCAGGCTTGTAAGGCCCTTAAGGAAGAAGGCTTCCGCGTCATTCTGGTCAACTCCAATCCGGCGACCATCATGACCGATCCGGCCATGGCCGACGCCACCTACATCGAGCCGATCAAGTGGCAGACGGTTGCCAAGATCATCGAGAAGGAACGCCCGGACGCGCTGCTGCCGACCATGGGCGGCCAAACCGCGCTGAACTGCGCGTTGGATCTGGAGAAGCACGGCGTACTGGAACAGTACGGCGTGGAAATGATCGGCGCGAACGCCGACACCATCGACAAGGCCGAAGATCGCTCGCGCTTCGACAAGGCTATGAAGGATATCGGCCTGGCATGCCCGCGCTCCGGTATCGCGCACAGCATGGCCGAGGCGTATGGCGTCCTCGATCAGGTTGGTTTCCCGTGCATCATTCGCCCCTCCTTCACCATGGGTGGCACCGGTGGCGGTATCGCGTACAACCGCGAAGAATTCGAAGAGATCTGTAACCGTGGTCTAGACCTGTCGCCGACCAACGAGCTGCTGATCGACGAGTCGCTGATCGGCTGGAAAGAGTACGAGATGGAAGTTGTCCGCGATAAGAAGGACAACTGCATCATCGTTTGCGCCATTGAAAACTTTGACCCGATGGGTGTTCACACCGGTGACTCCATCACAGTCGCGCCGGCTCAGACGCTGACCGACAAGGAATACCAGATCATGCGTAACGCCTCGCTGGCGGTGCTGCGTGAGATCGGTGTCGAAACCGGTGGCTCCAACGTGCAGTTCGGTATCTGCCCGAACACCGGCCGCATGGTCGTTATCGAGATGAACCCGCGGGTGTCGCGCTCCTCCGCGCTGGCGTCCAAGGCGACCGGCTTCCCGATCGCCAAGATCGCCGCCAAGCTGGCTGTCGGCTACACCCTGGACGAGCTGCAGAACGATATCACTGGCGGTCGCACGCCGGCGTCCTTTGAGCCGTCTATCGACTACGTGGTGACCAAGATCCCGCGTTTCGCCTTTGAAAAATTCCCCAACGCTGATGCGCGCCTGACGACTCAGATGAAGTCGGTGGGTGAGGTCATGGCAATTGGTCGCACTTTCCAGGAGTCCGTGCAGAAAGCACTGCGTGGTCTGGAAGTCGGCGTCTGTGGTTTTGACCCCAAGGTCGATCTGGCTGCTGAAGACGTCATGACCGAGTTGACCCGCGAGCTGACCGTTCCGGGTGCGGACCGCATCTGGTACGTGGCTGACGCTTTCCGCGCCGGTATGACCCTGCAGCAGGTGTTTGATCTGACCAAGATCGATACCTGGTTCCTGGTGCAGATCGAGGATCTGATCAAGGAAGAAGAGAAGGTCAAAACCCTGGGTCTGGCGGATATCGATTACAACCTGATGTTCCGCCTCAAGCGCAAGGGCTTCTCTGACCTGCGCCTGTCGCAGCTGCTGGCTGTGAGCGAGAAGAGCCTGCGTCGTCATCGTCACAAGCTGAACGTGCTGCCGGTTTACAAGCGCGTTGATACCTGCGCTGCGGAGTTTGCGACCGATACCGCCTACATGTACTCGACCTATGAGCAAGAGTGCGAATCCAATCCGTCCGGTCGTGACAAGATCATGGTGCTGGGTGGCGGTCCGAACCGCATTGGTCAGGGTATCGAGTTCGATTACTGCTGCGTACACGCCGCGTTGGCGATGCGCGAAGACGGTTACGAAACCATCATGGTCAACTGTAACCCGGAAACGGTTTCTACCGACTACGACACCTCCGATCGTCTGTACTTCGAGCCGGTGACGCTGGAAGACGTGCTGGAGATTGTGCGCGTCGAGCAGCCCAAGGGTGTGATCGTGCAGTACGGTGGTCAGACGCCGCTGAAACTGGCGCGCGCGCTGGAAGAGGCTGGTGTGCCGATCATCGGTACCAGCCCCGAGGCTATCGACCGTGCCGAAGACCGTGAGCGCTTCCAGCAGATGGTTGAGCGTCTGGCTCTGCGTCAGCCGCCGAATGCGACTGCGCGCAGCGAAGACGAGGCTCTCGCACTGTCCAAGCGCATCGGTTATCCGCTGGTTGTTCGTCCGTCCTACGTACTGGGCGGGCGGGCGATGGAAATCGTCTATCAGGAAGAAGAACTCAAGCGCTACATGCGCGAAGCGGTCAAGGTGTCCAACGACAGCCCGGTGCTGCTGGATCACTTCCTGAATTGCGCCATCGAAGTCGACATCGATGCGGTGTCTGACGGCAAGGATGTGGTGATCGGCGCGATCATGCAGCACATTGAGCAGGCGGGTGTGCACTCCGGTGACTCCGCGTGCTCGCTGCCGCCGTATTCACTGCCTGCGAATATCCAGGACGACATTCGCGAGCAGGTGCGCAAGATGGCGCTGGAGCTTGGTGTCATCGGTCTGATGAACGTGCAGATGGCGGTACAGGGCGAGACCATCTATGTGATCGAGGTTAACCCGCGCGCCTCGCGTACCGTGCCCTTTGTTTCCAAGTGCATTGGTCAGTCGCTGGCCAAGATCGCAGCTCGCGTGATGGCCGGCAAGTCGCTGCAAGAGCTGGGCTTCACTGAAGAAGTGGTGCCGCCGTACTTCAGCGTCAAGGAAGCGGTCTTCCCGTTCGCCAAGTTCCCGGGTGTTGACCCGATCCTCGGCCCCGAGATGAAGTCCACCGGTGAGGTGATGGGCGTGGGCGACAGCTTCGGTGAAGCCTTTGCCAAGTCTCAGCTGGGCTCGGGTGAAGTGCTGCCGACCAGTGGTACCGCGTTTATCAGCGTACGCGAAGACGACAAGCCGTTTGCGGTAGATGTGGTGCGTGACCTGATCGAGCTGGGTTTCGAGGTGGTTGCCACCGCCGGTACTGCCAAGGTGCTTGAGGCCGCTGGTCTGACCGTGCGTCGCGTCAATAAGGTGACCGAAGGTCGTCCGCATATCGTGGATATGATCAAGAACGACGAAATCGACCTGGTGATCAACACCACCGAAGGTCGTCAGTCGATCGCTGACTCCTATTCCATTCGCCGTAACGCGCTGCAGCACAAGGTTTACTCGACTACCACGCTGGCTGGTGGCGAGGCGGTGTGCACCGCACTGAAATTCGGTCCGGAGCGCGCTGTGCGTCGTCTCCAGGATCTGCATAAAGGTATCTGATCCATGAAGTACCCAATGACCAAGCAGGGCGCTGAAGCGCTCGAAGTCGAACTCAAGCATCTGAAGAGTGAGCTGCGCCCGCAGATCACTCAGGCTATTGCTGAGGCGCGCGAGTTGGGCGATTTGAAGGAAAACGCCGAATACCATGCTGCGCGCGAGCAGCAGGGCATGGTTGAGGCGCGCATTCGTGACATCGAAGGCCGTCTCTCCAATGCGCAGGTGATTGATGTAACCACCATTCCTCATACCGGGAAGGTAATCTTCGGCACCACGGTCACCATCGCCAACGTCGAAACTGACGAAGAGGTGGTGTATCAGATCGTTGGTGACGATGAGGCTGACATCAAGCAGCGCAAGCTGTCGGTAAACTCGCCCATCGCACGTGCCCTGATCGGCAAGGAAGAGGGTGAGATCGTCGCGGTGAAAACACCGGGCGGGGTGGTTGAGTACGAGATCGTCGAGGTCCAGCACCTGTGACCCCGGCTGCTGTCGGTAGCGGTCGCCGAGATGGCGGTCGCGTGGTCTGGCAGTTGCTGCTGACCCTCTGGGTTGGCTCGGTCTGGAGTCTGCACTTCGTCTTTCTTCCGGCGCTGGAGCAGTCCGGGCTGGCGCCGCTGCTGGTTGATGATGCTGCCGCGACGCTGCGTCCGGCCGTGCTGGGAATCAGTGCGGTGGCGATTGTGCTGCAATTGGTGCTGTTGGCGTTACGGGTGCGTGGTCTGATCTGGCGGGACGTGCGCGCGCAAGTTATGGCCCTGGCGCTGGCTGCGGTGGTGGCATTTTTCCTGTTCCGTGAGATCGGCAACCTGCTGTTGATGCTGGTTTGCTATCTGGTGGTTGCGTTTGCCGGGTTGGTGCTGGCGGTGCAGCCGCGGCCGGACGAGTCGGCAGGTCGAGAGTAAGTCAAACGGGGCCGGCTGGCCCCGTTGCTTTTTCAGAAGCCCTGAAAGCGCTTCAGATTGGACAGGTTGGCGTTCGGCTTCTTGGCACGACGCAGCAGGATCGCCATCTTGCCGATCACCTGCACCAGTTCTGCGCCAGTCTGGCTGCAGGCCTCTGCGATCAGGGCCTGTTTGGCATCGCGATCACTGACCGTTACCCTGATCTTGATCAGTTCGTGGTCGTTTAATGCGCGGTCCAGTTCGGCCAGAACGCCTTCGCTGACGCCCTGTTCGCTGATGATGACGATCGGCTTCAGGTGGTGGCCGATGCGCTTGAGGTCTTTTTTCTGTGCGGAGCTGAGCGCCATAATGTTCCGTATGAAGATTCAATGAGTGTTGATGCACTAGTTTAACCGGCGGCGTGGCCCGCTGCACGAGGTATTCCGTGGCACAGTCCAAGACAAGTAAGCGTTGGCTCAAAGAGCACTTCGATGATCAGTTCGTAAAGCAGGCGCAAAAGGATGGCTATCGTTCGCGCGCCAGCTACAAGCTGCTCGAGATTCAGGAGCGCGATCGGATTCTAAAGCCGGGGATGACGGTACTTGATCTCGGCGCAGCTCCAGGTGGCTGGTCCCAGGTTGCAGCCAGACTGATTGGCGAGAAGGGGCGGATCATCGCATCGGATATCCTGGCGATGGACAGCATCCCGGATGTGACCTTCATTCAGGGGGATTTCACTGAGGACGCGGTGTTTGAGTCGATTCTCGCTGCTATCGGTGATTCGCAGGTAGACCTTGTTATTTCGGATATGGCCCCCAATATGAGTGGAACGCCTGCGGTTGATCAGCCGCGGGCCATGTATCTATGCGAGCTGGCGCTCGACATGGCGGGACGCGTCCTGCGCCCGGGCGGCGATTTTCTGATCAAGGTGTTCCATGGTGAAGGCTTTGATGAGTATTTCCGCGAGATGCGTGGACAGTTTGACAAGCTGGTGACACGCAAGCCGGATGCGTCGCGTGGCCGCTCGCGTGAAACCTATCTGCTGGCCCGTGGTTACAAGGGTGGCGAGGGCTGAGGCGGCGGCTTTGTGCCGGAACTGGTGCTTGCTGTGGTGGTCAGTGAGGCTGGTGTTACATAGGGGGTTACACTGAAGCCAATGCCGAGGTGGCCTAAACTGGTGTAATGTTGGCAAATGGTTAAAAGACTCAGCAAGGCGCCCGCGGTCGTGCGGCGGGGCAAGAGGGTAGCGAATTGAACGACATGGCGAAGAACCTCATCCTGTGGTTGATCATTGCCGCGGTACTGGTCACGGTGATGAACAACTTCAGCAAGACCAGCGAACCGGATACGCTGAATTACTCACAGTTTCTGGAGCTGGTAGAGAACCGCCAGGTCGAGCGCGTGACGGTGGATGGCTACATCATCAGTGGTCGTGAGCGCAGCGGTGAAACCTTCAAGACCGTGCGCCCGGCGATTCAGGACAACGGCCTGATCGGTGATCTGCTCGACAACGACGTTATTATTGAAGGTAAGCAGCCGGAGCAGCAGAGCATCTGGACTCAGTTGCTGATCGCCAGCTTCCCGATTTTGATCATTATTGCCATCTTCATGTTCTTCATGCGCCAGATGCAGGGCGGCGGCGGTGGTCGCGGCGGCCCCATGAGCTTTGGCAAGAGCAAGGCGCGCATGCTGTCCGAAGATCAGGTCAAGACTACCTTTGCTGACGTCGCCGGGTGTGACGAAGCCAAGGAAGATGTGCGTGAGCTGGTCGAGTTCCTGCGTGATCCGGGCAAGTTTCAGCGTCTGGGTGGTCACATTCCCCGCGGTGTGCTGATGGTCGGTCAGCCCGGTACCGGTAAGACGTTGCTGGCCAAGGCCGTCGCCGGCGAAGCCAAGGTTCCCTTCTTCACTATCTCCGGCTCCGACTTCGTTGAGATGTTTGTTGGTGTCGGCGCGTCTCGCGTGCGCGACATGTTCGAGCAGGCCAAAAAGCACGCGCCTTGCATCATCTTTATCGACGAGATCGACGCCGTCGGTCGTCATCGCGGCTCCGGAATGGGCGGCGGCCACGACGAGCGTGAGCAGACCCTGAACCAGTTGCTGGTTGAGATGGATGGCTTCGAGCCGAATGACGGCATTATCGTGATCGCGGCGACCAACCGCCCTGACGTGCTGGATCCAGCGTTGCTGCGTCCTGGCCGTTTTGACCGCCAGGTGGTTGTTGGTCTGCCCGATATTCGTGGTCGCGAACAGATCCTCAAGGTGCACATGCGCAAGGTGCCGCTGAGCGAGGATGTCAATCCGTCGCTGATCGCTCGCGGCACGCCTGGTTTCTCTGGTGCGGATCTGGCTAACCTGGTCAACGAAGCGTCACTGTTCGCGGCGCGTGCCAACAAGCGCCTGGTCGAAATGAACGAGTTCGAAATGGCCAAGGACAAAATCATGATGGGCGCTGAGCGCAAATCCATGGTTATGTCCGACAAAGAAAAGCTGAACACCGCGTACCATGAGTCCGGGCATGCAATTGTCGGCCGTCTGGTGCCGGAGCATGATCCGGTCTACAAGGTCACTATCATCCCGCGCGGTCGCGCGCTGGGGGTGACCATGTTCCTTCCGGAAGAAGATCGTTACAGCCTGTCCAAGCGCGCTTTGACCAGTCAGATCTGCTCGCTGTTTGGTGGTCGTATCGCTGAGGAAATGACCCTCGGCTTTGACGGAGTGACTACTGGCGCCTCCAACGACATCATGCGGGCAACCCAGCTGGCCAAGAATATGGTGACCAAGTGGGGCTTGTCCGAAAAGCTGGGTCCGCTGCTGTACGCGGAAGATGAGGATCAGGGCTTCCTTGGGCGTTCCAGCGGCGGCGGGCTGGCCGGTGTGTCTGGCGAAACGGCCAAGCAGATCGACGAAGAAGTGCGCCGCATTATCGACGAAAGCTACGCCACTGCGCGCCGCCTGCTGGAAGAGAATCGCGACAAACTCGACATGATGGCCGAGGCGTTGATGAAGTACGAAACCATCGACACTCAGCAGATTGACGACATCATGGCCGGCCGCGTGCCGCGTGAGCCGAAAGATTGGCAGGGCGATGACAAGTCTGGTCCGGGTGCAGTGGTGACGCCGGACGACGCCGAGTCGACTGCGGCCGACAGCTCCAAGGGCTCTGGTCCGATCGGCGGGCCCGCCGGGGAGCACTGAGGCTCGAATGTTCTCTGACAGCAAAAGCTCCCGTTTGCCCTGTGGCATTCGGGAGCTTGATCTTTCTCATGCCCGGATCATGGGCATCCTCAATGTCACGCCGGACTCCTTTTCCGATGGCGGACGCTTCAATCGTCTCGACGCCGCGCTGCAGCATGTGGAGCAGATGATTGCAGCGGGTGCTGCGCTGATAGATGTCGGTGGCGAATCGACCCGTCCCGGCGCTGACCCTGTTTCTGTTGACGAAGAATTGCAGCGGGTGGTGCCGGTGGTCGAGGCCATTGCAGCGCGCTTTGATGTGGTTATTTCGGTGGATACCAGTACGCCTGAGGTGATGACTGCGTCGGCAGCGGCGGGTGCGGGCATGATCAATGACGTACGCGCACTTGAGCGTCCCGGAGCGCTTGAGGCGGCGCGGGCGACCGGATTGCCGGTCTGTCTGATGCACCGCCAGGGTGAGCCAGAGACAATGCAGCTGGCTCCGCGTTACGCCAGTGTGCTGGATGAGGTGAATGCCTACTTGCAGGCTCGGGTTGAGGCGTGCGAGGTGGCGGGAATAGCCCGCGAGCGAATTATCCTCGATCCCGGGTTCGGCTTCGGCAAGACGCTGGAGCATAATCTTCAGTTGTTTGCCCACTTACGCGACTTGCGTCCTGCGGGGCTGCCGGTGCTTGTCGGCGTGTCGCGCAAAAGTATGATCGGGCAGGCTCTTGATCGTCCGGTAGATCAGCGGCTTTACGGCAGTCTCGCGCTGGCCGCGCTGGCGGTGGATGCTGGTGCCGCCATACTGCGCGTGCACGACGTCGCCGAAACGGCGGATGTGGTGCGTATGGCGGAAGCGGTCAGTCGCGCCCGCCAGTCATAACAATTTCAGGTAGCAGAGTTCAGGTCATGGAAAAGCGTTACTTTGGCACCGATGGTATCCGTGGGCGGGTCGGCACTGCGCCTATTACGCCTGAGTTCATGCTCAAGCTTGGTTGGGCGGTGGGTACTGCCTTCCGCCATCACGGTGGCTGTCGGGTGATTATCGGCAAGGACACGCGCATTTCCGGGTATATGTTCGAGTCGGCGCTGGAGGCCGGGCTTTCTGCCGCGGGCGCTCACGTGCAGCTGCTTGGGCCTATGCCTACACCGGCTATCGCGTATTTGACGCGTACCTTTATGGCGGACGCCGGCATTGTGATCAGTGCCTCGCATAACCCGTTCTATGACAATGGCATCAAGTTCTTCTCGTCCGTGGGCAGCAAGTTGCCGGATAGCCTGGAGCTGGAAATCGAACGCCTGGTCGATGAACCGATGAGCGTCGTCGACTCGGCTCAGCTGGGCAAGGTCTCTCGCGTCGAGGATGCTTCCGGGCGCTATATCGAATTTTGCAAGAGCAGTGTGCCAACCAGCACCAGCTTCAAGGGGCTGAAACTGGTGCTTGATTGCGCGCACGGCGCGACCTACAAGGTTGCTCCCAGCGTATTTCGCGAGCTGGGGGCCGAGGTCAGGGTAATCGGCGCTAGCCCTGATGGTCTGAACATCAATGAGGGGGTTGGCTCCACACATCTGGGGGCGTTGAGCCAGGCTGTCGTGGAGCACGGCGCTGATCTGGGGATTGCCTTTGATGGTGATGGCGACCGGGTGCTGATGGTGGATCATGCCGGCAATGAAGTGGACGGTGATGAGTTGCTGTACATCATTGCGCTGGATTTGCATGAGCGCGGCCTGCTTAAGGGTGGGGTGGCAGGGACGCTGATGACCAATCTGGGGCTCGAGCTGGCATTGAAAGAGCGCGGCATTCCGTTTGTGCGCGCGAATGTTGGTGATCGCTATGTCATGGCAGAGCTGCGTGAGCGTGACTGGATGGTAGGTGGTGAGTCTTCTGGTCATATCGTCTGTCTGCATCACACCTCTACCGGTGACGGCATTATCGCTGCGCTGCAGGTGCTCAAGGCGTTGCAGCGCAGTGGCAAGTCGCTGGCAGAGGTCTGTCGCGGCATGCAGAAGTGTCCGCAAAAGCTGATCAACGTGCGCTACGCTCCCGGGGCGCTGTCACCGCTGGAACAGCCGGCGGTATGTCAGGCTGTCGCCGAGGCGGAAGCCCGGCTGGGTGATGCTGGACGTGTCTTGCTGCGTTTGTCGGGCACCGAGCCGCTGGTGCGGGTCATGGTGGAGGGGCAGGATGCAGCGCAGGTCGAGCGAGAGGCTGCCGCTCTGGCTGATGTCGTGACAGGCATATTAAACGGATGAAAAAGGCGGTTGTGTCCCTGATGCAACTTGGTTAAGATTGGCGCCCGCTTGGGTAGAGAGGTTTGGCATGCGACGTCCGCTAGTTGCCGGCAACTGGAAAATGCACGGTTCACGGCAGTCTGTAGATGCCTTGCTGAAAGGTCTGGTCGAGCAGGAGTGGCCTGAAGGGGTTGAGCTGATGATTGCTCCCCCGGCGCTGTATATCGATCGCTGTATCGAGCAGTTGCAAGGGTCAGTCTTGGCGGTAGGTGGTCAGACCTGTGCTACTCAGGCTGAGCCAGGCGCATTGACCGGTGAGATTTCTCCCGCTCAGTTGCGCGATGCTGGTTGCGCTTATGTGCTGGTTGGTCATTCGGAGCGCAGAACGTTGTTCGGCGAGTCGGATGAGGTTGTCCGGCGCAAGTTTGCAGCAGCTCTGGCGTGTGGTTTGCGCCCTGTGCTGTGCGTTGGCGAGAGTCAGGCGGAGCGCGATGCGGGTCAAACTGCCGAAGTGGTGGGTCGGCAGTTGCAGGTAATTCTTGATGCCTTTGGCGTGGGTGGTCTGGCTGAAGGTGTGGTGGCGTATGAGCCTGTTTGGGCTATCGGCACGGGCTTGACGGCAACACCTGAGCAAGCTCAGGATGTGCACGCAATGATTCGGGCAAGACTGGCCATGCTGGATGATGAGCAGGCTCAGGAAGTTCGCATCGTGTACGGCGGCAGTGTGAAGGCGGAGAATGCCGAGGCGCTGTTTGCAATGCCGGATATCGATGGGGGGCTCATTGGTGGAGCCTCTCTGAACGCAGAAGAGTTTGGTGCGATCGCTCGCGCCGCTGGACGAGTGTAATGATTGAGACCGTGATTGTAGTACTGCACCTGCTGGTCGCCATTGGCGTAGTTGGCTTGGTGCTCATGCAGCAGGGCAAGGGTGCAGAGACTGGTGCATCTTTTGGCTCCGGTGCGTCTGCTACCGTATTTGGCAGTCAGGGTTCTGGTACGTTTCTGAGTCGCGTTACTGCGATTCTGGCGACGGTGTTTTTTCTGACGTCGCTGGGTCTGGCTTACTATGCCAGTCACAAGGCTGATGCTGCGGTCGAGGCTGGTCTGCCGGCTCCGGCACTGCAGATTGAGCAGCAGGCTCCGGCACTGATTGACGAAGACGTTCCGGTTCTGGAGCAGGAAGTTGCTCCGACCGATGTGCCGGAAACGCTCGGCGAAGAGGTTCCGCCGGCAGCTGAATAAGCGCTGGCAGTAGTGGTAAAAAGTTTTGCGGAAGTGGTGGAATTGGTAGACACGCTATCTTGAGGGGGTAGTGCCTTAGGGTGTATGGGTTCGAGTCCCATCTTCCGCACCATCTACAGGGGTCTGAATGTTCAGGCCCCTGTTTCTTTTTCAGGGGTGAATGGGTGTGCCGGTTGTCTTGTTGGGCCGGCAGACGTATAATTCACGCCCTAGATTCGACGCGGGGTGGAGCAGTCTGGTAGCTCGTCGGGCTCATAACCCGAAGGTCGTAGGTTCAAATCCTGCCCCCGCAACCAGTATCAAAGGCCCCTTTTAAGGGGCTTTTTGTTAGGTTTACTGCCAGTGGATTTGTGCCACGGGCAGCGCTAACGGTCTCTGGGCTTCGCTGCCGCGAAGCGGCCAGACTCACGATGGGCTTAAGGCCCATTTTTTATTCATGCGACAAATATAGGCGGTGAGCGTGTCCGGCAAAGTGACTGAGTTGGAGACCCTGCTGGTCCCTGTCGTCGAGGCATTGGGGTATACCTGCTGGGGCATCGAGTATCTGTCCCAGGGCAAACATACCCTGCTGCGCGTATATATCGACCATCCAGATGGCGTGAGCGTTGACGCTTGCGCTGCAGTGAGCCGTCAGGCTAGCGCTGTGCTGGATGTCGAAGACCCTATTTCTGGCGACTATACCCTGGAGGTTTCCTCTCCGGGCATGGATCGTCCGCTGTTTACCCTGCAGCAATATGCTGACTGTGCAGGTGAACAGGCCAAGATTCGGCTGCGCACTCCCTATGAGGGGCGCCGCAATTTTCAGGGTGTGATTCGCGGAGTGGAGGGTGACGAAGTCATCCTGCAGGTGGGCGAACACGAGTACCTGCTGCCGATCGATTCGATCGATAAAGGCAATATCATTCCGCGTTTTTGAACCAATTTCGGGCAGAACAGGCCCAATGGACGGCGTTAGGCGAGGCATACGATGAGCAAAGAAGTGTTGCTGGTTGTGGAATCCGTTTCCAACGAAAAGGGTGTTCCACCCGGGGTAATCTTTGAGGCGCTGGAGTTGGCGCTGGCAACAGCGACCAAAAAACGCTACGAAGATGAAGTAGACGTTCGCGTGTCCATCAACCGTCATACCGGTGACTACGACACTTACCGTCGTTGGGCGGTCGTGGCTGATGAGAATTTCGACGATCCGGCTATTCAGCTGACCCTGGACCAGGCTCAGGAACGCGACGCTGCCCTGAACATTGGCGACGAAGTTGAAGAGAAGATCGAGTCTGTCGAGTTCGGTCGCATTGCTGCACAGATTGCCAAGCAGGTAATTGTCCAGAAAGTTCGCGAAGCCGAGCGCGCGCAGGTGGTTGATGCTTACCGCGATCGTCTGGGCGAAATCATCAGCGGCACGGTCAAGAAAGTGACTCGTGATAGCGTCATTGTGGATCTGGGTAACAATGCTGAAGCCGTCTTGCCGCGTGAGGAGATGATTCCGCGCGAGACCTTCCGCACCGGCACCCGCATTCGTGCGCTGCTCAAGGATATTCGTACCGAGAATCGCGGCCCGCAGCTGGTGCTGTCTCGCGCCTGCCCGGAAATGATCATCGAGTTGTTCCGCATCGAAGTGCCGGAAATTGCCGAGGAGCTGATCGAGGTGATGGGCGCTGCTCGTGACCCGGGCTCGCGGGCCAAGATCGCCGTTCGTTCCAAGGACAAGCGCATCGACCCGCAGGGTGCCTGTATCGGTATGCGTGGTTCGCGCGTTCAGGCGGTATCTGGCGAGTTGGGCGGTGAGCGCGTAGACATCGTTCTGTGGGACGACAACCTGGCGCAGTTCGTGATCAACGCGATGGCACCGGCGGAAGTCGCGTCCATCATCCTGGATGAAGATACCCAGACCATTGACCTGGCGGTTGCTGAAGACAACCTGGCTCAGGCCATTGGTCGTAACGGTCAAAACGTTCGCCTGGCCAGTCAGCTGACTGGCTGGACGCTGAATGTCATGACCGAAGACGACATCCGCGCCAAGCAGGAAGCCGAGACCGGCGACGTGCTGCGTAACTTCGTTGAAGAGCTGGATGTCGATGAAGAAGTAGCACAGATGCTGGTAGAGGAAGGTTTCACCACGCTGGAAGAAGTTGCCTACGTGCCGATGGAAGAACTGCTCGAGATTGATGGCTTCGACGAAGATATCGTTAACGAGCTGCGCGCACGCGCCAAGGACCGTCTGCTGACCAAGGCGATCGCCAACGAGGAGAAACTTGAAGAGGCACAGCCGGCTGACGACCTGCTGAATATGGATGGCATGGATCGCGCTCTGGCATTCCAGCTGGCAGCCAACGGCATCCTGACAATGGAAGATCTGGCCGAGCAGTCTGTGGACGATCTGCTCGACATCGACGGTATCGATGAAGAGCGTGCTGCGGCACTGATCATGGCAGCCCGCGCCCCCTGGTTTGAATAACCGGTCGGAATCGACGAGATCCCCCCTGCGGTGACGCACGGACCCGACTGAGGAGAGAAGTGAATGGCGGAAGTGACGGTCAAACAATTGGCTGATGAAGTAGGTACTCCGGTAGAGCGCCTGCTGCAACAGATGCAAGAAGCGGGACTGCCGCAGACTGGCCCTAGCCAGGCAGTCAGCGATGACGAGAAGCAGGCCCTACTGGCGTTCCTGAAGAACGCCCATGGTGATTCCGGCTCCGAGCCGCGCAAGATCACCCTCAAGCGCAAGACGGTCAGCACCTTGAAGGTTGCTGGCAGCAAGACGGTTAACGTCGAGGTGCGCAAGAAACGTACTTATGTGAAGCGCGAGCCGGCGGATCTTGAGGCCGAGCGTCAGCGCGAGCTCGAGCTTGAGCAGTTGCGTGCAGCGGAAGAAGCACGTCAACAGGCGGCCGAGGCGGAAGCTCAGCGTCAGGCTGAGGAAGTCGCCCGTCGTGAAGCTGAGGCTGCTGCCAAGCGCGAAGCTGACGCGGCTGCGGTCGCGGCTGCCAAGCAAACTGACGTGGCAGCTGTTGAGGCTGCACCGGCGCCGCAGCCGACTGAAGCGGCGCAGGCCGCTGCCGAGCATCACAAGAAGAAAGAAGAAAGCCGTCGCAAGGCGCGCGAAGAGGAAGAAGAGCGTGGCCGCAAGCGTGCGGGTGGTCATGGCGGCAAGGACAAGGCGCGTCATGCTCCGCGGATCTCTGTTGACGAAGAGGCGGACAACCGTCGTCGTGGCGGTGGCGGCAAGCTGAAGGCCGGCAAGAAGCGCAACCAGCACGGCTTCGAGAAGCCTACCGGTCCGGTTGTTCGCGAAGTGGTTATTGGCGAAACCATCACTGTTGCCGAGCTGGCGCAGAAGATGTCCGTCAAGGCTGCTGAAGTCATCAAGTACATGTTCAAGAACGGCACCATGGTGACGATCAACCAGGTACTGGATCAGGACACCGCGTCGATCGTTGCCGAAGACATGGGCCACAAGGTCAAGCAGGTTCGCGAGAGCGATCTGGAAGACAAGCTGGTCGAGTCGCTGGTGCACGAAGGCGAAGAAGTCAGTCGCGCGCCGGTTGTTACCGTCATGGGTCACGTTGACCACGGTAAGACCTCGCTGCTCGACTACATCCGTCGCGCCAAGGTTGCCTCTGGCGAAGCGGGTGGTATTACCCAGCACATCGGCGCCTACCACGTGGAAACCGATCGCGGCATGGTCACCTTCCTGGATACCCCCGGCCACGCAGCGTTCACCGCCATGCGTGCCCGCGGTGCCAAGGCGACCGATATCGTGATTCTGGTTGTCGCTGCCGACGACGGTGTGATGCCGCAGACCGAGGAAGCTATTCAGCACGCCAAGGCTGCCGGTGTGCCGGTGGTTGTCGCCATCAACAAGATGGACAAGGAAGACGCCGATCCGGATCGCATCAAGAACGACCTGGCTGCCCGCGATGTTATTCCGGAAGAATGGGGTGGCGACACCATGTTCGTCCCGGTTTCCGCCAAGGCTGGTACCGGCGTTGAAGAACTGCTGGAAGCCGTGCTGCTGCAGGCTGAAGTTCTTGAGCTGAAGGCGCAGCCGTCTGCTCCCGGTCGTGGCGTGGTGGTTGAATCCCGTCTCGACAAGGGGCGTGGTCCGGTTGCTACCGTTCTGGTTCAGAACGGTACCCTGCGTCAGGGTGATGTCGTACTGGCCGGTGTTAACTACGGCCGCGTGCGGGCGATGCTCGACGAGAACGGTCAGCCGATCAAGGAAGCGGGCCCGTCTATTCCGGTCGAGATCCTCGGTCTGGATGGCACGCCGGATGCCGGTGACGAGCTGAACGTCGTTGTCGACGAGAAGAAGGCGCGCGAAGTTGCTCTGTTCCGTCAGGGCAAATTCCGTGAGATCAAGCTGGCACGTCAACACTCGGCCAAGCTGGAAAACATGTTCGAAAGCATGGGCCAGGACGAGAAGAAGACGCTCAACATCGTGCTCAAAGCCGACGTGCGTGGCTCGCTGGAAGCGCTGCAGGGTTCGCTGGTCGATCTGGGCAACGACGAAGTTCAGGTCAAGATCGTTTCCGGCGGTGTCGGTGGTATCACCGAGACCGATGCAAACCTTGCGCTGGCTTCCAACGCCGTGATCTTTGGCTTCAACGTGCGTGCCGATGCGGCTGCCCGCAAGATCATCGAGACCGAAGGTCTGGACCTGCGCTACTACAGCGTCATCTACGAGATCATCGATGACGTCAAGAAGGCGCTGTCCGGTATGCTTGGCAGCGATGTACGCGAGCAGATCCTCGGCGTTGCCGAAGTGCGCGATGTATTCCGTTCGCCGAAGTTCGGCGCGGTGGCCGGCTGTATGGTCATCGAAGGTACCGTGCATCGCAATCGCCCGATTCGCGTTCTGCGCGAAGACGTTGTTATCTACGAAGGCGAGCTGGAGTCCCTGCGCCGCTTCAAGGACGACGTTGGCGAAGTGCGTAACGGCATGGAGTGCGGTATCGGCGTCAAGAACTACAATGACGTCCGCGCTGGCGACCGTATCGAGGTCTTCGAGCGTGTTCAGGTACAGCGCAGTCTGTAACAGTACAGCGGCGAGCGTTGCGCTCGCTGCCTGACATTCGCGACAAACTCCGGTCTGCCTGGCAGCCCGGAGTTTGTTGCTTGAGATGGTTAATATGGCAAGAGAATACAGTCGAACCCAGCGTGTCGCGGATCAGATGCAGCGAGAGCTGGCGCAGCTGATTCAGCGTGAGGTGCGTGACCCCCGCCTGGGTATGGTCACCGTTACCGCCGTTGAGGTCAGTCGGGATATGTCCCACGCCAAGGTGTTTATTACCTTGATGAACCGTGACAGTGCCGAGGAGATCGCCCTGAACCTTGAAATCCTCAAGGACGCGTCGGGCTATCTGCGTATGTTGCTGGGGCGCGCGATGAAGCTGCGCACCATCCCCAGTCTGCATTTCCAATATGACGAAAGCATTCGCCGCGGCGCGCACCTGTCTTCGCTGATCGAGCGTGCGGTTGCTGAGGATCGTCAGCACGACGAGAGCGACAAGGAGTAAGGCGTGGCAGGAGCGAAGAGCAAGCGCCGTTCCATCGACGGCATCCTGATTTTCGACAAGCCGCTGGGCATGAGTTCGAACGCGGCCCTGCAGAAAGTGCGCTGGTTGTTTAACGCCAACAAGGGCGGCCACACCGGCAGCCTTGACCCGTTGGCTACCGGCGTACTGCCCTTGTGTCTGGGCGAGGCAACGAAGTTTTCCCAGTATCTGCTGGACGCCGACAAGGCGTATGTCACCGAGGCGCGTCTGGGAATGACGACCGCCACGGGCGATGCCGAAGGCGACGTGCTGGAGATCAAGCCGGTCAACGTGGCGCTGGCCGATGTCGAAGCGTTGCTTCCGCGTTTTACCGGTGAGATCGATCAGGTGCCGCCGATGTATTCTGCGCTCAAGCATGAAGGTCAGCCGCTGTACAAGCTGGCCCGCGCTGGCGAGACCATTGAACGCAAGGCGCGCACCATTACCATCAGCCAACTGAAGGTGCTGGGTCTGGACGGTGATCGTCTGCAGCTGGAAGTGCACTGCAGCAAGGGGACGTACATCCGCAGCCTGGTCGAGGATATCGGGGCCGCGTTGGGGTGTGGCGCACACGTGTCTGCCCTGCGCCGGATCAAGGCCGGCCCGTTTGACCTGACCCAGTCGGTTACCCTTGAAGCGCTTGAGGCGCTGCATGCCGAGAGTGGCCCCGAGGCGCTGGATCATCTGCTGCTGCCGATGGACAGCGGCCTGGAAGACTGGCCGATACTGGATCTGACCGAGCAGACCGCCTATTACCTGAACCATGGTCAGGCGGTGCGCGTGCCGGGCAGTCCGGCGTTCGGCAAGGTGCGCCTGCGCGATGCCAGTGGGCGTTTCCTCGGCATCGGCGAAATGACCGATGACGCGAGGGTGGCGCCGAAGCGCTTGTTGCGCTTCAATGCCTGACAGTTCGCCGCCTGCAACGGCAGGCGGCGATGCAGAATTGGGCTGAATCCCCGGTCATTCGGGAGTATGATTCGGCATGGAGTTGACCCGAAAACGGGTCGCCACGAGGGTGGCTGTCAACAGGCACGGTCATTCCTCGATTTAAAACACGGGACACTGGTCCCGGCCTGTTACCTCAGAGGAAATTTGAGATGTCACTGAGTGTTGAAGAAAAAGCTGCAATCGTTGCCGAGTACAAGCGTGCTGAAGGTGATACCGGTTCTCCCGAAGTCCAGGTAGCTCTGTTGACTGCAAACATCAACAAGCTGCAAGGCCACTTCAAGGACAACAAGAAGGATCACCACTCCCGCCGTGGTCTGATTCGCATGGTTAACCAGCGTCGCAAGCTGCTGGACTACCTGAAGTCGAAAGACCTGTCTCGTTACAGCGCTCTGATCAGCAGTCTGGGTCTGCGTCGCTAAGACCAGCTCCGTTTGGACATGGCCGGGTCCGATTCCCGGCCATGCCCAGAGTTTCCCCCAAAGGCAAAAAAGAAGAGAGAGAAGACACCGTGAAACCGGTAATCAAGCAATTCAAGTTAGGCAATAGCACAGTCACCATGGAAACAGGCCGCGTTGCTCGCCAGGCTTCCGGTGCCGTTCTGGTCAGTATCGATAACGCTGTCAGCGTTCTGGTCACCGTCGTGGCCGCCAAGCAGCCCGAAGCTGGCCGCGATTTCTTCCCTCTGTCTGTTCATTACATCGAAAAGACTTACGCCGCTGGCCGTATCCCCGGTGGTTTCTTCAAGCGTGAAGGTCGTCCTTCCGAGAAGGAAACCCTGACTTCCCGTCTGATCGACCGTCCGATCCGTCCGCTGTTCGCCGA
This sequence comes from Pseudomonadaceae bacterium, assembly GCA_038114645.1. GTDB lineage: Bacteria > Pseudomonadota > Gammaproteobacteria > Pseudomonadales > Pseudomonadaceae > Halopseudomonas. Next base: position 58,628 of record JAYNRF010000018.1, on the reverse strand, counting down.
AGGTTTCATGAACGAAGTGCAGGTAGTCTGCACCGTCGTTTCCACTGACAAGACTACCGATCCGGACATCGCTGCCATGATCGGTACCTCTGCCGCTCTGGCGATTTCCGGCGTGCCGTTCAGTGGCCCGATTGGCGCTGCCCGCGTTGCGTTCGACGATCAGCGCGGCTACGTGCTGAACCCGACCTACGAAGAGCTGGCCACTTCCCGTCTGGACATGGTCGTTGCCGGTACCGAAGAAGCGGTACTGATGGTTGAGTCCGAGGCGCAAGAGCTGACCGAAGACCAGATGCTGGGTGCCGTGCTGTTTGCCCACATGGAATTCCAGGGCGCCATCGCCGCCATCAAGGAATTCGCCGCTGAAGCTGGCAAGCCGGCTTGGGACTGGCAGGCTCCGGCAGAAAACACCGCGCTGATCAACGCCATCAAGGGCGAGTTCGGTGCCGGTATCGCCGACGCTTACACCATCGTCAACAAGCAGGAGCGCTACACCCGTCTGGGCGAGCTGCGCGACCAGGCTGTTGCAGCGCTGTCCGGCGAAGAGGAAGGCAAGTTTGCTGCCGGTGAAGTCAAGGACGTGTTCGGCGAGATCGAATACCGCACCGTTCGCGAAAGCATCGTTAACGGCAACCCGCGTATCGACGGCCGTGACACCAAGACTGTCCGTCCGCTGAACATCGAGGTTGGCGTTCTGGACCGTACTCACGGTTCTGCACTGTTTACCCGTGGCGAAACGCAGGCGCTGGTTGTTACCACTCTGGGTACCGCCCGTGACTCCCAGCTGCTGGACATGCTGGAAGGCGAGCGCAAAGAGCCCTTCATGTTCCACTACAACTTCCCTCCCTACTCGGTAGGTGAGTGTGGTCGTATGGGCGGTACTGGTCGCCGTGAAATCGGTCACGGCCGTCTCGCGCGTCGTGGCGTTCAGGCTGTCATGCCCGATATGGATCAGTTCCCGTACTCCATCCGTGTGGTTTCCGAGATCACCGAGTCCAACGGTTCCAGCTCCATGGCTTCCGTCTGTGGTGCCTCTCTGGCGCTGATGGACGCGGGCGTGCCGCTGAAGGCGCCGGTTGCCGGTATCGCCATGGGTCTGGTCAAGGAAGGCGAGAAGTTCGCTGTTCTGACAGACATCCTGGGCGACGAAGACCATCTGGGCGACATGGACTTCAAGGTAGCCGGTACCGAGAAGGGTGTTACTGCGCTGCAGATGGACATCAAAATCAACGGTATCACCGAAGAGATCATGGAAATCGCGCTGCAGCAGGCTCACGAAGCGCGTCTGCACATCCTCAAGCAGATGAACGAAGTGCTGCCCGAGTCGCGCAAGGAAATCTCTTCCAACGCGCCGACCATGCTGAGCATGAAGATCGATCCGGAAAAGATCCGCGACGTTATCGGCAAGGGTGGTGCAACCATCCGTGGTATCTGCGACGAGACCGGCGCCTCCATCGACATCACCGACGACGGCATGGTCAAGATCTTCGCTGCCAGCAAAGATGCCGCCAACGCTGCCAAGGCGCGCGTTGACGCCATTACCGCTGAAGCGGAAATCGGCAAGGTCTACACCGGTAAGGTCGAGCGCATCGTTGATTTCGGCGCGTTCGTTAACATCCTGCCGGGCAAAGACGGCCTGGTTCACATTTCTCAGATCGCCAACGAGCGCATCGAGAAAGTGACCGACGTGCTGCAGGAAGGCCAGGAAGTGAAGGTGCTGGTGCTGGACGTGGATAACCGCGGCCGTATCAAGCTGTCCATGAAGGACGTTGAAGCTGCCGAGACCAGCGGGGTCTGATAACCCGCTGTGCAGGCATTAAAAAACCCGGCTTCGGCCGGGTTTTTTGTTGCTCGTGACGGGTTATTCAGGGAACACCCGCTGCCAGTCCTGTTTCATATCGACTACCACCCAGCCGCGCTGCGGCGCCTGATCCAGCGCCTCACTCAGCTTGCCGACACTCGACTCGCGGTCATAAGCCCATTCACGCTCGGCGTCGGTGTGATGGATGATCACGCCGAGGCGCGGGCCAGCACCTGCGGTGGTCCACTGCAGCATCTGCAGATCGCCATCGGAATTGCCGAATGCGGCAATCGGCCGGCGGCCAATGTGTTGGCTGATACCGATCGGCTTGCCTCCCTTGTCGTCATTGAACTCCAGCGTACCGTCGTGAATCACGCGGGCAACCCCGTCGACCAGCTCGAACCGCTTGGCGACGCGGCTGCCGACCACGCGCTCGGGCGGGATACCGTACACCTGCTCGGTCCACGGGCGCATGAAGTCGATGCCGCCACCGGAGACGATGAAGTTCTTGAAGCCATTGCTCTCAAGGTACGCCAGCAACTCCAGCATCGGCTGGTAGACCATCTGGCTATAGGCCTTGCCGGTCGCCGGGTGGCGCGCGGTCTGCATCCAGTCACGCACCACCTGGTCGAAGGCGTCGGTGTCCACGTCGGCCTGGCTGGCGCGGACCAACTTGATCGCGGCGTCGTGGCTAGAGCCGAAGGCGCCGGCGATATCGCCTTTGAGCATCGCGGCGAAGGGTTCTTCGGTCTGCCATTCGGGGTGTTCGGGCGCGAGGGCGCGGATGCGGTCGGCAACAAAGAACAGTTGCGAGTAGATCGGCTGTTCAGCCCAGAGGGTGCCGTCGTTGTCGAATACCGCAATGCGCTCGCTCGCTGGCACATGATTACTTGATGCGGGATCTGTGACGTCTGTTACGAAGGCGATGATCTGCTGGCGTGCGGCGGTGTCCTGCCAGGAGGGCAGTGCGGTGCTGTCGTCGGCGAGGCAGCTCATGCTGACCAGCAGTGCCAGCAGCGCAAATAGTCCTTTCATTTTGTTCTCTCCAGTAGAGGGCCGGTCTTGCTGCCGGCATGTCACCACTCTAGCCGAGACGGTTGCGCTGGCAAAGCGGCGGTTTGCCTTTGCTGCACGTGTGGTGGATGCTGTTGGCTGAGTCTGCGAGTTAGGAAACTGGAATGGACAGGAAGTCGCGTATTGCTGCACTGGTCGTGGTGTTGTGCACCGCATTTTTTCTGTGGGGCTATCTGTGGGCAAATCAGCAGCGCCTCGAGGTGCCCGGTTATGGGTTTCTCCGTTCGCAGGATGGTCTGCTTACGGTGCGCTTTGATCGTCAGCTGCTGTGGCTGGATGCGGCAGGCGACGTGCGCCAGCAGCTTGATCTGCGCGAGGTCGGGCTGGTTCCGGTGGGCGATCACGCCTTCTTCGCCAATGGTGATGTGCTGGTCTACCACCGCCCCGACGAGGCCGGGATTGGTTATTGGCTTGCGCGTTACCTGCGTTTGCAGAAACAGGAGTCGCGTCCGCAGCGGGAGCAGGAAGGATTTTATCGCTGTGTGTTACCGCAGCTGGCGTGCGCGCCGTTTGGCCGAGTCTTGCCGGCGCTGGACAGCGCATTTCGCCTGGCAATCGCTGCGGACGATACGCTATTTGTCGCGGATACCCCCGGCTTCGTCATTTACCGTCTGGCTCCCGGCGCCGCCGCCCCCGAGCGGACAAACGACGGATTGCTGCGCTTTCCCAACCAGCTGCGGCTGAGCGATGAGGGGTTGTGGGTGGCCGACACCAATAATCGGCGGCTGCTACTGCTGGATGCTGATGCATCGTTCGGGGCCGTGCTGCGAGAGGTCGTCCTGAGCCCGCAGCAAGGGCGTAACTGGCCTCACCAGTTTGCCGCGAGCGGCAGCGAGTGGCTGGTGAACATGGCTGATGACCGCATGCGAGATGGGCGGCTGGTTCGCTTTAGTGCGACCGGTGCGCCGCTGGGCGTGCTGGCTGCTGAGGCGCTTGCCGATCCGCTCGCCTTTGAGCCGTTGGGAGATCAGCTCTGGGTCGTCGACGCTGAAATGGGACGCCTGTTGCGCCTGAATAAGAGTGGCGCCCGGGTGCCAGACCCTGTCAGCGGCGTGCTGGCTGAGCTTGAGCAGCAGGCCGAGCGCGCGCGTGAGGGGTATTTGTGGGTTGGGCGGTTGTCGTTGGCCGGGATGGTGTTGTCGTTGCTCGCGGGATTCCTCGCCGCGTGGTTGCTTGAACGGGAGCAGACCCGGGCCCAATTTGCAGGCTGGTCGGGGCGCGGGTTGGCTGCGCGGGTGGAAGCGGAACCGGCGCCGGTTCCCGGAGGAGGCGTCTATTGGCTGACCAATCGCTTGCAGCAACGGCTGCGCTGGCTGGTGCCGGCCATGGCGCTGGTGGCAATCGCGCTGGTCTATGTGCTGATCCAGGTTCTGCTGTTGGGTGGCGCCTGGCGGGCGCAGCTGCAGATGCTGGCGCTCACGCTCTACGCGATGCTGGCACTGGGGCTGGTGACTCGAGATCTCCTTGCGGCGGCTAGGCAGCGCCTTGGGGTCTCTGATGAGGCGTTGCTGCTGGAGGTGCAGGGGCGTATCAGCCGGGTGCCGCTGAGCCAGATTCGCTACACCCGGAGTCATCTGGTCGCGCCTGATCAGGTGTTGTTTGTTGGTCAGCAGCGGCATACCGTCTTTGATCGCAAGGAGCTGGAGCTGCTGCTGTTTCCGCGTTTGCGAGTGGCTTCGCCGTGCGCTCCCTGGGTTGTCTGGAAGGCACTTTGGCACACTCGGCATTCTCAGGCGGTGGTGTTGGCTGTTCTGCTCCCTGTTACAGTCATGCTGATGCTGTCCTTGCGCCTGCTCGACTGAGCGGGCTGCGTATAAAACAACAAAAAACAGGTGTCGATTATGGAAACGGTTGATGTGTACTGGTCGTTCAGAAGCCCTTATTCCTATCTGGCCACGCCGGACATGCTCGCGCTGCAGCGTGACTATCCGCTAAAGGTCAATTTGCGGGTGGTGCTGCCGATTGCACTGCGCAGCCCGGAGATCCTGTTTGGTGAGCAGAGTGCCAAGCGTGCGCGTTATATCGTGCTCGACTGGGCGCGCCGCGCCGCGTTTCTGGGCTTGCCGCACGGTTGGCCGTCGCCCGACCCGATAGTCCAGGACCGGCAGACGCTGCGCGTGGCCGAAGATCAACCGTACATCTACCGACTGAGCGCGCTTGGTGTCGAGGCGCAGCGCCGCGGGCGTGGCTGCGAGTTTGCTGCAGAGGTTGCGCGCCTGATCTGGGGTGGCACGACGGGTTGGGATCAAGGCTCACTGCTGGCTGATGCGGTGGCGCGTGCCGGTCTGGATCTTGCTGAGTTGGACGCGGCTATTGCCGGCGGTGATCAGCTCGCGGAAATCGAGGCTAATCAGCAGGCCCTTGAGCGTTCTGGCCACTGGGGTGTGCCAACCTTCGTCTTTCGCAACGAACCGTTCTTCGGCCAGGACAGGGTTGAGACCTTGCGCTGGCGGCTGGATTCCGCCGGGCTCAAGGCTTGATCCCGGCAGCCTGCGCCGTTGGGCAGGCTGCGCGATCTCAATTACGCCTTGCTCTGGTCTTCGCCGGGCAGTCTGGCTTGGGCTTGCGCCTCAATCAGATCCTGAAAGTAGTCGGCGGTGCTTTGGCTGGCGGTGCGGTCGTTTGGGCTGTGCGCGCGCTGGCGGCTGTCGTCTGCCTGCGCTAGCGGGGTGGAGGCAAGGAATGAGGCAACAATCAGTGCGGAAAGATTCTTCATGGTGGCGTCTCCAAATGGTGAGCTTGGCCTTGGTTGCAGCGTATACTCGGGAAATATTTTGAAACTGTTTCCGTTGTGTTCGGCTTTCAAGTCCGTGGGGTTGACGCTATCCCTAGTAATAAGGCCGTTGAGTTCACTATATGGGAGCGTCAAAGTGTCGCAGTAGCTCGAATTTCGATGACACAGAATTTCCATATTGGAAACGAAAGTGTCTGGTTTCCGTTCGGCTACTGCGATCTTTGGTCCGCTGCGACTGCTCAGTGCTGCGCAGTCTGTAGCTGGGTTTGCTGCTGCCCGCGGGCTTGATCATGCATCTGTCGAGCACGGTCGCTGCCGTCTTCAGCATGGGCAACCGCGGCAGCTACAAGCAGGCAGGTGAGGATCAGGTTGGTAACGCTTTTCATGATGGTGTCTCCGGTTGGTTGAAGCGGAGATGAGCGATGCGCTATTGCGGGCAAAAGGGTTTTACTGTTTCACTTTTGCGCTTAGATTAATTTCTGTGTGTTCGCTCTGTTCCGCTGTTGTCAGGTATTTTTGGTTGTATTCTGATTCGGCGGTAGTCCGTGAATACCTGATTAACTGTTTCTTTTTTGGAAACTATTGGCGGGTGCAATGCAGGATATGAATGATCTGTTGTGCTTTGCTCGTGTGGTTCGCTTCGGTGGCTTTGCTGCGGCCGAGCGGGCAACCGGGGAGCGCAAGTCAAAACTCAGCAAACGTGTGGCGCGGCTGGAGGCACACTTCGGTGCACGGCTGATCGAGCGCTCCACCCGCAGCTTTCGGGTAACGGATCTCGGGCGTGAGCTGTATCGCGAGTGCGAGGTGATCCTGCAACGATTGGAGGCGACCGAGGCGCTGGCGATGAGTGCACGCGACGAGGTGTCGGGCACGGTGCGGGTCAGTATGTCCTCCGGCATGCTGGAGTATCTCGGGCGCGATACGCTGGTTGACTTCATGACCCGCTATCCGGAGGTACGCCTGCAGGTACGGTTGTCCAGTCAGCGGGTGGATCTGATCAATGAGCGGATTGACGTGGCTTTTCGGGTGGCGACGCGTTTCGACACCGACCAGTCATTGGCCATGCGCTCGCTCGGGGTGGGTGCACGGATTCTGGCCGCCAGCCCTGCGCTGCTGCAGCGCATGGGCGGCGCCCCTGCGCAGCTGGAGGATCTAAGCCGCTTCCCGACCCTGTCGGTCGGCGAGATGCTGGAGCGAGATCGCTGGGAGTTCGCCAATGACGCGGGTGAGACCTGCGATCACCACCACGCCCCGCACTTCAGTTGCGGTGATCTGCAGCTGATCTGTGAAGCGGCGGTCGCCGGGCAAGGCGTGGTGCTGTTGCCGCAGCATATCTGTGAGCCGGAGATCAAAGCCGGGCGCCTGGTGCATATCCTGCCCCAATGGCACGCCCTTGAAGGCCAGATTCATATGGTGTTCACCACGCCGCGTGGCATGTTGCCGCCGGTGCGCGCGTTTATCGACCATTGCGTCGAGACGCTGGCGCTGCGCGGCGGGCGAGGGGGGCGGGGATGACTGGCTGGTTGCAGGAGCTCACCTTGCAGACGGAGCTTGCGCAGCTGCGCCCGCTGCGTGCAGAGGATGCCGCTGCGCTGGTTGAGGCCGCCAGCGATGGCAAGCTCTGGCAGTTGTGGTACACCCAGGTGCCCGATGCCGCAACAGTCGAAGCCTATGTGGCAGAAGCGTTGCGTGAGCAGCAGCTCGGGCGTGCACTGCCCTTTGCGGTGGTAGAGCGCGCGACCGGGCGCCTTATTGGCACTACGCGTTACTGTAACGCCGAGACGACGCATCGACGCCTGGAGATCGGTTACACCTGGTATGCCGCCAGCTGGCAGCGCACTGCGCTCAATACCCAGTGCAAGCTGGTATTGCTACAACACGCCTTTGAGGTGTTGGGCTGCGTCGCGGTGGAGTTTCGTACCCATTGGCATAACCAGCAGTCGCGCGCGGCGATTGCCCGGCTGGGTGCCAAGCAAGACGGTGTGCTGCGTAACCACCGGTTGGAACCCGATGGTGCACGCCGCGACACCGTGGTGTTTTCCATTCTCGACAGCGAGTGGCCGTCGGTGCGCAAATCGTTGCAGCACCGGCTGGTGCGTCACGCCGAGCGCTGATCCTGCTGATCGGCGTCGGCGCGCTTTTCCTGCTTGTGCTGATCTTCGTTGACGCCGAGTTTCCAGTAGCTGGAAATGTACAGATCGCCACGTGCGATGGCGCGCTCCTCGCGCAGGAATTGGCGTAGCGCGCGCATGCCGGCGAATTCGCAGGCGGCCCAGACGCTGACTCGCCCTGACGGCCAGTCGAGTTGGCGCATCTGGTCTGCCAGCAGACCTGGCTCGCTGCCCGGGTGGGGGTTGATCAGCCAGATCAGCTCAAAGCCTGGAGGCACCTGCAGCGGTTGAATATCGGCTCGATCAATCACCTCCAGCAGTGCGACCCCGCGGGCATGTTGCGGCAGCATCTCCAGATTGGCGCTTATCGCCGGCAGCGCGGTCATATCGCCAGCAACCACATGCCAGTCGGCGTCGCTGACCATGGGTTTGCGCGGGCCGGGGCCGCCGACCAGGATGGCGTCGCCGATCTCGCAGTGCTCGGCCCAGCGTGATGCAGGGCCGCCGTCCTCGTGCAGCACAAAGTCGACGTCGATCTCCTCTGCACGCTGCGCCCTTACGGTGTAGGTGCGCATCAATGCCGGCGCACCGTCGGCCCCCTCGAATATCAGCTTGATGTAGGCTCCTGGCTGATCAGGCGGAAAGGCCTGCATGCCTGCGCCGCCGAAGGTGATGCGCAGCATGTTGCGGGTTACCCGCTGTTTGCCGAGAACATGCAGTGTGCGTGGTGTGGGTCTGGCCATGAATAAGGCTCCAATCAGTTGTCTGGGGGCAGATCGCCTTCCAGATTTTGGGTCATATGCCAGGCGATACGGATAAAGTGCTCGACCTCTTGTTGGGTCAGGTCACGGGTCATGCGAGCCAGCGTTTGCTGCTCCAGTTGCTGAATGCGCAGCATCAGCTGTTCGCCCTCTGGCGTCGGGTGAAGCAGTTGACTGCGCTTGTCCGCCGGGTTGCTCGCCTTGCTGATCAGGCCGCCTTCGAGCAGGTCGTTAAGTACCCGGGTGATCTGCGCCTTGTCCCGGCGCATACGTTGTGCGATGCGTTGGGCCGTGCAGCCGTCCATGTAGCACACGGCCTTGAGGGCGCGAACGTGGGTAACGGGCAGTGGCAGCTCGGCGTGGCGGATGGTCTGCGCCATATGGCTGCGGTACGCGTGCGCGACCTGCTGCAGGGCGTGGCTGAGTGACGGGCGTTGCATCTAATGACTCGCAATAAGGTTGACGGTGTCAACTATCTTCTTTTTTGGTTGACTATGTCAACCAATTGCCGGTTTTGTCGACGAGCGGCTACATTGAGAGGGCAACGAATCTCTGGAGGACATTGATGCCGCGCCTGTTTCTCGGTCTGGAACTGCCTGCGCACCAGTGCCAGCAATTGCTGGCACTGCGCGAGCCGATCGCTGGTTTGCGCTGGCAGACGGCTGCGCAATTGCACCTGACACTGCGTTTCATTGGCGAGCTGACGGACCAGCAGGTGGCCGAGCTGGCGTCTGCGCTGGCTGCGCTCAAGGCGCCGGCGTTTAACCTGCAACTGGGTGGGGTCGGCTATTTCGGTTCGCCCCAACGGCCAAGTATTCTTTGGGCGGGCGTCACTGCTGCGGGGGCATTGCAGGCGCTGCGTGATCAGGTGGACCGGCTATTGCTGCCCTGGTGTGAGCCGGACCCGCAGCGCTTTGTGCCGCATGTTACGCTCGCGCGCTGCGGCCCGGGCAGTGGCTCGCTACAGCCGTTTCTGCAGGCGCAGCGCAGCCTTTCGCTGCCGCCCTGGCAGGTGAGCGAGGTGTGTCTGTTTGCCAGTGATCCGGGGCCCGGAGGCTCACGTTATTCGGTACTTGCCCGCTATCCACTGGAGGATTGATGCATCCGCTGATTCGCCGTTTTGACCCTGCTGCGGAGTACTACTTCGACGAGGGCTGCTACATCCACGAATTGTCCAATGCCGCCGATGACCCGCTGCTCTCCGTTGCCCGGGCCCGGTTGCCACTCGGCGGGCAAACGCGCTGGCACCGTCTGCACGGTGTGGTTGAGCGTTATCTGATCGAGGCTGGCGAGGGCGTGGTGGAGGTCGGCGAGCAGCCGCCGCAGCGGGTAACGGCCGGGGATGTGGTGGTGATCCCGGCGGGGTGCGCGCAGCGTATTCGTTGTTGCGGATCCGAGCCGCTGGTGTTTCTGGCGCTCTGTACGCCGCGTTTTGAGGTCGGGTGTTACGAGGATCTGGAAGCCTGATCGACTGATGCAATTTCGGCTGCAGTCAGGGCGCGGTACTGCCCCGGTTGCAGCTGCGGGTCCAGCCGGATAGCGCCCATGCTCTCGCGGTGCAGGGTGTTCACCTGATTGCCGACCGCATGAAACATCCGCTTGATCTGGTGGTAGCGGCCTTCGTAGATGGTCAGCCGACACTCGCATTCACCCAGTTGCTCAAGCTGTGCGGGCGAGGTAGTCAGTTGCTCGGTAGTCATGTAGATGCCATCGGCGAAGCGCTGGGCGGTCTCGCTGCTGATAGGACGCAGGGTGGTTACGTGGTAGGTCTTGGGTAGCTTGATCTTGGGCTCGGTCAGCCGCCGTGACCAGCTACCGTCATTGGTCAGAATCAGTAACCCACTGGAGCCACGATCCAGTCGGCCGCCAATGTGCAGCTCATCTCTTAGGTCAGGGGCGAATAGTTCCAGGACTGTCCGGTGTTCCGGGTCGCTGGTTGCACTCAGATAGCCCACCGGCTTGTGCAGCATGAAGAACAGCGCCGGGCGGTGCTGCAGCAGTTCCCCGTCCAGGCTGATGGCGACGAACTGGTCGACCTCGCAGCGCGGGTCGCAGACCCGCTGACCGGCGACCGTTACCCGGCCACTGGCAATCAGCAGGCGCGCGGCCTGCCGACTGTAGGGCGTGTTGTTGCTGATAAAGCGGTCGAGTTTCATGGCCGCGGAGTATATCAGTCAGTCCTCTTGCGCAGGCCGCTCCCACTCCGGCGGGCGCCAGAGATGTTGCAGGCGCTGGCGCAGCGGGCCGGGTTTGCGTATGTCGCGGGCCAGGTCGCGGTATTCGTGCAACCAGTTCACCAGCAGACTTTTGCTGTATACCGGGCGGGTGATGCCGTACTCGATGGGCTGGTCGGCGCGCTCGCTGGTGAAGGTGCCGAACAGCCGGTCGAAGACGATGAACACGCCGCCATAGTTGGTATCGATGTAGCCCGGATTGCGCGCATGGTGCACCCGGTGATGGTTGGGTGTGTTGAACACATATTCGATGGCCGGGTGCAGCTTGCCGACCAGCGTGGTGTGAATGAAGAACTGATAGACCAGCGACAGCGCGTAACAGACGCCAATCCATACCGGGTTGAAGCCGAGCAGCGTCAGCGGCACGTAGAACAGCCAACCGCCGTTGAAGATGTTGGTCGCGTTCTGGCGCATCGCGGTGGAGAAGTTCATCCGCTCGCTGGAGTGATGGGTTACATGCGCGGCCCAGAACCAGCGCACGCGGTGGGAGCTGCGGTGCATCCAGTAGAAGCACAGGTCGGTCAGCACCCAGAGCAGCAGCGCCGTGCTCAACGTCAGGGGAATATCGAACAGCCTGTGCTGGTAAGCCAGCGCGTGGACCGGGAACGCGATCAAGCCGGCAAACAGCAACTCGGTCGTTTGGTAGCCCGCGCCCAGCATGAAGTTGCGTATCGACTCGGCGGTATCGACCAGGCGGTGATCGTGACGGATTTTCAGGTACTCCCAGACAAATACGCCGATGAAGACTGGCGTCGCCAGTACAAAGATCAGCTGCCGCTCATCCAGTGCCAGCCAGGCGGGCAGGCTCTGCCAGAGGTCGATCAGCCCGCTGTCTGCAAGTACCTGGGCCAGGGTGTTTTTCAGGCTTTCCATCATCCTCTCCGTGTTGTTATGGGCCCATGATGCGCGCCTGCCTGTCTTGCATATTGACTAAACATGCCTCATTTTTGACCCAATACGCCAATCTGGAGCGGCCATGGCAACACCAATGCGGGTCACCGGGGCCTGGGTCCAACTGTTGACTGACTGGCTTGATCTGCGCCAGCTGCCGGCCCCTGAGTTGCGGTTGCTGCTGGACAGCAGGCGCAATGACGAGGCGGTGTCGCTGGCGCTCTGGCAGGATTTGCTGGCCCGCGCGAGTCTGCTGGCGCCTGATTCGCCGATGCCGGCACTGGAGATCGGAGCCCAGGTGCGCCCACGGCACGCGGGGGTGCTGGGCTATCTGAGCCTGGCCAGTCGCACGCTCGGTGAGTCGATGCAGGGCTATCAGCGTTACGAACAGCTGGTGTACGGCCAGCAGGTGGTGCGTGTGCGCACCCAGGGTGAACTGGTTGCCATGTCCTGGAGTGCGGAGGCCAGCACCGGTGAGCTGGCGGATACTGTTGCCATCGCGGCGCTGGTCAGTTTTCTGCGCCGACTGCTGCCGGAGGTGTCGGCGGTCGCCGATGTGAGTTTTGTCTTCGCCGCGCCAGACGATGCCGTGCGCGCTGCCTACGATGCGTTCTTCGGTTGTTCGGTTCGGTTTGCTGCCAGCGCTACCGAGGTTGCGCTGCCGATTGAGTGGCTTGCCCGCCGCTTGCCGCACAGCGACCCGGTCGTGCGTGAACAGCTGGATCAGCAGGCGCGGGCATTACTGCTGGTGCTGCCCGAGGCAAGCGCCTTCGACCGCGCATTGCAGCAGGCGCTGGTGCGCCGCTTGCCGGACGGTGAAGCGGCGCTTGAGCTGGTCGCCGGTGACCTGCACCTGTCCGTGCGCACGGTGCAACGTCGCCTGCAGCAGCGAGCGCTAAGCTGGCGCGGACTGCTCGACCGCACCCGTCAGCAACTCGCCGAGCAGTATCTGGCAGACGGCGCACTGCAGCTTGGCGAGGTGGCGTTGCTGCTGGGCTTCTCTGAACAGAGCGCCTTCAATCGCGCGTTTCGGCGCTGGAGCGGAACCACGCCCGCGCGTTTTCGTCGCAGTCTGCGTTTGGCCTGAGCGCGGCGGGCTCTTTCGGTTTACAGTAGGAGCATGCCGATGCCGCCGAGAACCGTTAGATGTCGCGTGCTGAATTTCCCTTGCTTGCAGTAGTGCGCTGTCCTTCGGGTGCGTTCCGGCCGGAGGCGCGGTCATGAACAGGGCGCTGGTGTGGCGCTGGCACCCGGCCTTTCGACGTCTGGCAGCGGGGTTACTGCTGCTGGCGGCAGTGGGCGTGGCAGTGGTCGAGGGGATATCCTGGCAATTGCGGCTGCTGGAGCGGGAGCAGGTCGAGCACGATCTGGTCATTCGCGCCTCCGATGTGCGCAGTGCGCTGGAAACCCGCTTGCGCGACGGCATTTACCTGACGCGGGGCCTGGTCTCCTTTCTCAACAGCCAGGGAGGTATGCAGGAGCCGGAGGCGATCAAGCAATGGCTGGCCAGCATGCTTGCCGATGCCTCCTACATTCGCAACATCGGCGTCGCGCCGGATAACCGCATCGCCTTGATCTATCCGCTGGAAGGCAACGAGGCTGCGCTTGGTTTTGCCTACGCGTCTTCCCCGCAGCAGTGGCCCGCGGTTCAACGGATCATGGATAGCGGCGAATCGGTGCTGGCCGGTCCGCTGCCTCTAGTGCAGGGCGGCAACGGTCTGATCTACCGGGCGCCGGTGTTCATGGATGGCCGTTACTGGGGGCTGGTCAGCACAGTGCTGGATGCTGACGCATTGCTTGGTCTGCTGGGCTCCGAGCCGCGCTGGCGTGACCTGCGTATTCAGCTGCAGCGCGAACAACCGGGCGACGATCCCGTGCGGATCTGGGGGGAGGATTTGGTCGCTGACCAGGCCCGGCAACTGATGCAAATTCAGCTGCCCGGCGCCACCTGGTTGCTGGTGGTACAACACCGACAGCTGGTGACCGGAGCGAGTAAGCTGCGCTGGTTGTTGTACGCGGTGCTGGCGCTGATTCTGTTGCTGATCGGTTATGTGCGCGGCAATGCGATCAGGCAGCAGCTGGAACGGGACGCCATGTGGGCAGAGAACGAGCGACTCAAGAGTAACTTTATCTCGACCATCAACCACGAATTGCGGACTCCGCTGACCAGCATTCTCGGTACGCTCGGGCTGCTGGACGGCGGGGCAATGGGGGCGCTGACCGGCGAGGTACGGAGCATGGTCGCGGTTGCCCGGCGCAATGCGGAGCATCTGTTGCGGTTGATCAACGATCTGCTGGATATCGACAAGCTGGTGGCGGGGCAGCTGCGCCTCGACATGCAAGCAACGCGGCTCGACGAGCTGCTGCAGGCCGCGCTGGAAGAAAACCAGGGTTACGCTGCCCGCCGCGAGATTGGCTGGATCTACGACAACCCGTATCCCGAGGCGTGGGTCAGGGTGGACGTAACGCGCTTCAAGCAGGTGATGGACAACCTGCTGTCCAACGCAGTGAAGTTTTCGCCGGTTGGCACTGCCGTCAGCATTGCGGTGTATTCGGATACCGCTGAGGACAGCTGGTGCGTGAGTGTGACCGATCAGGGCGAGGGCATCCCGCCGGAGTTTCAGGGACGGGTGTTCGAGCGTTTCACCCAGGCAGACGGCTCCAGCCGCCGTAAGGCTGGCGGCACCGGGCTGGGGCTGGCGATCAGCCGGGGCTTGATGGAGCAGATGGGTGGCCGGATCAGCTTCGTCTCCTCGCCGCAGGGCACCTGTTTTACGTTGCATGTCCCCAAGCTGACTGACTGAGAGGACAAGATGGATCTGCAACGTTACCTGCGAAGCAAGCCTGAGGCGCTGGAGGACTATCCGTTTGGTCCGGATGCGCAGGTGTTCAAGGTGCAGGACAAGCTGTTTGCGCTGGTGTTTCAGCGCGCGGGTTGTGAGTGCATCAACCTCAAGTGCGAGCCGGAGCAGGCCATTGGGCTGCGCGACCTGTTCCCCGCGGTCAGCCCCGGCTATCACATGAACAAGCGGCACTGGAACACCGTGCGCAACGACGACAGCGTGCCGCCGGGTGAACTGCAGCGGATGATCGATCACTCCTATGCGCTGGTCGTGCGCGGCTTGCCGCGGGGCAAACGGCTGGGGCTGGAGGCGCGGCACGGCAGCGAATTGATCTATCGAGGGCAGGCATGAGCCGCGTGCTGCGCCTGGCGCAGCACGCTGACTACGAACGTTGTGTCAGCCTGTTTACCCGCTCGGTACATGCGCTCGCCGCCGGCGACTACGACACCGCGCAGCGCCTGGCCTGGGCGCCGCTGGAGCCGGATCTGCCAGCCTGGCGGCAACGACTCGATAGCCTGCAGGTCTGGTTGCTCGAAGAGGCGGGCGTGCTGCAGGGGTTTATCGGCTTCAGTCTCGATGGTCATATCGACCTGCTCTACTGCGCACCTGAGGCGGCGCGTGACGGCGTTGCGTCACAGCTGCTGGCGCAGGCCGAGCACCAACTTCGGCGGGCTGGCGTGATGCGGGTCTGCACCGAGGCAAGCCTGGTCGCCCGTCCTTTTTTTCTGCGCCAAGGCTACAGGGTGACGGCGGAGCAATGGGTGCAGCGCGGCGCCATACGGCTGCTACGCTGTGAGATGGATAAGCAGATTCGCAGGGAGACAGCGGATGCGACGGGACGAGGCAAAAGCGCAGCTGGCCAGACTGATGATGGCGGAGATGGAGGCGTCCGAGCGCGCTGAAATCGTTGCGTTCTGGTTCTTTTGCGGCTTCTCCGAAGGGGACCCTCAGGTCGCCGAGCTGCCCGCTGCCCTGCGTACCCTGGTATGCCGCGGTGTCGAGCCGGCTGACCCGGGCGAGCCTCGTCTTGACCCGCTGGTGCAAACCAGCCTGATCGAGGACCTCTACGGCGTGACCAATGCCTTTCTGCAGCAGGCTCTCACCGAGCGTGGCCTGGCTGTCGAGCAGATCGACGGGGAGCCTGAGCCGATGTACGCCTGCCCCTGCTGCGGCTACTACAGTCTCGGCAGTGAGGGTGGCTATGAGATCTGCGCGGTGTGCTTCTGGGAGGACGATGGCGAGCGGGATCCCGAACAGGTCAGCGGCCCGAACCATCAGACCCTCGCCGCCGGCCGGCAGAATGTGCTGACGCTGGGGGCCTGCGATCTGGCCTCGGTTGACCGGGTCGACAGACAGGCGCGACAGCGCTACCGTGCTCCGCAAAGCTAACCACAACAAAAAGTAGAGCACTGACCATGACTGCAAACCTGATTTTCCTCCCTGTACTGGCGCATATGGCGCTGGTGTTCTGGCTCTATATCGCCCTGACTCGGGCCAAGGAGCGTGCCCAGGCGGCTGGCCAGGTCGATGAGGCGCGGCGCGCGCTGCATGATGATGCCTGGCCTGAATCGGTGCAGCAGATCAATAACTGCATCCGCAACCAGTTCGAACTGCCGGTGCTGTTCTACGCGTTGGCGCTGGTGCTCTGGAGCGTCGGTGCCGCAGGTGTGCTGGCGCAGGCGCTGGCCTGGCTGTTCCTCGTCACTCGTCTGGTTCATGCCTGGATTCATGTTGGCAGCAACTATGTACCTGCCCGCCGCCGCGCCTTTACCGTTGGTGTGCTGGCGCTGATGGCGATGACACTGGTAGCGCTGGCTGGGGTGTTTGGCGCATGAGAGAGGGCGCTGTCCGTCGTCTGCTGCGCTCCAGTGGCAGAGGCTATTTGCTCGAGGCGGTGGTCTGCTTCGGCAGTCTGGTGGTGCTGATCGGACTGGGCGTGCTGATGCTGCCGATGGCCTTTGCCAATGAGGCGGACAAACCCTTCGCCTGGCTGCTTACCCTGTTGCTGATCGGTGGCTTGTGTGGCCTCTGGGCGTTGATCCAGCTGGTCTCCAAAGTGGTGGTGCCGACACGTGAGGTGGCGTCACCAAGGGCTATCGTGGTCATGTTGCTGCTGGGCGTGGCCAGTCTGCTGACGTTCTACCTGCAGTGGAGTTTGTCCCCCGCGGCGAACCTGATGCTGGTGGTGCTGCCGCTGATCGGCAGCGCGCACTTTCTGTTTCTGGCGCGGGAGTATCTGGTGCGCCGCAATCGGCGTGGTTGACAGCTCGGGGCCAAATCCGGTCGACTGGTTACTTTCCCTGCTGCCAGATGAGCGCCTGCCATGACTGAAGCCGTTACCCTGTTGTCTATCAATGCTGCCGAACCGCAGACGCTGCGCATTGGCGAGCGCCTGACGCGCACCGGACATTTCAAGCAGGCACGCAGCGGTGAGGTGCAGATCGGTGCGGACGGGATCGCCGGTGATTTTATTGCCGATATGAAGCATCACGGCGGGCCGGATCAGGCGGTGTATCTCTACAGTCAGAGCGACATCGACTGGTGGAGCGAACAGCTGCAGCGTCCGCTAGAGCCCGGGTTCTTCGGCGAGAACCTGACCCTGTCGCACTGGTGGCCTGAGCTGCGCATTGGCGACCGACTGCGCATCGGCGAGCTGCTGCTGGAGATTACCGCGCCGCGGATTCCCTGCTCGACGCTGGCGGCGCGGGTTGGCGACGCCCGTTTCGTCAAGGCGTTCGTCAAGGAGGAGCGCTGTGGCGCCTACGCACGGGTAGTTGACGCGGGCACGGTCAGCGCCGGGCAAACGGTGACAGTGATGCCGGGCGACAGCGCGTTTCCCGGCATCAACGAGGTCTTCCGCTATTGCCACAGCAAGGGCCTGAATCCAACCTTCCTGCGCCGCCTGCTGGCGGCACCAGTGGCGGAGAAAATGCGCGCTGAGATGCAGCAGAAATTGGCCAAGGCCGAGCAGCAGACGCAGCCGCTACCCGGCTTTTAGGTTCAACTGGCGGCCGATATGGCCTCTGCCGGCTGCCAGCCCGGGTCCGGTGTAAAGCGGGGTCCGACATCCTCGCTCAGGCTTTGCAGGCGCTCTGCGATCTCGGCATGCCCGGTCTCCCGTGCATGGCACAGCGGACCACCGCGGAACGGTGGAAAATATCCCGACAGCACCAGAGCCGCATCCAGCATGTCTGCATCGCTGACAATGCCCTGACGGCAGGCGCGTACCGCACTGTTGAGCAGGCTGAGCAGGAGTCGATCGTCGTGTTCTGCGCTCAGCTTGGTGATTTTCTTATTGCCTTTCCAACGAGACCGTTTGGCTTGAGTCAGCGAGCTACGGCCTTGTTCGACCGCCGTGCGCAGAATCGCGGGTGGTTCTGCCAAGGGTGTGTCGCGCTCGTTATGCAGGCGTTCGAACAGAGCAAGACAGTTGCCAAGGCCCCAATGTTCGGCAATGGCCAGCGGGTCGCGGCTGCAGCCAAAGGTGATCGCCGCCTGTTCAATTGCGTCGGCGCTGACGCCTTCCTCCAGCAGCAACATGGCCTCCAGCAGCCACGGCGCGAGTACCCGGCGCAGAAGCAGGCCAGGCTGGCTGCTGACCGGCAGCGGCAGGCAGCCGAGCTGGCCGATCAGCTGGCGGGCGTGTTGCTGGCTGATATTGCGGGTAGTGCTGTGCGCGGCGATCTCGACCAGAGCGCCGCGTTCTGCTGTATTGAAGCGCAGGCCAAGCAGACGACCGGCATCGCTGAGGGCCGCGCGCAGTGGCTCTACCGGATCGGCGAAGCTGAGCACCAGTGCCTGCGGGCGCAGTCTGGGTTCCAGCTTCTGCAGTTGCTCGCGGCGTTGCTCCAGCTCTCCGTCCTGAGCATCTATCAGCGCATCGGCCATGGCTGCGCCGTGATGCGCGGGGTCATGGATCAGGCCATCCAGCGCTTGCTGTTGCTGCGCTTCGTCGCGTGCATACCGGCGAATCTGCTTGATGCAGGCGGTCATCCCGGCTGCGGTGGCGCCAACGCTTACGCGCAGGCCGGCCAGTGCCGCAAGCGCCGCGAGGGCAACGCCGTCGACGCCAGTGCCGAGCAGATGCAGATGGCGCAGGCGCCGGCTGTCCTTGCCGCTGCCGAGCTCCTTTAGTCGCTGGCGCTGGAAAAACAGCTGAATCAGATGGCGGCTGGTCTGGCTGTTGATCAATCGGGCGAAGGAGTAAATCTCGCGGTGCAGCAGCAGATCAGGCTTGCCGCCGTGGCGCTGCCAAAGTTCGATCAGGGCCTCTGCCGCCGGATAATGGCGCGGGTCGGCTTTGGCGCTGGCTTGCCGCCGCATGGCCGCTGCCGCCAGCCGCCGGACCCAGTCCAGCCGGAACGGGCGGGCCTTCAGGTTGCGCCGATGCAGGGTGAGTCGTCCACTCAGGGCAGCGTCGATCAATGGCTTGAGCTGGTGCTCGGCAGCGATCTGGTCAACCAGGCCAGCCTTGTGGGCCTCTTCGGCCTTCAGCGCCTTGCCGGTCAGCATCATGCGCATCGCCAGCATGGGGTCGATCAGGTCGGGCAGTCGCGCGGTGGCGCCCAGGCCCGGATGCAGGCCGACCAGTATCTCCGGCAGCCCGGCGCGGGTATCCGGTGTGGCCAGCCGCATGTCGCAGCACAGCGCCAGCTCCAGCCCGCCGCCGAGCGTCTCGCCGTGCAGCACGGCGAGGGTCGGGCAGGGCAGGTCAATCAGTTGCTGGGCCAGCAGGTGGGCGTCTACCAGCTGGCGCACGGCATCGGCTTCATTGCCCAGTTGGCCGAAGTCTTTCAGGTCGGCGCCCACGCAGAAGCCGACCGGCTTGGCCGAGCGCAGTACAAGGGCTTTGGGCATGTCTCGACGCAGACTGGCGAGAACGTCGCCAAGCTCGGTCATCGCGGTGATGGATAGCAGATTGGCGCTGCCCTCGGCATGGTCAAACAGCAGCCAGGCGACCTCGTTATCGTCGCGGCGCAGGCGCCAGTGTTGCCATGGTGACTGCGCGGGCTGCAGCAGCTCCAGGTGGCTGAACGGCCCTAGCTCACGCTCGCGCAGGGTCAGCGGGTGGGTGGCGTCGGTCATTCGCTGGCCTCCTGAGGACGGTTGATCAGCAAGGCCAGCGCGTGGCCGTCGGCGTGTTGTTCGCAGATCACGCCGCGCGGCAGGCCGCTGCGCTGCAGGCTGTCGGC
This sequence comes from Pseudomonadaceae bacterium, assembly GCA_038114645.1. Lineage (GTDB taxonomy): Bacteria > Pseudomonadota > Gammaproteobacteria > Pseudomonadales > Pseudomonadaceae > Halopseudomonas. The sequence goes on along the minus strand of JAYNRF010000018.1, from coordinate 38,990 downwards.
CAGCTGTAACAGCTGTCGGCAACCGTCGGTTGCGCTCAGTGCGCCAAGGGTGATGCTGCCGCCGTGCACGTTCAAACTGCAGGGATCAAGGCGGCCAACGGGTTGTTCCAGCTCCAGCTGGCGAGCGCAGAAGTCGGCGTCCTGCCAGGCGGCGAGATTGCTCAGCAACGCGAGCGCAGGCGATTCCGGCAGCTCCCACAGGTCGATGTCGGCGAGTGCCAGTTGCTGCTCGCGTAGCAGACGTGTGGCGGCCAGTAAGGGGGCCAGTGTTGGGTATTCGCTGGGAGCCATGGCGTTGCCGCTGGCGCCCAAACGCGCCAGTGGCGCGCGCTTGAGGCGCTGCAAGCCGCGACGGGAGGCGAGCAGCAGCGCGCAGGCTCCGGCAACGGCGGCGGGGGTGTCTTCGCTGTAGGCGTGGCCGTGCTGGTCGAACAGGGTTGTGCGGCGTGCGGCATTGAGGCCACCCTGCTCGGCGTCCTCTGCGCGTAGCCGGCTGGCCTCGGCGAAGGCGCTGGCGTCTTCATCCTGCACCTCGAACATCCTCGCCATGCGTTGTGCTGACGCGAGCAGGTCTGTCTGCGCTGCGGCGTTGGTATCGCTGCTGACGACCAGCACCAGATCGGCGTCGCCGCTGCGAATCTGCTGGCTGGCCAGGGCAACGGCAGCGAGTCCGTGGGTGCACTGGTACAGCTCGGTATCGGCGTCCAGACGCAGGCGTTTACGCAGGGGCTGTACCTGCGCGGACTGATCGGTCGCCAGAATCAGGCTATCGAGCAGGTGAGGTGTCACGCCGCAGCGCAGCAGCAGTGGTGCGCCACATTGCACGGCCAGATCAAGCCGGTCAAAGCCACTGCTCTGCAGTTGCGCTGTGTTGATCTGAGGCGTGCGCAGGCCATCGATGAGATAGGCATCGGCTGGCGTGGCGGCAGATTGATTGGTCTGGCTGTCCATGCTGGGCTCATGTGGTTGAACGTCAATTCAGGCGGATGCGCGGTGCAGGCCCGGGCCGATTCCCGCTATGGGAAGGCTGCGCAGGCTATGACCGGGCCGATCCAGATCAGTTCAGTGTAGATAAGTCAGGCGGTGGACAGCAGCAAAAGCGCGGCGCCGTGATCGGCGCCGCGGGAGGCGGGATCAGTCGCGGGCAAGGGCCAGCGCTACGCCCTGACCGCCGCCGATGCACAGGGTCGCCAGACCTTTCTTGGCATCACGACGCAGCATTTCGTGCAGCAGGGTCACCAGCACGCGGCAGCCGGAAGCGCCAATCGGGTGGCCCAGGGCGATGGCGCCGCCGTTGACGTTGACCTTGGCGGCGTCCCATTGCAGCTCTTTGCCAACCGCCAGTGCCTGTGCAGCAAAGGCTTCGTTGGCTTCGATCAGATCCAGATCGGCAACCTGCCAGCCTGCCTTCGCCAGGCAGCGCTGGGTAGCCGAGACCGGGCCAATGCCCATAATCGCCGGATCGACACCGGCGTTGGCGTAGGAGGCGATGCGTGCCAGCACCGGCAGGCCCAGCTCGGCGGCCTTGCTGGCGCTCATCATCAGCACCGCAGCGGCGCCATCGTTTAGGCTGGAGGCGTTGCCGGCGGTAACGCTGCCGTCTTTCTTGAAGGCCGGCTTGAGGTTGCCCAGGCTCTCGGCGGTGGTGCCGGCACGGGGCTGTTCGTCCTGGGTGATCAGCAGGGCATCGCCCTTGCGCTGAGGAATGCTGACCGGAGTAATTTCCTGATCAAAGACGCCAGCATCGCGGGCAGCAACGGCTTTCTGCTGGGACGCGGCGGCAAAGGCATCCTGCTCTTCGCGGCTGATGCCGTACTTGTCGACCAGATTCTCCGCGGTGATACCCATGTGGTAGTTGTTGAACGCATCCCACAGGCCGTCCTGAATCATGGTGTCGATCATCTGGCCATGGCCCATGCGCTGACCGGTACGGGAGGTCGGGATGATGTGCGGCGACAGGCTCATCGACTCCTGACCACCGGCGATCATGATCTCGGCATCGCCGCAGCGAATGGCTTGAGCGGCCAAGTGCAGTGCCTTGAGGCCGGAGCCACAGACCTTGTTCAGGGTGAGTGCGGGAACACTGTGCGGCAGACCAGCGTGGATCGCAGCCTGGCGGGCGGGGTTCTGGCCACAACCGGCGGTCAGAACCTGACCGAAGATCACTTCGTCGACAGAAGCCGGGTCGATTTCAGTCTCGTCCAGCAAGCGGCGGATGACGGTGGCTCCCAGCTCGTGGGCGGGCACCTTGGCAAACTGGCCCCCGAAACTGCCGATGGCGGTACGGGTGGCGGCAACAATCACGACCTCTTGCATGAACAGGCTCCTCTCTATGCAGGCACTATTTTTCGAGTGCACAAGCATAGAGGGGTGCTCTATTCAGAACAAGCTGTCTCAGCACTGGTACAGCCGTTGGCTGCACCAGTGCTGGGGGGGCTCAGGCGTGGGCAATCCGATTGGCGATCAGGTCCTGCACCACTGCCGGGTCGGCGAGGGTGGAGGTGTCGCCCAGGCTGTCGAGCTCGTTGCAGGCGATCTTGCGCAGGATGCGGCGCATGATCTTGCCCGAACGGGTCTTCGGCAGGCCCGGCGCCCACTGCATGAACTCGGGACGGGCAAAGGCGCCAACCTGATCGGCCACAAAGGCTTTCAGCTCCTTGACCAGTTCCTCGCTCGGCTCGATACCGTTCATCGGCGTGACGTAGACGTAGATGCACTGGCCCTTGATATCGTGCGGGCAGCCAACCACAGCAGCCTCGGCAACGGCATCGTGCAGCACCAGCGCGCTTTCTACCTCGGCAGTGCCGATACGGTGGCCGGAGACGTTGAGCACGTCGTCCACTCGACCGGTAATCCAGTAGTAGCCGTCTTCATCGCGGCGAGCGCCGTCGCCGGTGAAGTAGACGTCCTTGTAGGTGCTGAAGTAGGTGTCGATCAGGCGCTGGTGATCGCCGTATACGGTGCGGATTTGGCTCGGCCAGGAGCGCTTGATCACCAGGTTGCCGCTGGTGGCGCCTTCCAGTTCGTTGCCTTCCGGATCGTACAGGGCCGGCTCAACGCCGAAGAACGGGCGGGTGGCTGACCCCGGTTTGAGCATGGTGCAGCCTGGCAGCGGGGTGATCATGGCGGCGCCGGTTTCGGTCTGCCACCAGGTATCAACGATCGGGCAGCGCTGCTCGCCAACGACGTGGTAGTACCATTCCCAGGCTTCCGGGTTGATCGGCTCGCCGACGCTGCCGAGCAGGCGCAGACTGGCGCGGGACGACGATTTGACTGGCGCATCGCCCTTGGCCATCAGTGCGCGCAGGGCGGTCGGGGCGGTGTAGAAAATGTTGACCTGATGCTTGTCGATCACCTGCCAGCAGCGCGATGCGTCCGGGTAGGTCGGTACGCCTTCGAACAGCAGGGTGGTGGCGCGGTTACACAGCGGACCGTAGACGATGTAGGAGTGGCCGGTGATCCAGCCCACGTCAGCGGTACACCAGTAAACTTCGCCCGGGACGTAGTCGAATACGTAGTAGTGGGTCATTGCTGCCATCAGCAGGTAGCCGCCGGTGGTGTGCAGTACGCCCTTGGGCTTGCCGGTGGAGCCGGAGGTGTAGAGGATGAACAGCGGGTCTTCGCTGTCCATCGGCTCGGCAGCGCACTGGTTGCTGGCGGCGGCGGTCGCTTCGGTGTAGCAGACGTCTCGGCCTTCGTTCCAGGCAACGTCGGCGCCGGTGCGCTTGACGGTGACCACGGTGTGCACGTCGGGGCAATCTTTCAGGGCTTTCTCGACGTTCACCTTCAGCGGGACGGTCTTGCCGCCGCGCACGCCTTCGTCGGCGGTAATCACCGCGCGGCAGTCGGCGTCGAGAATGCGGTCACGCAGCGCATCGGGGGAGAAGCCGCCGAACACCACCGAGTGCACTGCACCGATACGAGCACAGGCCAGCATGGCGTAGGCTGCCTCGGGAATCATCGGCATGTACAGGCAGACGCGGTCGCCCTTGCTGACACCGCGCGCCTTCAGCACGTTGGCCAGACGGCAGACCTTGTCGTGCAGCTGGTTGTAGGTGATGCGGGCATCTTCGCTCGGGTCGTCACCTTCCCAGATGATGGCGGTTTCGTCGCCGTGTTCGGCCAGGTGGCGGTCGATGCAGTTGACGCTGACGTTGAGCTTGCCGTCGACAAACCAGGCGGCCTGACCCTTGCTCAGGTCACTTTCGTGTACCTTGCTCCAGCGCTTGTCCCAGGTCAGGAAGCGCTCTGCCTGCTCGGCCCAGAACTGATCGGGCTGCTCAAGCGACTGCTTGTACATACGCTGATAGGTCGCGTTATCCAGATGGGTGTGCGCGCGAGCGGAGTCGGACACCTTGTGGTTTTCGATTGCGTACATGGGTATTCCCCTCTTGTTATTGAATCAGGCAGTCTCTTGTCAGCCGGCCCTGCAGAGGGTCTATCCGGTGCTGTAGTAGAGAGTCCGGACCGACGAAACCGCGTGGGGTTGGTCGGTCAGTTTAGGCCATTTAGCGTCGGCCATGAGAGGGGGGCAAGACAACCCTTCTTTGGTATGAGAGGGTGGCGTCAAATTGGCGGGTGGCCAGGGGCCGTTGGCAAGCATCGCAATGCCAGCGGGTACGCGGAATTAATCAGTGTTTCCCGAGTGCCCGCCTGAGAAGGGTTCAGCCGCTCAGGAACGGCTGAATTCGAGGTTGTCGATCAGGCGGGTGGTGCCGAGATAGGCGGCTGCGAGTACGACCAGTTCGCGGGTCTGATCATCGACCTGGGCCAGGTTCTCGGCGTTGCGCAGGTCCAGATAGTCGGGGCGCATGCCGGCATCGCTGAGGCGCTGGCTGGCCTCGTTGATGATCTGCATGTAGTCGTTGCGGCCGCCTTGTACCGCGGCGGCAATTTGCTGCAACGTCTGCTGCAGCACCGGCGCAACGGCGCGTTGTTCGGCGTTCAGATAACCGTTGCGCGACGACAGCGCCAGGCCGTCTTCGGCACGGATCGTGGGGTGCCCCATGATCTGCACCGGCAGGCAGAGGTCCTGCGCCATCTTGCGGATAACGGCAAGCTGCTGATAGTCCTTCTGGCCAAATACCGCGACGTCCGGGCCGACGATGTTCAGCAGTTTGCTGACCACGGTAGCCACACCTTCAAAGTGGCCGGGACGGCTGCCGCCGCAAAGCCCTTCGGAAACCACCGGTACGCTGACGCGGGTGTGGCCCTCCATGCCTTCGGGATACATCTCGCTGGCGTTGGGGGCGAATACCAGATGAGCACCGACTTCCAGCAGTTTCTTCTGGTCTTCGGCGAGTGTGCGCGGGTAGCTGTCCAGGTCTTCACCGGGGCCGAACTGCATCGGGTTGACGAAGATGCTGACCACCACGTAATCGGTACGCTGTAGTGCCTTCTCAACCAGGGCAATGTGGCCAGCATGCAGGTTGCCCATAGTGGGCACCATGCCGATGCGCTTGCCTTCCTGGCGGGCACGACTTACCGCAGCGCGCACTTGCGCGATGGTGTGCAGAGTGTTCATGGGCTCAGAACTCGTGTTCGGCTGCTGGGAATTCGACTTTCTTGACCGCTTCGACGTAGGCGCGGATGGCCGACTGGATGTCGGGCTGGCCGGTCATGAAGTTTTTCACGAAGCGCGGTACCCGTCCACTCAGTGACAGACCCAGCATGTCGTGAACGACCAGTACCTGACCATCGGTGCCGCTGCCGGCGCCAATGCCGATAACCGGCACCTTGACCGCGGCGGTGATGGCATTGGCCAGTGCAGGTGGTACGCATTCGAGCAACAGCATGGCGGCGCCAGCGGCCTCCAGTGCCTTGGCGTCTTCGATCATGGCGCGGGCCTGCGCTTCGTCGCGGCCTTGAACCTTGAAGCCGCCGAGCACGTTGACGGTCTGCGGCGTCAGCCCCATGTGGGCACAAACCGGGATACCGTTGCGGCTCAGCACTTCAATGCTGTCTGCCAGCCAGCGGCCGCCTTCGAGCTTGATCAAGTGTGCACCTGCCTGCATCAGCGCCGCGCTGTTGGCCAGCGCCTGCTCCAGGGTGGCGTAGGCCATGAACGGCAGGTCAGCCATGATCAGGGCGCCCTTGTTGCCGCGCTTCACCGCTGCAGTGTGGTACGCCATGTCGGCAACGCTGACCGGCAAGGTGCTGTCGTGGCCCTGCAGGACCATGCCCAGCGAGTCGCCGATCAGAATGACTTCAACGCCGGCTGTACTTTCAACGTGGGCGAAGGTCGCGTCGTAGGCTGTCAGACAAACGATCTTTTCGCCGCTTTGCTTGAGTTTGTTCAGCGTGGTCAGAGTAACGTCAGGCATGGCTGATTCCAGTGTGTGGCTGTTGCTTGGCGCTTCGGCACCGTTGAAGTTGACGCTCGCACTCGGGTGTCGTGGCGAGAGTATAGCCTTGGCCCGGCAGGCTTCCGGTAACACGTGGCGGGTCACCGGAATCGCATCCTACGTGTCAGTCCGGGGGTGTCAAGTCCGTTTGCGCATCAGGCTGTTGTATAAAAAATGGCAATGCCTGCAGATCACCGCGGGGGCAGTTCTGCAGCAGCGAATCCAGTGTCGTGCCATCAGGCATCCGCAGCTGAGGTGCAATCTCGGCCAGCGGGTAGAGCACGAACGAGCGCGCGTGCATGTGGTAGTGCGGAACCTGCAGGCGCGGCGTGCTGATGACCTGATCGGCGTACAGCAGGATATCCAGGTCCAGCGTCCGCGGCCCCCAGCGTTCGGCCTTGCGTACCCGGCCATGCACCTGCTCGATGTGCTGCAGCTGATCAAGCAGTGCTTCGGGCGCGAGTTCGGTGTCCAGTGCGAGCACGGCATTGATGTATGACGGCTGATCCTGCGGGCCCATTGGAGCACTGCGATACAGTGACGAGCAACTGACCAGCCGGCTCTGCGGCAGCGCGCGCAGTGCATCACAGGCGGTCTGCACCTGCTGTACCGGATCGCCCTGGTTGCTGCCCAGGGCTATATAACAGCGCGGCATCAGTTGTTCTGCGGCTTGCGCGGCTTGTTTCTGCGGGGGCGTGAGCGTGAGCGTTTGCCACTGCTCTTGCTGCCGTCGCCCAGCTCGCGAATCATCAGGCGGCGCTGATCCGGGTTGGCATCCTGATAGTGCGTCCACCACTGGCCGAGGCCGTCGGTTTCTTCGCCGGCGGCTTCGCGCAGCAGCAGGAAGTCATAGGCCGCGCGGAAGCGTGGATGCTCAAGCATCTGGTCGGCACGGCGTCCGCTGCGGCGCTCAAGGCGCGGCTGCATATCCCAGATTTCCCGCATCGGAATGCTGAATCGTTTGGGAATGGCGGTGTGGCGGCACTGCTCGGCGAGCAGCTCATGGGCCGCCTGCTGGTAGGCAGGAATTGCCGGGATGCCCTGTTCTTCCAGGTGCTGCACACGCCCCGGCAGGGCAGGCCACAGCATGGCTGCGAACAGGAACGCGGGCGTTACCGGTTTGTCCTGGGCGATACGCTCGTCGGTATTGCGCAGGGCCTGACGGACCAGCTGCAGGGTGTATTCGGGGCGTTCCAGAATCGCGTCATCGGTATCCGGAAACAGCGGCGCGACCAGATCGTACTGATACAGCAGGTCAAAGGTCGCGAGGCCCTGGCCGCTCATCAGCAGCTTGAGGCTCTCATCAAACAGGCGTGCTGCAGGAATGTCGTGCAGCAGCGGCGCCATCGATTCGATCGGGGCTGCGGTGTGCTGCTCGATGTCGAAGCCCAGTTTGGCGGCGAAGCGCACCGCGCGCAGCATGCGCACCGGGTCTTCCTGGTAACGTTGTTCGGGATGGCCGATCAGTCGGACCAGGCCGTTGCGGATGTCATGCACGCCGTTGGCAAAGTCGTGGATCTGACCGGTGCTGACGTCGAAGTACAAGGCATTGATTGTGAAGTCGCGGCGCTGGGCGTCCTGCTCGAAGGTGCCGTAGACATTATCGCGCAGCAATCGACCAGACTCGCTCTGACGCGACTGTTCTTCTGACGCTTCGGCTTCGTGATTGGCGCGGAAGGTCGCGACCTCAATGATCTCCCGGCCAAAATGTACGTGCACCAGCTTGAAGCGGCGGCCGATCAGACGCGCGTTGCGGAAGGTGGCACGCACCTGTTCGGGGGTGGCGCTGGTGGCAACGTCAAAATCCTTGGGCGTGATATCAAGCAGCAGGTCACGGACGCAGCCGCCGACCAGAAAGGCCTGATAGCCAGCCTGCTGCAGGCGTTCGACCACGCTGACGGCGTGCCGGCTCAGACGCTCACGGCGCAGCTTGTGCTGACTGGCAGGAATGACGCTCGGCGTCGTACGGCGGCGCTGGGGGTGGCCGAAGGGCGATGGAATTTTCTGCAACAGCTTTCGAATCATAGGGTTGGGTTGTTCCGGCTGCCGATCAGGCGGAGCAGGTGCTCTGTCTGTAATGGAGCTGCACGGTAGCGCTGATGAATGGGATCGCGCAACAGTCCGCTGGGCCGAACGCGAATATGGCTTGTAGGCCACGATTGACGTGCATTCTAGCCTGAAATGTCTTGAAAGGTAAGGAAGGGTACAACAGGAGGGGTGGTGCGGGAGAGAAAGCTCAAGGGGAGTGATTAGCTCCCCCTAATGGTTTTTTATTATTGTTTTTATCAGAGCTGTTCTTCTTTTTTGTTTGAAGCGGCAAGCGCCGCTTTCTGACTGACCCATCTCGGGTTGTCCAAAACAAACGGATTGCTTTGGAAGCTTAGGTTCGAAACGGCCTGCTGATGGCTTTGGACGGTGGGTTGCTTGAGCAACTTTTATTCTTCTCTGTCCAATCGAACGTCCTGTTCGCGATCCGACTGCTATTCTCCAAAAAAATCAGTTTGCTGCGTCTCTCACGTCTTGTTTTTATTGTGTGTGGAGTCGAATGTTATTTTTGTTATGAGCTTTGGTTTTTATTGTTGTTGTGCCAGATATAAAGCATTCGCCGTGCCAACTTTTTAAATTCCTTTAAAATCAGCATCTTGCGATTTTTTGTGGTTTTCCTGCCCCGTGTTACCCCCTAAGGTGTTACCTCGACTCCGACTAAAGTGTTACCTGTGGGCGGGGTTGGGGTAACAGTTTTGCGGGAACTTTCCTGGTAACAGGTAACACATGGGGGAGCAGGCGGTGTTACGGCGGCCGGTAGAGGTGGCGGTTGGCCGGGCCTCTACCGAGGGGCTGGCAATCAGGTGCTGGCGGCTTTCTTGCGCGGGATGCCCAGGCGCTGGCGGCGTTCCCACAGGCACTTGCGGCTGATGCCGAGCTTGTGGGCCAGCTGGGTTTCGGTCATGTGGTCCTGATGCTCGAGTACGAAGTGCTGAAAGTAGTCTTCCAGTGACAGGTCCTCGGCGGGCTCCTGCCCCTGCGTGACATCGTTGTTCATGGTCTCCAGCGCACTGGCCGCTTCCGAGGCGCGCTCGATTTCTGCATCCAGCTCGATACCCAGCAGGTCTGCGGTGATTTCCTCGTGGTCGCAGAGAATCGCCGAGCGCTCGATGGCGTTCTCCAGCTCACGCACGTTGCCGGGCCAGCTGTAGGCGAGGATCGCCCGTTCGGCGTCCTTGCTGAAGTGCAGGCCTTCCATATTCATGTTGCGGGCGGCGCGCTGCAGCAGCGCCTCGGCGATCAGCATGACGTCGCGGCCGCGCTCGCGCAGCGGTGGCAGACGCAGCTCGATAACGTTGAGACGGTAATACAAGTCCTCACGGAACAGGCCTTGGCGCGCCATGGTCTTGAGGTCGCGGTGGGTTGCCGCCACCAGGCGCACGTCCACCTTGTGCGACTGTACCGAGCCGACCCGGCGGATCTCGCCTTCCTGCAGCACCCGCAGCAGGCGGGCCTGCGCTTCCAGCGGCAGCTCGCCAATCTCGTCGAGGAACAGGGTGCCGCCGTCGGCCGCTTCGACCAGGCCGGTTCGGTTGCTGGTGGCGCCGGTAAAGGAGCCTTTCTCGTGACCGAACAGCTCGGACTCGATCAGGGTTTCCGGGATCGCCGCGCAGTTCACTGAAATCAGCGGTGCCTTGGCGCGCTGCGATTGTTCGTGCATGGCGCGGGCAACCAGTTCCTTGCCGGTACCGGATTCGCCCTGGATGAGGACGGTCGAGTCGGTGGGGGCTACTTTACGAATACGTTTGAACAGCGTCTGCATGGTTTCGCAGCCGCCGATGATGCCCATTTCCTGTCCGCCGCTTTCCTGTGGCTTGCTGTCGGCTTTGCTCGGCTCGCTGGCTTGCTGCTCGGCCGCAGGCTGCTGGCGGCGCTCGCTGCCGCTGGCGATGATGCGCTGCACGGTTTCGACCATTTCGTCGTGGTCGAACGGCTTGGCGATGTAGTCCACTGCGCCCAGTTTCATTGAGTCGACCGCCGAGCGCAGGCTGGCGTAGCTGGTCATGATCAGCACGGGGGTATTCGGGGCGCGGCGGATCATTTCGGTGCCGGGCTCGCCCGGCAGGCGCAGGTCGCTGATGATCAGCTTGAAGCTGTCTAGGTCGTGTCGCTCGACGGCCTCGCTGACCGAGCCGGCTTCCTCAACCTGGTAGTGGTGGCGTTCCAGCAACCGTTTTAATGCCGTACGGATGATGGCTTCGTCTTCAACAACCAGAATCTCTGACATAGTTACCTCACGGGTGACGGCGCCTGTTACAGCTTCAGGCAGGGGCGCCGTTACCGTTCATGCTATAGCGTGGCAGGGTAATGGTGAAGCGGGTGCCGCGCTGGGTTATCTGGTCGACCGGACTGTCGATGGTTATCTGGCCATAATGCTCTTCGATAATGGAGTAGACCAGTGCCAATCCGAGCCCGGTACCTGTCCCTGGTTCCTTGGTGGTGAAGAACGGCTCGAACAGCCGGTCCATGATTTCCTTATCGATGCCGCTGCCCTGGTCCTCGACCTGCAGCAGCACCTGATGCTCGTTTTCCTGGGTAGCGATGGTGATGGTATCGCCGTCGCTGCTGGCATCGCGTGCGTTGCCCAGCAGGTTGATCAGTACTTGAACCAGGCGCTGCGCGTCACCGGCCACCAGGTGCTCGGATCGGCACAGGTTAACATACTTGACCTCAGGCCCCTTGCGGTTGAGCGACAGCAGGTGAATTGCCTCGTTGGTGCAGGCAGCCAGATCCACCGGTTCGTTAGGGTTGTGGTGGCGGCTGCCGACGTGGGCAAAGTTGACCAGCGACTGCACGATGCGGGACACCCGGCGGGTCTGGTCAAGGATGTGTTCTGCCGCTTCGCGCGACTCGGATTGCTCCGACTCGTCGCGCAGATTTTGCGCCAGGCAGGCGATGCCGGTGATCGGGTTGCCGATCTCGTGAGCCACGCCGGCGGCAAGGCGGCCGATTGATGCCAGACGCTCGGAGTGCATCAGTTCCTCTTCCAGCATCTGCGTTTCGGTCTGGTCTTCGACCAGTAACACCAGGCCGCTGCCACCAACGTAACCCGGTTCGTCAATCGCCGCCTTGTGCAGGCTGAGCCATTGGGTGTGGCCGTTGGTTGTCAGCTTCTGTTTGTGCAGGTGTGCGGCCTGGTCGTCGACGAACCGCTCGAACAGCTCTCGCCACGGCGCCGGCAGGCTGCCAAGGCGCGAGCCGATCACGCTGTCGGCGTCGATGCCGGTCAGGGCCTGCATGGCGTGGTTCCACATCAGGATCTCGTTGTCCTGCGCCAGTGAGCAGACGCCCATCGGCAGGTGTTGCAGGGTCTGGCGGTGATAGCGGCGCAGGGCGTCGAGTTCGGCGGCCAGGCCGGTCAGACGGCTGTGATAGTCCTCCAGCCGGTTCTCGATGAAATGGATGTCTTCCGTCATGTAGCCATCACGCCCCATCTTGAACGGCAGGAAGGTCTCGATGATGTCTTGGGCGACCGACGGGCCCATCAGGCCCGAGAGGTTGGCTTCCAGACGGTCACGCAGACGGCGCAGGGCGTAGGGGCGGCGCTCGTCGAACGGCAGCTTGAGGTCATGCAGAGCCTGCTCGACCTCATGCTGGGCGGTCTTGTTACCGAGCGGTTTGGCCAGCTGCTGGGCGAACTCCTGTGGCGACGATGCCATCAGTTGCATGCGCTGTGGGCGGCTGACGTTGTCTACCGAGCAAGCCTCGGCAGCGCTTTGCTCTTCACTGGAGCGCTGGGTAAACAGCGAGACCATGGCCAGTACGACCACATTGACGGCAAGCGAGGAAATGGCCGCCAGATGCCAGGTGTCAGCGTTGAAGGACAAGGTGATGCCGAACAGTTTAAGTCCTGGCAACTCGCTGACCAGCGGCAGCAGCAGGGTGACTGCCCAGACCAGCATGCCGGCGATCACGCCCCCAATGAAGCCGCGGCGGTTTGCCTGCGGCCAGTAGAGTACCGACAGGGTACCCGGCAGGAACTGCACGGTGGCAACAAAGGAGGCGATGCCGAGGTTGGCCAGATCCTGTTCGGCGCCAAGCAACCGGTAGAACCCGTAGCCGGCCATGATGATAGCGGCGATCAGGGTGCGTCGGGTCCACAGCAGCCAGCTGTAGATGTTGTTGTCGGCGCTGGGCTGATAGAGCGGCAGTACCACGTGGTTCAGGACCATGCCTGAAAGCGCGAGGGTGATGACGATGATCAGGCCGCTGGCCGCGGACAGGCCGCCAATGAAGGCGACCAGTGACAGCCATTCCGAGCCGCCGGCGACACCCAGGCCAAGGGAGAAATACTCGGGGTTGGTGCGCACGTCCAGATGCAGACCGGCCCAGAGAATCGGCGGTACCGCCAGACTCATCAGCAGCAGAAACAGCGGCAGCCCCCAGCTGGCAGTGCCGAGCGCCCGCGGGTTGAGGTTCTCGGTGAAGGCCATGTGGTACATGTGCGGCATCACGAAAGCGGCGGAGAAAAACACCAGCAGCAGGGTACGCCACGGCCCCTCCTGCAGCGGCGTATGCAGGGTGATCAGCGCTTCCTGGTTGTTGTCCAGCCACAGTTGCAGCCCCTGCGGGCCGTCAAATACGACATAGAGGGCGTACAGACCGATGGCGCCGATGGACACCAGCTTGACCAGTGACTCGAAGGCGATCGCCATGACCAGCCCTTCGTGCTTCTCGCGGGCCGAGATGTGGCGGGCGCCAAACAGGATGGCGAACAGAATGATCAGCACGCAGAAACCGAGTGCGACCGTGCCCTGGCCCGACTCCTGGGTCAGAATCTGCACCGAGTCGGCGACCGCCTGAATCTGCAGGGCCAGCAACGGCAGCACGCCGACCAGCATGAAAACAGTGGTCAGGGTGCCGGCCCAGGTGCTGCGAAAGCGGAAGGCGAACAGGTCGGCTAGCGACGACAGCTGATAGGTGCGAGTGATTCGCAGGATCGGGTTGAGCAGCACCGGGGCGAGCAGAAAGGCGCCGCACACGCCGAGGTAGTAGGTGAGAAAGCCGTAGCCGTACTGATAGGCCAGTCCGACCGTGCCGTAGAATGCCCAGGCACTGGCGTAGACGCCAAGCGACAGAGTGTAGATGGCCGGGTGGCGCAGGATGGCGCGCGGCACGCGGCCGTTCTCGGTAGCCCAGGCAACGCCAAACAGCAGGATCAGGTAAACAATACTGATCAGCAGCAGTTGGCTGAGATCAAAGCTCGTCGGCATCTTTGGGGCTCTGTAGCAGCATGCCGGCGATGATCAGAATCAGCCACAGCACGTAGGGTCGGTACCAGGCACCCTGCGGTTCTATCCACCAGTCCATGATGGCCGGGGAGAACAGGTAGATGCCGATTACCAGCAGCAGTACCAGTCGATAGATGTACATGGGTATCCGTTGGTTGAGGCAACTCCCCGGAGGGGTGTGTCGCGGTTTAGCCCGTGATGGTAATCAGAGCGTCCAGGCTTGCCAAGCGATCAACTTGGCAGACTGGCCTCAAGAATGCTTTCTGTGGCAGGCAGACGTGCGGGTTGCCAGTGGCTTATGCCCCATTGCAACAGCTCGCTGATCGGTGCGCCGCGCAGCGATTCAGGTACCGGCTGCGCCAAGGCGCGCAGGGCGCGCCAGAGCGTCTCGGGCGCCCGATCACTCTGCAAGGCGGCCGAGCCCAGACGCTTGCTGAGCTTCTCGCCATCGGGGCGCGTGATCAATGGCACATGCAGATAGCGCGGTGGTGTATGGCCGAGCAACTGATACAGCCAGATCTGCCGTGGGGTTGAATCGAGCAGGTCGGCGCCGCGCACGACGTCGGTTACGCCCTGATCGATATCGTCCAGTACCACGGCCAACTGATACGCGTAAACGCCGTCCCGGCGGCGGATGATGAAGTCGCCCAGCTCCTCGGCCAGGTTCTGGGTCAGCGCTGGCTGCAGGCGGTCGATGCAGGTGATCGGTGCGTCGCTAACCCGCACGCGAACCGCGTGGTCGGCGGCGGCCGGCAGTTGGCGCGTGGCGCAGGTGCCGGGATATACCGGGCCGTGTTGCAGCAGCGTCTTGCGCGGGCAGTCGCAGTAGTAGGCGAGGTCCGCACTTATCCATCGTTCGGTCTGCGCACGGTACAGCTCCAGCCGCTCGCTCTGACGCACGATCTGGCCATCGTGCTCAAGGCCGAAGTCCTCCAGCGCGCGCAGGATCTGCGCTTCTGCGTCAGGTTGGCTGCGGGTCTGATCAAGATCTTCGATGCGAATCAGCCATTGACCGCCGGCGTTACGGGCGTCGAGGTAGCTGGCCAGGGCGGCAACCAGAGAGCCAAAGTGCAACAGGCCGCTGGGGGTTGGGGCGAAGCGCCCGATATAGGGAGAGGTCATGCGGGAAGGGCGTTGCAGGCTGCGGTGGCAGCCTGCAATACAGCGAACCGGCTCAGCTGCCGACCTGCTTTTCCTTGATTTCAGCAAGGGTCTTGCAGTCGATGCACAGCGTCGCGGTCGGGCGGGCTTCCAGACGGCGGATGCCAATCTCGACGCCGCAGGAGTCGCAGAAGCCGTAATCGTCTTCTTCGATGCGCTGCAGGGTCTGGTCGATCTTTTTGATCAGCTTGCGCTCGCGGTCGCGGGCACGCAGTTCCAGACTGAACTCTTCTTCCTGACTGGCCCGGTCAGCGGGGTCGGGGAAGTTGGCCGCTTCATCCTGCATGTGGTGCACGGTGCGGTCGACTTCTTCCATCAGCTCCTGCTTCCAGGTGTTGAGGATGTTGGCGAAATGCTCGAGCTGCTGCTCGTTCATGTACTCCTCACCCTTCTTTTCCTGATAGGGGACGAAGCCGCGGATCAACATTGATGTTTTCTGCTTGGCATTGCTGGGCATGAGAACCCCTCACTTGTTGCTCGATCTTCCTGTTTCAGGTCCCACCCACGCAACCTGACGTGCTTCGGCCAAAAGCCTGCAAGCGGGCAAAACTACCAGAACCTGATGGCCTGCGCTACTGTTTGGCGCCAGAAGGCTCGGCAGCTGGCGCAGCGCCGCTGCCAGCGCGGCTCTGGCAGGGTATCATCGGCGTTTTTGCTGCCCTTTCAGGATCTTTCTATGTCGCAGTCGCGCTGGGCCCACCGGGTTCAGGACATCCAGCCCTTTCATGTAATGGCCGTTTTGGCCCGCGCCCGTGCCCTCGAAGCGCAGGGACGTGACGTCATTCACATGGAAATCGGCGAGCCGGACTTCAGTACCCCCGAACCGATCATTCATGCCGGTCAGCAGGCGCTTGCCAACGGCTGTACCGGTTACACGCCGGCGCTTGGGTTGCCGGCACTGCGCGAGGCCATCGCAGGTCTCTATCAGCAACGTCACGGGCTGGCGCTGGACCCGGCCCGGGTAGTGGTGACACCAGGTGGCTCGGCAGCGCTGCTGTTGGTCAGTGCGCTATTGGTCGAACCGGGCCGCAAGGTGTTGATGGCAGACCCCGCCTATCCCTGCAATCGCCATTTTCTCCGTTTGGTAGAAGGGCGTGCAGTGCTGGTGCCCACCGGCCCGGAAACCAACTATCAATTGACCCCGGACCTGATTGAGCAGCATTGGGATAGCGACTGCGTTGCGGTGCTGGCGGCGTCGCCGGCCAACCCGACCGGCACCTTGCTGTCGCGTGAGGAACTGGCTGCGCTGTCGGTGACCTGTCGGCGTCTGGGGGCTGAGTTGATCGTTGACGAGATCTACCATGGCCTGACCTATGGGCTGGATGCGCCGTCTGTGCTTGAGGTAGCTGACGATGCCTTTGTGCTCAACAGTTTCTCCAAATACTTCGGCATGACCGGCTGGCGCCTGGGCTGGCTGGTCGCGCCCGAGGCCGCGGTGCCGGAGCTGGAAAAGCTGGCGCAGAACCTCTACATCTGCGCACCCCACATGGCTCAGCAAGCGGCGCTGGCGGCCTTTGGCGAAGAAAGCCGGGAAATCTGCGAGATCCGTCGTCGCGCCTTTCAGGTGCGCCGTGACTTCCTGCTGCCGGCCATCCGTGACCTCGGCTTCAAGGTGCCGGTTACACCGCAGGGCGCTTTCTATTTATATGCCGACATGCAAGCGCTCGGTGGCGACAGCGCGAGCTTCTGTCAGCACGTGATCGAACGGGAGTTTGTAGCGCTGACACCTGGGCTCGACTTCGGCCATCACCGCGCGGAGCAGCACCTGCGTCTCGCCTACACCACCTCGCTGGAGCGTCTTGAACAGGCGGTCGAGCGGATTGCCCGTGCGCTGACAAGCTGGTCACCCGGATGCTGATTCCGTTCGAGACGCCGCTGCAGGAGGCGACGCTGTTGCGGCGCTACAAGCGCTTTCTCACCGATATTCGCTTGCCGGATGGGCAGGAGCTGACGGTGCATTGCCCGAATACCGGCTCGATGCGCAACTGCGGCCAGCCCGGCGACCGGGTCTGGGTCAGCCTGGATTACAAGCCGGGCCGCAAGCTGCCGGGCACCTGGGAGCTGGTTGAGATTGCGCCTGGTGAGCTGGCCTGTATCCACAGTGCGCGTGCCAACCGGGTAGTGGCGCAGGCGCTGCAGGCCGGCTTGATCACCCCGCTCCTGGGCTATACGCAGCAGCGCGCGGAGGTGCGCCTGCCAGGCGGCGCCAGTCGCTTCGATTTTTTGCTCTCCGGCGGCGCGCAACCCGACTGCGTGGTTGAGGTGAAGAGCGTGACGCTGGCTCTGGGTGAGGGCGTGGGGGCCTTCCCCGATGCGGTCAGCGTCCGTGGTCAGAAGCACTTGCGTGAGTTGGTTGAGGTGGTGCAGAGCGGTCGGCGCGCCTGCCTGCTGTTCTGTGTCATGCACTCGGGTATCGAGCAGGTCCGCCCGGCTGATGAGATTGACCCCGAGTATGGCCGGCTGCTGCGCGAGGCGGCCGCGCAGGGCGTGGAAGTACTGGCGTGGTCGGTCTGGCCGCAGCCACAGGGCATGCAGGTGCGCGGTGCTCTGCCGGTGCAGCTATGACGGCTGGTCGTCGTTGCGCCAGACGTAGCCGTTGCTGATGTGGCAGCGCAACTGGCGCAGTGACTGGCCAACGCAGGGGCCGGCGACGCATTCGCCGCTTTCCGGCAAAAACAGTGCGCCGTGGGTTGCACACTGGATCAGTCTGCCGGAGCTGTCGAGAAACTGATCCGGTACCCACTCCAGACCAATGCCGCGATGCGGGCAGCGATTCTCGTACAGGTAAACCTGCTCGCCCTGGCGCACCAGGAACAGCGACTGACCCTGATAGGTAACGCCCTTGCTGCCGCGTTCGGGCAGATCGGCGAGGCGGCAAAGAGGTTGCGGGAGAAAATCATCGTCGGACATGGCGCCGATTATCCTGCGGCGGGCGAGGGAAAGCCAGCCGTCGCCATGACGGCGTCAGTCGCGCCCGGTATGCTGACAGTCCTTTCACCCGTGGCGCATGCGCTACGGATCAGTAACAGGAATACGACATGGTGCTGCAGCCACGTGACAAGAGGCTGGTACTCACACTTCTGCTGATTGTGCTGCTGGCAGCCTGCCTGCTGTCGCTGGCACTCGGCCCGGTCAGTATTGCGCCGGCTGACACCCTGCGAGCGCTGTTCTGGCGCCTGGGTGCCGGCGCTGCGCCGGTCGATCAGCAATTGATCATTGAGCAGATTCGTCTGCCGCGCACCTTGATGGGGGTAGTCGCCGGGGCCACGCTGGCGTTGACCGGCGCGGCGATGCAGGGGCTGTTCCGCAACCCGCTGGCTGATCCGGGACTGATCGGTATTTCCAGCGGCGCCGCGCTGGGCGCTGCGGCCGTTATCGTGCTGGGCGCCCTGCTGGTCGGGCCGCTTGCGGCGGGCGTGCAGCCATATCTGACCGTACTCGGCGCCTTCGCTGGCGGGGTGGCCTGTACCGCTCTGGTCTATCGACTCGGGCAGTCGATGCAGGGGACTTCGGTGGCGAGCATGTTGCTGGCGGGTATCGCCATTACCGCGATCAGTGGCGCATTGGTCGGCCTGCTCAGCTATCTGGCGGATGACAGCATGCTGCGCACCCTGACCTTCTGGAACATGGGCAGCCTGGCGGGCGCCGACTATGCCCGGGTGGGGTTGCTGGCGCTCTGCTGCCTGCCGGTTTGGTGGCGTTTACCGAAGCTGGCGCCGGCGCTGAATGCATTGCTGCTTGGCGAATCCGAGGCACGCCATCTTGGTATCGAGGTAGAGCGGGTCAAGCGCGAGCTGATACTGCTGACGGCCCTTGGGGTGGGCGCCTGTGTGGCGGCCTGTGGCCTGATTGGTTTTGTCGGGCTGGTGGTGCCCCATCTGGTGCGTCTGCTGCTGGGCCCTGATCACCGCTGGCTGCTGCCGGCCTCGATGGTGCTGGGGGCGGCCTTGTTGCTGTTGTCTGATGTGGTGGCCCGGATGCTGCTGGCGCCGGCGGAGCTGCCGCTGGGGATCATCACGGCGCTGTTGGGGGCGCCGTTCTTCCTGTCACTGTTGATGCGCGTGCGGCGCCAGGGGGGCTTCTGATGCTCAGCGTGCAGCACCTGAGTTGCAGTCGCGCTGGCCGGCCGGTGCTGGCGGACCTGTCGTTTGAGCTGCAGGCGGGCGAGGTCATGGCGGTGCTGGGCACTAACGGCGCAGGCAAAAGCACCCTGCTGGCAGCGCTCAGTGGCGAACTGAAACCCGACGCCGGCCAGCTGAGGTTGGGCGAACGCGCATTGGCAGACTGGCCCGCACTCGAGCGTGCCCGGTGCCTGGCGGTGTTGCCGCAGCACTCCGAACTGGTGTTTCCGTTTCGTGTTGAGGAGGTCGTAGCGCTCGGGCGTATGCCGCATGCCGCCGGGCTCTGGCAGGATCAGCAGGTCTGCGCGCAGGCGATGGCGGCCGCGGATATCGCTCATCTGGCTGGCCGCAGCTACCTGACCCTCTCGGGTGGTGAGCGTCAGCGGGTGCATTTGGCGCGGGTGCTGGCGCAGATCTGGGAGGCTGGCGAGTGTGGTTGTCTGTTGCTGGATGAGCCGACTGCTTCGCTGGATCTGGCCCATCAGCGGTTGATCATGCAGCAGGCGCGGGTGATGGCTGCGCGCGGGCTGAGCGTGCTGGTGGTGTTGCACGATCTGAATCTGGCGGCCGCCTTTGCTGATCGGGTTCTGTTACTGCACCAAGGGCAGTTGGATGCACTCGGCTCGCCCTGGGACGTATTGCAGGCAGAGCGCATCGCGCGCGTGTTTGGGGTTCAGGTGCAGGTGCAGCCGCATCCGCTGCAGGACTGCCCGCTGGTCATTCTGTGAGGTGGTAATGAAATTGCTTGGTTTGCTGTGCTGTCTGTTGCTCGGTGGCCCGGTGCTGGCGGCACCGCTCCCTGTTTGGCAGGGAACGGGAGGGCTGGACGACCCGCATCTCGGGCAGGTGTGGGATACGCGCGCCGAGCGCTGGCTGGACGCGCAGCAACTGGCTGATGCTCTGGCGGGGCGGCCGCGGCTGATTCTCGGGGAGCGTCACGATCACCCCGACCATCACCAACTGCAGCTCTGGCTGCTCGAGCAACTGCAGGCGCGTCGACCGCAGGGCGCACTGGTGATGGAGATGCTGCAACCGGATCAGCAGCCATTGGTGGATGCGCTGCAGGCGCAACCGTTACCGGCGGATGCCGAGCTCAACGCGCAGTTGCAGTGGCAACCTGGTTGGGATTGGTCGCTCTACGGGCCGCTGGTGCGCTGGGGGCTGACCCAGCCGCAGCGGCTGCTGGCGGCAAACCTGAATCGTGATCAGTTGATGGCGTTCTACCGCGCCCCGCCGGCGCTTGACTACCCCGCAGGTGCTCGGCAGGCGCTGGAACAGATCATTCTGGACAGCCATTGCGGGCTGATTGAGTCGGCGCAGGTAACGCCGATGCTGGCGATTCAGCACGCGCGTGATCAGCGCATGGCCGCCGTGCTTGCGAGTGCACCTGCGCCAGCGCTGCTGATCGCCGGCGCCTATCATGCGCGACGGGATCTGGGCGTGCCGCTGCACTGGCAGCAAGACTGGAGCGAGCCGCCGGTTGTGGTATTGCTGGCCGAGGTGGGAAGCGCGCTGCCCGGCGTTGAGCAGGCGGATTATGTATGGCTCGCCCCGCAATGGCCCGAGCAGGATCACTGTGAGCAGATGCGCCGCGCCGCCGCTAACTAATTGCTCTTGCAGCGCAGGTGCGGGTTGTTGCGAAGCATGTCCAGCAGGGTGGCGGCGACATCGTCGGCACGCTCGACCAGGCTGATCTGCTGAGGCTGCATCAGCCACTGGTGCAGTACGCCATAGATGAACGAATGGGTGCAGAACAGCGCCATGTCGAGATCCAGGTCGGCGGGCAACTCACCGCTGGCGATGGCCAGCAGGATCGAGGTCTTCAGGTTGTCGTCGTGGTGCCGGTTCATGCTTTGCAGGTGCTTTTTCTGCGTACACGGCTCTTCGACGTAATCACACTTGAGCAGCAGAATCTCATTGACCCGACGCGAGGATGGGTCGGACTCGAGGCGCTTGAGCACGGCCACCAGCAGTTCCCGGAAACGCTCCAGCGGATTGGTAGCGCTGGCGTCCTGCGCAGCCTGGTTCAGCGCGGCCATCGGCAATTGAATACGCTCGAACAGGGCATCCAGCAGGTCGGCCTTGTCCTGAAAATGCCAGTAGATCGCCCCTCGGGTGACGCCTGCCGCCTGCGCGATCTCGCTTAACGAGGTGCGCGAAACCCCTTTTTCGTGAAAGCACTTTTCTGCCGCATTGAGGATGCTTTCTCGGGTTTCAAAGGCTTCTTCTTTGGTACGTCTGACCATGCAAATCTCGGGTGAAAACGGTTATTGGAGGCCGTTGGCGGCGAAGTTGTGAGCTAATGTTAACGTAAGGTCAAAACAATTTACAAACAGGTATGAATGTAAGTATATTGTGCGCCAATCACTCGTGCCTCTCCCGGAAGGGTTGCAGGGGCGCTCGCAGAATTCAGTTACCACGGTTTGTCACGAGGACTCCCCATGCCGATGAAGCCAGCTCGCGCTGCTCTCCTTCCGCTTCTTGTTTCCACTCTGTTGATCAGCGCCTGTCAGGAGTCCGAGCAGGCCGGTGAGCAGCAACAACAGCAACAGCAGGCGACGCCGGTTGGTGTTGTGACGCTCAAGGCTGAGCATTTTGTGCTGACCAGTGATCTGCCCGGGCGTACTGCCGCGTATCGGATCGCAGAGGTGCGCCCGCAGGTTAACGGCATCCTGGAAAAGCGTCTGTTTGTCGAGGGCGCCGAAGTGAAGGCCGGTCAGCAGCTGTACCAGATTGACGACGATGTGTATCAGGCGGCGCTGAAGAGCGCCGAGGCCAGCAGCATTTCGACGCGTTCGCTGGCGGAACGCTACGGCATTCTGGTCAAGGAGAATGCGGTGAGCCAGCAGGAGTTTGATGAGGCGCGGGCTGCCAGTCTGCAGGCTCAGGCAGCGCTCGATGAGGCGCGCATCAATGTGCGTTACACCAAGGTGCTGGCACCAATCTCGGGTCGGATCGGTCGCTCTGCGGTGAGCGAGGGGGCATTGGTCACCAGCGGTCAGAGTCAGCAGCTGGCAACCATTCAGCAGCTGGATCCCATCTATGTCGACATTACCCAGTCGTCACGCGAGATGCTCAACCTGCGCCGTGACCTGGACGCCGGGCGCCTGCAGCGTGCGGGCGACAACGCCGCCAGCGTGACCTTGACCCTGGAGGATGGCAGCAACTATGGGCATGAGGGCAAGTTGGAGTTTTCCGAGGTCAGCGTGGATGAAAGCACCGGTTCGGTAACCCTGCGAGCTGTCTTTCCTAACCCTGATCGGTTGCTGCTGCCGGGCATGTTTGTCCATGCCAGCCTGGTCTCCGGTGCCAAGAGCGACGCCATCCTGGCGCCGCAGCAGGGCATAACGCGTACGCCGCGCGGCAACGCCACTGCGATGGTGGTCAACGCCGAAGGCAAGGTGGAGCAGCGTGATGTTGTGACCGACCGGACCGTAGGCAACCGCTGGTTGATCGTGTCGGGCCTGAGCGAGGGTGATCAGCTGATCACCGAAGGGTTGCAGTATGTTCGCCCCGGTGCGCAGGTGACTGTGCAGCCGGCCGGAAACGTGGCCGATCCGAGTGCCACCCAGCCCTCCGCTGATCAGTAAGGAAGCGAACCATGTCGAGATTTTTCATCGATCGCCCGATCTTTGCCTGGGTGGTCGCACTGGTCATCATGCTGGTTGGCGGGCTTGCCATTCTCAAGCTGCCGATCAACCAGTATCCGAGTATCGCGCCGCCGGCCGTGGGGATTTCCGTTTCCTACCCGGGTGCGTCTGCCCAAACGGTTCAGGACACCGTCGTACAGGTCATTGAGCAGCAGCTCAATGGTATCGACGGGCTGCGTTACATTTCCTCGGACAGCAACTCCGACGGCAGCATGTCGATCACCGTGACCTTCAATCAGGGGGTTGATCCGGATATTGCACAGGTGCAGGTGCAGAACAAGCTGCAGCTGGCGACGCCGTTGTTGCCGCAGGAAGTGCAGCAGCAGGGGATCCGGGTTACCAAGTCGGTGCGCAACTTCCTGATGGTCATCGGGGTTGTGTCTGAAGACGGTAGCATGGACCGTTTTGACCTGGCCGATTACATCGTTTCCAACATTCAGGATCCGATTTCGCGGACTCAGGGTGTGGGCGACTTTCAGGTTTTCGGTGCGCCCTATGCGATGCGCATCTGGCTGGATCCAGCCAAGCTCAACAGCTTTAATTTGACCCCCGGAGATATCAGCACCGCAGTGCAGGCTCAGAACGTGCAGGTCTCGGCTGGTCAGTTTGGTGGTTTGCCCGCGCTGCCGGGACAGCAACTGAACGCGACCATCCTGAGCAAAACGCGTTTGCAAACGCCCGAGCAGTTCCGCGAGATCCTGCTCAAGGTCAACAGCGATGGCTCGCAAGTGCGTCTGGGTGACGTGGCGACCGTTGAACTGGGCGCGCAGGACGCCAGCATTTCAGCGCTGTACAACGGCATGCCGGCTTCCGGTATGGCAATCAAGCTGGCTACCGGCGCCAACGCGCTGGAGACTGCCAAGGCGATCCGTCAGACCATTGCCAATCTGGAACCGTTCTTCCCGGAAGGCATGAAGGTGGTGTTCCCGTATGACACCTCGCCGGTCGTCTCCGAGTCGATCATGGGGGTGGTGCACACCCTGTTCGAGGCGGTGGTGCTGGTGTTCCTGGTGATGTACCTGTTCCTGCAGAACTTCCGCGCCACGTTGATCCCGACGCTGGCTGTGCCGGTGGTGCTGCTGGGCACTTTCGGCCTGTTGTCTGCCTTTGGTTTTACTATCAACATTCTGACCATGTTCGCCATGGTGCTCGCCATCGGCTTGCTGGTGGATGACGCCATCGTGGTGGTCGAAAACGTCGAGCGGGTGATGGCCGAAGAGGGGCTGTCGCCGGTGGAGGCGACGCGCCGCTCGATGGGCCAGATTCAAGGCGCATTGGTGGGTATTGGGCTGGTGCTGTCGGCGGTATTTCTGCCGATGGCGTTCTTCGGTGGTTCGACAGGGGTGATCTACCGGCAGTTCTCGATCACTATCGCCTCGGCGATGATCCTCTCGGTGCTGGTGGCGTTGATCTTCACACCGGCGCTGTGCGCGACCATCCTCAAGCCGGTGCAGAAGGGGCATACCCACGCCGAACGCGGATTCTTCGGCTGGTTTAACCGTACTTTTGATCGTGGCGTGAAGCGTTACGAAAACAGTGTCGCTTCCATTCTGCAGCGCAAGGCGCCGTACCTGCTGCTGTATGTGGTGATCGTTGGCCTGATGGCGTTTCTGTTCACTCGCCTGCCCACGTCCTTCTTGCCGGACGAAGATCAGGGCGTGCTGTATGTGCAGGTTCAGGCGCCGGTCGGCTCGACTGCTGAGCGGACGCAGCAGACCGTTGACGCCATGCGTACCTACCTGCTCGAACACGAGTCCGATACGGTTAACTCGGTGTTCACAGTGACCGGCTTCAACTTCGCCGGACGTGGTCAGAGCGCGGGTCTGGCGTTTGTCGGTCTGAAACCGTGGGAAGAGCGTGAAGATCCGGAGCTGAGCGTATTCGCGCTGCAGCAGCGGGCGCAGCAGCACTTCTTTGGATACCGTGACGCGATGGTGTTTGCCTTTGCTCCTCCGGCCGTGATGGAGCTGGGTACTGCGTCCGGCTTCAACGTCTATCTGCAGGACAACGCAGGCGTTGGGCATGACGTGCTGATGCAGGCGCGCAATCAGTTGCTTGGCATGTCGGCGCAGAGCAGCATTCTGGCCAACGTGCGGCCGAATGGCCAGGATGATCAGCCACAGTTTCAGCTGCTGATTGATGACGAGAAGGCCAGTGCGCTCGGGCTGTCACTGGCCGACATCAACCAGACGCTGTCGATTGCCTGGGGGTCCAGCTACGTCAACGATTTCATCGATCGCGGCCGGGTCAAGAAGGTCTTCATGCAAGGACAGGCGGACTCGCGAATGAATCCGCAGGACCTGCAGAAATGGTTTGTGCGCAACAGCAGCGGGGAGATGGTGCCATTCAGCGCCTTCGCTACCGGAGAGTGGGTCTACGGCTCACCCAAACTGTCGCGCTACAACGGTGTGCCGGCGATGGAGATTCAGGGTGAGCCGGCTCCCGGCTTTAGTACCGGTGATGCGATGGCGGAGATCGAGCGCCTGGGCCAGCAGTTACCCAAGGGTGTTGGCCTGTCCTGGACCGGGCTGTCGTTTGAGGAGCGTCTGTCGGGTGATCAGGCACCGGCCCTGTACGCACTGTCGCTGATCGTTGTCTTCCTGTGTCTGGCGGCGCTGTACGAGAGCTGGTCGATTCCGCTGGCGGTCATGCTGGTGGTGCCGCTGGGTGTTATCGGTGCGCTGTTGGCGACCTTGGGGCGTGGCCTGTCGAACGACGTGTTCTTCCAGGTGGGCCTGCTGACGACCATCGGCCTGACGGCCAAGAATGCGATCCTGATTGTCGAGTTCGCCAAAGACCTGCACGAGCAAGGGATGAGCATCACCAGTGCGGCGGTGGAGGCGTGTCGTTTGCGCCTGCGGCCAATCGTAATGACCTCGCTGGCATTTACTCTGGGTGTCGTGCCGCTGGCGCTGGCCTCGGGTGCCGGTGCCGGCAGTTCCCACGCCATTGGTACCGGCGTGATTGGCGGCATGATGACTGCTACCGTGCTGGCGATCTTCTGGGTGCCGCTGTTCTATGTTGTGGTCACCCAATGGTTTACTGAACGCAAAGGCAAGACTGAAACAGCGGAGGACGCACAGTGAAACGCTGCGTATTGAGCCTGGCGGTTGTCGCCGCCCTGAGCGGCTGCTCGCTGATTCCCGAGTACGACCGCCCGGCGTCGCCGGTTCCGGCCAACTGGGGCGAAGGTGTTGATCAGGGTGTGGAACAGACCCAGTTGATCGGCTGGCGCAGCTTTTTCAAAGACGCGGAACTGCAGCGTCTGATTGGTTTGGCGCTCGAAAACAACCGCGATCTGCGTGTGGCGGCACTTAACGTCGAGGCGAATCGGGCTCTGTACGATATTCAGGGCTCGGCGCTGTATCCGCAGATTGACGCGAACGGCAATGGGACTCGCACGCGTACACCGCATGACCTCTCAAGCAACGGCCAGCACAGCGTTGGTGGGCAGTATTCAGCCACCCTAGGGCTGTCTTGGGAGCTGGATCTGTTCGGCCGTATTCGCAGCCTGCGCGAGCAGGCATTGCAGGATTTTCTGGCCAGCGATGAAGCCCGTCGTGGCGTGCAGATCAGCCTGGTGGCAGACGTTGCCAGCACCTATCTGACGCTGCAGGCCGATCAGGCGCTGCTGAACATGACCGCAGAGACGCTGAAAACCTACGAAGAAAGCTACGCGTTGACCAAGCGCAGCAACGAAGTAGGGGTTGCCTCCAGTCTTGAACTGGCGCAGGCGCGGACCGCGGTCGAATCTGCCCGCGCAGCGCTGGCGCGCTATCAGCGTCAGGTCGCCCAGGACCGCAACGCGCTGACCGTGCTGGTTGGCCAGCCGTGGTCGGCTACGGCTGGAAACCCGATGCTGCTGGATCAACCGGTGTTGGCCGAGCTGCCGGTCGGATTGTCGTCCGAGGTGCTGTATAGCCGCCCTGACGTGCTGCAGGCCGAGCATCAACTGTTGTCGGTCAACGCAAGCATTGGCGCCGCCAAGGCGGCGTTCTTCCCGAGTATCAGCCTGACCGGTGCTGCCGGTACGGCAAGCAGTCAGTTGTCCGATCTGTTCGGCAGCGGCTCGGAGTACTGGACGTTTTCGCCCAGTATCAGTGTGCCGATCTTCCGGGCTGGCGCCTTGAAGGCCAGTCTGGACTATGCCGAGATCAGCCGTAACCAGCAAATCGCCCAATATGAGGGGGTCATTCAGAGCGCGTTTCGCGAAGTGGCTGATGGGCTCGATGCACGCCAGACGTACGTTGACCAGTTGGTCGCGCAGCGCGCTCTGCTCGAGGCGTCGGAGGAGTACTACAGGCTCGCTGATCGGCGTTACAGCATCGGGGTTGATAGCTACCTGACCCTGCTCGATGCCCAGCGTCAGTTGTTCGAAGCCAGGCAGAGTGTGATCTCTGATCGCTTGAGTCAGCTGCTCAGTGAAATCAGTCTGTATAAGGCGCTGGGTGGTGGCGACTTTGCCGAGCCCGGAACCGAGCAAAACGCCAGCGCTGAAGGCTAGGCGACGCTATAACAAAAACGCCGCCCAACCTTGGTTGAGCGGCGTTTTTGTTTGTGTTCTGCAGACAAAAAAATGCCCGCTCAGTGAGCGGGCGAAATCCGTGATTAGCCTGATGAGGAGATAACCGTTTGTCTCGCGACAATCCTGTTATCACAGCCATCTCGCGATGACTTGTTGCTAATGATAAACGTTATCATTTAAGTGTCAAGCTTAAATGAGAATTATTTCTGTGCCTGCTGCTTGTAGTGGGTCAGTTCCTTGTTCATCAGGTCGATGCGGCGCGCCATGCTCTCGATCAGGCTGTGAGCGATGCGTGGATTGCTTTGCATCAGCGCAAGGAACTGTTCTTTGGGGATCATCATGACCGTGGTCGGTACGCTGGCGATGACTGTGGCGGAGCGCTTCTCGCGGGTAAACAGCGCCATGGCGCCAAAAATCTCATCCTTCTGCACATCTCCGACCTTGATACCCTGGACAAAGGCCTCGGCGTGTCCCTCGGTGATGATGAAGACATGATCCGCTTCATCACCTTGACGAATCAGTTCGGCGCCGGGGGCAAAGTGCTGAAACCCGGTTACCGGGCGGACTTCCGGCTGCTTGGTGTGCGCCAGTGCATCCGACATCAGTGCGGCCTGGCCGAGCAGGTACTGGGTGAACTGGTCCTGGCGGCGACGGTCAGTGTGAATATGCTTGAAAAACGCTTCCCGGTCGTAGGGGACCAGTACCAGCGGTTCTTCGCTCAGATACTTGCAGGGCGCGGCGTTCAGGCCCTGGCGCAGGCCGATCAGGTCGCCCTCCTGTACATAGAACAGGGGTTTGCCATCGATCAGTGCGTGCAGCAGCCCGCTTTTGAGAAGGTATAGCTGTGCCCCGCTGACGTGTTCGTAAAGGTCGTCTACTGCGCCCAGCTCGACCGGCTGGCCGCAGGGCTCGAGTCCTTCGAGCAGCTGTTCAGGGATACGCTGAAGTGAGCTGATGAGCTTTTCGGCGTAAGGGGGCTGGTCACCTATCAGATACATGGCTGAATTCCTTTTGTTGTTGCCCTGACGTACTGCTGAAGAGCCGTGGCCGCACGGGGCTCTTATCGCTGCAGGACAGCCCTACATTAGCGCAGTCGGGCCGCATGACGCCAACATAAAAGGCTGCCCGCACGCGGGCAAGATGATCCGGGTGCCAGTGTGAGCCAGGTCGCTTAATCCCTGCCAGCGTCTCTGTCGTCGTGGCGGTCGAGCTGATCCAGTAGCTGTTGCTTGTAATCTGGATCCAACTCGTTCCAATGCACGTTCTGCAGCGCGCCGGCGATTGAGAACATCAATGCCTTTGACGCGTTGAAGCCGCGCGCGCGTACTGCGCGATAGGCGTCGACGGGGCCGAGCTGACGGAGTTGATCAAGGTTGTGGATGCCGGTGGCATGCAGCCACTGGGCGGAGGTTTTTCCGAGGTTGCGTAGTCCCAGCAGCTCATCGGTTTCCATGTCGAGGCTCCCGCTCTGATGGTTGCGGATGGGGGGTGCCCGTTGGACACAGGGACAGCAAAGGGTCGGACAGGCCCGGTACGGTGACCGGGCGCAAGGTTGTATGCGGCATGGCGTCGGGTTCGGCTTTTGTTATTAGAGATCCCGAACTCCAGTGTAGATCGGCGTGTCCTATCCGTACAGGTCACGCCGGTCGTGGATTACAGGCGTTGGCGCAGCTGTTCGGCGATACCGTTCATGGCGTCGTGGCTGCTGGTGTCTACGGTGACGGCCAGCTGGCTTTCCTCGTCGCTCAGCGGCTCCATTGACTGCAGCTGGTGGTGCATGACTTCGACGCCGGCGTCGGACACGTCAGAGCCCTGTTGCTGACGCTCGACCAGCCATTGTTCGATTGTCGGTTGCGGTGCGTCGCAATGCAGTACCAGACAGGGTGCGCCCTGATCCTCGATGGCATCGCGCATAAGCTGGCGCTGTGCCTGCTTCAGGTGGGTGGCATCGACAATCACTGGATAGCCATTGGCGAGGGTCTGCGCCGCCAGGCTGGCCAGTCGGCGGTAAGTCTGATCGCTGCGCTCGGGGCTATACAGGCCGGAATCCAGGTCCGCGCCGCTTTCGTCACCAAACAGGCGCTTGCGTTCGACATCGGAGCGCAGGCGGATGGCGCCGAGCTGTTCAACCAGTTTGACCGCCAGCGTGCTCTTGCCGCTGCCGGAAACGCCGAAGGTGAGCAGGCCGAAACGCGGAGCCAGAGCACTGTAGCTTTCTGCCAGTGCGGCGTAGCCGTAATAGCGTTGCATGGTAGCGGCGCGCTGCTCCTCGGTCATGCCGTCGTGCAGGCCGAACAATGCAACCTTGGCACGCACCATGGCGCGGTAGGCCTTGTAGTAGTTGAGTACCGCCAGCCCCTGATAGTCGCCGGTGTGTTCCAGGTAGGCGCTCACAAAGCGGTTGGAGAGAGTGTGCAGGCCTCGGTCTTCAAGGTCCATGCTCATGAAGGCGACGTCGGCCATCACGTCAGTCCAGCGGAAGGGTTCGTTGAACTCGATGCAGTCAAACAGGGTCACTTGGCCGTCGATCAGGGTAACGTTGTCCAGATACACGTCGCCGTGGCATTCGCGCACCATGCCGGTGGCCTTGCGTTCGGCGATTTGGGGAATCAGCCGCTCGTAGGTAGTATTCGCCCACTGCTCAAGGGCATCGAGTTGCTGCAGATCGCCGGCAGCGGACAGGAACGGTCGAATCTGTTCGAAGTTTTGTGCGACCGGTGCGTGTACCTGCTCGGGTGCGCCAAACGGGGTGTCCAGTTCGGCGTGCTCGATCTGACCGTGGAAGCGCGCCAATACCTCGGCCATTTGGTCGATGTGTGAGGTGGTCAGGCCGCCTGCGCGTTGCAGGTTGCCGAGCAGGTCCTCTTGGCGAAACTGGCGGGTCTTGACCATGTATTCGATGGCCGGGCCGTCGCCACCGAGGGCGGGTGCCTGTTCGCTGCCGGTAACGGCAACGACACCCAGATAGAGTTCGGGAGCCAGACGGCGATTCAGGCGAACTTCTTCATTGCAGAAGTGCTGTCGTTGAGCAAGGGTGGAAAAGTCGAGGAAGCCGAAGTTGACGGGCTTCTTGACCTTGTAGACATAGTCGCCGGTCAGCAGTACCCAGGAAATATGGGTTTCGATCAAAGTAAAACCGCTTACCGGGTGGTCATACAGGTCAGGGTTCTGCAGCGCAGTTAACAGGGTCTGGCTCACGACGTTTCCTTGTTTGGTCGGCAATGCGAACATTATGCGGGTTGGCTGGTCCGAGGCCAACCATGGTCAATTACCCGGAGCAGCGGCTGCGGGCACAACGGATGCGGAGTTACACAGACAAAGATGGCTAATAAACGCAGATCGCGCGGCAAGGGAAAGGCCAAACGCAGCAATCGGCTCTGGGGCTGGTTGCTCAAACTGGGGCTGGTTGGAATGGTGCTGCTTGGCGCGCTGGCGGTCTATCTGGACGCCGTTGTGCAGGAGAAGTTCTCCGGCAAACGCTGGGTGGTGCCGGCCAAGGTGTTCGCCCGGCCGCTCGAGCTGTATGCCGGCCGCGCGCTGACGCGTGACGACTTCCTGACTGAATTGCGTGCGCTGGGCTACCGTCAGACCAGCGCGGCCAGCGGGCCAGGGCAGATGGCGGTCGGCAGCAGTCGAATCGATGTGTATACCCGTGGCTTCCAGTTTTTCGAGGGCGCGGAGCCAGCGCAGAAAGTCAGTGTGCATTTCAATGGTGCGACGATCAGCAGCATCGGCGGTAACCGTGATCTGGTCATGGCGCGGCTTGAGCCGCTGATGATCGGCGGCATTTATCCTGCTCATAACGAAGACCGCATTCTGATCCGCCTGGATCAGGCGCCGCCGTATCTGGTTGACTCGCTGGTCGCTGTTGAAGATCGTGATTATTTCCATCACTTCGGCGTTTCCCCCAAGGGCATCGCCCGGGCGATGTTTGTCAACCTGACCTCCGGCAGCCTGCAGCAGGGCGGCAGCACACTTACCCAGCAGCTGGTGAAGAACTTTTTCCTGTCTGCCGACCGCAATATCGTGCGCAAGGGCCTTGAGGCGATGATGGCGGTGCTGCTGGAGCTGCATTACAGCAAGGAAGAAATTCTCGAGGCGTACCTCAACGAAGTATTCCTGGGGCAGGACGGTAACCGGGCAGTGCATGGATTTGGCTTGGCTAGTCAGTATTATTTCGCCCAGCCGCTGCAGGAGCTGCAGTTGCATCAGGTTGCGCTGCTGGTTGGCATGGTCAAGGGCGCGTCCTATTACAATCCGCGTCGCAATCCGGAGCGCGCTACCACGCGCCGCAATCTGGTGCTGGACCTGATGGCCGAGCAGGGCATGATCAGCCAGCAGCAGGCAGACGAAGCCAAGGCCAGGCCGCTGGATGTGACGGTCGGTGGCAGCATGGCCAATACCAGTTACCCGGCGTTTATGGATCTGATCAAGCGGCAGCTGCGCGAGGATTATCGCGATGAGGATTTGACCAGCGAAGGGCTGCGTATCTTCACCAGTTTCGACCCGCTGCTGCAGAAAAAGGCCGAGGACGCGATTCAGTCCACACTCAAACGCATTGGGGAAACCCCGGACAAGCAGCCGCTGGAGGCGGCCATGGTGGTTACCGGTGCGCAGACTGGTGAGGTGCTGGCGCTGGTGGGTGGCAGCAATCCGCGCTTCTCCGGCTTCAATCGGGCGCTGGATGCATCGCGTCCCATCGGCTCGCTGATCAAGCCGGCAATCTACCTGACCGCACTGGAAAAGCCGGAGCGCTATTCCCTGATCACGCCGATTGACGACGAGCCAATTACCCTGGAGGCCGAGCCCGGTAAGACCTGGTCGCCGCAGAACTACGATCGCCAGAGTCACGGTCAGGTCCCGCTGTATCTGGCGCTGGCCAAATCCTACAACCAGGCGGCGGTGCGGGTTGGTGTGGATGTCGGGGTGGACAACGTGCTGAATACGGTGCGCCGCTTGGGTGTTGATCACGACTGGCCAGCCTATCCGGCCATGTTGCTGGGCGCGGGTGCAATGACCCCGATGCAGGTGGCAGACATGTTCCAGACTATAGCCAATGGCGGCTTCAATACGCCGCTGCGGGCGATTCGCAACGTGCTGACGGCCGAAGGCGAGCCGCTCAAGCGTTATCCCTTTGAGGTGCGTCAGCGGTTTGATTCGGCGACTATCTTCCTCACGCAGGAAGCCATGAGTCATGTCATGAGCGAAGGTACAGGTCGCTCGGCTTATCGCTTTGTGTCGCCCAATGTGCGACTGGCGGGTAAAACCGGCACCACGAATGACTTGCGGGATAGCTGGTTCGCGGGCTTCTCTGATGACCTGGTTGCGGTGTCCTGGATCGGGCGCGACGACAATGATCGTACCCGTCTGACCGGGGCGACAGGCGCGCTGCAGGTATGGAACGCGTTTATGGGGCAGGCGCATCCGCAAAGTCTGTCGGCTGTCCCTCCGGCCGAGATTGTAACTGCGTGGGCTGACCCGGCGACCGGGCTTGGCAGTGATCCGTCCTGCGAGGGGAGCGTTGAAGTGCAGTTTCGCGCCGGGTACGAGCCTTTGCCGGGCCCGGGCTGTCGTCCGGTAATCGATACCGAAGCGCTGCGAGACGGAGCAAATCGAGTGCTGGATACCATTCGCGACTGGCTGCGTTGAGCCTGGCTCAGTATGCTGTCGCCATTCCAGCTTTGATGATTGAGTAGAGGATCAGACGTGATGACTATCAAACAGGCAGCCTTGGTCGCAGCCGCGATGGCGGTGCTTTCTGGCTGCGCAGGCTCAGGTGGCAATATCCCTGTCGTTGACTCGGGGCGTCCGGTGTCCAACGAGGATATGCGCACTGGTGCAGGCCGGGTCATCAGTAATACGCCCCAGGCGACCACGCCGCAAGATAGTGGTGTGGTTGTCATGGTGCCGGACAGCGGCGGTGGCTCCAGTGCCGTGCAGTCCTATCCGCTGGACAGTCAGCCGGTGTTCTCAACCGATAATGGCGTGAGCTCGACGGGCACTGCTGCGCCGAGTGTCAGTGGCAGTTCGGTTCTACAGGAAGATGAGCAGTTGTCAGGGCCGGTGCTGGCGCTGCTGACCACGGCCAGACAGCAGGAAAGCAGTGGTGATTTGAACGGCGCCAACGCCAGTCTGGAGCGGGCGATGCGCATAGCGCCGCGAGAGCCGCAGGTGCTTTATCGTTTGGCCCAGGTGCGTTTGCATCAGGGCGATGCCGCGCAGGCGGAGCAGCTGGCGCAGCGTGGCCTGACCTACGCCTCCGGGCGTCCCGCGCTGCAGGCCGGACTGTGGGAACTGGTTGCCCAGGCCAGAGAGGCGCAGGGCAATAGCGCCGGTGCCGAGCAGGCGCGTCAACGGGCTCGCGTATCGCTGTGATGTCTGTTGGCTGGTCGGCTATGGCTGATGCGCTGCTTGGGCTCGAAATCGAGTTGCGACGGCTGCAGCTGTGGGCGCCGGAGGCGCCAGAGCGCTGGCGGCTTGAGAGTCAGGCGCCGTTCTGCGTTGATACGCTGGCCTTTGAGCAGTGGCTGCAATGGGTGCTTATTCCGCAGCTGAGTCACTTGCTGGAGCGCGGCGAAACCCTGCCGGGCGAGTGCCGTATTCAGCCGATGGGCGAACAGGCGTTCGCCCATCTTGGTCGCCGTCGTGACGGGCTACTGACGGCGCTAGGGCAGATTGACCACTGCGCCGCCGTGCTGGCCAATGGCGCAGCTCAGTCCTGACAGTTGGCTTGCAGGTCAGCCTTGGCCTTGCTGATCATCTCTTGGCGTTCTTCTTCCGGTATCCGTTCCACCGTCCCATCAGCACGCTCGCGGCGCAGGCGGGGGTTGTTTTCCATCGTCGTTAATCTGTTGCGCAGGGACTCGCAGTAGGCCGCTAATTCAGCCTGATATTCGGCGTCGTCAGTTTGTTGCTGAGCCGGCTCTGTTTCGGTTGTTGCTGCCTCGCCTTCGGCGCGCACGGGGGGTTGAGGCGCCGGCGTGCTCGGCTGCGGAGGAGGCGTGACGTTCATTCGTTGATACTGGTTATCCGTCGGCGGTTGCTGACTGAACTGGGTAACGCCGTTTTCGTCGACCCACTTGTACATTTGGGTGGCCATGGCGCTGCTGCAGGCCAGGGTGAGCAGGGTGGTAATCAATAACTTGCGCATGGTGCTAGCGTCCTTGTAGTGCAGCGAAATAACCATAACCCGACAACGTGTGCGGGCACTCTTGACAAGGTATATCCCTTGGTAGGGGTTTTCTGCAACTTGGCTTGACTTGTACGCCTTGAGTGTAAACAATTCGGGGTTCTCATAAACCAGCTGTCGCCGGAGCCCACCCCGCATCCGAGACAGCCGGTTTTGTTGCTCATTCCGGGAGACGAAACCCGTCAACGCCCGGCCTGGCACCCGCACGCGCTACCTCGCGCTGGGTGGGGCGATTCCGAAACAGCAGGAATGCGCCTCCAAGCACGTAGTCAAAGCTGATGCAGTACAACCACCGTTGTTCTGCGCTGCCGAGCAGTAAACAGGTATCCTGCTGCCCACCGTGTTGGTGGTCGGCATGCTAGAGGTGATTCAAAAGTGGAGCTTTTATCCGGCGCTGAGATGGTCGTCCGCTCATTGCGTGACGAGGGTGTTAAATACATCTACGGGTACCCGGGCGGTGCCCTTCTGCATATCTACGATGCCATTTTTCGGCAGGATGACGTAGAGCATATTCTGGTTCGCCACGAACAGGCCGCAGCTCATATGGCTGATGGCTACGCGCGCGCCACCGGCAAGGCTGGTGTGGTGCTGGTGACCTCTGGTCCCGGCGCAACCAACACTATTACCGGTATTGCGACTGCCTACATGGACTCCATTCCGATGGTGGTCATCTCCGGTCAGGTGGTAAGCAATATGGTCGGCTCCGATGCCTTCCAGGAAACCGACATGGTTGGCGTATCGCGTCCGATCGTGAAGCACAGCTTCATGGTCAAGGACCCGCGCGAGATTCCTGAGATCATCAAGAAGGCCTTCTATCTGGCGCAGAGCGGTCGTCCTGGTCCTGTTGTTGTCGATATTCCGAAAGACATGACCAACCCGGCGGACAAGTTCGAGTACAGCTATCCGAAGAAGGTCAAGCTGCGCTCTTACAACCCGGCAACTCGTGGTCACTCAGGGCAGATCCGCAAAGCGGTTGAGATGATGCTGGCCGCCAAACGTCCGGTTATCTACTCCGGTGGCGGGGTGGTGCTGGGTGGCGCTTCGCGTCAACTGACAGAACTGGCCAAGGCACTGAACGTGCCGGTTACCAATACCCTTATGGGGCTGGGTGCGTTCCCGGGTACTGATCGTCAGTTTGTCGGCATGCTCGGCATGCACGGCAGCTATACCGCCAACCTGACCATGCATCACGCTGACGTCATCCTGGCTGTTGGTGCGCGTTTTGATGACCGTGTCATCAACGGCGAAGACGCCGCCAAGTTCTGCCCGAATGCCAAGGTCATTCATGTCGATATCGACCCAGCGTCCATCTCCAAGATGGTTAAGGCCGATATTCCGATTGTTGGCCCGGTTGAAAGCGTGCTGACTGAGATGGTTGCCACTCTCAAGGAAATTGGCGAGACGCCGGATGCGGAGTCTCAGGCCACCTGGTGGAAGCAAATCGACGAGTGGCGTGGCGATGGCGCGCTGTTCCCCTACGACAAGGGCGACGGCAGCATCATCAAGCCTCAGGCTGTCATCGAAGCGTTGTGGGAAGTGACCGGTGGCGATGCCTTCATCACCTCCGATGTTGGTCAGCACCAGATGTTTGCCGCCCAATACTACCGCTTCGACAAGCCGAACCGCTGGATCAACTCCGGTGGCCTCGGCACTATGGGCTTCGGCTTCCCGGCGGCCATGGGAGTGCAGCTGAACTTCCCCGAGGCGACCGTTGCCTGCGTGACCGGCGAGGGCAGCATCCAGATGAATATTCAGGAGCTCTCGACCTGTCTGCAGTACGATATGCCGGTCAAGATCGTCAACCTGAACAACGGTGCGCTGGGCATGGTCCGTCAGTGGCAGGACATGCAATACAACAGCCGTTATTCGCACTCCTACATGGAGTCGCTGCCTGACTTCGTCAAGCTGGCCGAGGCCTATGGTCATGTGGGCATCCGCATTACCGATCCGAAAGAGCTGAAGAGCAAAATGGCAGAAGCGTTTGCCATGAAAGATCGTCTGGTCTTCCTGGATATCGCGGTTGATACCAGCGAGCACGTATACCCGATGCAGATTCGCGGTGGTGCGATGCGAGACATGTGGCTGAGCAAAACGGAGCGCACCTGATCATGAGACATATCATTTCCGTTCTTTTGGAAAACGAACCGGGCGCGTTGTCTCGTGTTGTCGGGCTGTTCTCTCAGCGTAACTACAACATCGAGACGTTGACCGTTGCGCCGACTGAAGACCCAACTCTGTCGCGTCTGACGCTGACAACAGTGGGTCAGGACGAGGTGATCGAGCAGATCACCAAAAACCTCAACAAGCTGATCGAAGTGGTGAAACTGGTCAACTTGTCAGAAGGTGCCCACATCGAGCGTGAGCTGATGCTGGTCAAGATCAAGGCGACTGGCGCTCAGCGCGCAGAGGTCAAGCGGACTACGGATATTTTCCGCGGCCAGATCGTGGATGTGTCACCGAGTGTCTATACCGTGCAGCTGACCGGCACCAGCGACAAGCTGGATAGCTTTATCGAGGCTGTCGGTCCGACGTCTGTACTGGAAGTTGTGCGCACCGGGGTGTCGGGTATTGCTCGCGGTGAAAAGGTTCTGAGTATCTAAACTAATTGGTCGCGGGCCAGACGGTCCGCTCAGTAAGCAGGGGAATTTCATGCAAGTCTATTACGATAAAGATTGTGATCTGAGCATCATCCAGGGCAAGAAAGTTGCCATCATCGGTTACGGTTCGCAGGGCCATGCGCACGCTTGCAACCTGAAGGATTCCGGTGTCGACGTGACTGTTGGTCTGCGTCCTGGCTCCAGCTCCATCGCCAAGGCTGAGGCTCACGGCCTGAAGGTCAGCGATGTTCCGGCCGCTGTTGCAGCTGCTGATGTCGTCATGATTCTGACCCCGGACGAATTCCAGTCTCAGCTGTACAAGGCCGAGATTGAGCCGAACCTGAAGCAGGGTGCTACCCTGGCCTTCGCCCACGGCTTCGCTATCCACTACAACCAGATCGTTCCGCGTGCTGACCTCGACGTCATCATGATCGCGCCGAAAGCGCCGGGCCACACTGTTCGCTCCGAGTTCGTTAAGGGTGGTGGTATTCCCGACCTGATCGCGATCTTCCAGGACGCTTCCGGCAACGCCAAGAACGTCGCTCTGTCCTACGCCAGCGGTGTGGGCGGCGGTCGTACCGGCATCATCGAAACCACCTTCAAGGACGAGACTGAAACCGACCTGTTTGGTGAGCAGGCTGTTCTGTGCGGTGGTGCTGTTGAGCTGGTCAAGGCTGGCTTCGAGACTCTGGTTGAAGCGGGTTACGCGCCGGAAATGGCGTACTTCGAGTGTCTGCACGAGCTGAAACTGATCGTCGACCTGATGTACGAGGGCGGCATTGCCAACATGAACTACTCCATCTCCAATAATGCGGAGTACGGTGAGTATGTGACTGGCCCGGAAGTCATCAACGATGAGTCTCGTGCTGCCATGCGTAACGCTCTGAAGCGCATCCAGGATGGCGAGTACGCCAAGATGTTTATCGCTGAAGGTGCTCACAACTATCCGTCGATGACCGCTGCGCGTCGTAACAACGCTGCGCACCCGATCGAGCAGGTGGGTGAGAAGCTCCGCGCAATGATGCCGTGGATCGCTTCCAACAAAATCGTCGACAAGGCCAAGAACTAAGTCGAGCGATAATGAAAAACGCGGCTTATAGCCGCGTTTTTTTATGTCTGAGCGCGGAGCTGAACTGGTTATTTGCTTGTCAAATTGCCACACTGTTCAGTCCGGCAATGTTGCAAGGTAACTCCATGACAGAGCATCAAAACAAAGATCACGACACCGAGGTAGAGGGCGCGCATGCGCTGTTGCCAATTGATGAGCACGTCGAAGAGGTGTCGGGGCCTGACGGCCGCAAGGTTCGCCATAAAGGCATTTATCTGCTTCCCAATCTGTTTACCACGGCAGCGTTGTTTACTGGCTTCTATGCAATCGTCAGCGCGATGGATGGTGATTTTGCGCGGGCTGCGGTCGCTGTTTTTATCGCGATGGTGCTTGACGGCCTGGATGGTCGGGTCGCTCGCCTGACCAATACACAAAGCGCGTTTGGCGCCGAGTATGATTCGCTTTCCGATATGGTCGCGTTCGGTGTCGCGCCGGCTGTGGTCGTGTTCAGCTGGGCGCTGACTGATCTCGGGAAGGTGGGCTGGGTGTTCGCGTTCATCTACGTAGCAGGTGCTGCGCTGCGTTTGGCTCGCTTCAACACGCATATTGGTGATGACGACAAGCGTTACTTTACGGGGTTGCCTAGTCCATCAGGGGCAGGCTTGGTTGCTGGCATGGTCTGGTCGCTGAGTGACTTCGGTGTCGATGGTAATGATATCTCCCTCTTGGTGGGGGTGTTGACGGCGCTGGGTGGCCTGCTGATGGTCAGTAACTTTCGCTATTACAGTTTCAAGGATCTCGACTTTAAAGGGCGGGTCCCGTTCTTTGTCATCCTGGTGGTTGTGCTGGTCTTCGCGATCATTTCTTCCGATCCGTCGCGCATCCTGTGGGCAATTTTTGTCGGCTACACCATTTCGGGTCCGGTGATGTCGCTATGGCGCTGGCGTCAGCGCAGTAAAAGCGCCCCGGTTGAGTGAATCTGGGTTGTTTTGAAATAAAACGGTAATTAACGCTTGACGCGCTCGCTGAGGTCTCTATAATTCGCCTCCTCGTCGGGCAGGATGCTTCGCCTAAAGCG
>JAYNRF010000017.1:0-79678 GCA_038114645.1 Pseudomonadaceae bacterium | reverse complement strand
CAAGTGGGTCAATTTTATTGGCCAAAAGTGGGTCAAAATTAATGGCCATTGACACTAGGTGCGCCATCCCGCTGAGCCAAATCTATCGCGATTTCTTGGCTTGGTGCGTAATTGATAGAATAACTCCAAAACAATAATGTTGACCCAGCAATTACAATCCATCCCAGAAAAAACATGAATCCAAGGCGCTGATACCACTTAAACCTAAGTAAGAATATAAAGGTCGGCAGCAACAATATGACTGGAGACAACCGAATTAAATTCTGAACAGCTTCATAAAGACTCATAACTCGCCTGATGCATAACGCCTCAATAACCGGCGGCTGAAACGGAGCGAAGCGCAGTGTAAGCCGTCCGGCGCCGAAGGCGCGAAGTTGATTGATTTGTTAGCTGTCATATCTCAGTTTTGCAAAAGTAAGATGAAAATAGTTTTCTTGTTTTCTCTATCTTCTCTTGTTCAAATGCGTACCCTTCTTCTGACATCAGCGCGCGGCCATATTTTGAGAGCGTGAATAATGGGCCATCAAGCCTTTCTTGCATTGATGCAACCAACCCTTCCTCCCGCAGCTCCCTTAGAGCACCCCATAGCTCTTCTCTCGATATCTTTACGGAAGGAGCTTTTGGATGATCCAGCATATCGAAGGCAAGATAGCCTCCGCGCAGTTTTGCAAGCAAATCTAATGCAGTTTTTCTAGAATCCATGTACATACTCTGGTACAGCTAACGCCCGCAACAGGGGCGGCCAAATAAGCGCAGCGTTTTGGACGTCCCGCGACCACAGGGAGCATACTGATTGCGCTTGTTAGAAGTTAGCTTACGCACGGCTCACCAACTCTATTGATTCGTGCTCTTTTGAATTGTTTTCGTAGTGAACGAGACCACCAAAACTGGTGTCAATTATTACCCCTGAATTAAGGTAACTCCATTGTTCTCTGGGATGATTTTCGGAGTATTCATCACCATCTATATTGGCGACTACCAATCCATTGTGCTGACCATCAATCAGAACCTTATCTCCAACCTTTACTTGCTCACCATCCGTGTATTTCATAGCAACTTCTAACGCCCGGCTTTGGGGCGGGCTTGTAGCCGCAAAGCGGCGGAAAGGCCGTCCCAGCCCCGAAGGGGCGACAACAGCCGATTGTTAGTTTGCTGTAAGGTCTGTACAAAGTACCCAGCCAAATCGAAGATCCGTTGTTCTGACATAGCAGGCCCAATAATCCTTGCCATAGGTGTCATAAAGTACAGCCACATCTCGCCCATGATCTATCGTGCCGACTACCTCTAGTGGAACGCGCTCATTGCGCCCACCATATGCCGCCGACCTCTCAGATTTATGATATTCCAAAACATGATTAGTTGACGCTTTCCATCCATATCCCCACACCATGTACGCGGCAACAATGCCAAATAAAAGCGTGATAAAAGCCATAGCTAGCAGAAAAATCTTCATGGATAGTTGGCTCTGAAAACTAACGCCAAGTTCAGTGGGGCCCGGAACGGAGTGCCAGCTTGCACAATAAAATGTGCGTAGCACATTGTGCAAGAAGGCGCGGAGTGTAGGGCATCCACTGCAACGTCTGGTTATGTGTTTGTATGGTCATAAAGATAACTGACAATATCGTTTAGCGTTGGCATTTCGCTGAAACATTTAGCCCCTGCTGGAAGAGACTCCCAAGCTGCTTTTGAGTCAACGTAGAGGTGCGCCGCAACAGCCAGCCCCGCAGTTTCTTCGAGTAGGCCCGCAGGAACCCACGTGAACTCAGAGTTACGGATTTGATTTGGAACCGGCGACCCACACTTTGAGCAAAAATTTACTGTATACCCGGTTTCACGCTTGTAAGTCGAAATCAGTCGCTGACCAGACAACCAACGGAAC
Source organism: Pseudomonadaceae bacterium (assembly GCA_038114645.1). Classification (GTDB taxonomy): domain Bacteria; phylum Pseudomonadota; class Gammaproteobacteria; order Pseudomonadales; family Pseudomonadaceae; genus Halopseudomonas. The sequence goes on along the minus strand of JAYNRF010000017.1, from coordinate 77,799 downwards.
TGGTGCGAATTTATAGCCATTGCAGTATTGGAGGTCGCGCCAGTCTGCTTTCGGCACAGTGAACAATAGCATTTGTAGATTGCCGGAATCGGCTCGGTCACTTCGAATGCGATCTCGCCGCATAAACATTTGCCTTGCATAGTGTCTCCCTACACATAACGTTGTGTTGTGCGGTGATCCCGCATTTGGCGGACTGCTTGCTCTGCAAGCAGGGTGACATCTGCGGGAGCATCCGACACTGACACCTTGTTATTTGCTGGCGGCAACGCAGTTACATTTGCGGACGCAAATGGATGTGCCGCCAGCTTGCCGACTGGCGAGCGAGGAAAGTGAGCAATTGCAGGGATCGGCTTTACCTTAAGACCAACAGGCCGTCCGGTATAGCAATTCACCCACTTGCTTACCGGCGACCTGTTGGTCTTAAGGGTTGACGACGAGCAGAGGCCTGTCAATTTCATATTCTGCGCTTTCTCATCACAGTTGGGACTCAGCACACATAACTTCAATACTCACAGTTTCATTCAGCTTGCACTTGGCTGATATTGGGTCTCGCTCGCTATCGCGCAAATAACAGCTGATTGGACCGACGGCTTCATAACTGCATATCAGTGACGTCTTCATAACAACGCCTCCCGCCGCCCCATTAGAAAATTAAATTCCATTGCAAACAACGAGTTACGCGCAGCAGCGCTGCCAACTCTGTATTCGCTTGACCGCTTCATTTTCACGTTTCAATCATCCTCTGCCCCGCAGCTGCCGCACGAGCAGGCGCAGCCGTGCCGCCTCGACTGAGGTTGCATGTAGGCGGAAAGGCTGGGAGTGAAGTTGGGCGCCATCCTTGGGCTCGCGTGACGTGGCGGTTTGCCATAAAGGGAAAATAGCGCTGTCTCCCTGATGGGTAAAGCACTTCTTCCCTATGGGGTCACACAGGTGAAGTTCAGTTGGTGCGGCCTGCTGCCCGCAAGCCGTAGATTGCCAAACCCACTGCCAGCAGCGAGGTGACGACCACGCTGCTCAACATCAACGCCATCACGGTTTCCGCGAATGCGGGGCCGGTGCTGCCGGCGGCGGCTAATGGGGTCATCTGCCCTGCTCCGCTGGCAGCGCCGATCAGGCAGGCCAGCCAGTTGGCGTAGCTGGAATACACCCAACTCCAGTACATCACCCGCTGCTGCCGCGGGCCGAGTGTGAACAGTTGCCAAACGGCACCTAGCGCGATCAGCAAGACGCCGCTGAGTATGCCGATGGTATGCGCCGATAATCCCAACCGGGGTATGGGCATGGCCTGGACAAACAGCCCTGCTACCAGCGCCAGCAAGATCAGGAGCAAGCCATGCCGCACGATGTCTTTGTTCATCTGCCACCTCCGCTTTATCCCAGAATAGCTGGAGGTAATCAGACTGGATGCTCAGCTCGTTGGCGGTACGTATCTGCCCACCGACTGCGGTAATACGTGCAGCAGTATCTCTCTGCTGCGATGCCAGAACGCTGACAGCAGCAACAGCATGGAGCCGATAAACAGGCCGGATATCGCCAGGCTGGAGCTAAGCGAGCCGTAGGTCTCGAACAGTTCGCGGAAGGCGTACACCACGTAGATCAGTGACGACACCATCAATGCGCGGCGATCCACAGTGATCGAGACCACCGCCAGCAGCAAGTACAGGGCAATGACTGCTGCGATGCCGAACAAGCCGCCGTTGCCGTCAAACAGCCCCAGCGCAGAAAACACCGGATGCACGATCAACGGGGCAGCCAGCAGATGCAGCCAAAAGGCGACGTCTGACTTTCTGGTGGTTCTATCAACATCCTGCGCGTCCCAACGCATCGCCAGCAGGAAGGTGGCCAGCCCCGCGCCGCAGAGGAAGTAGTTGATGAACGCGCGCAAGCCTTCAAGCTGCATCAGCAGCGCCAGCAGGAACGCAAGCAAACTGGCGACACCGGCAGCGACGGTGATCGGCACATGAAACTGCTGCCAATGCGCCCAGGCTGCTAAAGCACCAATGGCAGTAGCAACCATGATCGCGGTGTCTTTTTCTATTCCCGCAGCAACCTGCGCGGAGACCAGGAACGCAACCGTGCTAAGTACAAACGAGGCCAGCAACAGCACCGCAGGCAGTGCCAGCTTGCGGCGTTTGACGAAGAACACCGACAAACCCCATGACAGCATCGCAACCACGCAGAAGCCCAATGCAGGTGATTGCAGGCCAAACACCCAACCCGCCGACGCCAGCAGGATGAACGCTGCAATGCTGACGAAGATGTCGTTAAAGCCGGATATCAGCCGGAAGTTTTCTTCATCCACCAGCCGGGTATGGGCGCGGCCAGACACGTAGTCGCGGAAGCGCTCAACCGCCGTTTCATCGAGCACACCGTCTTTTACTGCTGCGTACAAATCTTCATCTGTGTACATCGATGTCTCAATTTTTCATGCCCGGTGCCTTGCGGCCGAACTTTGCCAGGCTGCAGCCCAATTGCCGCCACCCCACCCGCTCCAGCGACACGAACACCAGGTCAGTGTTACGGGAGTCGATGCGTACAACGCAGCTCATCCTTTTGCCCAAAGAGCGATGCTAAAACAACAGAACGCATCGACTCGTTTGACCAAGCTGCCAACCTCAAGAGAAGCGCATTGCTGTCAATAGAGCCAAACCGCTCCTGAAGCGCCCAAGGCATTGTTGTTCGTAGTCACGCCATGGCTTATTCCGGACGCGCCGTTGCCTTCTGGATACGCGCTTACCGCAGCAGTGCCATCATCTGCCAACGCGACCGCAGTTCCAAAGTAATTGTAGCTAAGGGCGTTGCTGGCCTTGAGATAGCTCTGCTGCGTCCACTCGCCGTTGACCAGTCTGAATATGTAAGCTGCGCCTGCATAAGGGCTTGAATCATTATCGGCGCCATCAATCCCGGCGCTGCTGCCATCTTCATAGACCGCACCAGTGATCACAGCGGTACCGTCGCTGCTTACCGCAACGGAATAGCCCAACTCGTCACCGGACCCGGCATTACTTGCCTTGAGATACCCCGTCTGCTCCCAAACGCCGCCGTCCAACGTAAACACATAGATCGCGCCAGCACTTGACGCATTGGTATTGGTGCTCCCCATGACGCTGCTCGCATCACCTGACTCACCAATCGCCCCAGCCACCAGGGTGGCTCCGTCAGCGGACAGCGCCACGTCGTAACCAAAGTACTGCGCGACAGCCGCGTTCTCGGCCTTCAGATAAGCCGACTGGCTCCACACCCCACCGTCATTGGTGAATACATAGACAGCACCAGCATAGGATGCGTTGTCGTTGGGGGCGTCTGCGGTGCTGGTCCTGTCGCCATCTTCGGCATGTGCGCCAACAACCAATGTATCGCCATCAGCGGAAAGATCCAGCTCATGGCCAAAATAGTCATCAATAGCCGCGTTACTCGCCTTCAGATAGGCATCTTGCACCCAGGCCCCACCGCTGAAACTGAATACATAGGCGGCACCGGCGTTATAGGCGTTGTTGTTCGGATTGGTGCTGGTGCTGCTGGCATCACCTCTCTCCAGATAAGCCCCTACCGCAAGACGACTGCCATCAGCCGACAGCGCCACCGACTGGCCGAAATAGTCATTAGCCTCAGCGTTCGCTGCCTTGATATAAGCACTTTGCGCCCAGCTGCCATTCTGTTTGGTGAACACGTACGCTGCCCCGCTGCTAGGCGCACCATTGTTCGGGCTCGCAACAGTGCTGTTGGCGTCGCCATCTTCCAGGGCGGCTCCGACAGCAATAACGGCTCCATCGTCGCTAACAGCAACGGATAGGCCGAATTCGTCGCCAGCCTCAGCATTGCTCGCCTTCAGGTAAGCTGCCTGCTGCCAGGCACCGTCGCCGTCCTTGTCAAAAACATAAACAGCACCAGCGTTCGAGGCGTTGTTGTTCGGATTGGCGGCCGTACTGCTGGCATCGCCATATTCGTCGAAGGCACCGATGACCAAGGTGTTGCCATCCGCAGAAAGCGCAACAGAACGACCAAAGTTGTCGCCAGCGTCAGAATTGGATGCTTTGAAGTAGCCAATCGCTTCCCTCAAGTGGGCGGAAACGAAAACCGGGCTGGAGTCAGTACACCCACCGGCGTTACAGGCTGCTACCAGATAACTGCTGTTGACCCGACTGTACAACGCGACATTTTGCAAGGTGTAGCCAAGATCAGTGATGTCGTCGGCCACCAACAGGTAACCCTCATTACCACCGATATTTTCATAGAGCTGGTAATAAGTTGCTTCGGTGACCGCATCCCAGCTGAACTCGAATGCTTTCAGCCCGTAATCCAGCGTTACCACCGGACCGGAAGACGGCGCCTCTGGACTAGCACCATCTCCACCGCCACCGCCACCAGACTTGCAGCCAGCAAGCCCCGTAACAGCGACAGACAGCGTCACAACCCCCAAACCACGCAAGAATAAGTTCGTCATAAAATCCCTTTAAATAAAACGTGAATATCCGTAGTTCTATACAGTGACGCCGCAAACGTAACCCCAAGCCTACTATTGTTGCATCATGTCTGTGTAGGCTTTAGCAAAACGCACACGGTCACCCCAGCTCAGCGAGCCGTATTGGCTGGCAGCCCGAATAGTCCCCGCTACAGCGCCAGCGGCGAAGCACAGGTTGCGTACGCAAAGTGCTTCACCAGCGCCACACTAGCTGGCCCGTGTAGAAACTGCCCACCAGCAACTCAGCCCGAATGCTCCTCAAACAACTTCATCGCCAGCAACCCATGCCCAACCGCTGCGCCCGCGCGCAGTGCCGAGGCAATGAACACGGTTTCCGCGAGCTCTTCCTTAGTCGCACCCGCCTTGACCGCGTTTTCGACGTGGGCGTCGATGCAATAGGAACATTGCGTCGACAGCGCGACGGCGATGGACATCAGCTCGCGGTACTTCTCTGGGATAGCGCCATCTTTGCGCTCTGCGGTGGCCTTGAGATTGAGGAAGGCGGTGGCTTCTTTGTTGGCGGCCTGCATGAGTTGCTTGGCGTAGGCTTTGTCGCTGCGAGATTGGTAATCGCTCATCTGGAAAGTTCTCTTGTTGTTGTAAGGGTGTCACTCGGGCCCGCGCACGCAGGGCCCGAGTGATCATCGGTTGCCGTCAGCCGCGCACAGGCAGGCACGACAGCAAATGGAGGGACGCTAGCGGCAGGACCCGGGAAGGTACTTTTGCTCCACGGTCGAATCGGAGCAGCGCCACTTGACCCCTTCGCCATAGCGCAGCGGCGAATACATCATGTAACCGTCTACGCCAATGCTGGAAGCCGGCCAAACAATAATGGCGCCGGTATTAATCTGTACAGATTCCACCATGTCAGGGATCACAATGTCACCCGCGGCGAGCTGACTGAACGTTTCCTGCCATTCCTGGTGCTGTTGCAGGTAGGTTTCCACCAGCGGTTTGAGCTGCTCTGCCAACTGATGAGACTCAAGAATCTGCGAGCGACGGGTGTAGTCCTGATAGGCCGGCAAGGCGATAGCCGCAAGCGTACCAATGCTGAAAATGGTCAAGAAGATAAGCGGCACGACGATGACGACGCCGCCCTTTTCAATACCGAGCGAGAGCCCCTTGTTGTATTTGTCATTCCAGGCTTTCTGAGAGGTGGACAGAATGACAATCCCCTCAACAAACGCCACCAAAGCCGGGATATAAGTCCAGAAAAACAGCAGATAGAGAACGCCCCACCACTGGCCGAGGTAGAACCGATGCATACCGAATAGGCCGGTAAAGAAGGCCAGTGCTGCTGCAGCGACCCGACTCTTGTAAACAAAATCCCCTTGAATCGCTCCACAGCTACTGCATTTGGGGGCCTCTCCAACCAATTGCACACCGCATTCCGAACAGTGCCTGCTCATTCTTTTTCCTTATTATCAAAACATCCGTATTCATCAGCGCTAAACCGCAAGCGCAGGTGCCTTTCACAGCGCTGGCGTCTGGCAGTAGTCACCTGGCCGTAATAGACCGGCAAGCCGCGCCTTGCTTTCGTTAAAGCACGCCCTTTTTGATCATTCCCTCGTACTGTCTTTTCAGCAAAAAACCGTATGAGAATGACAATGCAAGGAAGTGCAGTGCGGCCAAAAAAGCGAGTAAACCCAGCACAACACCCGCTGTGTACGTGCCTGGCGGGTGCATGCTCAGCAGCTCTCTTGTTGCACCAGACCAAAGGAGAAATGCAGCCAGCAAACATAGGGACACAACCGCAGCTGCCAAGAGAGATAACCAGGTAAGGCGGCGTTTTTCTGACGGGTTTGGCAACCGCTTATGGTCTTTGAGAAACCGGTTGCCTGCAGCCAACGCTGCACCGATAAGAGCGGCAACAGACGTACCCGAGTTGCCATCGACACCCAAAAGCGTCAGCACCACGGCGATTGCCACAAGCAGCAGGAGATTGACTATCCCGAACCGGATAACGTATTTGCCCACGTGAACGTTGCTTTCCATGCCATTACTCCCTGTATGAACGTCTGAATCTTGTGTTTTCAGCACAAGATGGCGACCAACGCGTTCGAAGCGCCCTTCTGCCATCCCTGACTAAAGCAATATGGCCACAGGCCATGAAGGAAAGGTAGCGGTATCAGGAAAATGGGTAAAGCAGATAATCACAGGCGAGTGCGCCGCGATCACATCTCGTTCAATGCCGCACAGCTCGGGGCTGTGCGGCAGCCGGGTCAGATACAGGTACTGCCGCCGTCAACCGGCAGTGCAATACCGGTGGTGAAGCCGGAATTTTCACCGCACAGATACAGCACCGCAGCGGCGATCTCTTCGGCGCGGCCGATACGACCAACCGGGTGCATGGCTGCGGCAAACTCGGCCTTGCGCGGCTCGATGGCAGCGGCGCGGCGGAACATGTCGGTGTCGATAACCGCCGGGCAAACGGCGTTGACGCGGATGCCCTGCTTGCCGTACTCGACCGCAGCAGAACGCGTCAGACCCAGCACCGCGTGCTTGCTGGCAGCGTAGATGCTCATCTTGGGGGCGGCGCCCAGCGCCGCTACCGATGCGGTGTTGACGATGGAGCCACCGCCGTTTTTCAGCATCAACGGAATCTGGAAGCGCATGCACTGCCAAACGCCTTTGACATTGACGTCCATGATGCGGTCGAACACGCCCTCATCACCGTCGGCCAGCTTGCCCTGTTCGATTTCAATACCCGCGTTGTTGAACGCGCAATCCAGACGACCGTAATCGGCTTCGATACCGGCAATCAGCGCTTTGACCTGCTCGGCATCGGCGACATTGCAGGCGACAAAGGTGACGTCGCCGCCCGCGGCGCGAATGCCCTGGGCGGTGGCTGCACCCTGCTCAGCGTCGATGTCGGAGGCAATGACCCGCGCGCCTGCGGCGGCAAAGGCCTCAGCGGTTGCCTTGCCGATACCGGCAGCGGCGCCGGTAATGAGAACGACCTTGCCGGAAAATTCCATGCTCATGCTGTGTGCTCCTGATTCAAAGAAAGCGCCTCCGGCGCCTGAATGATCAGGATAGTAGCAACACTGTCAGTCACAGCTCGACCAAAGTCAGAGCTGTTGTTCACGCATCATGCCTGGCGCTGATGCTGCTCGCGCAGCCACTCGACGATGGCAGCCTGTTCGCCACTGAACACCACGCGGGCGCGCTTGTTCTCGCGTTGATAGACGTACATCGGGTCGTAGTAGTGGGTCAGCAGCCCGGCGATCCAGTCACGATGGCCATGTACATCACCACTGCGCTTCTGCTCGGCCAGCGCGCCTTCCATCAACGCGTTCAGCTCACTGTGGCGGTCGCCACCGAGCCGCTTGTAGATGCGTTGCAGGCTGCCGAGCAGATACGCTTCGAAAGCAGCAAACGCGGCTTGCGGGTCATCCGGATGCTGGGCGCTGTATTCAGCCTGCATGTTGACGACGTAATCGCCAAGAATGCGGGTGACGCGATTCTCGAAGCTGTCTTCAAGCCACACCAGCGGTGCTTCCTGCATCTCCCGGTAGAGCGTCAGCGGCAGCGAGCAACTGCCGACGATGCGGCCTTCGTCTTCCAGCACGATCTGCTTTACGCCCGCGGCGCGCAGCTTGAGCGCATCAATCGCCAACAGGTTTTCAAAGTCGATCTGCGCGGGTTGCGGGGTGGCATGCCGACCAAAGCTGGAACCGCGGTGGTTGGCACGACCTTCCAGATCCAGGCTGTTGTCCAGCGCGGTGATCACTTCGGTCTTGCCGGTGCCGGTCATGCCAGCCACCAGTATCGGTGAGCATTCCAGCGCGGCAGCGTCCAGAGTGTCGATCAGGAAACGGCGCATGGCCTTGTAGCCGCCGACTACCCGCGGGTACTGCACACCCGCCTCGGCCAGCCACTGCTGCACCAGCTGCGAGCGCAGACCGCCGCGGAAGCAATACAGATAGCCTTCGGGGTGCGCCTTGACGTGTTCCAGCCAGGCCTCGACCCGCGCTTGCTTGACCTTGCCACCAACCAGACTGTGACCCAGCGCAATCGCGGCTTCCTGCCCCTGCTGCTTGTACATGGTGCCCACCTTCTGGCGCTCCACGTCATTCATCAGCGGTAGATTGACCGACTGCGGGAAGGCGCCCTTGCCGAACTCGATCGGCGCGCGCACGTCCATCAGCGGCACGTCGCCGAGGAACAGGGCACGGAAGTCTTCAGTGTTATCGCGCATCAGAGCACCTCGACCCGCGGCCCCTGATCGTACTCGACCAGTTCGCCGATGCAGGCCAGCTCCAGACCCAGTTCCTGCGCCATCGCGAGAAACGCGGCTTCGCCTGCGGGCTCAACAGCGACCAGCAGGCCGCCGCTGGTTTGCGGATCACACAGCAGATGCTTCTGCGCTTCGCTGAGCGCGCCGATCTTGTGGCCGTAGCTGTCGAAGTTGCGCAGCGTGCCACCGGGCACGCAGCCCTGCTCAAGGTAGTAGTCGACCGCAGGCAGCCTGGGTACGGCGGCAAACTGCAGCTGCGCCTTGAGGTTGGCGCCCTCGGCCATTTCGGTGAGGTGGCCGAGCAGACCAAAGCCGGTCACGTCGGTCATCGCCTGCACGCCTTCCAGGGTGGCAAAACGCTGCCCCGGGCTGTTGAGGCGGCACATCAGGTCGCGGGCCACGCCGGCGTCTTCAGGCCGGAGTTTCTTCTGCTTTTCAGCGGTGGTGAGAATGCCGATACCCAGGGGTTTAGTCAGAAACAGCCGCGCACCGGCCTTGGCCTGATCGTTGCGCTTGAGCTGGCTGCGCAGCACATGGCCAGTCACCGCCAGGCCAAAGATCGGCTCGGGGGCATCAATCGAGTGACCACCTGCCAGCGGCATACCGGCTTCGGCGCAGACCTGACGGGCGCCGGCCAGTACTTCGCCAGCGACGGCGGCCGGCAGCAAGTTGACCGGCCAGCCGAGGATAGCGATGGCCATCATCGGCGTACCGCCCATGGCGTAGATGTCACTGATGGCGTTGGTGGCGGCAATGCGGCCGAAGTCAAACGGGTCATCGACAATCGGCATAAAGAAGTCGGTGGTGCTGACAATGCCCTGCTCTGCATCCAGACCGAATACGGCGGCATCATCGCGGCTGTCGTTACCCACCCAGAGCCGTTCGAAGGCCGGCCCAGGCTGGCCGACCGAGAGCATCTCGTCCAGCACCTTGGGCGAAATCTTGCAGCCGCAGCCGGCGCCGTGGCTGTACTCGGTCAAACGAATGGTCTGGGTCATGCTGCTCTCCACCGACTGGGCATCAAAATCAATCGGCGGATTCTAGCAGCGACGCGCCCTCAAGCCTATTTTCCTGCGCCTCAGTGCTTGCGCCGCTCGAACTGATCCAGCGTATCGCTGGCCACCATGCGGCCCAGTTCGATCAGCTCAGGCGCTCGATAGAACTCGAAAAACCGGCACAGGCGTTTGGGCACATTAAAAATCACATCGGGTGGATAACCGGCGATCTTGTACTGGGTCAACGAGGCCTGCATGGCCTCAAACGACAAGTTGACCAGCTCCAGCATGCTCGCCGGGCCCGGCGGTGGCTCCACTTCAACCGGCGCGGCCTGGTCTTCCTCGCGCGAATGAATCAGCTCGACCTCGGCCTCGCCTTCCGCTGCCAGCAACGCCAGATCGCCCTCCTCGGCTTCGTCCGCTCGACGGCCCAGCCAGGATGGTTTTATCGCGGAGATCCACTGGTCCCACTGCTGACGAATAGGAGCCGGGCGCTCGATCACCGGCATCTGGTAATGGGTGCTTTCAATCGAGTTGAGGTTGACCGCCATGATCAGATCGCAGTGCGCCGACACCACCGGGACAATCGGCAAGGGGTTGAGCAAGCCGCCGTCGACCAGTACGCGATGGCCCTGCTTTACCGGCGAGAACAGGCTGGGAATGGCCGCCGACGCGCGCATCGCCTGATGCAGGCAACCACTCTGAAACCAGACTTCCTGCTGGTTGGTCAGGTCAGTGGCCACCGCGGTAAAGGGAATATTCAGGTCGTCGATGTCAATCTCGCCAAGAATTTCACGGATGCGGCCGAACACCCGCTCACCGCGGATCGCGCCGAGGTTGCCGAAGCCGATATCCAGCAGCCGGATCACATCCAGATAATCAAGCCCGGACACCCAATTGCGATAATCGGCCAGCCGCCCTGCGGCATGAATGCCGCCGACTACGGCGCCCATCGAGCATCCTGCGATGCAGGCGATCTCATAACCCCGACGCTCAATCTCTTCGATAACGCCAATGTGCGCGTATCCACGCGCGCCTCCGCTGCCCAATACCAGGGCGACTCTCTGTGCCATCTTGCTGTTGCTCCTTCACAAACCCGGCTGAAGCCGATTGACGCAGCCCATCGGCGTGCTCATGATGCCGAAACCTTTTTTTGCTGCACAAGGCTCATCGTGAACGCTCGCATCAACCGCTCTCTCAAACTGTTACTTTGTCTTGTCGTGCTGTTGACCATAGCCGCACTGGCTGCGCTCTGGATAGTCCATAGCGCACAGGCAAAGCGCGAAGGCGAGCTGAAACTCGACGGCTTGAAGGCACCGGTCGAAGTGTTCTACGACGCCTGGGGCGTCCCCCATATCGATGCAGCCAACGAAGAGGATGCCTACCGCGCGCTGGGCTATGTGCACGCCCAGGACCGACTGTTTCAGATGGATATTCTGCGCCGTATCGGCGGTGGCCGACTGTCCGAACTGTTTGGCGCCGAGTCGTTTGCGACCGACCGGTTCTTTCGCACCCTGGGTATCAGCCGTCACGCCCGCGACTACGCAGAGCGCCTGGAAGCGCAGCCGGACAGCCCGCACGTGCGTCTGATGCACGCCTATCAGGACGGTATCAACCAGTACATCGACCACGGCGGCGTGCCGCTGGAGTACCGTCTGCTGATGACCCAGCCGGACTACTTCACCACCGAAGATATCGCCAACACCATGGGCTACATGGCCTATTCCTTTGCCGAAGCATTCAAGACCGACGCACTGGTCGACAGCATTCGCGGCACCCTGAGCGAGCGCCACTACCGCGATCTGGTGCCCAGCTGGCCCGACCAGCTGCCGCCGCTGCGCTCCTCCGGTCAGCCCTATATCGAACTGCTGACACCAATGCTGGAGCAGATCAGCCAGGTCGAACGCACCTTTCCGACTGGCCAGTTCCTTGGCAGTAACGCCTGGGTAGTCAATGCCGAACACAGCACCAGTGGCGCGCCGCTGCTGGCCAACGACCCGCACATCGGCTTTGCCGCTCCGGCAGTCTGGTATGAAGCGCATATTCGTACGCCGGACAGCGAAGTCTACGGCCATTTTCTGGCCGGCATCCCGTTCCCCTTGCTCGGCCAGACCCGTCATCACGCCTGGGGCCTGACCATGCTGATGAACGATGACGTCGATTTTTACCGCGAACGCACCAACCCGGATGACCCCGAACAGGTCTGGGCAGTCGACCACTGGGAACGACTGGAGGTGCACGAGGAAGTCATCAAGATTCGAGGCCAGGAAGATCGCCTGATTCGCACCCGCAGCAGCCGTCACGGCCCGATCATCAATGATCTGCCGGGCAGCATGGAGCGCCAGCCGGTCAGCCTGTTCTGGAGCTTCCTTGACCCTGAAGCGGATTCCACCCAAGCCTTCTACGGCTTCACTCGCGCCACCAGCATGGCCGAGTTTGAGGCATCCGCGACCCTGCACGGCGCCCCCGGCCTGAATCTGCTGTACGCCGACGCTGACAACAACATCGCCATGTGGGCCATCGGCAAGCTGAAACGCTGGCCACAGAGCAGCAATGGCTTTTCCCTGCTGAACGGCGGGTCCGGCCGTGACGACTTCCTCGGCTATCAGCCGTTCGAGAGCAACCCGCGCATCATCAACCCGCGCGACGGCATTATCTTCTCGACCAACAACCCTTACCCCGAGCGCAATCCGCGCCGCAAGCTGCCCGGTTATTACGCACCGACCGACCGCGCGCAACGGCTGGAGCAACTGCTGGCCAGCAAGGACCAGTTTGATCTGTCGGACTTCAAGGCATTCCAGCTCGACGATCAGCGCCCGATAGCCCTGAGCATGATCGCTGACGCCCTGCCGCTGTTCGATGTGGAGCAATTGCCCGAAGCGCTGCACGAACCCGCCACCATCGCTGCCGGCCTGCTGGCGACCTGGGACGGACGCTACGATCAAAACAGCGCCGCGGCGAGTATTTATCAGCGCTGGCAAGACGCGCTGTCTGAGGCACTGTTCGCCGACGAGCTGGGCCCGCGCTACAGCTTCTTCCGCAACACCTTCATGGCCGAGAAGACGCTGGCCAGCCTGTACTGGAAGCCCACATCACCCTGGTGGGACAACCGCCAGCAGCCAAGTCTGGACGGGCGCCAGGCCGCCATTCAGCACGCCTGGCAAAACGCGATCAGTGGCTTGGTAAGCGATCTGGGCAGCGACCCGGAGCAATGGCAATGGTCACGTCTGGCGAGCCTGCAGCACACCCACGCGATGGCGGAGCGGCTGCCGTTCGGTGAGTACCTTAACAGCACGCCGGTGGCTGTGAACGGCGGTAACGAGACGCTGAACAACATGGCGTTCGACCGTGGCGAGAAAACCTACAAGATCAAGGCCGGGCCATCGACCCGCCGCCTGATTGACCTGTCTGACCTGAACGCAACACTGGGCATCAACCCCCTGGGCCAATCCGGCAACCCGCTGGATGACCATCTGCGCGATCAGGCCGAGATGTTCAACGAAGGTCGCTATCGCACCCAGCTGTTTGATTGGCTGTCGATCCAGGCGCTGCCGGATCGACTGGAACTGCAACCCAGCCGCAAACGCCGTTAACGGACCTGGCGGATAATCACCCCGCTAGCCGGCTCAGGACTGCCCAGCGTCAGACGCTGGGCAGCCACGCCGCCCTCTTTCAAGCCCTCTGCCAGCGCGGGCGCATCGGCCCCGTCGAGCTGCACCCGCAGCAATGAATCCAGCCGCATCATGCGCACCAGCAGACGCGTCCAGCTAGCTTTCAGCTCCGTGTTGTCAGCCAGCGCCGGCAGCGTCAGTTCGGCCTCGCTGCGCAATACCTTCAGCAAGGTCGACGGCGTCGGGTACAGCGCCTGCTCGACCGCTTGCGTTGGCGTTGTCTGCTCGATGTGCAGGTAACTGCGGCGATTACCGCGGGTAATGGAGTAAAGCGAGACAAAGCGCTGTGGCTCGCCATCCAGGCGCAAGGCTAGATAACGCTGCCCTTCCTCGGGGCCGTACAACTGCGCATTGTGCAGGACCTGATTGGCCCACAGGCTACTGCTGCCGCATTCGCGCCCGTCACAGGCGTACAGCAGGGTATGCGGCTGCTCGGTCAGCTGAGCGAGGACGTAACGAAAGGCATCTTCGGGACGGTAGTCATCGGTGATTTCCCAGGTCACTCGCGCCAACTCGCCGTTGACACGGATTTCGCGCTCGGCGCGCAGCTGGTTGTTGATCCGCCGCACGCTGCCGATCACCACCGGATGATCCACCTTCTCCGCCAGCGCTTCACTGGTGACACGGGAATGTTCAAACGGGCTGACCACCAGCTGATCCAGCGCCTGATCTGCCTGAACGGCGGCGCCGCTCGCCAGCATGAAGCCACCCAACAGCAGCGGCAAAGTACGAACCGATAAAGCCATGCGTCTCCCTAGTCGTGCCTGAGCCAGACAGCACCCGAACACGCAGAACCGGCTGCCGAATGGCCGGCAGCACACAATGAATCTGCCCAGAGAATAGCGCGTGGCGACCTGGCGGTCAGCTCAAGCTTGTGTAGAAGTCTTTCAGAATCGCCGCCACCTCGGGCGCCGCCTGCTCCAGATGCAGGTGATGGCCGCCGTCTACCCGGTGGACTGTCAGGTGTTCAAAGGCGTCGATACGCGCCAGCACCTCGGGATGCTTGTGCATGACGCCCTGATTGGCCAGTACCACGCAGGCCGGCGCGGTGATGTTCTCGATAAACGAGGTGGCATGCCGTTGGGTAAAACGCAGCGGCGACGGCAGCATCAGCTGGGGGTCGGTACGCCAGGTCCAGCCGCCGTCGTGCGGCATCAAGCCGCGCTCGACCAGTGCGGCAGCGGCCTCGCGTGAAATCGGCGTGGTGCCACCCAGCACCCGTGCCGAGACAGCCTTGTCGACGCTGTCGTAAATCGGCTTGCGCTTGCTGCCCAGTTGCAGGGTGGAGTTGAAGAAGCGGGCCATCTGGCGTGGCGCGTCATCCGCTTCGGAGGTAAACGGCATGAGGCCGTCAATCATGGCTGCGCCGATGATCCGCTCCGGCAGGCTGCCGGCCAGTACGCCACTGATGATCGCACCCATGGAGTGACCCAGCAGCGCAAAACGCTCCCAGCCCAGGTCTTCGGCAACCTGCAACACCGTCGCCGCCTGCTGCCACAAGCTGTACCCGGTTGCCGGCATGTGGCCGGACAGGCCGTGCCCCGGCAGATCCAGCGCGACCAGGTGCACGCCCTCCAGCGCCGGCGCGATGCGATCAAAGGTTGCTGCGTTGTCCAGCCAGCCATGCAGCGCGATGACCGGCAGCCCGCCGGGCTCTCCCCAGACTTTGCCGGCAACTTCTATGTACGGCAGGGAAAAACGGACTTCGTGACTGCTGAGTGGCATGGGGCCTCCGGACCATTACGGAAAATTGCAGGAGGCAATCTAACCACCGCAGCCCGACCAGACAAGCGCATGCGGCCCCGTGAATACAGGGCCATACCCGACAGCTTGGCCCTGCGTCAGTCAGCTTTCAGCGGCACAATGGCCATGGTCAGGCGGGAAATACAGGTCTGATTGCCCTGATCATCCTGCAGGCGAATATCCCAGACGTGAGTGGTACGCCCCAGATGAATCGCTCTGGCGGTCGCAGTAACGCGCCCTGAGCGCACCGCCCGGAGATGATTGGCGTTGATATCCAGGCCGACGCAGTAGAAGCGGCTGGTGTCGATACATTGATAGGAGGCAATGCTGCCGACCGTCTCGGCCAGCACAACCGAAGCGCCACCGTGCAGGATGCCGTAGGGCTGGTGGGTACGTTCATCCACCGGCATGCTCGCGCTGAGCCAGTCATCGCCAAAGGCTTCGATACGGATATCCAGCAAGCTGTTGATCGTCGGTGCGGGCGCATTCAGGCGCTCAAGGTCGATAGGCGACGTCCAGATACTGCTCATGTGTTCTCCTGCTGCGATTCCTCAGACAGGTGCCAGACAATATTCTGCCCGCTCACCAGCCAGTCATGAAAATAGGCCTGCCAGGTGGCCTCCACTACATTTCTGCGCAGCTTCTGCGTCGCTGTCCTGAATCCGCCGGCAACATCCCATGGCGTGTCGACAACCACCAGACAGCCCAGGCGTTCGCTACTGGGCAACGTACTGTTGACGCGCTCCAGCGCATCGGCCAGCGTGCGTTGCAGCGCGTCGCGACCGACCTGCAGGTCAGCTTTCAGGCGCACCAGCGCCAGTGGCTGCGGCAAGTCCTGACCAACCACGCAGACCTCTTCGACTTCAGCCACTTCCGTCAGGGCCTGCTCGATCGGCGACGGCACAATGTAGCGCCCTCTGGACGTCTTGAATATGTCCTTGACCCGACCCGTCAGGCGCAAGAATCCCTCTTGATCAATCTGCCCTACATCGCCGGTACGCAGGAAGCCGCTCTCGTCGATCACCTCAGCGGTACGCGCCGGGTCCTTGTAATACCCGATCATCAGCGTCTTGCTGCGCACCAGAATCTCGCCCTGTTCGCCCAGCCGGCACTCAACGCCGGGATTGGGTAAACCGATATACCCGGCCTTGGGTCGACTCGGGCGGCCAAGATGGGAGTAGCCGCAGTTTTCCGTCATACCGTAGCCCTCGACCACAACCAGGCCGAGCCGGGCAAACCACTGCTGTACTGCCGGCGCCAGCCTCGCGGCCCCGCTGACCGCATAACGGACCTGATCCAGCCCAAGCCAACGCAGCATCCGCCGCGCCTGCCAGCCGCCTGCCACCGGCAGGCCGAGGGCCAGCTGTGCCCAGCCTGGCGCCGCGCGCTCGCATGCGTCCATACATTGCTGCCAGACACTCGGTGAGGCAAAAAACAAGGTCGGCTGAGCACCGCGCGCATCGCGAAAAAAAGTAGCCGCCGAGTGAACGAAATAAACCTGCTGGCCGCCCATCAGCGACGATAATTCAACAAACTGACGTTCGCCAATATGACTCAGCGACTGGCAGGACAGCATCCGATCACTGGCAGAAATATTGAACAGTCGCTGGTAGTTGGTGGCCGCCAGAAACATGCTGGCAAAGCTGAGCATGACGCCCTTTGGCATACCGGTCGTACCGGAGGTGTAGATGATGGTCGCCAACTGGTCCGGCGCAGGTTTGGCCGGTTGTTCGAGCGGCGAGCACTCTTCCAGAAGTTGCTCCCAGGCAGACAAGTCCTGACCCTGCGGCCCATCCGGCAAACTGATGCAATGCATGTTCGCCGGCACGCCGCTGGCCGTCTTCGACCAGCCATCCAGCGGTCCGACGAACAGCACCCGCAGTTCGGCATGATCGATCAATTTGTGGATCGAATCAGCGTTCAGGTTGGGATGCAACGGCACCGACACATGCCCAGCCATCCAGATGGCCAGGTCAGCAATGATCCAGTGCGCACAGTTTTTTGAGAGCAGACCAATGTGGCTGCCAGCAGGCAGTTGCAGCGACACCAGATGGCTGGCGATACGACGCGCCTGGTCCCCCACCTCAGACCAGGAATATTTGATCAGCTCGCCATTCTGGAGAGGTTGAATGAGGTAGTTACTGCGCGGACGCAGGGATTCTTGCCGGAAAAAAGACTCCAGCGCGGTCTCTGGTTGCGTTGTCAGTGCGCCCATGCCGTGCCCCTTGAGGGTTGTTATTGTTATGCAACGTGCTATTTCAGGTAGCGGCGCGCCACCCCTAATCTGAGCACACTATCCCAGGCGCGCATGAGCGACAAGCGCTGGCATCAGGAGTGTAGATCAGCTGGCGTTTTCAGCAGCAGCAATTGCCCCAGACCCGCTGCGACAAAATCGGCATCTACACAGGCGAGCGCCGCTGTCGGCATGGGCAGGTGGGCGCGGCGATGCCCTTCGCAAAACAGGCTCAGCAACTGGCTTACCAGCGGCTGGTGACTGACCAGCAGCAGGTTCTGCTCCTGCCGCTCGGAGAGGTAACGCAGCACCTCAGCGGGATCGTCATCGGGCGTCAGCCAGGGTGCGGTCGCAACGCCCCGCGCGAAACCCAGCTCGGCACAGACCAGAGCCGCAGTCTGCTGCGCCCGCAGATAGGGACTGGCAAGAATGCCGTCGAGCGGCTGCGCGTCCAGCAGGCTCGCCATTG
This sequence comes from Pseudomonadaceae bacterium, assembly GCA_038114645.1. GTDB lineage: Bacteria > Pseudomonadota > Gammaproteobacteria > Pseudomonadales > Pseudomonadaceae > Halopseudomonas. The sequence continues at coordinate 59,986 of JAYNRF010000017.1, read as the reverse complement.
CACGCGCCTCCTGCTGCCCGGCCTCAGTCAGCGGCCGCTCGGCATCGGTGGCCGCCTGCGCGGCGGCCTGGCCGTGGCGCATCACCCAGATTCTCACTGGGCGTCATCCTCGGCCCGCAGCTTCCAGCGCGCATTCGCAGAGGGCCATTCGCTGAAGGGCCAGGGCTTCTGCTCGCTGACACCGGTCAGATAACCGCCAATCTGCCAGGCGTACTGAGAAAAGCTGTTGCCCCAACCAGCGCAATCGGCGTCCGGCGCGCCGGCAAACAGCCGATAGCCGATCTGGATCAAGGTAATCACCGCCAACGCGATTTCCGCCACCTGCCAGGCCAGGGCAAAAAACACCACATAGACCAGTCGCAACCAAAAGTCGGCACTGCACAGGTTGTCGATAAATGTATTCACAGCGACTCCTCAGCTTTTGATTGGGCTAGCGGACATGACAGCCGCGAATTCAACATCGGTTTTCTGCTCGGCAGACATCAGCTTGCCGATCACCGCCGGCAACGGTTGCTTGTCGAAGACAATGGCGTACAGTCCTGCCACCAGCGGCATGTAGACGCCTTCTTCTTCCGATTTTTGCTTCAGCACCTTGAGCGTGTTGACGCCCTCGGCGACCTGACCGAGACGAGCAACACCCTCCTCCAGTGTTTCCCCCTTGCCCAGCGCGTGCCCTACCTGAAAGTTGCGCGACTGCGGCGAGGTGCAGGTCACAATCAAATCACCCACGCCTGCCAGACCGAGGAATGTCAGCGGGTTGGCCCCCATGTGAACGGAGAAGCGGGTCATCTCTGCCAGCGCGCGGGTTATCAGCATGGCCTTGGTGTTCTCACCCATGCCGAGGGCCGATGCCATGCCTGCAATGATTGCGTAGACGTTTTTCAGCGCGCCACCCAACTCAACACCGTACCGGTCCTGACTGGCGTATACCCGCAGATTGGGCCCGCCCAGGACCGCCTGCACGTCGCGGCAGAGCTGCTCGTCCTCGCTGGCGACAACGGTTGCGGTCAACTCACCGGCAGCCATTTCCTTGGCCAGGTTAGGACCGGACAGCACAGCAACACGCGCGTCCGGCGCTTCCTGTTCAACTATCTGGCTCATCATCAGGAAGCCGGGCTGCTCGATACCCTTGGTGGTACTGACAACCTGCTTGCCCGCCAGCAGCGGGCCAATGCCCTGCAAAACACTACGGAAGGCGCCGGAGGGAATCGCCAGGAATACCAGCTCCGCTGAGGCAATGGCGGCCTCGATATCGGTGGTGACCCGCAGCCTTTCGTCCAGCCGATAACCCGGCAGATAACGCGGATTTTCGTGGTTTTCAGCAATCTGCCGGGCAATCTCGTCATCACGCAGCCATAGCGTCACCGGTACACCTTCACCAGCCATCAGATTGGCCAGCGTGGTGCCGAAACTGCCACCACCCAGAACACAGACGGGAGCTTTGCGGTCGGTCATGCAACATCCTTGGGTTATGAATCTGGCGCAAGTATAAGCCGAGCGCGCAAGATAGCGCGATTTGCCTGTGTAAAAACCCGCGCCGCTGGGTAATATGAGCGCATTAAACAAACAAGACCAAAGTGCCACCATTTATGCCAGTTTCACGTCAGACCCTTGCGATCGCTCTATTGGGCCTTACTCTTCCTCTGCAGGCGCAACAGCTTGACGACGAGCTGTTGCTCGGCGACATGAAGCTGCCAACCGTGCTCAGCGCTACGCGCCTGAAGCAGAACGCAGCAGAAATTCCGGGCAGCATGACGGTCATCGACCGCCAGCTCATCCGGGCTTCGGGCGCGCGTGACGTACCCGAACTGATGCGTCTGGTGCCTGGCATGATGGTGGGTTACAGCTCCGGCAACGTCGTCAACGTCAACTATCACGGCACCAATATCAGCGAAGCCCGGCGCATGCAGGTACTGGTCGATGGTCGCTCGGTCTACCGCCCGGGTCTGGCTGCGGTGGACTGGACCGACATCCCGCTGGCGGTCGAGGACATCGAGCGCATCGAGGTATTTCGCGGCCCCAACACCGCCGCCTACGGTGCCAACGCGCTGATGGGCGTGATCAACATCGTTTCCTCCCGCCCGGAGTTCAGTCAGGGTAGCCGCGTCAAGGTCACTCGGGGCAACCGCGGCGTCAGCGACATTTATGCCAGCCAGGGGTTCAGCTTTGGCGACTCGCACGCGCGTCTTAGCCTGTTCGGCAAGCAGGATGACGGCTTTGACCATATCGAAGACGGCAGCGACTACCGCGACGGCCGGCGCCTGAGCGCGTTCAACCTGCTGGGCAACACGGATTTGACCAACACCCAGACCCTGTCCTGGCAGTTGGGGGCGAAAGAGGGCAGCAAACAGCGCTCGAACGATTATTCGGTCATGGCCGAGCCGATCGACGACAGTTTTGAATTCGACCGTCTGATGGCGCTGCAGGAAGCCTCTGACTCGGACACCAAAGCCAATGACTATTTCATCCAGCTGCACTGGAAAAACGACCTGAGCCCCGATCACCAGCTCGAAATCAAAACCTACGCCCAGCACATGGAACGCCTGAGCCAGTGGCGCGCCTGCGACTCCCCGGTGGTGTTCTCGCCGGAGATGCGTCAGCTATATCTGATCGGCAGCGTTTATACCCGCCGCATGAACTACATTCTGCGTCGTCGCCAGAATACTGATGGCAACTGGGGCGACAAACCGTTTTACGACTTCCGACTGGTCGAACGCGATGGTCTGGACCCAATTTACCTGCCACTGGTCGACGATATCGTCGCCCAGCACATGGCCATTCGCGACGGTGCACCAACCTGCTTCGATCTCAACGAGAACCTGCGAGAAACGCGCTATGAAGCAGAGGTACAAAATACCCTGCAGATCAACGACGACCTGCGAACCGTGTTCGGCGCCAACCTGCGCTACGACCAGGCCAAGTCACAAACCTTTTTCAATGGCAAGGTCGAGAACTCCATCGCTCAGCTGTTCGGCAACCTTGAGTACCGGCTCGGCGAACACTGGTTGCTGCACGCCGGAGCGATGGCCGAGCAGGATCGCTTGAGCGGTTTCTCGTTCTCTCCGCGACTGGCCGCCCACTACTTCTTTGCTCCGGCACATAGCCTGCGCGCGGTCTACTCCGAGGCAGTGCGCTCACCGGACATGTACGAAAACAATGCGAACTGGACTTACCGTCCGAGCAACCTGACCGGCGCGCCAACCACCGGCGACACTTACTACGCACTCGCGTTAGGCCCGGGCGACCTTGAGCAGGAAGAGATGCGCTCGTGGGAGCTTGGCTACAACGGCACTTTCCACCGCATGGGCCTCAATCTCGACATCAAGGCGTTCTACGACGAAGTCGACAACATGATCAGCCAGCCGTTGCAGGTCGTGAACTTTGAGCCGGACAACAGCAGCTTCGCGCATTTCAGTGGCGTCGAAACCCAGGCCGACTGGCGCATCAACAGCCGGGACCGGCTGCGCCTGACATACGCCTATGTCGACTTCTATGCCAGCAACAGCCTTGATCAGCGCCTGACCGCGCGCAACAGCGGCTCCGCCGCCTGGCTGCGCAGCTGGGCAGGCGATGTCGAAACCAGCCTGATCTACTATGGATCAGACCTGCTGAACGAACGCCGCTTCGAGCGCCTGGACGGCCGCATCGCCAAGCGCTTTGAGTTCGGCCGCAGCAACAGCCTTGAGCTGGCGGCCAACTGGCAGTATCGACTGGACGACGAAGCCCTGACCTGGTCGGAAAACCTGTATGACAGTCCCAGTCAGTTTTACCTGACGGCGGACCTGCGGTTTTAATGGATTCTCTGGAGAACACTCGAGATTGAACAGACACGGATTGTCGCCATGCCCTATCGCCGCTGCAAGCACATGACAGTGAGGCGAAGGCTCGCCGCTCTGCTGCTCTGCTGGCTATTAGCGCCCGCGGCAATGGCCAGCCAGTATGCCGTAATCATGCCCGGTAACTCAGCCCTGACGCAGAGTTTCATCGACGCGCTGGGCAACGCCCTGCCCGATGCCGACGTCATTCCGCTGTCGCTGACCGACGCCATTCCAGGCGGCACTGACGTCGTCATCACCATGGGACGCAATAGCCTCGAAGCGCGGCTGCAACAGAGCGACGAGGTACCCACCCTCGCGACCTACATCACCGGCGAAAGCCTGCATAACTACGCGCAGCCCAACCAGCCATATCACGCCCTGCTCGCCAACCCGCAGCCAGCGCGTCAAGCTGCCCTGGCGCGCCTGCTGGTGCCGAACGTGCGCAGCATGGGGATTCTGCTGACCCCGGGAACCGAACAACAGCGGGATCAATGGCAAAAGGCGGCAGAGCAAAACGCCGCCACGCTGGTCAGCGTGACGGTGCAGCCACAGGACAACCTCACGCGTTCGGTAGTAGACGTCATCAACAGCAGTGACATTCTGCTCGGCACCGACGATTCGCAGATCTACAACGCCGATAATCTCAAGACCATCCTGCTGACCAGCTACTCACGCAGCAAGGTTCTGATCGGCCCGAGTGCACCATTCATCGACGCAGGCAGCCTGAGCACCACCTACAGCACCGCCGATGACATGGCCCGCAGTGCCGCCTACCTGATCAAACAAGGGCTGCCCCGCAGCGGCAGCTCCTACCCGCGATACTTTTCCGTTCTCAGCAACGCTCAGGTAGCACGCTCCCTGGGCATCCCGCTGCCGGACGATGCCACCCTCGCCCGCCGTCTGGCCGAGCTGGAGCAAGCGCAATGAGTTTTCTGCAACGTGGAACCATCTACAGTCGCCTGATTCTGATCGCGACACTACCCGCCCTGCTGATGGGTGTGGTCGGTTTTACCTTCTTCACCACCGCACGTCTGGACGACGTCAACCGGGAGTTGCAGGTGACCGGCCAGCTGATCGCCGACCAACTGGCGCCGGCAGCGGAATACGGCGTCATCAGTGGCAACCTGAGCACCCTTGAGAACCTGATCAAGGGCGCACTCGACGTACCGCATGTGCGCTATGTCCAGGTCTACGACCGCACGGGCAGCCCCCTGCTGCGGCTCGATCGCAGCGCCGGCAACCAGGACGAGCTGCAAGTCTTTGTGGCGGACATCATGCGGCAGCGCATTCCACTGCAGAACGACCTGTTCCTGCTCGACGCACCCGCGCTGAACGAAAACGATGAATCACGTTATCTCGGCCAGGTCCACGTGGGCCTGAGCAATGCGGCCTTTATCCAGCGTCAGCAGAGCATCCTGATCAAGACTCTGGTGATGGCAGCGCTGGTGCTTCTCGCCACCCTGATTCTGGCCATCCGCCTGGCCAAAGCCCTGGCTGACCCGATGGCACGTATGGGCAAGGCAATCTCTCGCCTGCAGCAGGGGCAACTCGACACGCGCCTGGAGGTCGACGACGAACACGAAATCGGCCACCTGATGCACAACATCAACAGCCTGGCCGCGACGCTCCAGCGCGCAGAAAGCCAGCAGCAGCGCGCGATGAACGATCTGGTCAGCGCACGTGAAGGTGCCGAATCTGCCAACCGCGCAAAATCCGAATTCCTGGCGATGATGAGTCACGAGCTGCGCACACCGATGAATGGTGTACTAGGCATGCTCCAGCTACTGGAAACCACGGAGCTGAACAGCGAGCAGGGTGAGTACGTGCACATCGCCGGCGAATCAACCGACCACCTGCTCAAGGTCATCAACGATATCCTCGACTTCTCGCGGATTGAGCGCGGCGCCCTGGAGCTGGAAGAAATTCCGTTCAATCTGCCCCAACTGATCACCTCCTCCATCAATGTCTTCGAGCACACCGCCCGGCAGAACGGTCTGGCCCTGGTCTGCAATCTGACCGGCCGCGAACTCTGCGAAAACGTCATCGGCGACCCGACCAGAATTCGTCAGATTCTGGTCAATCTGGTCGGCAACGCACTGAAATTCACCGAACAGGGGCGGATCGAGGTCAATGCTCGCTGGCAACTGACCGGCACCGACACCCTGTGGCTGGAGTGCGAGGTGTCAGACACCGGCATCGGCATCGCGCCCGATCGACTGGAAAGCATGTTTGACGCCTTCCAGCAGGCTGACAGCAGCACTTCGCGCCGCTTCGGCGGCACCGGCCTTGGCCTCTCAATCGCCCGGACCTTTGCCCGCAAGATGGGCGGCGACCTGATTGCCCGCAGCCGCGAAGGTGAAGGCTCTACTTTTGTTTTCAGCATACCGCTGCACGCAAGGATCGATGAGCAACCACGGGAGCAAACAACCGCACCGCGGCCGACGCACGGCGCTCCCCTGCCGGTGTTGCTGGTGGAGGACAATCCGGTCAATCAATTGGTCATCGAAGGCATGCTCAAGCAGGCTGGCATTCGTGTCGAGATCGCCGATGACGGGGAACAGGCCCTACTGCGGCTATGCGACCAACCCGCGCGCTATGCCGCCATCCTGATGGACATTCAGCTCCCCGACATGGATGGGCTCGAAGTCTGCCGTCGTTACCTGGCCCACTGCAACGAACAGGGCTGGATCGCCACCCCGTGCATTGCATTGACAGCCAGCGCGTTCGATATCGACCGCCGCGATTGCGAGGCGGCCGGCATGCAGGACTTCCTGAGCAAACCGATCACCCACCAGGCGCTGCTGCAGGCACTCGCGCCCTGGATTCGCTCCGCCAATCATCAGCCTGGCTGATCGACCTACATTTCATCAACAAAAATGGGCTCTGGGACGCTGGATTCAGCTTGACCAAATCGCGAGACTAGGTGGTCACAAATGGTTGTCTCGTCACGACACAGATAACCGGCTCCTACAACCCCAATAATCTCGAGCGTCCAGACCATGTCGACCGTTACCCTTGAATCGCCGTACACCACCCTACCCGCACTGATCGCCCTGCACGCGCAGAACCGCGCCGAGCACCCGGCTCTGATCGAGGGCGCGCAGCGGATGAGCTACCGACAGCTGGATGCTGAAGCAAACCGCGTTGCTGCAGCACTGCAGCGCGATGGCCTGACGGCTGGCGACGCCATTGCCATCTGCGGCAGTAACTCGATCAACTACGCCGTCCTGTTTGTTGGTGCCCTGCGTGCCGGCGTCACCGTCGCCCCGCTGGCGCCGTCATCCACCCCGGAAAGCCTGCTCGGCATGCTCGCCGATTCTGCAGCCAAACTGTTCTTTGTTGACGCCAGCGTCCACAAGGCCATTGCCGGCGTGCGTGGCAGCCTGACCATGCCGTTGCTGACCATGGACAACAGCGGCGCCGAGCGTCACTACAACGAGTGGCTCGCCGAGGAAGGCGCCAAACCCACCGCGGTTGAAATCACCCCCGAGATGACCTTCAACGTTATCTATTCCTCCGGCACTACCGGCGAGCCCAAGGGCATCGTGCAATCACACGGTATGCGCTGGTCACATATTCAGCGTGGCCTGACCATGGGCTATGGCCCGGACTGCCGCACACTGATGTCGACCCCGCTGTACTCGAACACCACCCTGGTTTCATTCCTGCCGACCATTGGCCTGGGCGGCACTCTGGTCATCATGGCCAAGTTTGACGCCGAGCGTTATCTGAAGCTGGCAGAAGAGAACCGCATCACCCACACCATGCTGGTGCCGGTTCAATACCAGCGCATCATGGCGCGCCCTGACTTCGACAGCTATGACCTCAGCAGCTACATCATGAAATTCAGCACCAGCGCGCCGTTCCACGCAGAGCTGAAGGCAGACGTCGTCAAGCGCTGGCCGGGTGGACTGGTCGAGTTCTATGGCATGACCGAAGGCGGTGGCTCCTGCGCACTGGCTGCGCACACCTACCCTGACAAGCTGCACACCGTTGGCATGCCGATGGAAGGTCACGACATGCGCGTGATCGACGAAGACGGTGTCGAGCTGCCGCGCGGAGAGATCGGTGAAGTAGTCGGCCATTCCCCAGCGATGATGGCTGGCTACCTGAACAAGCCAGAGAAAACCGCCGAAGCCGAGTGGTACGACAGCACCGGCAAGCGCTTCATCCGCACCGGTGACGTCGGTCGCTTCGATGAAGAAGGCTTCCTGACCCTGATGGATCGCCGCAAGGACATGATCATCAGCGGTGGCTTTAACATCTACCCCAGCGATCTCGAAGCCGAGCTGCGCAAGCACGCCGATCTCCAGGACGTCACCGTGGTCGGCGTGGCCTCCACCAGCTGGGGCGAAACCCCGGTTGCCTACGTCGTTCCCTTTCCGGGTCGCACGGTAGAAGCCGAGCAGGTGCAAGCCTGGTTCAACGAGCGCGTCGGCAAGACCCAGCGTCTGAACCGCGTCATCATCACCGACGAACTGCCGCGCAGCGCGATCGGCAAGGTACTCAAGCGCGAGTTGCGTGACCAGTTCCACGCCGAGCACGGCGTGCTGGCCTGATCCTCCCTCCTCTCCCGCTGGCGGGTCCGGACACAGAAACTTTGTCCTGACTCGCCTTCGCGGGTATCCTCAACGCCTCATCGCACGCAAAACGTGGATGTTGTGACTTTCTTGGCAGGCGCTGAGTCTGAGCTTACGCGAGCAAAAAACGCTCAGCAGCCAACCGAAAGCGCAGTGCAGGCAGGCGTACACAGTGCACAAGCTTGACTCAGGTCATGCAGATGGCACAGCCAACGCCCCCCAGCTCATTTATCATGACTGGCCGCGCGCCCTTTCGGATGCTTGCTGACACAGAACAAGCCGAATCAATAGTGCCCCGAGGACGGGGACGAGCAGGAGCCTCTATGACACGACAGAATGCGTACACCCGGGAAGAGCTGCTGAAATGCAGCCGTGGCGAAATGTTTGGCCCCGGAAACGCACAACTTCCGGCCCCCAACATGCTGATGATCGACCGTATCACGCACATCAGCGAGACCGGCGGCAAATACGGCAAGGGCGAAATCGTCGCCGAGCTGGATATCACCCCTGACCTGTGGTTCTTCGCATGCCACTTCGAAGGCGACCCCGTCATGCCGGGTTGTCTGGGTCTGGACGCCATGTGGCAGCTGGTTGGCTTCCACCTCGGCTGGCTGGGTTTCCAGGGTCGCGGTCGTGCACTGGGCTCCGGCGAAGTCAAATTCTTCGGTCAGGTGCTGCCGACTGCCAAGAAGGTGACCTACACCATTCATATCAAGCGCACCATGAACCGCGCCCTGACCCTCGGTATCGCCGATGGCAGCGTGGCCGTCGATGGTCGCGAGATCTACAGCGCCGAAGGTCTGCGCGTGGGTCTGTTCACTTCTACCGATAGTTTCTGAGGATCATCACTATGCGTCGCGTCGTGATTACCGGCATGGGCATCGTTTCCTGCCTGGGCCAGGACCTGGACTCCGTTGCTGCCAGTCTGAAAGAAGGCAAATCCGGCATCCGTTTCAATCCCTCGTACGCCGAAATGGGTCTGCGTAGCCATGTTTCCGGCTCCGTAGACATCGACCTCGAAGCCGCCATCGACCGTAAGGTCAAGCGCTTCATGGGTGATGCTGCGGCCTACGCCTACCTGTCCATGCAGCAGGCCATCGCTGATGCCGGCCTGGGCGAAGAGCAGGTCAGCAACGTGCGCACCGGTCTGGTTGCCGGCAGTGGCGGTGCTTCTACTCTGAACCAGATGGAAGCCATCGACATTCTGCGCGAGAAAGGCGTCAAGAAGATCGGGCCATACCGCGTGCCGCGCACCATGGGTAGCACCGTTTCTGCCTGCCTGGCGACCCCGTTCAAGATCAAGGGCGTCAACTACTCCATCTCCTCCGCCTGTGCCACCAGCGCGCACTGTATCGGCCACGCTGCCGAGCTGATCCAGCTGGGCAAGCAGGACATCGTCTTCGCTGGCGGTGGTGAAGAGGAACACTGGTCTCAGACCATGCTGTTCGACGCCATGGGCGCGCTGTCGACCCAGAACAACGAAAACCCGACCAAAGCCTCCCGTGCTTACGATGCCAACCGTGACGGTTTTGTCATCGCTGGCGGCGGCGGCATGGTCGTGGTTGAAGAGCTGGAGCACGCGCTGGCTCGCGGCGCCAAGATCTACGCCGAAGTGGTTGGCTACGGTGCCACCTCTGACGGTTACGACATGGTCGCACCGAGCGGCGAAGGTGCCGTGCGCTGCATGCAGCAGGCGCTGGCAACCGTTGATGGCGCCATCGACTACCTCAACACCCACGGCACCTCCACTCCGGTCGGCGACGTCGCCGAGCTGAAAGCGATCCGTGAAGTGTTTGGCGACAAGGCACCGAAGATCAGCTCCACCAAGAGCCTGTCTGGTCACTCGCTGGGCGCTGCCGGTGTACAGGAAGCCATCTACTGCATGCTGATGCTGCGTGATAACTTCCTGACCGCCTCGGCCAACATCGACGAGCTGGACGAAAACGTGGGCGATCTGCCGATTCTGCGCGAGCGCCTGGATCAGGCGGTTGATCTGATCATGTCCAACAGCTTCGGGTTCGGTGGCACCAACGCCACACTGATCCTGAAACGCTGGAAAGATGCGTGATCGTGATCCGCTGAAAAAAAACCGCAGCTTTCGCTGCGGTTTTTTTTGCCCTCGGATCAGGCGCCCGACGCCAGGCTTCGCACCAAAACCACGCACATCAAGCCTACACCTCCACCGCCCCTTCGCATTAGACCCACGTTTTCCGCTCTGGCGTAGTTATTGCTTAGCCTTTGCATGATGGCAGAGTGATACAAACCGCCTGCAAGGAGCACTTATGGGGATCTTCAATATCGCCCGCTACAGCCGCGAGTCGGGCAGCACCACCGATGCACTGTTCAAGGATTTGAATCTGGCGGCGGAGCTGCCGCACCAATACGGCCCGCTCGCAAATCTGAACGAGTTTGCCCGCACCCTCCAGCAACGCATCACCCTAAGCCTGCATGCTGCCGTCGGCATTGCTGCACATGCGCCCGAGCTGGCACGCATTGCGGCCGACAGTCGCGCGCACGGCGAGCAGCTGGCGCAATCCTCCGAGGAAATCGCCAGCGCGACCGAGCAGGTCAGTACCACCCTGGATGCCGAGCTGGTGCCTGGGGCCACGGCTGTATCGCAGCTTTCCAGCGAAGTCAGCACGCAATTGCGCCAGTGCGAGCAAGACAGCAGCAACGTTCTGGGGCAAGTAGACACAATCAACAGCTGCGAAAGCGAACTGACCGCGCAGATTGGCGAGATCGGCAAGCAGCTGGAAGAGATCACTCAAGTGATCGGCATGATCGCCAACATTTCCCAGCAAACCAATTTGCTTGCGCTCAACGCTGCCATTGAAGCGGCAAGAGCCGGCGAACAAGGACGCGGGTTCGCGGTCGTCGCAGACGAAGTACGCACCCTTGCCGGCAAGACGACCGCCGCCACCGACAAGGTTGCCGAGATCATCGACAACTTCCGTACCGGCATGCAGAACCTGAACAACGCCAGCAGCCAGATGCAATCGGCTGTCGCCACCGGGCGCGAGCGCATCATCAGCATGGACCGCAGCCTGAGTGACGCAACCGCCGCAATGGGACAACTGGATCAGCGTATTGCCAGTATCGCCAGCGGCGCAGAGCAGATTGGCGCCGCGGTACGCTCAGTCAGCCAGGACGTGCAGAGTGTCGCCGGTGTAGCCAGTTCGATGATGCAAAAGGCCTCATCCGTACTCGAACACAGCGAAGCGGTGCGCAGTGAAGGAGACCGGCTACTGGAAGGCTTGGGCGGCTTCCAGCTGGGATTGCATCAGGTCATCCGTCAGCGCGTTACCGAGATGGCCGCCAGCGACGAGCTGGCACGTGGTGGACTGGGTGCCGAGCAAGCGATGCAGCGCTGGATTGATCAGGATGGCCGGTTTGAGCTGATGTATCTGGTCGGTGCCGATGGCGTGCAGGTCAGCGAAAATATCCTCAGTGCCGATCTGCAAGACGGCTCGCGCGCCAGCTCACGGGGCAAGAACTGGTCCAACCGCCCGTGGTTCTCAAACGTACGTGACACGCTCTCGCCGTTTATCAGTGACGTCTATCGCTCAGCCGCCACTGACGGCTTCTGTTTCACGCTCTCAGCCCCCGTGCTCGATGAACGAGGCCAGCTGCGCTACGTGCTGGGTGCCGACATTCGGCTCTCTGCCCTGCTTTCAGAAGGCAGCTCTCAGCGCAACACCAGCAACGCAGGTGCCAGCACCCGCCACGCCTGGGCGTAACTTATGCTGGCTCGGCGAGACGTCGCGCCGTCCGCCGGGCCATCAGCGCCATCAGCACGGTCAGTCCCCCGCAGACCGCCATCACCCCCGCCATCGGCATGGCGCTGTCGTTGTGCAGCACCCCGACCAGCGCGGAGGTGATCCCGGCGATGATGAACTGCATGGTCCCCATCAGCGCCGAAGCCACGCCTGCCTGATGACCGTGTCCTGCCAGGGCGCAGGCAGAGGCATTCGGCAGCACCAGGGCAATGACACCGACGCTGACAAACAGCGGCGGCATGAACAGCCACAGGCTGTCTACCCGCAGCCAGGCAACCAGCAGCAAGCTCCAGGTCGCCAGCAGGTAGACCGCCGTCATATGGCTGATCAGCTGCAGCTGGGTCCAGCGTCGCAGCATGCGGCTGTTGAGTTGTGCGGTCAAAATGAAACAGGTGGCGACACTACCGAACAGCCACGCGTAATCATCCGCCGGCACCTGAAACAGCTCCATGAACACATAGGGCGAGCCAGCGATATAGGCAAACATGCCGGCCATAGCCACCCCGCCGGTCAACGCGTGAAACATGAACAGCGGCTCCCGCAGCAACTCCAGATAGCGCCCGACTGAGGTCGACAGCGGCGGTGGCGTCAGGTGCTGCGGCAGTGTTTCCGGCAAAAAGAAGTAGACCGCCAGGGCAAAGATGGCGGAAAACACCGTAAGAAACAGGAAGATGCTCGACCAGCCGGCGAAGATCAGCAACGTACTGCCCAGCATCGGCGCCAGAATTGGCGCTACCCCCATGATCAGCATCAATTGCGAAAACGCCTTGGCCGCATCAATAGGCGCGCACAGGTCGCGCACCACCGCGCGGTTGACCACCATCCCGGCACAGCCGCCCAGCGCCTGGGCAAAGCGCGCCGCCAGCAGCCACTCCAGCGTAGGTGCAAAGGCACAGGCCAGCGAGGCAAGACAGAACAAGCCGATACCGAACAACAGCGGGCCACGCCGCCCGTAAAGATCGGCCAGCGGCCCATAGATCAGCTGGCCGCTGGCCAGCCCAAGAAAATAGACCGACAGACTCAGCTGAACCTGTTCGGTGTCCGCTGCCAACGCCGCTCCAATCGCCGGGAAGGCAGGCAGATACATATCGATGGCGAGCGGGCCAAAGGCACTGAGGCCGCCCAGAATAAGCAGGATGTAAAAAGGCATGCGACGGGTGTCCGTAATAACAGCGGGCGTAACACAGCGATCACGACCGCTGACAGGCAGAGTGCAACGTGATTCAGCAGACCGTCATCATGCCAGAATCTGCCACCCCCTGCCTCGACCAAACCACCAATGAAGCTCGCATCGACGCCCTGAATGATGCCTCTGCTACGCCTCGTGCAAGCGTGCGTTCAGCTCATCCACCAGCGGCGCCCACTCGGCGTCTTCACTGATCTGCTGGCTGAGAAAAGCCGCCTGGGCAGGCGTCCAGAACGGTGCATCAACCAGGCGAGCGTCATGCTCAAGGGAATGGGTGGCAAAGAACGCCTCTATGCTGGCGGCGTCAGCCGGCAAGCCCAACTGTTCAAACAGCGTGCCGAGATCTTTCTGGTGCAATTCCATCGTGGTACTCCTTGGCGCGAATGAATTCCAACCCTCTCAACAGAGTAGTCCGCTTTATCCAAGTTCCTCAGGATTCTTGCGCCAGATAACGGTCGGCCGCTGCGCGCAGCCAGCTCTCCAGGTCCTTACGCGGCACCTTCTGCGCCTTGGCCTGTGCGAGCGATTCGAGCATATAAGCGCGCCACGCCTGGTCTTCCCCTGCCATCGAAAGCGCCAGATCGCGGTCAGCCCAGCGGCGCATGCGCACAAATAACCACCAGTGAAAATACAGCCCGCTCAGGGTTGCAACCGCAATGATCAGATAGTCCATGTAGTCACTCTTGCATGCCATCGAATGCCCACAGCATGGCACAGTCAGTCAGCGACCGGCACCGCTGCGGCACTGGGTCGCGGCCGATAGAACATCACCAGATTGCCGAGCAGAATAAGTACCAGCCCGACCACCGCCATGCCAGTCCACTGATACCCCTCGAACAGCGTCGACAGCCCCAGCGCGATCAGCGGAAACAGCACCGTGGCATACGCCGCTGCGCCGGCCCCGATACGCCCGACCAGCGCAAAATAGGCAGCAAAACCGATCACCGAGCCGATCAGCGACAGGTACAGCAATGAGCCTATATAGCCGATGCTCCAGTCGACAATGAACGCCTCACCGCGCAGCAACGCCAGCGCCAGCATCGCCAACGCGCCATAGCCCATGGCATAGCTGTTGGTCGAGAGCACGTTGAGCCCCCGCCGCTGATGACGCACGCTGATCATGTTGCCCAGTGAGAAGCCAAAGGTACCCAGCAGGCTCAGACCAATGCCGGTTAGCGCGGCGCTGCTCAGCTGCGCCGACTGCAGGTCATGCCAGAACAGACAGACGATACCCACCAGACCAAGCAGGTTGGCCCACAGCAACCGACGGCCCGGACGCACGCCAAAAAACACCGCACTGTTTACCGCATTGAACAACGTCGCCAGCGAAAACAGCACCGACTCCAGGCCGCTGTTGATATAGGCATTGGCGGTGTAAAAACAGTAGAAGTTCAGACCAAACACACAGATGCCCTGCAAGACGCAGAACAGATGATCACGCGCACTGATGCGCCGCAAACGCCCCAGCAGCGACAGCACAACCAGCATCAGCACCGCCGCCAACGCAAAGCGATAGAACACCGACACCAGTGGCGCCACCGTGCCAGTCTGCATGGAAATGGCAATCCAGGTGGTTCCCCAGATCAGGACAGTGGCAGCGTACAGAAAGACGTTCATCATGCGATCTCTTGAAACAGTAGCCGGAGTATCCGGCGCTATTCGCAAGCCTGCTTGCACAAGCTTGCGCTGACGTTGCGCATTCCTGCGCTTTTCTGCCGAGCGGTGCCCAGGCCGCTTGGCGTTATCCTGCGACCGGCCTACCATTGCCGGACACGGATCAGGGCAAACGGGAACGACGATGTCCGGCGAGCGCTTTCAGGTATTCGACAGTTTGAGTCGGCACAACACCCGACTGCAGGACAGCACCACGCTCGGCAACGGCATCGGGCTGGCGTCCTGGTATAACGAGCAGGACCTGATCGACCTCGAGAACGCCGACCATCACACCCTCAGCCTGTATATCGCCGACGGCTATCAGTCCTACTTCAAGGGCAAAGACGGCTGGCACAACGGCGGCGGTCCGGATCGGCTATGCCTGATGCCCCGGCAGTACGCCTCCAGCTGGAATATCCGCGGCCCGCTGTCGTTCGTTCACCTGTATTTCACCGACGCCCACCTGCGCCAACTCGCAGAACAGACCTGGGACCGCAGCCCGCTGGAGCTGAGCGTCAACGAAAGGCTGTTTGCCGACGACCCGCAGATCGCCCTGCTCTACCGTCACTTCCTGCTGACCAGCAACTGGCACGACAGCAGCGACAGTCTGACCCTCAGCAGCGCCAGCAACCTGCTGCTGAGCCATGTGCTCAAGCACTACACCCAGGTCAGCTGGCAGGAGCCGATCATCAAGGGCGGCCTGGCACCCGCACAGATCAGACACATTCGGGACTACATCGACAGTCATCTGGAGCAACCGCTGCAGCTGGCCGACCTGGCCGCCCAGTGCCAGCTCAGCGAGTACCACTTCGCACGGATGTTCAAACAAAGTCTGGGCCTGCCGCCGCACCGTTACGTGCAGCAGCAGCGACTGGCCAAGGCAGAGCGCCTGCTTCGCGACAGCAGCATCAACCTGCTGCAGATTGCGCTGAGCTGTGGCTTCAGCTCAGCGGCACACTTCAGCAACCGCTTCCGGCAGCACACCGGAATGTCACCATCCAGCTACCGCAGCCACTGGCAACAGGGGCGCTGAGGTCGCTCAGGCAGCACCGCGGCGCACCAGGGTCAGCATGCCTGCCGCCGCCGCAAACAGCCCGGCAAAGCTGCGGTTAAGCACGCGCTGCTGACGCGGCGAACGCAACAATCGCAGCACCCGCGCAGCCAGCCCGGTGTAGCCCGCCATGACGATCAGATCGACCGTAATCATGGTCGCGCCCATGATCAGGTACTGCGCCGCCAGCGGCTGGCTCACATCCAGGAACTGCGGCAATACCGCCAGCATGAAGACCACCGCCTTGGGATTGCTCGCATTGACCAGCAGGCCACGGAACATCAGCACCAGCGGCTGGCCCAACGCCCGCGGGGCATCACCGTCATCCATCTGCATGGTCGGGGCTTGCCACTGCCGCAGCGCCAGATACAGCAGATAGAGCACACCGAACCACTTGATCACGCTGAAAGCCAGCGCAGAGGTTGCCAGCAACGCGCCCACGCCAGCGGCCACCACGGCAATCTGCATCACCAGCCCGAGCTGCAGGCCCAGCGCAGTCCAGTAACCACGAACAAAACCGTAATTGAGGCCGCTGGACATCGACGCGATGGCACCGGCACCCGGCGACAGGCTGATGATCCAGCAGGCAACGAAGAAAGCCAGCCAGGTTTCGATAGACATCGAACGGCTCCGAAGGGAATCAGGGAAGCAGCCATGCTAGCAAAGCCCTGACGTCGTCGAGCGGTACAGCTGAAAGCGAAATCAGCCCCGAGCTGTACTGCGCCCTACCACCGCCAGCGGAACGACACGGGCCTCGCGCTGGGCCAGATAGCGCGTGCAGCTCACGCGCAGGAAGGAAGCAAAGTTAACCACTTCGCCACGCAGCTCCATGACTTCGTCATACAGCTTGGTAATCAGTTGATTGGTGGTCATGTCGTCCACCTCGGCAATCTCCTGCAGGATGTCCCAGAACTGGTTCTCCAACCGCAGGGTAGTCACAACGCCGCGAATACGCAGCGAACGCGAGCGCGACTCGTACAGAATCGGGTCCGCCTTGACGTAGAGTTCACACATGCAGCTCTCCTCTGCAGGGGCTGACCGCAGCCAGCCCCGCATGACTCAGAGTTCGATTCGGGCGCCCAGCAGCTTCACAAACGCCGCCAGCCAGCGCGGATGCGACGGCCACGCCGGCGCGGTGACCAGATTACCCTGAACGTGCGCCTGATCGGCAGCGATGTCGATATAGGTACCGCCAGCCATGCGCACATCCGGGCCGCAGGCAGGATACGCACTGCACTCGCGCCCTTCCAGCACACCGGCAGCAGCCAGCAGCTGCGCACCGTGGCACACCGCCGCAATCGGCTTGTTTGCCGCGTTGAACGCCTGCACCAGCGCAATCACGTCGGCATTCAGACGCAGATACTCCGGCGCCCGACCGCCCGGAACCACCAGGCCCACATAATCATCGGCCTTCACACCGGCAAAGTCATGGGTCAGCACAAACAGGTGGCCCGGCTTCTCGGTGTAGGTCTGGTCACCCTCAAAGTCATGGATAGCCGTTTTCACAGTCTCGCCAGCAGCTTTATCCGGGCATACCGCATGCACCTCATAGCCCAGCATGCTCAGCGCCTGATACGGCACCATGGTTTCGTAGTCTTCGGTAAAGTCGCCAGCCAGCAGCAGAATCTTCTTGGTGGACATCACAGTGCCTCCTTGTGGGTGTGAACGGCACCCATGATGCGCCGATGCGCCAGCGAGCGGGTAACAGCGGGTTACTACATTGGCCTTGATCTGCTCATGCTGTCTGGATCACAGATTTTGCTGCCCGGCCGTCGCCGATAAAAACCGAACAAAACAACTCAACAAAACTCAGCAATCAATTGATTTTAGTGACTTTTCAAAAACAATCAGAGCAAGACAGAGGCAGCAATCACCAAGGACTACGCGACCTGATTCACAACTCCGGCATTTGTCGCCAACACTCCCGCTCTTTAGCATGCGCCAGCCATAGCCCACGTTGGCCCAGTGGTGGACAGGACGTCCGCCCGCACTACGCAAAGGATGCCCTCCATGCCGTCAGTCGCACCCCGCTGCCACAGCAGCGCAGAACCGGTCGATCTCCGCGACAGCGACGCCTATGCACAGCTTGAACAGCTGTTCTCCCGGCTGGAGTCACCGCAACCGCAAACGCCCCCCGACTGGCAGCAGGTGATCGACAGCGCAGACGAACTGCTCGCCCGCAGTACCGATTTGCGGGTTATCTGCTGGCGCATCTTCGCGTTGCGAAGGCTGCAACAGACATCGCAGGCCGCTGTTGCCATGGATCAGCTCAGCGACGCAATTACCAACGCCTGGAACCGTTGCCTGCCGGCACGCGAGCGCGGCAAGCTGGCAGCACTGCACTGGCTGCATTCTGCTCTCAGCCGTGAGCTGAGCGCCTCATCCGAAGCCGCCAGCGAGCTTGCTGCGCTGCACGCCTCCGCCAACCAACTTGCCTCCGTGCTGCAAAGCCACTCAACCGATCTGGGTGCCAGCTGGCAGCAACTGGCAACACTGCTGCAACCGACCGCCAGCGAGCAACCGGCTTACCGAGCCCCCAAGCCGGACGCACCAACGAGCATTCACGCAGACCCGGTCAGCAGCGGCCACATCGGCAATTCCCGCGACGCGCAGCAGCAGCTGCGTCGTCTGCAGGAGGCAGCAGTGCCGCTGCTCGACTGGTGGCTAACGCAGCCAGCGCAGCGGGTATGTGCTGTGCAACTGAACCGCGCCCTGACCTGGGCGGGCATCTGCCAGTTGCCACAGCACGACGAGAACCGGATCACCAGCCTGCGACCGCCGCCGGCTGAACGACGCAATCACTGCGAATCCTTATGGCAGCGCGCCGACTACACAGCGCTGCTGGCCGACCTGGAAGCCAGCCTGCGCAAGGCGCCGTTCTGGCTCGATGGGCACTTTCTCGCCGCGCGCTGCTGCGAGGCCCTGCAGGACCAGCGGGCAGCAGCAGCTATCCGCGGACATGTCTGCTCGCTATCGCAGCGGCTGCCCAATGTGGACCAGCTCTGCTTCGATGACGGCACCCCGTTCGCCGCACAGGCCACCAAGCGCTGGCTCACGCCGGCAGCAGCGCCTGCCGCACAAGTGCCGGCCGAGAGCAGTGACCTGCTGACAGTGCATCGCAATGACGGTTTCGTCGCTGCGGCCCAGCAACTGACGCAGCAGTTGCAAGTCCCCAAAGGCGAACGCCAGCGCGCAGTCGGCCGTCTTCAGCTCGCCCGCCTGCTGCTGGCCGATGGTCAGGATCAGCAGGCACAAGCCTTGCTGGAACCCCAGTTGACGCAGTTGCAGCAGAGCATGCCGTTGGCCCTGTGGGATCAGCAGCTGCTCAGCGACACCCTCGAACTGCTACAGCAAAGCCTCGTCGACCAGCGCGACGCGGCGGCCCGGCAACGTCGCAGCGCACTGCAGCAACAGCTGCGCTGGCTGAATCTGGAACACACCCTTGACCAGGCCACCCGGCCTGCCCAGCACGGAGAAACCTGATGGCTAACCAAAGTACGGTGGCGCCCCGCGAGCGCATCAACGTTACGTTCACCCCAAATACCGGTGATCAGCAACAGGAGATGGAGCTACCGCTCAAGCTGATGGTGCTCGGTGACTTCACCCAGCGCCGGGACGAGCGCAGCATCGAACAACGCAAACCGATTGCAATCGACAAGCACAGCTTCGAGGAAGTGCTGGCGAAACAGGGCCTGAACCTCGCCTTCAACGTGCCAAACCGTCTGCAGGAGGACGACCCCGGCAACGAACTCCCCGTCGAACTCAGCATCAGCTCAATGCGCGACTTCAACCCCGCCAGCATCGTTGAGCAGGTGCCGCAGCTGCGTCAGCTGATGGAACTGCGTGAAGCCCTGGTCGCGCTCAAAGGCCCGCTGGGCAATACCCCCGCCTTCCGCCAGGCCATCGAAGCCTTGCTGCGCGATGAGCAGGCACGCGATCAGGTCCTGACTGAACTCGGCCTCGCGCCAGCCCCCTGAACCATTAACCGGAGTCCCCCGCATGCATAGTCAACCTGCCGCTCGCACGAGCGCCGCTGTCGCCACCGCCAGCCTGCTGGATCGGGTTATCGCCGAGACCCACCTGACGCCGGAAGATGAGTCCTACGCCATCGCCCGCCGCGGGGTCGGTGCCTTTATCAGCGAACTGCTGAAACCGCACAACCGAGAAGAGCCGGTCAAGAAAGCCCTGGTCGACCGGATGATCGCCGAGATCGACAGCACGCTGAGCCGGCAGGTCGACAGCATCCTCCACCACCCGGATTTCCAGCAGCTGGAATCGGCCTGGCGCGGCCTCAAACTGCTGATCGATCGCACCGACTTTCGGGAAAACATCCGCATCGAACTGATCAACGTCTCCAAACAGGATCTGCTCGATGACTTTGAAGACAGTCCCGAGCTGGTGCAGTCCGGGCTCTACAAGCACGTGTATACCGCGGAGTACGGCCAGTTCGGGGGCCAACCGGTCGGCGCCATGATCGCCAACTACGACTTCGGCCCCGGCACCCAGGATATTCGTCTGCTGCAGCAGGTGGCCGGGGTCGCCAGCATGGCCCATGCGCCCTTTATTGCCGCCGCCGGTCCGGCGTTCTTTGGGCTGTCCAGCTTCAATGGCCTGCCTGACATGAAGGACCTGCAGGATCATTTCGATGGCCCATTGTTCAGCAAGTGGCAGGGATTTCGAGACAGTGAGGACGCCCGCTATGTCGGCCTGACACTGCCCCGCTTCCTGCTGCGCACGCCCTATGATCCGGAAGACAACCCGGTCCGCAGCTTCGCCTACCGGGAAACGGTCAGCACCAGCCATGAAGACTACCTCTGGGGTAACACGGCGTTTGCCTTCGGCAGTCGCCTGACCGACAGTTTTGCCCGCTACCGCTGGTGTCCCAATATCATCGGCCCGCAAAGCGGCGGCGCAGTCGACGACCTGCCGCTGCACCACTTTTCCAGCATGGGCGAAATTGAAACCAAAATCCCCACCGAAGTGCTGGTGTCAGACCGCCGCGAGTACGAGCTGGCTGAGGCCGGGTTCATCGCTCTGACCATGCGCAAGGGCAGCGATAACGCGGCCTTCTTTTCCGCCAACTCGGCGCAGAAGCCCCGCCTGTTCGGGAACAGCGCTGAAGGCAAGGCTGCCGAGCTGAACTTCCGCCTGGGCACACAACTGCCCTACCTGTTCATCATCAATCGCCTGGCGCACTACCTGAAGGTGCTGCAGCGCGAACAGATTGGCGCCTGGAAGGAACGTACCGACCTGGAGCTGGAACTCAATCGCTGGATTCGCCAGTACGTGGCCGACCAGGACAACCCGAGCGCAGAGGTGCGCGGTCGTCGGCCGCTGCGCGCGGCGGCCATCAGTGTTGAAGATGTCGCCGGCCAGCCCGGCTGGTATCGGGTCAGCCTGAGCGTGCGCCCGCACTTCAAGTACATGGGCGCCGATTTCACCTTGTCGCTGGTCGGCAAGCTGGACAAAGACTGATGATCCAGGGCGGATATGGCTCGCTGCTGGAGCGCTTGAGCGGGACCAGTCGATCACGCAGCAGCCTGCCAACAGCCGACGCGGTCAGCACATCGGTGATGGCTCAGCTGGCGCGCATGCTCAGCACCCGTGCAGGTAGCGTACAGATGCTGCCCGATTACGGGTTGCCCGAACTGAACGATATGCGCCTGACGCTGCACGACACGCGGCAGCAGGCACGCGCCGCCATCGAGCGCAGCATCAGCCGTTATGAGCCGAGGCTGCGCGACGTCCGCGTGGCGTGCCGGCACGACGCCAACGATCCACTGCGCCTGAGCTTCACCATCAGCGCCAAACTCAACCTGCCAGCACTGCAACAGCCGGTCACCTTCAACCTGCAACTCGATGGCCAGGGCCAGGCGGCAGTGACCGTGCTGCACGATAGCGCCGGTGCTGGAGGCTGACATGAGCTTCAATCACTATTTTCAGAGTGAACTGAGCGCCCTGCGCGACCAGGGCCGTCGCTTTGCCGAACATAACCCGGCATTGGCTCCCTATCTCGCCAGTACCAGCACAGACCCGGATGTGGAGCGCTTGCTCGAAGGCGTCGCGTTTCTGACCGGTCGGCTGCGGCAAAAGCTCGATGACGAACTGCCCGAGCTGACCCATTCGCTGATGCAACTGCTGTGGCCTGACTGCCTGCGGCCGATGCCCGCCGTTGCCATGCTGCAATTCGAACCACTCAAGCGTCCGCTGAGCGCACTGACGATCAAACGCGGCACGGCAGTCGAATCGCGCCCCGTCGAGGGCATTCGCTGCCGGTTTCAAACTACCAGCGACATATCACTGTTGCCGCTTGAGCTAACCAACCCGCAATACCATAGCCACCCCACCGGCGCCCGACTTGCGTTCACCCTGCAGATGACCACCGACGGCAATCTGGCGGATCTGCAACTGCGCCGTCTGCGTCTGCATCTGGGCGGCAATAGCTATTCGAGTCGCCAGCTGTATCTGCACCTGTGCCGCCACCTGCACAGCATCAGCCTGCACCCTCTGGACGCTGGCGCTCAGCCACTAGCGGGTGAGGTGACATGCCAACTGCCGGTCAGCCACCTGCAGCCCTGCGGCTTTAGCAGCAGCGAAGCACTGCTGCCCGATACCAACCAGGGCTTCAGCGGCTACCGGCATCTGCAGGACTATTTCGCCTTCGCCGAGAAGTTTCTGTTTGTCGAACTATCCGGACTTGAACAACTCACAGCGCTGGGAGAGCCGGTACTCAAGCAGGCCCGCGGGCTGAGAATCGAGTTTGGACTGCGCCACCCGGACTGCCGTCAGTTGAATCCGGAAGCCGACATGGTTCAGCTGTACTGCACGCCCATCGTCAACCTGTTCAGCCACGATGCCAGCCCAATCCGTCTGGACGGCCGGCAAGACCGCTACCTGCTGCGCCCCGCCGGCCTGACACCGGCCCAGTGCGAGGTGTTCGCGGTATCGCAGGTAACCGGTTGGAAGCCAGGGGGCATGGGTTATCGGCACTATGTGCCGTTTGAGTCATTCGAACACGATCACCTGCTCGGCAACCCTGAAACACCGCCGCACTACAGCCTGCGCCAGCGTCCGGCATTGCACGGCGACCATCTGGAGACCTACCTGTGCTTCAGTCTGCTGCAGCAAGACCAGCAGGAAACCCTCTCCATTGAGCTCACCTGCACCAACCAGCAATGGCCGGGCAAACTTGCCCAGGGCGATATCTGCCAGCCCTGTGAAGGCACACCCGAGTTTGTCCAGTTTCGCAATATCGGCCGGATCACCCCCAGCTATCCGTCCGCCGTGCATAAACAGGGACTGTGGCAACTGATCAGCAGCATGGCGCTTAACTACCAGACGCTCGAAGACATCCATGCGCTGCGCGAGGCACTGAACTGCCACGACCTGCCAAGACATTACGACCAGAGCGCCGGCAAGATCAGTCAACGCAGGATGAACGCGCTGCGTTCGGTACGCCATCGCCAGACCGACCGCCTGTTCCGAGGTCTGCCGGTGCGCGGAGTGCAATCAGAGCTTGAAGTCGATGCTGACAGCTGTGGCGGAACCGGTGAAATGTTTCTGTTTGGCTCGGTCATGAACGAGTTTCTGGCCCAGCACGCCGGTATCAACACCTTCCACCAACTCGTCATCACCAGTCTGCAGGAGGAGCGTTACCAATGGGTTCCGCGCATGGGCCAACAGCCCCTGTTCTGATTCGCTTGCAACGGGATATCCATCACTACAGCCTGTACCAGGCCGTGTTGTGTCTGCTTGATCAACTGCAAAACAGCCACCCGGGCGAGACGCCGGAAGCGCTCTATGGCCGCATCCGCTTCTGCGCCAACCCGGCTCTGGGCTTCGCCAGCCGGGACATCGAGCAACTGCACATTGAAACGCATGACGACGGCCTGCACGTCACCCTGCAACTGAACCTGATCGCACTCAGCGGCGCCAGCTCGCCGCTGCCGACCCATCAGGTAGAGCAGGCATTGGGCGATGACGAGGGCAGCAGCAACGTGCGCGCCCTGCTCGACCTGTTCAACGACCGCTTGCAACGGCTGCTGCTGCCGATCTGGCAAAAATACCGCTATTACAGCCGCTTTCGCCGCGGCGCGAGCGACGGCCTGTCAACGCACCTGCTGGCCCTCGCCGGCCTGCATGGCGCAACCAGCGGCGAAGCACTGCAGCCTCGCCGATTGCTTCCCTGCCTCGGCCTGATCAGTCGCCGCGCCCAGTCCGCTGACAGCGTTACCGCCGTGCTGCGCCACTATTTCCGCCATGCCGGGATCGAGTTGGAACAATGCCTGCCTCGACGCGTGACGATACCACCGGAACAACGCTCGGCACTCGGGCGCGCTAACAGCACGCTTGGCAGCGAACTGGTACTGGGCCAGCAGGTCATGGATATCGGCGGCCGCTTTCGAGTGCACCTGCGGCAGCTCGACTGGAATGATTTCCATCGATTTCTGCCGCCCGGCAGCGACTACCGCCCGCTGAACGAACTATTACGATTCCTGCTGCGCAGCGCCCTGCAGTTCGACCTCCAACTGCATCTGCAAGCCGACGAAATACGAGCCCTGAGCCTTGGCAGCCGCAATGCCTGCCTGCTCGGCTGGACCACCTGGCTCGGGCACCCAGCCGGCGAGCCGAGCATTATTCTCTCCTCACTCGACCAAGGACGGTCTGCATGATCCCGATTGACCTTCACCAGCTCATCCGCCTGCTGGATGACAGCTTGCACAGAGCCCTTGAGCAGGCGGCAGAGCACTGCCTGCGCCGCGGCGGCGCCAGCGTTCAACCGGAAGACCTGTTCCTGGCGCTGCTGCAACAGCCGGACGGGTTGTTGACGCAAGTGCTTTCGGCTGCCGAGCGCCCCGCCGACGCGGTGCTGTCCGCCTGCCAGTTGGCCGCTGAGCCGGCCCGACACGACCGCAATCCAGGTCTGTCTGTCACTCTGGTGAGCTGGTTGCAACAGGCCCTGCTGGTCGCCAGCACCGAGTTGCAACAGCAGCAGATCGATCAACACGCGCTGCTGCTAGGCTGGCTGCGCAACCCGCTGCTGCACCCCGACCCACTGGCAGGCATCAGCCCTGAGCCACTCCTGCGCCTGAGCGCCAGCAAACCGGTGACCGGGGACGCGTCCAGGTCGCTGCTCGATGCCTTTACTCACGATCTCACCCAACAGGCTGCTGACGGAGCGCTGGATCCGGTCCTCGGCCGTGAGCGTGAAATTCGCCAGTTGATCGACATCCTCTGCCGCCGCCGCAAAGGCAACCCCGTCATCGTAGGTGATGCCGGGGTCGGCAAGAGCGCACTGGTCGAAGGCGTGGCGCAACGCTTGATAGCAGGCAATGTACCGGACAGCCTGCGCGGCTGGCGCCTGTTGAGTCTGGATCTGGGGCTGCTGCAGGCCGGCGCGGGCATGCGTGGCGAGCTTGAACGGCGACTCCAGGGCGTGCTGAGTGCCGCCAGCGACCCGACCAACCGCATCATCTTGTTTATTGATGAGGCCCACACCCTGATCGGGCACGGAGGCGACGCCGGCACCGCCGATACTGCCAATCTGCTTAAACCAGCGCTCGCCCGCGGTGCACTCAAGGCCATCGCCGCCACCACCTGGAGCGAATACCGCCGCCACATAGAAAAAGATCCCGCGCTGGCCCGCCGGTTTCAGCCCCTGCAGTTGCGCGAACCTACCCCCTCTCAGGCCATCACCGTGCTGCGCGGTCTGGTTACTCGTTACGCCGACAGCCACGGGCTGCATGTGCGCGACGATGCGGTGGTCGCCGCGGTCGAGCTGGCAGCGCGGTATCTGCCAGAGCGCCAGTTGCCCGACAAGGCGATTGACCTGCTCGATACGGCCTGCGCCAGAGTAAGCGTCAACCTCGCCGCAGCCCCAATCGTGATCGACCGGATGCAGGCCACACAGGCTGAACGTGCCCGCCAGCAGGGCGCCATCGAACGCGACCAACAGCTCGGGCTACCGGGCGACAGCGCGCTGCTCGACGCTCTGCGCAGCTAGCTGCAAGCCGATAGCAAGCAACTGCACAACCTGCAGCAATGCTGGGCAACTCAGCGCGAACTCGCCATGCAACTGGTCAACCAGCGCAACCAGCCCGACGCCCCGCACGCCGAATACCGGCAAGCACTGCAACGTATGCAACAGGAACAGCAACAGGAACTGGTGCATGCCGAGGTGGACCGCAACGCCGTCGCCGAAGTCGTCAGCGAGTGGACCGGCATCCCGATGGCTCAGCTGTGCGGGCATCAACACGACCGCATCGCCCGCTTTGCCGAACGGCTTGGCGGCAGGCTGCACGGCCAGCCTGAAGCCATCGAGCAGCTTGATCGCAGCCTGCGCGCCAGCGCACTAGGGTTATCCCGAACAGACCGCCCCGCCGGCGTCTTTCTGCTGACCGGCCCCACCGGCGTAGGCAAGACCGCCACCGCCGAGGCTATCGCGGATCTACTTTACGGCGGCGACGCCTTCCTCACGATCATCAATATGGGCGAGTATCAGGAACGCCACAGCCTGGCACGTCTGATTGGCGCGCCACCGGGCTATGTCGGTTATGGCGAGGGTGGCCAGCTGACCGAAGCCGTGCGACGGCGGCCGTATTCGGTCGTACTGCTCGATGAAGTCGAAAAGGCAGACCCGCAGCTGCTGAGCCTGTTCTATCAGATATTCGACAAGGGGCTTGCCAACGATGGCGAAGGCCGTGAGATCGACTTCCGCAACACGCTGATCCTGCTCACTTCCAACCTGGGCAGCGAGCAAATCAACCAGCTCTGCACGGCGGCAGATCGCCCCACACCGGAGCAACTGATCGACGCCATTGGTCCGCAGCTGGAACGCCATTTCAAGCCCGCGCTGCTCGCCCGCATGCGCGTCCTGCCGTACTACCCCATCTCGCTGAGCAGCCTGCAGCGGGTTGCCCAACAGCGCCTGGATGCCCTCGGCGAACGCCTCCATGCCAAGGCAATCGACTTCACAACCGACCAGCAGCTGCCGCTGCTGATCGCCGAGACCTGCCAGCATGCGGGTGGCGCTCGCGGCATTGAGCGCTGGGTAGAAGACCACCTGATCAGCCCCATTGCCGACCTCTTACTGGAAGCCGACCTGACGTCTGCGGCAACCACAGGGGTGCACATCAGCATCGGCGCCGATAGGGAGGTTAACGTTGAACGCACCTGACACACTGCCGTTTAGCGACCCGACCCAGACGCTGCCCGGCGCTACCCCGGTGCTCGCCGGCCTGACCGCGCTGGCAGGCTGCCAGCGCCCGGTCGAGCTGCAGCAACGGCTGGTGAGCTGGCTTGCCGAACTGAGTGGCTGCGCCCTGGTTCAGTTCTATCTGCTGGATGCCAGCCACAGCCAACTGCCGCTGTGCTGCCAGTGGCTAAACGGCGTGCTGGGCAGCGCCCCCGAACGTGACGGTTTGGGGGAGTCGCTGCTCGGTTACAGCCTTAGCCAGAATGCTCCACTACATCTGAACGAACTCGATCGCAGTCTGCACTCAACGCCCTTTCTACCTGCTGTTTCAACCCCCTGGCGTAGCCTGCTATGCCAACCCCTTGTCGATTGCCGACAGCAAGTGGTCGGCCTGCTGGTGCTGGCAAGTCAGGGACGCGCCATTAGCGAAGCGCTGGCACCGCAGCTGGCGATGATCGGCACAATCGCATTGGCGCAGCTGCAAGCGCTGCATCAGACCGACCTGGCACAGCACACACCGTGCCTCACGGCGCCCGACGCAATGCCACAAAGCGAGCACGGTAACTTCGGCCTGATCGGGGAAAGCCCGGCAATGCAGGGGGTCTACCGGCTGGTCAGCAAGGTTCTGCATAACCCGGTGACGGTCTTGCTGGGTGGCGAAACCGGCACTGGCAAGGAACTGGTCGCTCGCGCGATCCATGACTACGGGTCGCGCCGAACCCAGCCATTCATTGCCCAGAACTGCAGCGCGCTACCCGAGCAATTGTTGGAAAGTGAGCTGTTCGGCTACCGCAAGGGCGCCTTTACTGGCGCCAACCAGGATCGCGACGGGCTGTTCGATGCGGCCAGCGGCGGCACCCTGTTTCTCGACGAGATTGGCGACATGCCCCTGGCACTGCAAGCCAAACTGCTGCGGGTTCTGCAGGAAGGTGAAGTACGTCCGCTCGGCAGTAACCAGAGCCACCACGTCGACGTTCGCATCATCGCCGCCACCCACCAGAACCTTTTCGATCAGGTTGAACAGGGGCGCTTCCGTGAAGACCTCTACTACCGCCTCAGCCACTTCCCAATCACCCTGCCGCCGTTACGCGAGCGGGGCACCGATATACGCCAGCTGGCCCTGCACTTCAGCCGCGAAACCTGTTCGTTCCTGCAACGCAGCGACTGCCGCTGGTCCGACAGTGCGCTGGCCTATCTGGCAAGCCACCGGTTTCCCGGCAATGTCCGAGAGCTGAAGGGCCTGATCGCCCGTGCGCTACTGCTGTGTGACGGCAACCTGATCCTGCCTGAGCACCTGCACCTGCCCAACACCCCAACCCATGCCCATCGCCTGACCCTGCGCGAACAGCTGGACCAGGTCGAGCGCAACCTGCTCAACGAAGCGCTGCAGCGGCACAACGGTAATCAGTCCCTGACCGCTCAGGTGCTTGGACTACCCAGACGTACCCTGCTGTATCGGATGCAACGCCTCGGCGTTCCGCTGCGGTCTCAGCGACACCCCGAGACCGCGCCAAAGTAGCATTGCGATCTCCGACAATTCGGGGTTTTATGATCGCCTCCCCCTGCGCTGGAGTCGTACCCGTGCCCAAGGCAACGCTGCTGACTGTATTGGCCATGCTGGCTTTCGCCGGCAATTCGGTGCTGTGCCGGCTAGCGCTGGGCACGACCGAGATTGATCCGGCCAGTTTCACCAGTCTGCGCCTGATCTCTGGCGCGGCGACGCTGTGGCTGCTGGTCAGTCTGCGCGGTGGCGGTGCGTTCAGTCACGGCAGCTGGCCGTCAGCGCTCGCGTTGTTTGCTTACGCGGCCGGGTTCTCTTGGGCGTATATCCATCTTGATGCGGGCATGGGTGCGTTGCTGCTGTTCGCCGCGGTGCAGGTCACCATGATCGGTACCGGTATTGTGCGCGGTGAGCGGCTGAGCTTGCCGCAGCAAGCGGGCATGGCGCTGGCGATGCTTGGCCTCATTGCCCTGCTGCTGCCGGGCACTAGCGCCCCGCCGCTGCCTGCGGCACTCAGCATGTTGGCAGCGGGCATTGCCTGGGGCATCTACTCGCTGCGCGGACGCGGCGCGACCAACCCCACCGCCGTTACTGCAGGCAATTTTCTGCGCGCGGCGCCGCTCGCCATCGCCCTCAGTCTGGCCATGCTGCAGAGCCAGCGTCTGGACAGCACAGGTGTGCTGTATGCCCTGGCGTCCGGCGCCATCACCTCGGGGCTCGGCTACGCGATCTGGTATGCCGCCCTGCCGCTGCTGCGCGCCAGCGTGGCGGCAACTGTGCAGTTGAGCGTGCCGGTCATTACCGCCCTCGGCGGCGCGCTGCTGCTGGCCGAACCGCTTACAGCCAGGCTGCTGCTGACCTCTGCCATGATCCTTGGTGGCATTGCTCTGGTGCTGACCAAGCCGCGCAAGACCCGCTGAACCTTCGCTGCCTCCGGCAGTCGCAATACCTGGCCAATTCGCTCTGGCTTGATGCAAGATGAACACAAGCCACGCAGTCCGTGGTCTTGTCTTGAAGGAAGGACTCCATGCGACAACGCTCCGCGCGCACTCCCCTGCACCTCACCGCCATTACCCTGTTCACAGCACTGCTGGTAATGGCTTTCAGCACCGCTCAGAGCAGCGCTTACGCCGAACCGGCAACCACCCCGCAGCAGGCACTGGACTATCAGCGCGACATCAAGCCGATTCTGGAAACCAAGTGCATGGCCTGCCACGGATGCTACGACGCGCCCTGTCAGTTGAAGCTGACCAGCGCCGACGGCGTGGAGCGCGGCGCGTCCGAGCGTCAGGTCTACGATGCGGCCCGCATGGACGACGCCGAGCCGACCCGGCTGGGTATTGATGCCAGCACTACCGAAGCGTGGCGAGAGCTGGACTTTTTCTCGGTGCTGCACGACGCCGATGAGGGCAAGGTGGATCGGCTGAACGGTTCGCTGCTGTATCGCATGATCGAGCTTGGCCACAACAACCCGCTACCGGCCAACGCGCTGCTCCCGGAAGACGTCAAGATCGGGACTGCCCACGCGTTTACCTGCCCGACCATTGACGATTTCAAGGGCTACGCCAAGGACAACCCGCACGGTGGCATGCCCTACGCCGTTAGCGGCCTGAGCGACGAAGAGTTCGCCACCCTGAGCCGCTGGATCAGCGAGGGAGCCGTCACTGCGCCACAACCCTGGCAGCCCTCGGATGCCGAGAAGGCGAGCATCGCCCGCTGGGAGTCGTTCTTTAACCAGAGCGGTGCACGTGAACAGCTGGTGTCTCGCTATCTGTTTGAGCACCTGTTCGTTGCGCACCTGCACTTCCCGACCATTACCGGCAGCAGTTTCTATGAGCTGGTACGCTCCAGCACCCCGCCGGGCCTGCCGGTCGAGCCGCTGCGCACCGTCCGCCCCAACGACGATCCGGGCCAGCGCTTCTACTACCGCCTGCGCCCGCTTCGCGAAACGCTGGTTGAAAAGACGCACATTACCTACGGTCTGGACGACATGCGCATGAACCGCTGGCAGCAGCTGTTCTTCCAGAATGACTGGGCCGTTGCGACGCCGCCCGGCTACGACTACGCCGAGCGCTCCAACCCGTTCATCACCTTTACCGCGATTCCGGCCAAGGCGCGCTACCAGTTCATGCTGGACTCGGCCGAGTACTTCGTGCGCACCTTTATCCGCGGACCGGTATGTCGAGGGCAGGTTGCGACCGATGTGATCCGCGACCAGTTCTGGACGCTGTTTGAAGACCCTTCCCAGGAAGCCTATGTAAACGACCCGATCTACCGCAGCAAAACCACGCCGCTGCTGGGTCTGCCCGGTCAGGACAGCGACCTGTCCGCCCTGGGTGGCGAATGGCTGGAGTACGCAGGCCGACGCAACCAGTATCTGCAGCTGCGCCACGACTACTATGCCAAGCGCAAGCCGACCGGCGCCGACATGAGCGAAATTTGGGATGGTGACGGTTACAACCGCGATGCCTTGCTGACCATCTTCCGTCACTACGACAGTGCATCGGTACGCCGCGGTCTCTGGGGACAGGTTCCCGACACCATCTGGGTGATGGACTACCCGCTGCTTGAACGGACCTATTACGAACTGGTGGTCAACTTCAACGTCTTTGGCAGCCTGTCCCATCAGGCTCAAACGCGGCTGTACTTTGATCTGATCCGCAACGGCTCGGAAATGAACTTCCTGCGCTTTGTGCCGCAGGACACCCGCACCGCACTGTATACCCAGTGGTACCAGGGCCACGCTCAGCTCAAGGACAAGATCGCCTACACCGACGTCAACCTGGACACCGCGGTGAACATCGATTACCCCGTTGCAGAGCGTCAGGACAACGCCAGCGTAATGGCCGCTTTTGCCAACCACCTGATGCGCCGCACGGCCTCGGTGAGTAGCGGCCCGGACACGCTGAACCGCTGCCCGCAGGGCAACTGCCAACGCCCGGAGCTGAGCGCAGAGGAAGTGCAAATCGACCGGGCGCTGAGCGTCTTTAGCCGCGAGACAGGCAAGACGCTACCGGTCATCCCGTTGCTGCCAGAGGTGAGCTTCCTGCGCATTACCGACGGCGATGAGCGCTGGGTCTACAGCCTGGTTCACAACCGCTCCCACACCAACGTGGCGTTCATGTTCGGCGAAGATACCCGTCTGCAACCCGAACGCGACACCCTGACGGTCATGCGCGGCACGCTGGGCAGCTATCCGAACTTCAGCTTCGACGTCAGCCTTGGCGAACTGCCGGACTTCGTCGCGGCGCTGCGCGCTGCGCGGGACCAGCAAGGGGTTACCCGAGTGGTGAAAAAATGGGGCGTACGCCGCACCAATCCTGCGTTCTGGGAGGTGATGGCGGACTTTCGTCGTTACGTAGAGGAAACTGATCCCACCCAGGCGGGTCTATTCGACGTCAATCGCTACCAGAACCTCTGAACCGGCGGTCCGCCGCGCCTGCCCTGGCGGCGGGCGGGCCAAATCAGGAATCTGGTTTACACTCAAAACACCGTTAATGGAAAGCGTCGGTGCCTACCGACCCCGCTAGAGGGATCCCCTATGCTGATAACCCCTGCACGTTTTTTTCTTGCCCTGGCCTGCGGCAGCCTGCTGGCGGGCTGTGCTCACAACAGCAATACCGCTTCCAATGACTCCTCCACCGCGCAGGCAGCAGAACAAATGATCCCGAAAACCCGCATGGTGGTCGGTGCAATCGGCTATCGCGAGCGCATTGCCCTGCCACCTGGCAGTGTGGCTCAGGTCAAGTTGCTCGATGTGTCGCAGGCCGACGCCCCCGCTACCGTACTGGCCGAGCAGACCACCCGCTTGGTCGGCAGCCAGGTTCCGGTGCCATTCGAACTGAAGGTTGAACCGCGCATGTTCGACTCGCGCATGACCTATACCGTTTCCGGCCAGATTCGCAGCGCCGAAGGCCAGTTGCTGTGGACCACCGACACCCGCTACCCGATCGACCTGGCACAGGAAGTCAACGACATGGGTGTGCTGACCATGGTCAAGGTGAGCGGCCGGGTGCCACAGAACTCCCAGGTGGTCGACGTCAGCGCCATGCTGCCACTGAAAGCGCAGGGCAATGAACCGGGCTGGACCCTGCAGATCGACAGTGAACGCATGAGCCTGACCCGCCAGGGCAGCAGCGCAGTGCAGTTGACGCCAACGCCCACCGCGACGCGCCAAGGTCGCGCGCTGCGTTTTGATGCCGCCGCAGAGCATCAGATGCTGGTCGAAGTAACCCCGGCGCTGTGCCATGACAGCATGACCGGCATGCCCTACCCCTACAGCGTGAAAGTGCAAACCGGCAGCGACGAACTGTCGGGCTGCGGTGGCGAGCCGGCCGCGCTGCTGACCGGCAAGACCTGGCAGGTGCAGAGCATCAACGGCGAAGCCGCAATGTCCGAGAGTGTGGCCACTATCAGCTTCAGTGAAGACGGCAAGCTGGGCGGCCAGGGTGCCTGCAACGCCTTCACCACTGGGTATGAGTTGACTGGTGAAGGGCTCAGCACCCGGATGATCGCGTCGACCCAGCGCGCCTGTTTTGGCGGACGCATGGAACAGGATCAAAAGATGTTCGACGTGCTGCAGCACCTGTCGCGCTTTGATATTGATGAGCAAGGGCTGCTTCAGCTGATCACTGCAGATGGCCGCATGGTCGTCGCAAAAGCCCAGTAATACCCTCTGTAACGTGGACAGCGCGCCGGCTATCGTGCATCATGCCGGCGCCAATGACCCTGCGCTTCGCAGGGTCAATCCCGTCCTTTCAGAGGTACCCGCATGAGTGACCTGCCGCACTGCCCCGCCTGCCAGTCTCCCTACACCTATCAGGATGGCCTGATGCTCATCTGCCCGGAATGCGCCCACGAGTGGTCGGCCGACGCGGATCAAAACAACGCTGGCGACTCCGGCATCAAGGACGCCAACGGCAACCCGCTGCAGGACGGCGATACGGTTACCGTGATCAAGGACCTCAAGGTCAAGGGCTCTTCCCTGGTGGTCAAGGTTGGCACCAAGGTCAAGAACATCCGCCTGGTCGACGGTGATCACGACATTGCCTGCAAGATCGACGGCATCGGCGCGATGAACCTCAAGTCAGAGTTCGTCAAGAAGGTCTGAGGCGACTCAGCGGCGAAAGCGCACATGCTGACGCAACGGGCTTTCGCCGCGCCAGACAAACCCTTCCCAGTAGTAGTGCATGAACGAAACCAGCAGAATCGCGATGCCGATAAACGCATGCTGCTGATGCGTATTCAGCAGCCAGGCGATCGCGATGGATGCCACTGGCAATACCACAAACGGCGCAACGCCGCTGGCTGGCAGCCATCGATAGAGCCAGCCTGAGCGCATCTGCAGCCGCCGGTTGCGGTCATGGGTGATATACACACTGAAGGCCGTCAGATCGTGAATCAACCGCGGCATCAGTATCACCAGCAGGGTGTAGCCCAGCTGATTGATCACCAGCGCACTGACCAGCAACGCCCCGTTGGCCCAGATGTACCAGCGCCCGAGACGCCCCGCGCACTGCCGCGCCAACAGCCAACTCAAAAACAGTAAGACCGTGCAAAGCACCGCTGCCACCCCACCCAGTAGCGCATAGGCGTCCGTACCGGCCAACTGAACACGCCCCAGAAACTGCCCACCGTAGACATTCAGGTAGATCGCGATGCCCGCGATAATCGCCACCCACTTCCAAAGGCGAAACACGCGATCCGGCCTGCGGCCGCTCAGCACCAGCGCAATACCCAGTTGCTGAGACAACACATGGAACACCGTGAAACCGGCGAAGAACACAAACAACAGCTGGTAGCTCAAGGGCTGCGGACCATACCACCCGGCCAGACACAGCAGCAGAAAGATCGGCACAGCGGGCAAGAGCCGCCAGCGAAAGTGCTGCAGGTAATCACGATCAGACAGGGTCAGCGCACTGGCGATGATGTGTGGCAAGCCAAACAGCAATGCCCAGAGCGCCCAATCGTTCGGGTCGCCTGGCAACAATGTGTCGAGCAACGTACGCTGCAGCAAGAGCGTATCCAGGGCAACGACAAGGAACGACACGGGGATAACGGCGTAGAGCGCCAGCAACCAACGCCCATCGACGCAGTGGAAAGACGAGTCAGAGTGCACAGGAAATCCGCGGTAATGGCTGTCCGCTCACTTGAGCACAGCCATTACCGCGCGCCCATCACCCGAACCGGTGACCCTCAGCCGACGAACAGCGTTGCCAGCCAGGCCACCAGCAACGAACACACGACGATAATGCTCAGGGGCTTGCGCAACGCCGGGTACCAGACTGGCGCAACGCCGTGATCAACCGCCCAGACATCGGCAAAATACAGCGCCGCAAACGCGATCAGAATAACCGGCAAGCCAAGAAATGTGGGTAGCGCCAGCGCAACCCAACCGAGCAGCGGCGGAATGACCGAAAGGCCTAGCTGTACCGGCGCCTTGTCGCTATTCTCTTCAGCGCGCATCGCCAGCCCCCAGTGAATCGCCCCCATGAACGCCAGAGTAATGGCGGCGTAGGCCAACAGCTCTTCCAGCACCCTGTCGCGCCAGGCCTCGGGCGTTACCCAGAGGCTCAACGCGCCGGAGACAAAGGGGAGCACCCCGGCCAATCCCAACCCCAACGCCAGGCGTGGGGGACGTGTAGCACTAAATGGATGCATGCAAACTCCGCTGCAAAAATGTCCTGAGAAAAGCCTTTTTGAAGTATAGGGGCTAGACCCGCGCCGACAAGCCGCGCGCAGCTGCCTTTCGCCGCGGCAAGCTACGCAGCAGTTGCCTGAGCTGCGCGCGCAAGGCTGTGCTATCGGCCGCATCCCCGGCGTACTGCTGGGCAACGAAGCAATCAAAGAATGCGGCCAACGCCGCCTCCTGCGACGGCAACGCCCGACCAAGACGCCGCTGCCAGTCACGCGGCCCCTCGCCCGCCAGCGCGCCCAACCCCAACACCTGCAAGCGCCGATCAAGCTGCTGCCAGGCGCGCTGCGCCGGCGTGCCGGTCAGGCGCCGTGGCCGCAGCCAGATCAGTGCCTGCAACGCCATCAGGCTGAATACCAGCGCCAGCACAATGGCTCCCACCCGCTGCCAGTCTGCCGTGCCCAGCCAGCGCCGGAACAGTGCAAGCTGCTCTTCCGAGCGAAAGTTGAGTACGCGCCGCTGCCACTGATAGTTCAGGTCATCCCACCCCAGACGCAGGCTGTTCAGCCAACTGACACCGCGGTAGCGCGCACCAGACAGCGGCGACTCGGCCAGAAAGCTGCCCTCCTCGCGCATCGCCTCTTCCAGCCCGCGTTCGATGCGCGTTGGCGCCACCTGAAAGGTCGGATCAAAAGAGGTCCAGCCGCTGCCCGGCAACCAGGCTTCAATCCAGGCGTGCGCGTCAAACTGATGGACCAGCAGATACCCTCCGCTCGGATTCAGCTCACCACCTTGATAACCGGTCACCACACGCGCGGGAATGCCCGCAGCGCGCAGCACAAACGCCATCGCGCCAGCGTAGTGCTCACAGAACCCGCGACGCGCATCGAACAAAAACTCATCGTTGGCGTGCTGCCCCAGCGCGGGCGGTTTCAGCGTGTAGTGAAAAGGTTGCTCGGCGAAGTGGCGCAGCACAGCCTGCACCAGATCAGCATCGTTGCGATACTGCGCTCGCAGACTTTGCGCCCAGTCGCGCGTGCGAGGGTCGCCACTGGGTGGTAACTGCAGCTCGCGAGCCTGCTCGGCAGCAGACAAACCATCAGATTGCAGCGGACTGTCGCGGTAGGCGGTGGCGTTGTAGGCGAAGGTGCTGCTTAGCGGCGTGACCGCCCGCAGCGTACCGTCGGCCAGACGCCGCACCTGCGCGGTATCACTGCTGCTGCCCGGCAGGCTGTAGAGCCAGGTGCGCCCGCTGGGCTGGGCAATCACTTCGTAGCTTAATGGCGCCCCAACCGGGTCCAGCGCTGGCGCAACGCGCTGCTCCAGGCGCCGATCCTGCGACCAGGCGCGGCCATCAAATCGGCTCATGGTCATTGCACGCCAGTACAAGGTGGCGGCGGGCGGTGTCGGCCCATCGAACTGAACCCGGAATGCCAACTCCGGCGACTGCGCCAGATTGGCAATATCGGCGGGCGACATGCTCTCCGACAGCCCCGTGCGCGCGGTACTGCTTGGCAGGTTGACCGACCACAACGGTGCCAACCGGGGAAAGAACAGAAACAGCACCAGCATCAGCGGCAAGGCCTGCAGCAACATGCCACCAGCCCGGCGCAGGGCCGCCGCCGGATCGTTGCGCGCCGAGCTTTGCTGCAGCCCCACCAGCGCGGCGATCAGCACCAGCACGCAGAAGCACTGATACAGCGCCAGAGGAATACCCTGATCAAACAGAAAGGCCGTCGCAACGATAAAGAAGCCCAGGTAGATCACCACCAGCGCATCACGCGGGCTGCGCATTTCCAGCAGCTTGAGCATGAACAGCAGCAATAGCAGCATCACAGTCGCGTCCAGGCCGATCAGCGTACCCTGGGTTACGAACACCGCGACCGCCGTCAGCAACAAACCGCCAACCCGTAGCAGTCGGCCCGGGTAGCCCCAACGCATGCGCTGGATCTGCACCCGCCAGAGCGCACACCCCAGCCAGAGGCCCGCCAGCCACCAGGGCAGGCGCGGCAGGTGCGGCACCAGCACGACCAGTTGGGCAATCAGCAACCAGGCCAGACTGTTGCGCGGAATCAGGGCACTCATCGCTCACCCTCCAGCCCGAATAATGCCAACGCCCGCAGGCAACGCTCCCGCTGCCCTTCCCCCTGAGCGGGCTCGATCCGCTGGTCGGGCAGAATCAGACCGTAGGGGCGCTGGGCACTCTCCAGCGCCAGTACCCAGCCGGTCATCACACCCAAGCGCTCTTCAAGGTCCCGACCGGGCGCACTGGCCAGATCGAGCCACAGGCTTTGCTGCTGCGGCTCGGCAAACACCTTGCTGTGCAGCCCCTGCCCGCGCGACCAGGCCCGCCAGTCCAGACGCTTGCGCGAATCTCCCGGCTGGTAGGCACGCAGCCCCTGAAAGTCGTCCACACCTTCAACCAGCGCGTGATCCTGCTCGTGCTCGGCACCATCAGGCGCACTGCCTCGCGGCAATGCACGCTGGATCGGCTTGGGGTACACCAGCACCTGCCAGTCCAGATCAATCAGGCTCCAGGCCTGAAACCAGCCGAGGGGAAAGCGGGTTTCGATGCGCAGGCGCTCAAGCGCCAGCCAACCACGACGCTTGGTCGGGTGATACAGCGTCAACGCTTGCTCGCCACCCGCCGGCACATCAACGGTATGGGTCACCACCTGCGGCCAGCTCAAGCGCAGCGCCTGATGCTCACGCCGCTGACTGGCCAGCACCATGCCCAGCGGCGCCTGCTCACCGGCAAATACGGCGCGTCCTCCCGTTGCCTTGAGTTCCACCCCGGCGAGGTTGCGATAGGTGTGATGCAGGGCAACCCAGAACAGGCTCAACAATGCGAAGGTCAGCGCGTAAACCAGACTGTTCTGGTAGTTGATCGCACCTACCAGCATGATCGTCAGCAGCAGCAAAAAGGCGCCACCCGCACGGCTGGGGATGATGAAAATACGCCGATGATCCAGACGCATCTGGCGCGCCGGAGGAATACGGCGGCGTAGCCAGCCCCGATGCCACTGGCGCAAGCGACTGCGCAAACCCTCACTCACACCGGCGACACCTCGGCCAGCAGCCAGCGGGCGAGACTGTCGCCGCCATGACCAGCCGGATCGTGGGTCGCACGCAGCCGGTGACTGACTACAGATGGCAATACCGCCTGCACGTCTTCCGGGATCACATAGTTGCGCTGCTCCAGCAGCGCCCAGGCCCGCGCCGCCGCCAGCAGGCCTAGGCTGGCACGCGGCGACAGCCCCCAGGCACAGGCGTCGCTGTTGCGGGTGTGATTGACCAGCCGCAGGATGTAGTCGACCAGCGCTTCGCTGGCCGTCACCTGCGGCACCAACGCCTGCAGGGCGCAGAGCTGCTCGCGGTCGAGCACCGTTTCAATGTGCTCCAGCCGCGTACGCCGTTCACTCCCCAGCAGCAAGCTCTTCTCCGCTGCTTCACTCGGATAACCCAACGACAACCGCATCAGGAAGCGGTCCAACTGGGACTCAGGCAAGGCAAAGGTACCGGCCTGGGAAACCGGGTTCTGGGTGGCAATGACGAAGAACGGATCCGGCAACGGGCGGGTTGCCCCGTCAACCGTTACCTGCCCCTCTTCCATCGCCTCAAGCAGCGCGCTCTGGCTCTTCGGGGTTGCGCGATTGATCTCGTCAGCCAGCACCAACTCGGCAAAAATCGGCCCCGGGTGGAACACGAATTGCGCCGTGTTGCGATCAAATACCGAGGTACCGAGAATATCGCCCGGCAACAGATCGCTGGTGAACTGGATGCGCTGGTAACTCAACCCCAGCACCTTGGCCAACCCCTGCGACAGGGTGGTCTTACCCATCCCCGGCAGGTCTTCGATCAGCAGGTGTCCGCGCGCCAAAATACAGGTCAGCGCCAGCTTGGTGGCCTGCGGCTTGCCAAGCAATACCTGATCCATCGCGGCCTGCGCGCGCTGCAATACGTCCTTCATGTCTACCTCGTTATCCGCTAACCCATGCTAAGCGCTGTGATGACGCAGCAACAGCGCCAGGCAATCGCTTGTAACAGCTTCACGCGCTGTCTGGCTCGTTGTTTTCTTCGTCCTGCAACAGGCCGAGGCGATAAATCATGAACCGCACATGCAGATGGAGGCTGTACAACTCGTGCGCGTACGACAGCGGCACATCCACATGATTGAGTTCACTTTCGAGCTGCCGCAGCTTGTCAATTTGCTCGCCGTATTGCCCTTTGATTCGGCCCGAGTAGATCAGCCGGTCCACCCGGCGCAGGTGCTCGTACCAGCGGTAAACCCGCGCCCGCACACGCCAGCGATAGATGGGCCCCATGCTGCGCAGCAGCGGAAACATGATGGCCAGAAAAGGAATCACGAGTACGACATAGCGGTCGATCATGGACGCCAGCTGGAACGGCAGATAACGCTGCAACACCGGCATGCCCTGCCGGTGGTAGTACTCCGCCTCCGGACTCAGCTCCAGCGCCATTGGCTTGGACGCCGGAAAGGTGCCCGGTGGATCAAGCAGGTTGCCGTCGCGCAGCACCTTGCGCGTGGCTTCCAGCACCTGGGCGGCCAGCGCCGGATGAAAACTCTGGTTGGCAACCAGTGTGGCGACCGGCGCCAGCAGAGTCAGATCACGCGGCGGCAGATTGAGTGGAATGCTGAGCAAACCTTGAGTGATCTTCAGTTCGTCCACATAGCGCATCCGCGCAGCAAACGCATGCGCCTGCTGCGCATTGACCAGCACAACGCCGGGATCAGCCAGTAGCCGAACGATGACCCGGTTATTGACCGGCAGCACGAAGAACGCCGCATCAAGGTCACCGGCCAGCAGCGCAGCGGCGGCGGCACTGGCGCCTTGCTGTACCCACAACCCGCCGTTCAGCTCATCAAGCCGCGCAGCATCCTGCTGCTGTTCAAACAATCCATGCACTACAGCCCAGGTGCCGCTGCCCTCGCTACCAACCGACACGCGCTTGTCATTCAAATCAGCGAGCGTCTGGATGTCACTGCCCTTGCGCTGAAACAGCCACAGCGGCTCGTGATACAACGCAGCCAGACCGAGCAGTTGCTGACGCTTGTCCGCGGGCAGCAACTTCTCCGTGCCGCTCTGGATCAGGCCAAGCTGCACATCTCCGGAACCGTCGGTGAGGCGATCAAGATTATCCAGCGAGCCGCGACTGGTGCGCAGCTCCAGATCCAGCCCCTGCGCTTTCAGCTCGCGCTGCAACGACAGGCCAAACTGGTGATAGCCGCCGGCCTCGCTGCCAGTTGTCATAACCAGGTGACGCGGGGGCGCGGGGTCAAGATAGCGAACGAGCAGCCAGCACAGCAGCAGCGCCAGTGGAACAATCCAGAAATTGGTGCGAATAAAGAGCGCGAACTGCCTGAATCTGCGCATCCTGCAACTCCGTGATCTATTGGCCGGAGTTCAGTCTAAACGCGATGGACGTTGAGCGCGACGCGGTATTGCACTCGGGAGGGAGAAGCTCAGGAAGGAACTACAGGGTTGCGAAACAGATCGCAGTACCGGCGAGCAGCCCCGCCGGTACTGCCGAGCATTACATGCCGACAGCCATGCCGACGCCAGCCAGGCTGATCAGTGCACCCAGAGCGCCCATGACAACGCGAGCGGCCTTGCGCTCCTGCAGCCACAGGCCGCCAAACAGACCGGCTGCGTGCAATCCTGCGGTAGCGACA
Organism: Pseudomonadaceae bacterium; assembly: GCA_038114645.1. GTDB lineage: Bacteria > Pseudomonadota > Gammaproteobacteria > Pseudomonadales > Pseudomonadaceae > Halopseudomonas. Next base: position 18,898 of record JAYNRF010000017.1, on the reverse strand, counting down.
GCGAAGCCCAGCGCGTAGCTCAGCGCACCTGCAGCAGCAGGCATTTCAGCACCGTGCGCGTGACCGTGGAACAGGGCAAAACCGGCAACCAGCAACGCCACCGGTGCAGTCTGGCCACGCTGGGCAACCACCAGCAGCGCACCCAGCACGATGACCGAACCGACGATACCCATCTCAACGCCGGGCAGGTGAACACCGGCCATTGCCAGCGCGCCACCAAGCAGCATTACCGAGACGAACAGCAGCGGCAGCAACCAGCGAGCGACACCACCCAGCTTGGCGCCGCACAGACCAACCGCCACCATGGCCAGCAGGTGATCCATCCCCATCAGCGGGTGACCGATACCGGCCGCCAGACCGGAGACATCATGACCGGGGTGCGCCTGCGCCAGACCCGGCAGCAGGGCCAGAGCGGCAATCAGGCCGAGGCGTTTGTTCAGTTGTGTCATGTCAGGCTCCTTGTTGCTGTGCAGTTTCCGGCAGAGCTTTGAGCATGCCCTGACGAACGATGAATTCGATGATCTGGTCCACACCCTGACCGCTTTTGAGGTTCGAGAAGACGAACGGACGCTCGCCGCGCATCTTCTTGGCGTCACGGTCCATGACACCCAGATCAGCGCCAACCAGCGGGGCCAGATCGGTCTTGTTGATGATCAGCAGGTCAGAACGGGTGATACCCGGGCCGCCCTTGCGCGGAATCTTGTCGCCGGCGGAAACGTCGATCACGTAGAGGGTCAGATCCGACAGTTCAGGGCTGAAGGTCGCGGCCAGGTTATCGCCGCCGCTCTCTACCAGCACCAGTTCCATGTCCGGGAAGCGCTCCTGCAGCTCGGCAACCGCCGCCAGGTTCATGGACGCGTCTTCACGAATCGCGGTGTGCGGGCAACCGCCGGTTTCTACGCCAAGGATGCGGTCTTCCGGCAGAGCCTGGTGGCGCAGCAGAAAATCAGCGTCTTCACGGGTGTAGATGTCGTTGGTGATTACGCCCAGGTTGTAGTGCGGATACAGGCGCTCGCAGAGGGTGCGAACCAGCGCGGTCTTGCCGGACCCGACCGGTCCGCCGATGCCTACCCGCAGTGCAGGTCTGGAAGTCATGTGTCAGTGCTCCTTATGATCGAAACAATCGGGTGTATTGATGTTCATGGCGGGCGCTGGCAAAGGCTAGGCCCGGTAATCCTGCGCCGAGGTCATCGGCGGACAGTGTGGCGGCGGTATCCACCACCGCTGGCAGATCGGGCAACATGCGGTCCAGCAACCGCTGAGCATCGGTCTGGCCAAGCGGGATCAGCTTGGTGGCAGCGCCAGTCTGGCTCTCCAGCCAGCTCCAGAGTGCGCCTAGCGCCAGTGGGCGCGCGCCGGTCTGCCAGTGCTGCCCGGCCATCGCCAACGCGGTCATCAGCGCAATCGGCTCGCCCTGCGGCCATTCCATCGCCGCCGGTACCGCCAGCGACTTGAGCAGGCGCAGCAGCGCCCCGCCCTGCTGGCTGTCTTCCAGATAAAGCTCTGCAGTTTCCCGGTTGGCCAGCAGCCAGTCATTCCAGGAAAACAGCGCGCCTTCGTCGTCACGCTCCAGCGTCTCGTACTGACGCAGCAACAGCGGAATATCCAGCTTCGCCAGCGAGTGACCCAGCAAGCCGCCCAGCCAGTGCGCGGCGCTGTCGATATCGCTCACCCAGTTCTGCTCGATGGCGTACTCCAACCCTTGCGAGTAGGCGTAGGCGCCAATCGGCAGCGCCGGGCTGGCCAACTGCAGCACGCGCAGCAGGGCCAGATCGGCGACCGGGTTCTGCTCAGTCATGGGCATGCCCTGCCAGTCGCAGCAGCGGCGCAGCGGGTGTCGCGACGCTGTGACTGTGGTTGTGGTACGCGCCCTTCTCCGGGTTGAACGGCGCGGTGATCTGCTCGACCTCCAGCCCGAAGCCGACCAGCATGGCGTCCAGCACGTGATCGCACTGGTAACGCAACTCGGTGGCGTGTACTTCCAGTGCCACGTGGCGGTTGCCCATGTGGTAGGCCGCGCGGGCCAGTTTCAGGGTGTCGTCACACACCACCCGCGAGAGTTTTTCCGGCGCGGCGGCAATCATCAGCACGCTGCCATCCAGGCACTGCAGGCGATCGCCCTGCGCCAGCACACGGCCACGGGGCAGGAACAGACCGACATCCTCACCGGCGACCGTCTTGGCGCGCAGGCGGCTGCGGGTGCGCAGCTCGTAGGTCAATTCCAGTATGTGGTCATGGGGGCCGGACTCTTCCAGCCAGGCATGACATTCCAGCATCGTGCTCTCCTTAAAACAGGTAATAACGCTGCGCCAGCGGCAGCTCATCGGCCGGCTCACAGAGCAGCTCAACGCCGTCGGCCTTGACCACGTAGGTCTGCGGATCGACGCTGATGTCCGGCTGATAGTCGTTCAGTTTCATATCGGCCTTGCTGATGTTGCGGGTGTTGCGCACCGCTTCGAGGCGACGCTTGAGGCCCAGCTTTTCCGCCACGCCACCATCAATCGCGGCCTGCGATACGAAGGTCAGGCAGGTAGTGTCCATGCCGCGACCGAAGGCACCGAACATCGGCCGGTAGTGCACCGGCTGAGGCGTCGGGATGGAGGCATTCGGATCACCCATGGGCGCAGCGGCAATGGCGCCGCCCTTGAGGATCAGGCTCGGCTTGGTGCCAAAGAAGGCCGGTTTCCACAGCACCAGGTCCGCCAGCTTGCCAACTTCAATCGAGCCGACAACATGACCAACGCCCATGGTGATCGCCGGGTTGATGGTGTACTTGGCGATGTAGCGTTTGACCCGCGCGTTGTCGGACCAGTCGTCATCCCCTTCCAGCGGGCCGCGCTGCACTTTCATCTTGTGCGCGGTCTGCCAGGTGCGGGTAATCACTTCACCGACACGGCCCATGGCCTGGGAGTCGGAGGAGATCATGCAGAAGGCGCCCAGGTCATGAAGGATGTCTTCGGCGGCGATGGTCTCGCGGCGAATGCGCGAGTCGGCGAAGGCAACGTCTTCGGCAATGGCCGGATCAAGGTGGTGGCAGACCATCAGCATGTCGAGGTGCTCGTCGACCGTGTTGATGGTGTAGGGCCGCGTCGGGTTGGTCGAGGACGGCAGCACGTTGGATTCGCCGCAGGCCTTAATGATGTCTGGCGCGTGACCGCCACCGGCACCTTCGGTGTGGTAGGTGTGAATCACCCGACCGTTGATGGCCGCCAGGGTATCTTCAACAAAGCCCGATTCGTTCAGGGTGTCGGTGTGGATCGCGACCTGCACGTCGAAGGCATCGGCCACGCTCAAGCAGCAGTCGATGGCCGCCGGGGTGGTACCCCAGTCTTCGTGCAGTTTCATGCCCATGGCACCGGCCTGAATCTGCTCCTCCAGCGGGTCCGGCAGGCTCGCGTTGCCCTTACCGAGAAAGCCTAGGTTCATCGGGAAGCATTCGGCCGACTGCAGCATCTTGCCGATGTGCCAGGCACCGGGCGTACAGGTGGTTGCGTTGGTGCCGGTGGCCGGGCCGGTGCCACCACCGATCATGGTGGTGACGCCCGACATCAGCGCCTCATCGATCTGCTGCGGGCAGATGAAGTGAATGTGCGCGTCGATACCGCCAGCGGTGAGGATCATGCCCTCACCGGCGATGACTTCGGTGCTCGGGCCAACGATGATATCGATACCGGGCTGAATGTCCGGGTTGCCCGCCTTGCCGATGGCCTGGATGTTGCCATCCTTGATCGCCACATCGGCCTTGATCACGCCCCACCAATCCACAATCAAGGCGTTGGTGATGACGGTGTCCGGCGTCTCGGCGCGGGTGCGCTGGCTCTGGCCCATGCCATCACGAATGACCTTGCCACCACCGAACTTCACTTCTTCGCCGTAGCGGGTCAGATCCTTCTCGACGCTGATCCACAACTCGGTATCACCGAGGCGGACGCGGTCGCCGGTGGTCGGGCCGTACATTTCCGCATAGGCCTGTCTGCTGATTTCCATCTTATGCTCCTGTCACTAATCCGGTTTCAGAGACTGCCCATGACGTCGCCACGGAAGCCATAGACCTTGCGCTCACCCGCCAGCGCTACCAGTTCTACCTCGCGGCTCTGGCCCGGCTCGAAGCGCACCGCGGTACCGGCAGCGATGTTGAGACGAAAGCCGCGTGCCGCGTCACGATCAAACTGCAGCGCCGGGTTGGTCTCGGCAAAGTGATAGTGGGAGCCAACCTGCACCGGGCGGTCGCCCGCGTTGGCAACGCTGATCACCAGCGTTTCGCGGCCTTCGTTCAGTTGCAGCACGCCGGGGCGGGTCTGCACTTCTCCTGGAATCATGTTGGGCTCCTCACGGAATCGGGTTGTGAACGGTGACCAGCTTGGTGCCGTCCGGGAAAGTGGCTTCGATCTGCACCTCGGCCAGCAGCTCCGGTACGCCCGGCATGACCTGCTCGCGGGTCAGCAGCGTGCGGCCGTAGCTCATCATCTCGGCCACACTGCGGCCGTCACGTGCGCCTTCCATGATGGCGGCGCTGATATAGGCCATCGACTCGGGGTAGTTCAGCTTGACGCCACGGGCCAGCCGGCGCTCGGCCAGCAGCGCAGCGGTGAACAGCAGCAGCTTGTCTTTCTCGCGGGGTGTCAGCTCCATGAAGAGGGCTCCGTCTCAAGTGTTCCAGATGCGTGGTGCACAGGGCTCACGTCCGTTGATCAACGGACGCAGCTGCCGCCACAAACGAATAAAGGTGTTGCGTGCGTGCTCGGCATGCACGCCCAGATAACGGCCAATCAGCAGCCCGTTGCGCTGAGTCAGCGCCAGCTCAGGGCAGTCGGTCAGGCTCTCGCGCAGGTCATCCATCTGCTGACGATCCAGCTGCACGGTCGCCAGCCAGGTACCGCTGACGCCACAACCACCAAGGCCCCAGTGGGCTTCGAGCAACGGATCGCCGCCGACAAACTGGTTACGTTCGATGTAGATCGGGCGACCATCGCGCCAGACGTCGAGGCGCTGATCCACCTGACCATAGCTGAAGCCCTCTCCAGCGGCCGGGCGGCCGAGGCAGAGCAAATCCCAGGCGACGCAGCGGGCATCAGCAGCAAGGTCAATGCGGGTAATCATCCGCGCGTTGCAACCCTCAAAAGCGATGGTGTCCTGCGGCAGGTATTCAAGGCTGCTGCCGGAGGCAAGGGAAAAACGGTTGTGCTGCACCTGCAGCGTGCCATTGTCCCGGGAGCGGTAGAACTTGCCAGAAGACGGCGTGGTGAGCACCGCGCAGGCGTCCTGCTGCATGTCGGCCTGCAGGCGCAGATTGTCGCCACTGACCAGGCCGCCGGGCGGATGCAGGATATATAGATGCGGGCAATCTACCCCTTCCGGGGTGAACGGGCGCTGCACGCGCAGCGGGCCGCGATGACTGGTATGAGCCAGCTGGGTGCGCGCGCCGGTGCGAACAAAGCCAAGCCGCAACCCGGCCTGCCAGTTCAATGCGCTGTCGTGCTGCTCAAGATGCCAGGCGTGTGTCATGCGTCCTCTGTTCCAACCGGTAATCGCGGTTTATAGAGCAAGTGCCATGCCACATAAGCGCCCCCGAATTACGGGCGACGCACGACGACGGCGCAAAAAGGCATGCACCACTTTAGACCATTGACCATTTGGACAGCTTTTATATGCACCATGTTGGCGCACAATTGGAAACACTCCACACCTTGTAAGCGCGCGCCAATCTGGTACGGTCGACAGGTCGGTGTTCTGCCGACGTTTTCCTATCCCTGTTTTTTACCGAACTCTGCTTAAGGAGTAATGCCGTTCGCCATGAACAAATCCCCTGCAATCGTCATGACACGTCTGGATGTTCAACGCCTGGAAAAAGTGATGGCAGACATCCCCGCCCCTCTGGAAATGCTCGAAGCGCTGGAGGACGAAATGCTGCGCGCACGGGTCATCAGCCACCGGCAAATTGCCAGTGACATCGTCACGATGAACTCGACAGTGCGGTTTGTCGATGAAGCCAGTGAGCGGGAGTTTGTACTGACGCTGGTCTATCCGGATCAGGCGGGGCGCCCCGGCACGATTTCGGTGCTGGCGCCGGTCGGCATGGCGTTGATTGGCCTCAAGGTCGGCCAAAGCATCAACTGGCAGGGGCCGGCCGGTCGCCCCCTGCGGCTAAAAATCATTGATGTGCTCTATCAGCCGGAAGCCAACGGTGATTTCCACCTCTGAGTGATTGCCCCTACCCGGGGCAATGCACCGTATCAGGGCGTTTCTTCGCTGCGTTCGTGTGACAACTCGAGCGCAGCGCGGTCAGTCCACTCCTCGCTGAGTTCTGCCTTGACCGACACACCCAGCTCCTTGAACTCATTGACCTGCTTGACCAGATTCCCGCGGCCGTCGACCAATTGATCCCGCGCTTTGCGATAGGCCTGCGAGGCCTTATCGAGACTGCTTTCAATACCATCCATGCTCGACAGGAAGGTACGCAGCTTGTCGTGAATCTTGCCCGCGCGGTCGGCCAGTTCGGCGGTATGGCGATTCTGATCTTCAAAGCGCCAGAGCTGACGCACGATGTTCAGACTGGTGAGCAGCGTGGTCGGGGTAGCGACCAGTACGTTCTGCTCAATTGCCTTTTGGAACAGGCTTTCGTCGGCCTTCAGCGCCTCGACGAAGGCTGACTCGATGGGGATAAACATGAACACCATTTCAGGTGCATTGAGCCCCGGCAGCTCGAAGTAGTTACGATCCGATAGCTCACGGATGCGGTCACTGACCGACTGCACATGCTCGCTCAAAGCGATACGCCGTTCGGCTTCATCTTCGCTGTTGATGTAGCGGGTGTAGGCGTTGAGCGACACCTTGGCGTCGATGATCAGGTGCTTGTCCTGCGGCAGGTAGACCAGTACGTCCGGGCGCTGACGCTTGCCTTCGGCGTTGTTGATGCTGACCTCACGCTGGAAGTCCTTGCCGGCACGCAGACCGGAACGCTCCAGCACATTCTCCAGAATCAGCTCACCCCAGTTGCCCTGGGTCTTCTTCTGGCCACGCAGCGCGGTGCTCAGGTCATGCGCTTCCTGGGTGATCTGGCGATTCAGTTCTTTCAGGTGATTCAGCTCAGCCGACAGGGTGGCCTGTTGCTGGGTGTCCTTGTGATGGATGTCTTCAACCTTGGCGCGGAACTGGTCGATCTGTTCGCGGAACGGCTTGAGCAGCGCGTTGAGCGACTCCTGACTGGTCTGCGAAAACGCCTGTCCCTTGGACTCGAATATCTTGCCTGCCAGCTGCTCAAACTCCATCTTCAGCTGCTCGCGGCTGTCCTTGAGCAGTTGCTGCTGCTCGGCAAAATGCTGCTGGCGTTGCTCCAACGAGCTCTCCAGCGTGGAGTGACGAACCTTGAGTTCTTCATATTCGTGCTGCACGGCATCCAAACGCCCCTGCAGGCGCTGGCGCTCGCTGCGCAGCTCATCCAGTTGCCGCCCCTGCTCTGCCCCAAGCGTTTGCGCGCGCTCAGCCTGCAATTGCCAATGCTGTTGCTGAGCCTGCTGCTCGTTGAGCCTGGTTTGCAAGTTCTGCTGCTGCTCACGCAGCTCAGCCAGTGACTCCTGCAGATGCTCGATACGGGTCAGCTGCGCGCCGCGCTCACTGCCCTGCTGATGCAGCTCCAGCTGCGCTTGCTGCGCCACCATCTGCGCCTCGCCCTGTTTCAGCTGAGCCTCAGACAGCTGCTCCTGCAGCAAAGCGCTGCGGCGCATCAGCAGCCAGGCGGTGAGCCCCCAGCCAACCAGCAGGGCAAGTGAAATCAGTGGCAACAACAGAGTCAGATCAAGCGCGGGCATTCAGTTCTCCTTTAACAGCGGCCATTATCCCTGTGCTCGCGGTCGAATGTAACCGCCCTCAGCGACTGCGCAGCGAACCCAGCAATCCGCGCACTATCTGCCGACCAAGCTGCGTGCCGATAGAACGCATGGCGCTGCGACCAAAGGACGTAATCATGTCGGTCACTTCATCAGCCATGCTCTTTTCCTTACGCGCTCGTCCGCTGCCCTGTGTACGCGTCTGCGGCTTCTCTTCAGACAATGAGCGCTCCGCCTGTTTTTGCAGCAGCTCGTAGGCGGACTCGCGATCCACCGGCTCGTCATACACGCCCTTGAGTGGCGATGCGGCGATCATCGCGGCGCGCTCGGCATCGGTGAGCGGCCCCATCTGACTGTCCGGCGGCCGCACCCAGATCTGCTGCACGATTGAAGGCGCGCCCTTTTCGTCCAGCACCGACACCAGCGCCTCACCCACGCCCAGTGCGGTAATGGCCGCTTCGGTATCCAGTGCAGGATTCGCACGGAAGGTCTGAGCAGCAGCACGCACGGCCTTTTGATCACGTGGAGTGAAAGCACGCAGCGCGTGCTGAACCCGGTTGCCCAGCTGCGCCAGCACGGTGTCAGGCAAATCCAGCGGACTTTGGGTTACGAAGTAGACACCCACGCCTTTGGAGCGTATCAGCCGCACGACCTGTTCAATCCGATCCAGCAGCGCCTTGGGGGTATCATTGAACAGCAGGTGGGCCTCGTCGAAGAACAGCACAAAGCGCGGTTTGTCTGCGTCACCGACCTCCGGCAGTTGCTCAAACAACTCGGACAGCAACCAGAGCAGAATGCAGGCGTAACCCAGCGGGCTTTCCCGGTACAGGCGTTCGGCATGCAGAATGTTGACCACGCCTTGGCCGTGTTCATCTACCTGTAGAAAATCATCCAGCGCCACGGCGGGCTCACCAAACAACTGCTCACCGCCCTGCTGTTCCAGGCGCAGCAACGAGCGCTGAATTGCGCCCACGCTAGCTGGCGAGATATTGCCGTAACGCGGCCCGAGCTCGGCACGCTGCTCATATACGTGATTGAGCATCGCGCGCAGGTCTTTCATGTCCAGCAGCAGCCAGCCCTGATCGTCAGCAACGCGGAACAGAATGTCGACGATCCCGCTCTGGGTTTCATTCAGGCCAAGCAGGCGTGACAACAACTGCGGCCCCAGCTCGGAAATCGTCAGGCGCAGCGGGTGCCCTTTCTGACCATAGACGTCCCAGAACACCGCAGGTGCACCCTTGGGCTCAAGCGCTTCGAAACCCACCCGCTGGGCGCGCTGCTGCAGCTTTTCTGAGACTACCCCCGGCTTGGCAATCCCGGAAAAGTCGCCCTTGATGTCCGGTACCAGCACGGGCACGCCCAGCTGAGAGAATGCCTGCGCCAGTACCTGCAGGGTGATGGTCTTGCCGGTCCCCGTAGCTCCGGCGATCAGGCCGTGCCGGTTCGCCATCTTCGGTGCTATGGCCACCGTACCTTGCGCGTTACCACCTATTAATAACGCTGCTGTCGTCATGCTTCCGCCCTCCTCGGCCTGGGCAACCCACCCGCTCGCATTATGGACGACCGTCGTTGCACTGCAAGCAACCCATCTCCCCCCGCTCCCCCATTAGGGGGGGGATAAACGCTTCTGGCATACGCATAGAGTCAGCTACAGCGGTGATACACGCGATGGCAGGAGCCCGTCACGCACCGCAGCCAGGGATCCTCAATAACAACAAGCGCCCGGCGCGAGGACAACATGACAAGTACAAAAACAAAAAAAATGCTGCAGTGCAGCCTGAAGCCCATGGTAGTTGCCGTTGCGATGGCCTCTGCCCTGCCAGCCCACGCTGTGCGCTTCGACATCGGCGATGTTGAAGGCCAGTTCGACTCAAGTATTTCGATCGGTTCCAGCTGGGCTACCGCCAGCCCGGACAAGGACTTCATCGGCGCACCGAACGGTGGCAACGCCAATGCAACCAACACCGATGACCATCGCCTGAACTTCGACAAGGGCGACGCGTTCTCGACCATTTTCAAGGGCATCCACGACCTGTCACTGCAATACGGCAGCACTGGCGTGTTCCTGCGCGGCAAGTACTGGTATGACTTCGAGCTGAAAGACGGCCACCAGGGCCTGTACGACATCAGCGATGACAACCGCAAGACTGCGGCCAAGGCCTCCGGCGTTCAGTTGCTCGATGCTTTCCTCTACCACAACTACAACATCGGCGACCTGCCGGGTTCCGTGCGTGTTGGTAAGCAGGTGGTGAGCTGGGGTGAAAGTACCTTCATCCAGAACGGCATCAACAGCATCAACCCGATCGACGTTTCTGCATTCCGCCGCCCTGGCGCCGAGATCAAGGAAGGTCTGATTCCGGTCAACATGCTGTATCTGTCCCAGAGTCTGACCGATAACCTGGGGATGGAAGCCTTCTACCAGCTGGAGTGGGATCAAACCGTTCTCGACAACTGCGGTACCTTCTTCTCGATGACAGATACGGTTGCCGACGGCTGTAACTATGTGGCGGTAAGCACCGGTAGCCAGAACGGCGCGAATGGCTCGCCATTCATCCATGTGTCACGCGCGCCGGACCGTGATGCCAAGGATACCGGCCAGTTCGGTGTATCCTTCCGTTACTATGCAGAGCAACTGCACCAGACTGAGTTCGGCCTGTATGCGATGAACATCCACAGCCGCAACCCAACGTACAACACCACCACGAACGGCGTACCAAGCGCAGATCCAGCGAATGACATTCCGGTATCGCAGGTTCCAGGTGTTAACGCTGGTGCGTCCTACTTCATCGCCTATCCCGAGGACATTCGTCTCTACGGCGTCAGCTTCCAGACCAACCTGGGCGGAACCGCTGTATCAGGTGAAGTCAGCTATCGTCCGAACCAACCGATGCAGATCAACAGTAACGACCTGACCGCTGCCGTTCTTGGCGTGCCGAATCCGGCTACCGCGTACATCGACGCAAACGGCGACCTTCAGGGTTACAAACGCCTGCCTATCACCCAGGCTCAGGTCACTGCAATCAAGATCTTCGACAATATCTTGGGCGCACGTAGCATGACCGTCATCGGTGAAGTTGGCTATAACCACATTGGCGGGCTTAACGACGAGTTCGGCGAGCTCCGCTTCGGCCGCGACTCACTGTACGGCAGCGGTGAACTGACCACACCCGGCGTCTGCGAAGGCATCAACGCAGCCAATCCATCCGAGTGTAACGACGACGGCTTCTACACCAGCAGCTCTTGGGGTTACCGCATGCTGGTCAACATGGAGTACGCAGGTTTTGCTGGTGTCGCGCTGAAGCCCACCTTTGCCTTCTCTCATGACGTGGACGGTTACGGCCCGAACTTTAACGAGGGCTCCATGGCAGCCAGCGTTGGCCTGACCGGTGTGTACAACAACAAGTACAACGCCAGCGTCAACTACACCAACTTCTTCGGTGGCGACTACAACCCGAACACTGACCGCGACTTCGTGGCAGTCAGCTTCGGCGTGAACTTCTAATAAGAACGGAGCAAGCAATGAAACATATTCATAAAAGATCCCTTCAGCTTCTCGGTGGCGCCATGCTCAGCGCTTTGGCGCTGTCCGTCAGCGCTGCCGTCTCCCCGGAAGAAGCAGCCAAACTGCAAAGCACCCTGACCCCGATGGGTGCAGAGCGCGCAGGTAACGCCAGCGGCACCATCCCCGCCTGGACTGGCGGCATGGCCAAAGACGCTGCATCGGTTGATGCAGACGGCTTCTACGGCGACCCCTTCGCCGGTGAGCAGCCGCTGTACACGGTGACGGCAGCCAACATGGATCAGTACGCAGACATGTTGACCGACGGTCAAAAGGCGATGCTCAAGCGCTACCCCGACACCTACAAGATGCGCGTATTCCAGACCAACCGCAGCGCCACCGTGCCACAGGAGGTGTTTGACGCCGTTGCCCGTAACGCCGTAAACACCCAGCTGGCAGAAGGCGGCAACGGCCTCGAAAACTTCGATACCGCCTATCCCTTCCCGATCCCGCAGAGTGGCATCGAAGTAATCTGGAACCACGTCACCCGCTATCGCGGTGGCAGCTTCACCCGCGTGATGGCACAGGCCACTCCGCAGGCCAACGGCACCAACACCATGGTGATCCTGCAGGACGCATTCAGCTTCGCTACCGCACTGACTGATTACGGCCCAAAAATCTCCGACAACCTGATGTTCTACTTTACCCAGCGCATTCTGTCGCCATCCCGTCTGGCCGGTGACGTACTGCTGGTTCACGAGAACATCAACCAGTTCAAGGAGCCGCGCGCAGCCTGGATGTATAACGCCGGCCAACGTCGCGTGCGTCGCGCTCCGCAGGTTGCCTACGACGGCCCGGCATTCAGCGCTGACGGTACTCGCGTATCCGACAACTACGACCTGTATAACGGCTCCCCGGACCGCTACAACTGGAAGCTGGTTGGCAAGCGTGAGCTGCTGATTCCTTACAACAACTTCGCCATCGCTTCGCGTGATGTGAAGTACGACCAAATCATTCAGCCGGGTCACATCAATCAGGATATGGTGCGCTACGAGGTGCACCGTGTCTGGGAAGTTGAAGCGACGCTTAAGGAAGGTCAGCGCCACGTCTACGCCAAGCGTCACTTCTTCATTGATGAAGACAACTGGCAAGCTGGTGCAATCGACCATTACGACGGTCGCGGTGGCCTGTGGCGCGTGGCTGAAGCCATTGCACTGCAGCGCTTTGACCAGCAGGTGCCGGGGTATGCCATTGAAACCCTTTACGACCTGCAGAACGGCCGCTACATGGCGCTGGGTATGACCAACGAAGAACGCAAGAACTACGACTTCAGCTTCAAGGCTGCGTCAGCGGACTTCACACCCAACGCACTGCGTGCAGCCGGTATCCGCTGATACCTGAGTAGTACCAAACCCCTGTCGTTTCCGCTGCTCCGGGCGACAGGGGTTTTCTTTTGCCTGGATAAAACCCTCCCCCAGACAGCTACAAAACAGGCGCACGCAATACCAGGAAAGCAGCTTGACGCTGCCCCCGGCATTGCACTTTGCAATTAATTAATGAGAAAGATCAGACAAGCGCACCCTGCTGCAGCATGACCGCTGCCTGCGCCCGGTTCTCCACCTTAAGCTTGGCGAAGATATTTTTCATATGCGACTTGATGGTCTCTGGCGTGACATTCAGGTCTCGCGCAATTTGCTTGTTGGACTTGCCTTCGGCAACCAGCTGAACCACCTGTCGCTCCTTGACGGTCAAGGTCAGCAACGCCTCACTGCAGGCGCCAGGCTGGACACTGCTGTCGATACCAAGCCAGTCCGCTATCTGTTGCTGCAACTCTGCCGGACAGTGTTGCCCCAGCAATGCACAAAGATCCTGACTCGGCAGATCGGCCAGCAGGCTGATTGCCCCCGTCTCGACCATCAATTCCACCACCCTGGACAACAGCGCATGCGCCACCGCCGAACCGCACTCGCGGGCCAGCAGCAAACCGGTCACACAGCCCAGTTCCAGGTAGTACAGCCAGACTTCCTGAGCCTCCAGCCGACCCAGCATGGTCTGTGCCCGATCCAGTAATTCCGGCTCACAACGGTCGGTATCCAGCGCCAGCCACAATTGAGCCAGCAGCGCGAAATACTCCCGATCAACCCACTGATCCGGCCAATCCAGGCTCGCCAGTTGCTGCAGCATGCTGCTGCAGACATGGGCTTCACGCGGCTTGCGCTCCAGCAGATGCAGGCGAACCCGCTCAAGCAATGCCCGGGATTGCAGGCGCGGCCACTCACGCGCCAGTGCCAGCGATTCAAGATCATCCAGCAGCCGCCGCGCCTGGGCAAAACGCCCCTGGCGCGCAACGAGTCGCACCAGAGCCATGTAGGAAAACGCCGTGCACTCGATAAAGCTGCCAGTCTTGATATAGGGCAGGCACTCCTGCAGCAACTCTTCAGCAATGGCATGCTCGCCACGCAGATAGTGCCCGAACGCGCTGAACCCCTTGGGCAGCGCAGTCAGCACCGGATTGGGGCGCCGCATATCGCCGGCGAACAGCGCGCCGGCCTGCTCCAGCAATTCGTCCAGCGCGGCCACCCCCTGGGTGATCCGCCCCTGATAGAACTCGCCAAGCGCATACAACGACTTGCGATAGCACTCGTGCAGAAAATAGCCGCGATTCCCCTGGCTAACCCGTTCAGTGGGCGGCAACGCATACAACTTGTCCCACTGACAGGCACGCAGGTAAGCGCCGCAGGTGACATTCAGCAGGATATTGTGCGCCCACTGGCTGCAGCGCCCGGAGTCATTGCACTCATGCGCCAGCGGTGCTGCCAGCGCGTAGCGGTCATCCAGCGCCCACAGCATGGCCTTGATAGCCCGCACCTCCCAGTGCAAGGAGGCCGACTCTTCATTCGGCGCAAGCTGCTGAATTTCTGCCTCAAGCTCTTCGGTCAGGCGCATGGCAGGACCATGCTCAAGGGCCAGGCCCATTGCCCAGGCACGAGTAACCTTGAGCGGCAGCGGACTTTCAGCAGCCTGGTTTTTCCAGTGTTTCTCCAGCACGACAAGGGTACTGAAATCACCCTGCTCGATCAGCGTGGTAGCACACTCCTGAATCCATTCGCGCAACTGGTCAACATCGCCACTGTCCATGCCAAGCCGAATGGCATCAAACCAAAGCTGCCGCTCCGCGAACCACCTGGCAGCCGTCAGCATGAACTGCCTGGCCATCACCTCATCCTGGGCCAGGCAGGCAGCCCGCAGATGCTCCCGGAACAGCGGATGCAAACTGAACCAGACGTCGTGCTCATCCAGTACGCTGATGAAAAGCTGACGCCTGCGCAACAACTGCAACAACTCGTCAGCGAGCGACTCACCAAGCAGCGCCCTCAGCAGCCCGGCATTGAACTTGTCCAGCAGCCCAACAGCGCAAAGGCTGCGTGCCAGCGGCTGCGGCAATTGTGCAAGGATGTCATCAAACAGGTTGCAGATGCTCCGCGGAACATGCCGTCCGGCGCCACTCACCGGCGTCAGCAGATAAGCGCGCAGCGCTGCGATCCAGCCGTCAGCCGCCTCCTGGATCAGACAGACATCCCCGCCATGCTCGGGCTGCAGCCCCCCCTTGCGAAACAGGTCGCGCGTTTCATCAAGCTCAAAGCGCAGCATCGCACCATCAATATCCAGCCGATCATCGGCGTAGTAGTGCTCCAGAATCGATTCCGGCAAGTCCTTGCGGCCAATAAACACCAGATGCACATGTTCAGGGGCGCGCTGCACCAGAAAGCGCAGCGCATCAATCAGCACGCCATCATCAATACAGTGGTAATCATCAATAAACAGCGTAATCGGCGTTTGCTGCTGATCCAGCTCTTCTATCAGCAGACAGGCCAAAGATTCCGGAGAGTAAAAACTCAGCTCGGCGCCCAGTTGCAGGCAGCGCTGCCCCAACGCAGGTGAAACCCGATTGAGGGCGGCGGCAAGGTAATACAGAAGACGTTGCGGACTGTCGTCTTCAGCATCAAGCGACAGCCAGGCAACAGCGTGCCCCAGCGCACTGAGACGCTCGGCCCAAATGGTTGCCAGGGTAGTCTTGCCAAATCCGGGAGGAGCCTCGACGATGCCGAGACGGCGCTCTGTTAGCTGATCAGCGTACTGCTCAAGGCGAGGACGCGGAAGAATACCTCGGCCACGGCGCGGAGGCGTGATCTTGGTGGTCAACAGTACGGGTACATCGTTGCCCCCGATCTGCCCGGAGGAGGATTGCGGCGCAATCCAATCCACGTGTTTCCTGTTCATGAAATCGATCCATGCCGAGCACGGGCTGCCTGAGACAGCCTCTTTTTGTTTTTACACTACCAACCCTAGCAGAGCGGCAGCACAGTGCACAGCAAGGCAGTAAAGATAACAACTGGGGCGACCTGCCTGCGCTGGCCGCCCCATCATACGAACGTGACCCTTTAGAGTAAATACTCAATTGGCGTTATCAGTCACGCTCTGACCATCGGCAGCCTATTCGGCTGCATCCTGATTTTTCGATACCCAGGTCTCGTACTCGCGCTGCATCACATACAGCTTGATCTGCTGAGCCTGCTCGCTGGTCAGGGTGTCGCCGAACGACGCCATGCCCTTACCCTGGAACGCACCCTGCAGAACGATCGCCTCCCACGCCCCACGGATCGCATCGCTGGAGTAGCGCAGGTCCGGCACCACACCGCCTGATACCGCACTGGCGCCGTGACAGATCATGCAGAATGCCGAGTAGAGCAGCTTGCCCTGCTCAAGATCGCTGGCGGCAGCGACCACTGGCTGCGGCACCCGGTCAACCTGCTGACGCGCCGGCGGCTCCGACAGCACGGCCTTGCCGCCGAGCTTGAATACCAGCATGCGACTGACGTTACGAGACTCCTCGAATGCTTCACCGCCGAACAGCGCTGCCGCGCCACCCCAGCCGGCCATCAAGGCAATGTACTGCTCACCCTTGTGCTGGAATGTCATCGGCGCTGCTACGACACCCGTCTGGGTCGGGAAGGACCACAGCTTCGCGCCCTTGTCCGCGGTAAAAGCCTCCAGTTGACCAACGGCAGTGCCCTGGAATACCAGGTTACCCGCCGTTGCCAGGGTGCCGCCGTTCCAGTGGGTCGGGCGCTCTGCTCGCCAGGCCGCCTGCTGCTTGATCGGATCCCAGGCAACCAGCGCACCCGACACGTACTCACTCGGCAGTTCGGTATTTTCCAGACCCGCGCCAGTGTTGTAACCGTTGATACGAGTGAACTTATCCCCTTCGTTGATATAGGTCGCCGGCACTTCCTGATACGGGATATAAACCAGGCCAGTCAGCGGGCTGTAAGACATCGAGTGCCAGTTATGCGCACCAAAGGGACTCGGCCAGATGGTTACCGGCTCACCACTCTCATAACGCGCACCGGGCACTTCAACCGGGCGACCAGTAGCCATATCAATGCGCTCAGCCCAGGTCACCTTGCCGAACTTTTCCGCCGACAGCAGTTCGCCAGTCGCCCGATCCAGCACGTAGAAGAAACCATTCTTCGGCGCCTGCATGATGACCTGACGGGTTTTGCCGTCGATCTCCAGGTCCGCCAGCATCAGTTGCTGAGTCGCGGTGAAGTCCCAGCTTTCACCCGGCGTCAGCTGGTAATACCAGACCAGCTCACCGGTTTGCGGGCGCAGCGCCAGGATCGAGGAGAGATACAGGTTGTCGCCGCCGCCCGGGCTGCGAATCTCGCGGTTCCAGGGGGAGCCATTACCGGTACCTACGTAGAGCAAATCCAGCGTAGGGTCATAGGCCATGCTGTCCCAGGCGGTACCACCACCACCCAGATCCCAGCGACTGTCTTCGCTCCAGGTTTTCAGCGCAGCTTCCAGCGCCGGAGAGGCCTGCGGGCCTTCAGCCGGGTCGGAGGGCACGGTATAGAAGCGCCAGCGCATCTCACCGGTCTCGGCATCATACGCAGAGAAGTAACCGCGTACGCCGTACTCGGCACCGCCGTTGCCAATCATCACCAGTCCGTTCACCACACGCGGTGCGCCGCTGATGGTGTAGGGCTTGCTGTTATCGGTGGTCTGCTGCGTCCACACCGGCTTGCCGGTTTTCGCGTCCAGCGCGATCAGCCGGCCGTCCAGCGTGCCGACATAGACTTTGCCATTCCACAGCGCCACGCCGCGGTTGATCGCGTCACAGCAGGCCTGACGCCCTTTTGACTTGTCGACGCGCGGATCAAAGCTCCAGAGAATTTCGCCGTTGTCCGGGTTAACCGCAATCACACGACTCCAGGACAGCGAGGTATAGAGCACGCCATCGTGATACAACGGCGTCGCCTCAAGACCACGGGTGTTGTCGAGATCAATGGACCACGCCAGACCAAGCTGATTGACGTTCTCACTGTTGATCTGCTGCAAGGGACTGAAGCGCTGCTGAGACCAGGTACGGTCGTAACTCAGCCACTCGCTACCATCGTTCTCTACCGCCAGCATCGCAGCCGTATCAACTGGCCCGGCATGCGCGGCAGCCGCAAGGCCAAACAGCGATGCCAACAGTGGCAAGGCAATCAACTTTCTCATGGGCATGACTCTTCTGTTGTCGTTTTTGTTCATTATCTGTTCGCTACTGCTCAAGCCGCCTGCGCGGCGAACCGGAGAATGGCGTCGGCCACCCGCTCCGGCTGTTCAAGGGCCACTGAATGACCGGCGGCCTCGATAACCCTGCACTCTCCGTGGCCACTTTGCGCAATGATCTGCTCCGACAGACTCCGCTCATAGGCATGATCCTGCTCACCCGCCAGCACCAGCAGCGGCACGCGCAGAGCCTTCAGTTCATTCAGTACGCTGCGCCGGTGAATGACCTCCATTGCCGCAGCACCGATTTCCGGCCCCAGTTTGCGCATCTGATCACGCCAGTGAGCACACAACGCGGCATGCTCGGGACTGCGCAGTGTCTGATCGCCAAACATGATGTACATCAGCGTGTCGACCTGATCCGCCGCGCCCTCCTCGGCCAACTTGCGCACCAGCGGCTCGAACTCCGCCAGTTGATGCTCCTGATCAGCACTACTACCCATCACGATGCAGCCGGCCAGTCGCTCCGGATAACGGGCAGCCAGCCGCAGGGCAACAAAGCCCCCCATCGAATTGCCGGCGAAGTAGCACGGCGCCAGATCCAGCAGGTCAATCAGCGCTGCTACATCATCCGTCAGGGTGTCCATGTCAAGCTGACCGGCTCGGCTACTCAACCCCTGGCCACGATGGTCATACGCAAGAATGTCAAAATGCGGATGCAACAGCTCAATGAGCGGCTCAAACATGCGCCAGTCGAAAAACAGCGAATGGCTCAGAACCAGAACGGGTTTGCCCGGCTGGGGAAAGCGCTCAAAGTGCAGACGGACGTCATTCACCGTCAGGTAGGCCATCATCAGGCTCCGCAGGATTTCATCGGAGCTTGATGCTAGGGACTCAGGGCATGTGGGTTCACCCCCCCTGTTGGGGGATATGGGGGTTCTGAATGAGCGGTGACAGAGGGCGAGCTGGAAGCTGGAAGCTGGAAGCTGGAAGCTGGAAGCTGGAAGCTGGAAGC
>JAYNRF010000016.1:0-81052 GCA_038114645.1 Pseudomonadaceae bacterium | reverse complement strand
TCCGATTAGGAGAAAATTCTACTTCTGACGAGGACTGATTTCAGGGGGGATTACCGCCTCAGCCCGATCTGATTCTGCTGGACATCATGATGCCGGGGATGGACGGATTTGAAGTCTGCAGGCAGTTGAAGGCAAACCCTGAAACCGCCGGCATTCCGGTGATCTTTCTGAGTGGCAAGGACAACGCATCTGATCGCTCTAAGGGGCTAGCACTTGGTGCGATCGACTTCATCGAAAAACCGATTGATGTGGTTATGGTATTGATTTGGGTGGGTGCGCATCTCGACAGTATCCGCCAGCCGGAGGGCTAGCGCGGCAACGGAGCGGGCTTTTATGGCAGACAAAAAGACGGTTCTTATTGTCGACGACACACCGGCAAATGTGTCGTTGCTTAACAGCATTCTCAAGCCGGTTTACCGCACAAAAATTGCAACGAGCGGCGCAAAGGCGTTGTCGCTCGCGTTCGCTGAGGAGGCTCCCGATCTCATCCTGCTGGACATTATGATGCCGGAAATGGACGGCTACGAGGTCTGTGAGCGGCTAAAAGCCAATCCGCAGACAGCGGAGGTGCCAGTGGTCTTTCTGACAGCCAAGGTGAGCGTTGAAGATGAAACCCGCGGGCTGGCAATGGGGGCGGTCGATTACATTACCAAGCCGATCAGTCCGCCGATCGTGCTTGAACGTGTCAAGAACCACCTGATTCTTAAAGACGCGCGAGACTTACTGAAGCACCAGAATAGAATTTTGGAGGAAAAGGTTCGCCACCGGACACGGCAGCTTGAAGAGTTCCATGACGTGGTGTTGGAGGCGATGGGCGCGATGGCTGAGTCGCGAGACCCGGAAACCGGGAGTCACATCCGGCGTACCCAGATGTATGTCCAGCTGCTGGCTGAAAATTTGAGCAGCCATAGCCGCTTCAGCGAAGTTCTGGTTCCGGAGCGGATTACCCTGATCGCCAAGGCTGCCCCGCTTCACGATATTGGCAAGGTCGGTGTGCCGGATGCCATTCTGCTCAAACCGGGCAAGCTCACCAGCGAAGAGTTCGAGATAATGAAGCTGCATACGGTCTATGGCCGCGATGCTATTGCGGCCGCTGCGAATAAACTGTCAGAGCCAAATGCGCTGCTGACCGTCGCCCAGGAAATCGCTTACTCGCACCAGGAGAAATGGGATGGCTCAGGTTATCCGCTGGGATTGGCGGGTGAGGATATCCCGCTGTCGGCGCGCCTGATGGCGGTTGCCGATGTCTATGATGCGCTGATCAGCAACCGGCCCTACAAAACGGGTATGTCCCATGAGGCGGCGGTAAAAATAATGACCGAAGGACGTGGCAGCCACTTTGACCCCGATATTCTCGATGCTTTTCTGGAAATTGCAGAAGAGTTCAGGCAAGTAGCCATAGCCCACAACGACCAGCGACAGTAATCGATCGATAAGGTCTGACGTGGGGCCCGGATCAGGCAGCCGGCTGACATGAGCAGCGGTCCAGGGACGCACCCTGTGATGCGGTGCCCTGGTTCTGCCGGCAGCTTCGATGGCAGATGGCATGGTGTCGAACGCAGCCATTGCCAAGGCCCACTCTGGTACTGTCGTTACCTGACGCGAAAGAAGGGGCAGGTGAGCGTGACTGATCAATTGCGCGATGGGGTGCGCTACAGCGGCGCCGGATTTGATTTGCTCGGAGCAGAACCAGGGGTGTTTTCTCCTCACGAACAAGGCATTGAGCCCTATATGGTCTGCACTTCCAACGGCTGTGGCTGGCTTGCCGGGTATGAGGTACAGGACGGGCGTCTGTATCTGCAGAACCTGCTGGTAGGGCAGCGCCAGCGATTCAGGCGTGCTTCAAGCGATCCCGAGCTGGATGCGTTGCTCGGCGTGGGCGATGGCACGCCAGCGCCGTTGCCGGTGCTCAATGGTGTGACCCCTCGGCCGTTCGCGGAGGGGTATTTGCGGTACGAGGGCATCGGCATGCGGCTGGACTACAGCGGGCGCTTGACGCTGGGTCATGCTGGGCCAGACGAAACCTGCCAGCCGGTGTTCGAACTCGAGTTCAGCGAAGGCGTGCTGCAGGCGGCACGACCGGTGGAGGCGCCATGACGACGTCGACCCTGATCCGGCAGGCGGCGCTGTTGCGTCAGCTGGTGTCCGAGTATGAGCAACAGCACGTCCGTGATGCCGTGCCGCTGCGCGACTATGTCTTCGACCTGCGGAGTCTGGTGTCGGAGCGAGCGCTGATTGAGGCGCTGGTCGCCCGTGAATTTCTGCTCTGGCATGAGGGTGGCCTCGGCGTCGTGCTGTCCGACAGGGGGTTTAACAGCGTGTGCTCATGCTGATGAGGGCGTGATCGCTGTCGGCCTGTGACCACGCCGACAGCTAGGCTGACTATGGTGCTCACGGCGAAAGGTTAAGGGCGTTGCCGTCCACCTCCAGGGTGTATTCAGCAGTAGCCGGCGGGGCCAGTTTACGAGGCTGCGGTGGTTGGCTGACGATGGCTGACTGGTAAGCGGCGTTTTGAACAAAGCCTTGCACGTTGGCAACTACCGACTCGGGGGCAACCAGCTCGTAGTTGCCGGCATCCGCGCCACGCAGTGAGGCGTCAACCCGTACGCTGTTTTCACCTAGCTTCAGGCTGGCGAACACCCCTCTCATCTGCAGCTCAACATCGTCGCCGCTGATGGTGCCGTTGAGCATGCCCTCCAGAATCGCCTGCAGACTGCCGTCAAACAGCTTATCTCTGGCTTGGATATCGGCAGTAATGACCTTGCGGTCGATATCGGCGGTGGTGGTGTCGTTGGTGGTGAGTACGTAGTTACCGGCATCGGTGCCGCTGAGCGAGCCGCTGACGTCCACTTGCTTGTCGTCACCCGCGTTCTTGTCGGCAAAGCTGCCTTCAGTATCGAACTCGATATCGTCACCGGCGATCACTCCATCCAGCGTGCCACCGGTCACGGCATCACGGGTACCGTCGTAGGTTTTACCGTCGGCCGTGATATTGCCGGTAATCGCCTTGCGGTCGATGTCTGCGGTGGTGGTGTCGTTGGTGGACAGCTCATAGTTGTCTGCGTCGCCACCGCTGAGTGAGCCGCTGACGTCGACCTGCTTGCTGTCACCTGCGTTCTTGTCGGCAAAGGCACCTTCGGTGTCGAACTGCAGATCGTCACCGTCGATCATGCCGTCCAATACGCCTTGGGTGTCGGCGTAGGTGCTGCCGTCGTAGGTCTTGTCGTTGGCGGTGATGTTGCCGGTGATGACCTTGCGTTCAATCGTCAGGCTGCCGTCGACAAAGGTCAGTTCGTAGTTGCTGTCGCTGCCGCTGGCAGAGTGGGTGTATTCCCCTGCATTGCGGCCACTGCCACCGCTGGTGGTCACGTCGGTCAGCACGCTGGCATCCTCGCCGTTAACCAGCCCTTCCACCGTGAAGCCGCTGATGCTTTGCTCGCTGCCGTTGTAGGTCGTGGTGCCGCTATTGGCACGCACGGTGGCGTTGGCCTTGTTGATGGTCAGCGTTCCGTTGCTGGTAATCAGATCGTATCCAAGCTGCCCGGAATACAGGCCGCTGAGATCAATGTTGTAGTTGCCCGCGTTGGTGCCGCCAGCAACCTGGCCAAAGATCTGGCTGGCGTCGTATTCCTCGCTGGCCGTCCAGTTGCCGGTCTGTTCGGTGCCGTTGTAGGTGCTGGTGGAGTCCCCGGCATCAATGGTCAATGTGGTCAGGAAGCTGCGCAGCAGTGGCGCCGTGTAGCCTTCGTAGATCCGCCAGATACTGCCGGTGCCGCCCTCTGAGTCGATGTCCCAGCCGCTGAAGCTGTCGGCGGAGGTCATCTGTTCAGCGCTCAGGCCAGTGGCATCGCCGCTGGTGCCTGCGTTACCAAAGGCGGTCGAGGCGTTGTCCTGATTCCAGTAGAGGTTCTCCTGTGTCCCGTCGATGCCCGTGCCGATCAACGCTCCGCTGGTTGAGCCGCTGACACTGCCATTGGCATAGGCGTAGCTTATGTAGCCTTGCTCGTTCAGACCAACCAAGCCGCCGACTCGCTGAGAGCCAGACACGACTGCGTCTGAGTACACATTGTTTATCGCGCCGAAAAGGTTAGTCCCTGCGATCCCGCCGACGGCCCCGTAGCCAGTGACGGTCCCCATCGCGTATGCGTTGGTAATAAGGCCGCTGTTGTTGCCGGCCAGGATACCCACCCCTTCGTATCCGCTCACGTTGGCGTTGTACAAGCCAATGTTGCGGAGTATGGAGCCGGTGGCGACGCTGCCGATCAGGCCGACATAGCTTATGTTGCTGCGGTTTATGGTCAGGCCTGAGATAGCGTGGCTCAGGCCATCCAGAACGCCAGTGAATGCGCTCACATAACCGCCAATCGGGGCAAACCCCTCGCCATCATTCCAGTCTACGGTTGCCGACGCATCGATGTTGTTACCCAGCACATACCGACCAGCAAGGTTATTTTGCATCGCCTGCAGCTGGTCCACGTCTTGAATAACGGTATACAGCGCCGGACGATTTACAGAGTCAATCACATCCGAGGGCAGGTCGTTCTTGTTGAATACGCGGTTGTTGGCCAGGCCGCGCAGGTAGGGCGTGGTCTGATCGTCGGCGTTGTTCCAGACGTTGTCGAAGTCCAAACCAACCAGATTGCTGGCATCGAACATTTGCGCGGTGGTCAGGCCGGTTGCGCCGACGCTTGTGCCGTTTCCTGCTGCAGAGCCAACACCGCTTGTTTCGGTGTTCCAATAACTGTTGTTGAAGCTGGATTGGTTATAGCCAACCAGCGCGCCAGCATTACTGGTGCCGGTTACAGTCCCTGTTGCGTAGCTGCTGTTGGTGCTGGCGTAGTAACTGGAGCCAAGCAGTCCACCTACGTTTGAGAGACCGCTCACGCTGCCAGTGGCGTAGCTATCGGTTACTGCACCGTAGATCCGGCCCGCCAGACCACCGATGTTGTTTCCGCTGCTGGAGACGTTCCCAGTTGCAAAACTGTTGGATATAGAACCTGTCATGCCACCGACGAGCCCGCCCACAAAGTTGCCGTCTCCCGCAACGTCGGCGGTTGCGTAACTGTTGATCAGGTGCCCGGTCAGCGAGCCAACAAGGCCTCCTTTATACTCTCCAGCGGTGCCAGCCAGGGTGCCGGTAAAATAGCTGCCACTGATCGTGCCACTGAAATGGCCTGCCAGACCGGCGACACGGGTATAGCGTCCGGTTACGGTGCCGGTGACGTAACTGTTGCTGATGTTGCCCAGCAAAGAACCGGCCATTCCTCCGTTGTAACCATAGCCAATCAGTCCGCCGACGTAACTCCCGCCATTGATCGATACGTTGGTGAGTCCGATGTTGCTGATTGTGCTGTTGGAGGTGGCGCCAAACAGGCCGATATAGCTTGAGTAGGGGCGATAAATCGTGAGGCCGTTAATCACATGGCCTTGGCCGTCCAGCGAACCAGTGAAGTAGTTGGCGTTCGCTCCACTGTTGCCAATTGGCAGGTATCCTGCCCCCGCGTTCCAGTTCATGGTGCCACTGGCGTCGATATCGTTAGCCAGCACAAGGTGGCTGTTCAGCAAGGTATGGGAGGCAAAGCCCTGTACCCCGAAGATGTCGGTGAGTTGATACGGATTGGTTTCAGTGCCGTTACCGCCGAGTGCGCGCAGGAAGCTGGCGTTACTTACGTCCAGCTGAAAGTCGTTCGCGTAGAACGTTGGCAGGCTGCTGCCTAGTTGCGTCCAATCACCGCTCTGCAGGTAGAAGGTACCCACGTCTACCGCGCCGCTTGCGCTGATCTCACCGCCTGCATTCAGGGTTAGGCCGCCGTTGGCCCCGGTGATGGCTTCATTGATGTGAATGTCGTTGTGGGCGTTTAGTGACAGAGTGGTATTGGCATCCCAGCTGACGGCGCCGTTGACGTACAGGTCGCCTGCGTCGCTGCCGGTGTCTGGGGTCTCCAGCGTGACATTGTTTCTACTCAGGCTATCACTCAAGGTATCGGCACCAATGCCGCTGTCGGTTGAAGGATCACTGCCGGCGGTAATGTAAAAATCGGTCGGGTCGATCAGCCATTCACCGGTGGTGCCGTTGTTGGCTTGGGTGGTGACATGGGTGCCGCCGGCGACCTTCACGTTGGCGCCGGAGGTGTCAATAAACCCGCCGTCGCCGCTGTCCGGGGCAGAGGCGTCCAGCGTGCCGGCCACGTTGACCGTACCGCCGTTAAAGCCGCCCTTGAGCACGATGGTGCCGCTCTGGTTTTCCAGCGTTTGCGCTTCAATGATGCCGGTGTTGTTGACCACGGTTTGCAGCAATGCGTTGGTGGCGTTGGCGGTCATCACCACCTGGCCGCCGTTGGCGCGAATCAGCTGATGGTTCTCGACCAGCGCATCGACGGTGCCTTCATCCACGGTCACGTTGAGCAGACCGTCGCCGGCAAAATCCAGGGTGATCTTGTCGCCGGCGGCCAGTGCCACCGAGCCCTGATTCGCCTGAATGATGCCGTGGTTACTGACCTGCCCGCCCAGCAGCGCGACCGCGCCCTGATCGGCGTTGATGCGGCCGTGGTTAATCACCGCCGCGTTGCTGCCATCGCCTTGAAACTGGTAGTTGCCGTCGTTAAAGTCCTCATTGCTGAGGCTCAGGGTGGAAGCCACCAAAGCGCCGACATTCACCGCCGCACCCTTGCCAAACAGCACGCCATTTGGGTTGACCAGAAACACCTTGCCGTTGGCGTTGAGGTTGCCGTAAATCGCCGAGGCGTCCTCACCAATCACCCGGTTCAGCGCCACCGAGTCCTTGCCCGGCTGGTAAAAGTTGACCGTGTTCCCGGCACCGATATCAAAGCTGTTCCAGTCGGTGATCAGCTTGTCGCTGTTCTGCTGCACGTTCAGGCTGTTGCCATCCTGACTGATGCTGCCGGAGCCGCCGACGATGTTGCCGCCGGTCGGCAGGTCTGCTGCGTGCAGGTCGGCCGCGCAGAGACTGATGGCGACGGCGAGGGCGGTGGGGGCAAAGCGGTGGTGGTTGGCTGAACGGTTCATATCAAGTCCCTTTTAATAGCCTCGCACACCGCGGCGAGCTGCAGCGGTGTGCTATTCAGGTCGTTTTAGCGGCTGGCTGTGGGCAGGTTGAGGGCGTCTTCATCAACGCTGAGCTGATAGCCCGCATCACCTGGAGCATTCAGCTGGCGCGGTTGTGGTGGCTGGCTGACGATTGCGGACTGGTAGTCTTGAGTCCCGACGAAGCCCAGCAGACTGGCCGTGGCCGAGTCCGGCGCGATCAGTTCGTAGTTGCCAGCGTCTGCGCCGATCAGCGAAGCATCAATCGACACGCTGTTCTCGCCCAGCTCCAGACTGGCGAACAGGCCGCTCATCTGCAGCTCGACATCGTCGCCACTGATAGTGCCGTTCAGTACACCTTCTAAAATGGCCGCAAGGCTGCCGTCGAACAGCTTATCCAGAGCGCGGATATCAGCGGTGATGACCTTGCGGTCGATATCGGCGGTGGTGGTGTCGTTGGTGGTGAGTACGTAGTTACCGGCATCGGTGCCGCTGAGTGAGCCACTGACGTCGACTTGCTTGTCATCACCGGCGTTCTTGTCGGCAAAGCTGCCTTCAGTATCGAACGCGATATCGTCACCGGCGATCACGCCATCCAGGGTGCCGCCGGTCACCGCATCACGCGTACCGTCGTAGGTCTTGTCGCCTGCAGTGATATTGCCAGTGATCGCCTTGCGCTCAATGGTCAGGGTGCCGTCGGTGGTGATAAGGTCGTAGCCCAACTGGTCGGAATACAGCCCGCTCATGTCCAGGTTGTAGGTGCCGGCGTTGCGGCCGCCGATGGCCTGGCCGTGAATGCGATCTGCATCGTACTGCCCGCTGGCGCTCCAGCTACCGCTTTGCTCGGTGCCATCGTAGGTAGAGCGGATGTCGTCACCATTAACGCTCAGCGTAGTCAGGAAGCGACGCAACAGTGGCGCGCTGTAGCCTTCGTAAATCCGCCAGACGCTGCCGGTGCCACCTTGGGCATCAATGTCCCAACCAGCAAAGCTGTCAGCCTGCATACTTTGTTCGGTGGTAAGGCCTGTTCCTGCACTCCTGGACCCCGTGCCACTGGTCAAGCCACTGGTATCGGTATTCCAGAAACTCTGGGTGATGCCGCCACCATTAAACCAGTAGCCAACCAGCCCGCCCAGGAACGAGTTGTAGTTACTGGATGCGCCCGATACCGTGCTGTTGGCGTATGACTGATAGATAGAACTGCCGGTAAGGCCGCCAACCAGTCCGCCGACAAGCAACGTGCGTGTAAAACCAGAGCCCGACGAGCCGCTCACAGCGCCGTTGAAGTAGGACTCACTGATGTTGCCACTGTCAGTCAGGCGACCAACCAGACCGCCGACCGCTGCATCATTTGCTGTTGAAATGCCCGAGACGCTGCCTGCAACAAACGACTGTGTAACTGTGCCGCCCTGTTGCCAGCCGACAAGAGCACCGACGTCGATGTTGCCGCTGGCAGTACCCGATATGCTGGCATTTACCAGCCCCAGGTTGCGAATAGAGGCGTTAAGGGTTCGCCCAAACAGGCCAACGTACTGGCTGTTGCTGTTGATGGTCAGACCATCAATGACATGGTTCATGCCGTCGAGCACGCCGGTGAAGGCGTCAGCACCTGTACCCACAGAAGCAAACCCCGCGCCGCCATTCCAGCCAGCCGTGGCGGAGGCATCAATGTGGTTGCCCAGCAGGTAGTTGAGCGTGAGGTTGTTACGCATGGCCTGCAGCTGCTCTACGTTCTGGATAACGGTGTAGAGCGCCGGGCGGTTGGTGGCGTCGATGGTGCCAGCCGGCAGGTCGTTTTTGTTGAACACCCGGTTGCCGGCCAGCGCGCGCAGGTAAGGGGTGGTTTGATCGTCTGCGTTGGCCCAGATATCGGCAAAGTCGAAGCCTAAAAAGTTGGCCGCATCAAACATCTGCGCGGTGGTCAGGCCGGTGGTGCCGTCATCGCTGCCGTCACCTACAGCACCGGCCTGGCCGCTGGTTTCGGTGTTCCAGTAGTTGTCAGTCAGCGTGCCGCTGTTGAGCCCGACCAATGCGCCGGTCTGCCCGGCAGGGCCGCTGACCCGGCCGGTGGCGTAGCTACGGCTAATAGTGGCGTGGCTCTCTCCAACCAGCCCGCCCGTGTAACGCTGACCAATGACATTCCCGGTGGCATAACTGTCGCTAATGCCGCTACCGCTAATCTCGCCGACCAGCCCGCCCACATAATTGTTCGAGCCCTGTACGCTACCGGTCGCGTAGCTGCGGCTGATGCTGCCATTCATCAGGCCGACCAAGCCGCCAACCCCAGAGCCGCCCTCAACTACTGCGGTGGAATAGCTATCCGTGATTTGGCCGACCATATCGCCCACCAAACCACCGGCATAGCTGTTATAGCCAATATCCACGGTACCGGTGCTGTAACTCTGGTCAATGGTCCCACTGAAGTCTCCTGCAAGGCCACCGCTTCGATAACTTCCGGTAATACTTCCCTGCACATAACTGTGGCTGATCTGGCCGGCGTTAACCCCACGACCGACTAGGCCACCAACATCGTACCGTCCCAGGATAGACGCATTCTGCAAACCGATATGGCTAATGTGGCTGCTATCTACCACTCCAAACAGCCCAACATAGTTGGCACCAGCGCGATTGATCGTCAGTCCGTAAATGATATGCCCACCGCCATCAAAGTCGCCGGTGTAGCGGTTATCCCAATCACCAATGGGCACAAAACCGGCGCCGCCGTTCCAGTTAGCGGTGCCGCTAGCGTCGATATCGTTGGTCAGCGCAACGTGGCTGCTTAGCAGCCTGCGTGAGGCCATGCCCTGCAGGCCGTAGATATCAAAAATCCGGTAGGCGTTGCCTTCGCTGCCGTCACCGCTGGTGGCGCGCAGAAAACTGGCGTTAGCGGTATTGAGGCGAAAGTCCCGTGCAGAAAAGTCTGCCAGGGTGCTGCCCAGCTGGGTCCAGTCACCACTCTGCAGGTTGAAGGTGCCCACGTTCACCGCGCCGTCTGCGCTGATCTCGCCGCCCGCATTCAGGGTCAGGCCGCCGTTGGTCCCGGTGATGGCTTCATTGATGTGAATGTCGTTGTGGGCGTCCAGCGAGAGGGTGGTGTTGGCATCCCAGCTGACAGCGCCGTTGACGTACAGGTCGCCGGCTTCGGTGCCGGCGTCTGGGGTCTCCAGCGTGACATTGTTTCTACTCAGGCTATCACTCAAGGTATCGGCACCAATGCCGCTGTCGCTCAGGGCTTCGCTGCCGGCGCTGATGGTGAAGTCGGTCGGGTCGATCAGCCATTCGCCGGTGGTGCCGTTATTGGCCTTAGTGGTGACATGAGTGCCGCCGGCGACCTTCACGTTGGCGCCGGAGGTATCGATAAACCCGCCGTCGCCGCTGTCCGGCGCAGAGGCATCCAGCGTGCCGGCCACGTTGACCGTCCCGCCGTTAAAGCCGCCCTTGAGCACAATGGTGCCGCTCTGGTTTTCCAGCGTTTGCGCTTCAATGATGCCGGTGTTGTTGACCACGGTTTGCAGCAGCGCGTTGGTGGCGTTGGCGGTCATCACCACCTGGCCACCGTTGGCGCGAATCAGCTGATGGTTCTCGACCAGCGCATCGATGGTGCCTTCATCCACGGTCACGTTGAGCAGACCGTCGCCGGCAAAGTCTAGGGTGATCTTGTCGCCGGCGGCCAGCGCCACCGTGCCTTGGTTCGCCTGAATGATGCCGTGGTTACTGACTTGCCCGCCCAGCAGCGCAACCGCGCCCTGATCGGCATTGATGCGGCCGTGGTTGATCACGGCAGCGTTATTGCCGTCGCCCTGAAACTGATAGTTGCCGTCGTTAAAGTCCTCATTGCTGAGGCTCAGGGTGGAAGCCACCAAAGCGCCGACATTCACCGCCGCACCCTTGCCAAACAGCACGCCATTTGGGTTGACCAGAAACACCTTGCCGTTGGCGTTGAGGTTGCCGTAAATCGCCGAGGCGTCCTCACCAATCACCCGGTTCAGCGCCACCGAGTCCTTGCCCGGCTGGTAAAAGTTGACCGTGTTCCCGGCACCGATATCAAAGCTGTTCCAGTCGGTGATCAGCTTGTCGCTGTTCTGCTGCACGTTCAGGCTGTTGCCATCCTGACTGATGCTGCCGGAGCCGCCGACGATATTGCCGCCGGTCGGCAGGTCAGCAGCGTGCAGGTGGGCGGTCACCAGGCTGATGGCCAGCGCCAGGGCGGTGGGAGCGAATGCGTGATGTTTGCGGGTCATGTGACCTCCTTGTCTGGTACTGATGTCAGTGGGCAGTTGCTGGTGTGGTGGTCAGAACATCCACTGAATCTGGCCCCAGACGTAAACGTCTTCGGGTTCGTCGCTGACGGCTTCTTCCCCATCAAGAGAGGTGGCGGCAATTGCGCTGACTTGCCACTGGTGGTGCGGTCGCCAGTAGGCAGAAAGCCCGGCGCCCTTCAGGTTGCGGTGGCGGTCGCCAACGGGCAGCGGGTCTTTGTTGTAGGTAATTTCTCCTGCCTCCACGAAGGCGCCCAGTTGCCATTGGCCGTTCAGGGCGTAGCGCAGCTCGGTGCTGGCCAGCCAGCCTTCGTCACCGGAGGCTTCGCCCTGCGGGAAGGCGCGAATGCCATAGGCGCCGCCCAGGCTCATTTTTTCGACCGAATCGAGGTTGCCGTCGGCCAACTGGCCGCGCAGGTTCATGTTCAGGGTGAAGCGGGGGCTCAGTCGCTGCTGGCGCAGCAGCGCTAGATTGACCTTGTGGTAGCGGCCTTCGGTGCCGTAGAAGTCCGATACGGCGGCGTAGGGGCTGTCCATCGACAGCTCGCCGTGGGTCCAGCTCAGGCGATAGCTGTTGGCGCTGCCGCCAAACAGTTCGTCGCGCCAGTAACCGTTGACCAGATCGAGGGTGACGCTGCGCAGAGTCTTCTCGCTGGCGAGGCCGAGTTGCTGATCTTCCAGGTCGCGGTAGCGCCATTCGATTCGGCTGGATACGCCCCAGCTGCGTTGCTGCCACCAGTTCTGACTGGCGAAGACGGCGCCGGTCGCGGCCTTGCCCTTGGCATTGAGGCTGTCAAAGTCTTTGCCCAGCTCGTATTCCAGCCACGACAGGCTGACGCCGATGCGGGTGTTCCATGGGCCGACCGGCACGTCGTACTGGGTGCTCAGATACTGCTGGTCGCCATCGGAGAGCAGAGCCTGCAGTTGCAGGCTGTCTCCCAGACCCAGTGGGTTGGCGACGGACAGACCGCCGGTAAGGCGGTATTCGCCGTTGTAGGTATTACCGTAGTTGTCGAGTGCGAGCTGACCGCTGAGCAGCGGCTGATCGCCGATGTCGATGTCCAGCGCACTGGTGCCGACGGCTTCACCGCGAGACAGCCGAGAGTTGACTTGGCTGGCTGGCAGGGCGTCGAGGTTCATCAACGCGTTTTCTAGCGCCGCGGCGCGTACGCCGTCGCCGGCATTAAGACCGCGGGTGGCATTGCGCAGAACCCGGTCGGGCAGGGTGCTCTGATTGTTCAGCTGGATGCGGTCGTAGTTGCCTTCAACGACCTGAATGGTCAGGTAGCCGTCATCAATTTCCTGGGGTGGCAGGATGGCGCGGGCGAGTAGCCAGTCGTGCTGGCGATACCAACTGGTAATGCGGTCAGCGGCCTGCTGCAGCTGGCCAAGGGTCAGGGCCTGACCTGACATTTCTACCAGTACGGCGGCGAGCTGTTCATCGCTGAACGCCGAGTTGCCGGTAAAACGAAAGCCGAGGATGTTGACCGTTTGGCCCCCCGTCGTCTGTTCGGTGCTCGGCGGTGGGGTCAGGCTGGGGGTGTCTGCTGGGGGCTCCGGTGGCAGGTCCAGCGGGCGGGTTTCAAGGTCGCGCAGCGCACCGCCGGCGGTTTCTGCGGCCTGCAGGTTGGTTGCTGCAAAGCATGAAAGCAGGGCGGCGACCTGCAGGCTGGATACGGCGGCCAGTTTGTTCACGGTGTTTCCCATCCCTAGTTGCGCGAGCTGTTTTTCTAAACCGGGGACGGTAGCAATGGGCTAGCGTGATGGCTTCCACTCAGCGCCACAACATAGCCGTTGGCTGGCTTCAGTCAGGGATGTTTACAGGGCTACTGGGGGGCTGGCAGTTCACGTACTTCGCCTGGCGTAAGGCCAAAGCGGCGCTTGAAGGCCCGGTAAAACCAGGAGGGGTTGTTGAAGCCCGCATCGTAGACGATGTCGGCAACCTTTTTATGAGCATGAGCTGGGCTGCTCAGGCGCTGGAAAACCCGCTCAAGGCGCAGCCCGAGGACGTAGTCGGTAAAGCTTTGCCCTTCCTGCTCGAACATGGCGCGAATGTAGCCCGGCGAGACACCGTGCCGTTTCGCCAGCCAGCTCAGGGAGGTGTCACCGTAGCGGGCGCTGATGCGCAGGTCGGCTTTAACCGCGCGCAGGCGCGCTTGCTTGAGACCACGGTGGCGGGCGGTGATCTCTATGTCGCGTGGTGCCCCAATCGACAGCGCCGCCAGATCCAGTAAGCGGTTGGTGTCGTTGAGGATGTGCGTGTCCTGCGGCCCGGGTTCCTGCACCAGATCAATGGCGCAGCGGGCCAGATGGCTGAAGGTCTCCGGGGCCAAGCGCGGCGACTTGCTGGCTTGCTCTATATTGCCAACCAGCGGGCCCAGCAGCGAACGCGAGAAGCAGATGTTGAGCATGTAGGTTTTGTTGCCGTGAAACTCGATGGTGCCGGGGCGGTCGTTGAAACCGTAGCAGCCTGCGCCTGGGCTGCATTGTACCTCGCCTACCCCGTCCAGTTCGGAGCGCCACGCGGCGCGGCCGGTTGGGTTTAGCAACAGAGCAAAGTCGTCGTTGCCGTCCTGAATCTGTCGGGAGCGGCGGTTGACGGTGAGCGGCGATGTGTTGATCAGAGCGATCGAGAGCCCTGGCAGCAGGCGGATGCGTGTCTCTATTTCAGGTGCTCTGCCACGGGGCAGGGTGACATCAATATTGGCCATGGCGGCGTAGATTTCCTGCGAGGCTTCAAGTCGCTCGGCCACCGGATAATCTGCGGTAGAAAACGTGATGTACGCCATGGCGCGTGTTGACCTCTCCCTGAGACGCAGTTTAGAGCCTTCCCTAATTTGGTGGTGCTGTCAAATTGCCGCTTTTTCCCAGTGTGGCCCTGGCGTTGTTGTGGATCGTGCCTTGCCAACGTGTACAGTCCAAGGTGGGTTTGCAGTCGATTGGCATTTGCGGGGACGTGAGGCGGATAACCCCCCTCGTTTTCATGCAGCTGTGTCTATAATTTGGGCGCAGCCGCATATGCTTGGAGGCTGTCTGGCGCCCCGGTGGGGCAGGGAGTCCGCGGCCGAATCAGCGGATGTGACAGGTGTAGGGGCAAGATGGCTGCTATTCGATGGGTGTGTGTGACGCTGGCATTGTGTCTGGTGTCGCTGTGTGTGCAGGCCAGGCCGTCAGGGGCGCAGCTGGCAGAGTGTGTGGATGAGCGCGATGTGCTGCACGCGCTTGAGACGGCGATTGAGGACCTTAACGCCCGCCGTGCGGTGTTTGCGTCTATCTACAACGACGACTTTCCGGCCGACCAGACCCTGGCTGATGCGCTGGAAGCCGGCAGTGACGGGATGCACCGCGAGTGGCCAGACACGGTTGAGTGCAACAGCATCGTCAACCAGTACGAGGCCGCGCTGACGGAGTATCGACGGGTGCAGACGCGGCTGCTGAAGCAGCAGCAGACCTGGGAGAACCAGCCGTCCGGATTGCGTGACCCGTTGCAGCGGGTATGGTTGTCGCGCGAGCGTTTGCTGTCGTTTAACGAAGCCCTGGAAGATCGGTTGGCTGCGCTTGGTGGGCCGGAGGCGGCACGCGCACAGGCCGCGTTCAATGGCGTTCTGGCTGATCTGAGCAGCCTGCGCCGGGGGCTGTTTTCACTGTCTGTCCACCTGTACCCCGCGCCCGAGCCTGAGCGCGTCGCGGCCCTGCTGGCGTTGTGGCAGGAAGCCAATGACCTGCGTCCGGCCAGCGCGTTGCCAGCGCGCGAGACGCTGGATGCGCTGCCACCCGAGTTGGCTGACGACGTGCGGATGGCCTTTCGCCTGGCGCGGCTTGATGCGCTGGTGCTGCGCAATGCGATGAATGATATCCGCGGCTATCTCTGGCGTAGCGCCAAGCCCGCGTTTGCAGCCGCGGAGGTAACGGATGGCCTGCTGCTGGATGAGTTGCTGGCGTTTCGCACTCGACTGGACTGGCTGATCACTGACACCCGTACCAGCTATCAGCATCCCGCCGCCGAGGCCGCGGGTACGCCTGGCTGGATCAAATTGATCGAGTATCTGATCGGTCTGCTCGCGGCAGCCGCCCTGGTCTGGATTGCCCGCCGCCTGAAGGCGCCAGCCGGGGCGCTGCAAAGCCGGTTTGCGCGCTGGAGCCGCGGCCGCCGGCTGGCTGGCCCGGTCAGCCGGGTGACCGCCAGCCTGCCGCTGCTGCTGCCCTGGCTTGTTGGCCTGTTCGGGCTCGGGGTTCTGCACCTGCTGTACGTCGAGCTGCGGCTGCCGTTGCTGATCACCTTTCTGCCGCTGGCCCGGCTGTACATCCTCTACGGCTTGCTCTGCCTGGCTGGTGAGTGGCTGCTGCAGCGCACCGCCCAGCAGGCCGGCAGCTACCTGAACGAAGAGCAGCAGCGTCAGGTTCAGCGTTCGGCGCGGCTCGCCTCGACCGTCGCAGTCCTGCCGATGCTGGTTGAAGACTTTGTCGCACTGGGCGTCGGCCCTTCACGCTTGCTCGACCTATGCCAGCTGGCGACGGTGCTGGGCGTCTTGCTGGCGCTCGGGCTGTTGCTGCGCAGCCGGCGTGAAGACTTTGTGGAGGCGCTGAAATCCTTCCTGCCCAGCGCCGGAGATCGGGTTGTCGAACGCTTGCTGGGGCAGCGCTCCTTCATGCTGGTGGCGCCGATCGCCGCGCCGCCGCTGTTGCTGGCGCTGTTGATCGGCTTTATGCACAAGGCGTTGTTCGCTTACGACTGGTACCGTCGGCTGTTTGCCCGCAGCTTCAAGCTACGAGTAGCGGCAGTGGAGGCCGAGCAGGAAGACGTGGTCTCCGATGCCCGTGCGCTGGCAGGCTACGCCCAGTGGTTTACCAATGATGATCCGGCCAGCGTGCCCTTTATCGACTCGGGGCTTTACGCGCAGTTGCGCAAAAGCCTCGACCCCTGGCTGGAGGATGCTGCGAACGACAACGCGCTGCTGTTGACCGGGCCGGATGGGGCGGGCAAATCAACCGTGCTGCATCGGCTCTGCCAGGAGCTGGGCGCCCAGCAGCCCGAGCTGCAGCAGTGCGTGCTGCGGATCGACGGCAAGATCACCACCGCCGAGGGGGTGCTTGATCTGGTGGGCTGGGCGTTGGGGACCGATCTGTCCGAGGGGCCGTCCGCGCTGGTGCGCTCCGACACAGGGCGCCAGCGCACGCTGGTGGTGATTGACGACGCGCAGAACCTGTTTCTGCGGCAGGTTGGCGGGCTGGCCGGCTGGGAGGCACTGCTGGGACTGGTCAACGCGCGAGTTGAGAATCTGTTCTGGCTGGTGCTGACCAGCAGCCATAGCTGGGCCTATTTGGCTAACGTCTATGGCCGCGACTATCAGTTCCGCAGCATCAAGGTAGCGCGGCGCTGGTCGCAGAGTGATGTGCGCTCGCTGGTGCTGTCGCGCAACCATCTCAGCGGTTGCCGGATTCGCTACGACAATATTCTGCTGGCCACGCGCGGTCCGGAGGCGGGCAGCATCCGTAATGCCGAGCAGCTCTATTTCAGCCTGCTGTGGGACGCCTGCCAGGGCAATCCGCGGCTCGCGCTGCAGCTCTGGCTGAAGTCGATCCGGCTGACCGGTGACACCGTGGTGGTTGGCTTGCCCGAAGAAGTGACAGGCAGCGGGCTGGAGTCGTTGCATAGCGATCTGCACTTTGTTTATGCCGCGATCCTGATCCACGACAACATGAGCAGCGATGAGCTGGTTGTTGCCACCGCGCTGCCGGAACGGGTGGTGCGCCGGGCGCTGAAAACAGGCCAGGATATGGGCTTTATCGAACGGGCGAATGACCGCCGCTATCGAATCGTAGCGCTGTGGTATCCGCTGATCACCAGGCTGCTGGCACGGAAGAACATGCTGCATGAATAACGAACTAGCCAACCAGTTGACGACTTTCGTCGACATGTTCGACACCGGCAAGCTGCTGTTGCTGTTTATCTGCCTGGTTGCCCTGTGGGCGCTGAACTGGTGCGTACGCTACTGCATGGTCAAGTTGATGGCGCGCTTCCCGTCGCGTCGTTTCACCATCATGCAGATGGGGACGCTGGTCAGTTTCACTGTCTATATCCTGGGCGGCGCCGGCGTGGTGGTCGGCGTGCTGCAGCCACCGCAGGAGTTTCTGCTGGCCATCGGCGGCTCGGCCGCCGTAGCGATGGGCTTCGCCCTGAAAGACATCGCGGCGTCGCTGGTCTCCGGCCTGATCCTGCTGTTCGACCGGCCATTTCATGTTGGCGACCGGGTCACCTTTGACGGGGTTTACGGCGAGATCATCACCATCACCCTGCGCACCGTCCGACTGCAGACACTGGACGACAACATCGTCACCATTCCCAACTCACGCTTCATCACCGACGTAGTCGCCTCCGGCAACCTCGGGGCGATGGACATGATGGTGGTAACCGACTTCCATCTGGCGCTGGATGCCGACATCAAGGAGGCTGAAGATATTGTTCGACAGGTGGTGGTCACCAGCCGCTTTGCCTATCTGAAGAAACCGGTCGCCTTTGCCATCGAGGAAGTGCAGATCGCCGAGCGGCTGGCGATCCGGCTGCGGGCCAAGGCCTACGTGCTTGACGTCACCTATGAAAAGCCGTTCCAAAGCGATATCACCACCCGCGCCAGTGTGCTCTTCCGTGAGCGGGGTGTGCGGCGGCCGGGGCATTGAGCGTCGGCTCGCGCGATGCGCTCGCTGCGCGTTTTTCGTGACGTGGAATGACAAGCGCGCTGCATGCGGGGCGTGGTCTGATGTTGACCATAATAATCCCCCCGAACAGCGCTGGTGAGCGCTCTCAGGGCGCGCTCACAGGAGGCTAGCCATGCAGTACAAAGCAATCAAACTGGTCAAACGTCCCAACCCGGACATCACCGCGGATATTTTTGAGACCGTCAGCCTGCCGCTGCCGACGTTGGAAGAGGGGCAGTTCCTGGTTCGTCAGACCCATATGTCGCTGGACCCGGCAATGCGTACCTGGCTGGATGAGTACGAGCACAGTTATGTGCCGCCGGTACAGCTGGGCGAGGTGATGCGGGCATTCGGTGTGGGTGAAGTGGCCGAGTCGCGCAACCCGGACTTCCCGGTTGGTGCACGAGTGCTGGGCATGACTGGCTGGGCGGAGTATGTGCTTGGCGGCGCCGACATGCGGGTGGTGCCCAAGGAACTGGCTGTTGGTGACCTGCTCGGTGCCTTGCACCTGCCGGGGCTCACCGCGTACTTGGGACTGATGGAAATCGGTCGACCCAAGGCCGGTGAAACGCTGGTGGTGACCGGCGCCGCCGGTTCGGTTGGCTCGCTGGTCGGCCAGATCGGCAAGGCGGAAGGGCTGCGGGTGATCGGCTTCGCCGGCAGTGATGAAAAATGCGCCTGGCTGGAGCAGGAGCTGGGGTTCGACAAGGCCATCAACTACCGCACCGCAGACCTTGCGGCCGAGCTGAAGGCTGCCGCACCGGACGGTGTTGATCTGTTTTTTGAAAACACGGGCGGCCCGGTGCAGGAGGTGGTGTTCCAGCAGATGAATCGTCTGGGTCGGATCATCGTCTGTGGCGTGATCGCCGATTACAACCGTGACAAGCCGTCGCCAGGTCCGAACTGGAAAGAGATCAACCTCAAGGCATTGCGAGTGGAAGGTTTTGTCGTGCCCGATCATTACGACAAGTTCGAACGTATGAGCGAAGCGCTGCTCGGCTACCTCCAGGGCGGGCAGTTGCGTTACCGCCTGCACACGATCAATGGCCTGGAGAGCGCTGTCGACGGTATCAACATGCTGTTTGACGGCCGTAACCAGGGCAAGCTGCTGGTTGAGTTGTAAGCAGTGTCACGATAACGGCCGGTAAGGGTCGTCACCAACAAGCCCCGCGGATTACATACAGACAGGCCGCGGGGCTTTTTCTTGCGCGCATCAATGATAATCAATATCATTCGAGATTCGTTCTCTGTCCGGTGACGGCGCAGGGGTGACGTTTCTCTTGCGCCGCGGATGGCGTGCGCACAAGCCACTGCGGTGATTTTTATGTTGTTCTCCTGCCACGGAGTCTCATGTTCATGACGACGGCTCCGCGTTATCTGATTGTTTCCCGCGTGCTCGCGGCGGTGTTCGGTGTCTATGCCTTTATCTGGGGTGTGGTCGCCCTCGGCATGGTTGGGCTGAGCGCGATGGGCGTTGAGTTCCACAGTGCCGAGCAGAGCATGCTGATGCTCGGGCTGCTGCTCTACGTTGCACTGTTCATCTGGGTGTTCGCGGTCAACAGTGTGCTGCGGGCCTGGCTGGTACTGGGGCCCGGTGCGGCGCTGATGCTATCGGCGGCCTGGTTGCTGCAACCGTTGTTGCTCTGTCAGGAGGCCACATGCTGAACAATTTCCGTCTCTCGATGGCCTGGGTGCACACCTGGTTTGGACTGGTACTCGGTTTTGTGCTGATGGTGGCGTTCTTCTTCGGCTCGCTATCGGTGTTTGATCGGGAAATCGACCGCTGGGCAGTGCCGGCGACCCGCTTCGAACCGCAGCCGATGCCTTCCTACGACAATCTGCTGGCCGATGTGTATGCTCGTCTCAAACCGGATCCGGTCGATATGGCGGCGACCGCCAAACGGGTCATCGGCGAGTTGCCTGCTACCGACACCATGCCGCTGGTGTCGGTGTTTGCCTACACCACACACCGCGACCCGGTACTGCTGATCGGTGGCGAGTTCGGTATTCCCAATCAGCCGAAGGACCCGGCTGACGACCACCTGCATGTGCACGGACGGGCGACAGTCGATCCGCGCACGGGCGAGTTCCTGTCGGATGACGCCTTGAAGATCGGCAGCGACTGGTTCTATCCGCTGCACTACAGCCTGCAACTGAACTGGATGTATCTCGGCACCTACGTGGTCGGGTTGGCGGGGCTGGTGATGCTGGTTGCGCTGATCACCGGGGTGATCATGCACCGTAAGGTGTTCCGCGAGTTCTTTACCTTCCGGCCGCACAAACGCACCCAGCGCAGTGCGCTGGATCTGCACAACATGACCGGTGTGGTTGCGCTGCCATTTCACTTCTTTTTTGCCTTCACCGGGCTGCTGATTTTTGCCGGCTTCTATTACTTCCCGGCATCACAGACGCTGCTCAAACCGCTGCACGATCAGCATGAGGTGCTGGAAGCAGCGCACACCGGCCTGCCGCATGACGAGGCGGGTGTGCCTGCGCCGTTGGCGTCGGTTGATGCGATGGTGGCCGAGGCCAAGCGTATCTGGGCCGAGCGCGATATGGCAGGGGAGGTCGGATTCCTGATGATCGAGCACCTCGGTGATGCCAACGGCTATGTCAGCATCTACCGCGCCGGCAGTGATCGGGTCGCACTGGTTGGCGAGGGAATTCACTTCAAGGCCAGCACGGGTGAGCTGCTGCGCGAAGACCCGCCGAGCCCGCCGGTTGAGGCGGTTGCCCAGTTCCTTACCGGGTTGCATCTGCAGCACTTTGAGCACTGGGCGCTGCGCTGGCTGTACGTGCTGGGTGGCCTGTTGGGTTGCATCTGCATCGCCACCGGGTTTGTCTTCTTTGTCGAGAAGCGCAAGCAGGATCACGCCCGTCGCGGGCTGCAGGGCAGCCGGCTGGTTGACGCGCTGGCGGTTACCAGCGTGACCGGCATGGTGCTGGCTGCGGTCGCCATGCTGGTAGCCAACCGTATTCTGCCGGAGGCAATGGTCGGTAAAGGCGAATGGGAGAAGGCCGTGTTCTGGGGTGTCTGGGGGTTGTCACTGGTGCACGCGCTGTGGCGCAGCGCTCCGGTGGCCAAGGCATTGCGCAATCCGGCCTGGGCCGAGCAGTGCTGGCTGCTGGCGCTGCTGGCGGTGGCGGCGGTGCTGTTTAACTGGGTCAGCACCGGAGATCACCTGCTCAAGACTGTGCTGATCGACCCCTACTGGCCGGTAGCCGGGGTGGACCTGAGCCTGTTGCTGTCGGCCACGGTGGCGGTGTTCTCTGCGCGCAAGCTGGCGCAGCCGCGCACGGTTGCGGCCCCGTCGCAGGGACGGGAGGTGGCCTATGACTGATACGTTATGGTTGCTGCTGGCCGCCGTTACCATGCTGCTGGCGACCGGCTGGCTGGCGCTGTCGCTGCCCAGTCACTGGCGTCAGGTACACCCTGACAGTTCAACCACACCGGCGGTCTTGCGTCTGCGTGCCGCGGGCTGGAGTGCCCTGCTGGTGGCCGCGCTCTGCTGTTTCAAGGCAGACCATCCGTCTATGGCGGTGCTGGTCTGGTTTACCCTGTTCTCGGCTGCCGCGATGGTCACCAGCATGCTGCTGAGCTACCGCCCGACCTGGCTGCGGGCGTTCTGTCCGTCGCTGCTGCGCTTGTCCTGATCCCCCCGTCGGCCGGCAGCGCGCTGCGCGCTCCGGCCGGTGGCGCGTCTGCATAACGTCAGAAGTTGGTAAAAGTATGTAAATTCGCTATTTCGATGGGCTGATCTTTCCTACAGTCTGGCATTCGAAGCGGCGTTTTACGCTGTCTCTGCCCAGTTAATGGATTACACGCCCATGTCTTTTCCTTCGTCCTCTCCCCGTTCCTTTCGCAATTGGCTGATACTGGCCGCCGCCGTCGCGGCGGGTGGCGCGTTCGCCTGGTACCAGTTTGCTGGCAATGCCGGCAGCGCCCAGCCTGAGACCTGGCGCCGCATGGGCTGGGATGCGCCAGCGGTGGTCCGGGTTGAACCGGCCGAGTTGGGGCAGCTGGATGTGCAGATCAAATCGATTGGCACCGTCACGCCACTCAACACCGTCATCGTGCAGAGCCGGGTCGCCGGCGTGCTGGAGAAGGTGATCTTCGAGGAAGGGGCCAGCGTGGAGCAGGGCGATCTGCTGGCTGAAATCGATCCGTTGCCCTACCGCGCCCAGCTGGAGCAGGCCGAAGGCCAGCTGCAGCAGGATCGGGCCAAGCTGGAAAACGCCCGCGCTGATCTGAAACTGTATGAGGAACTGTGGGAGCAGGACTCCATCGCCCGTCAGCAGCTCAGCGACCAGCGTGCACTGGTGCAGGAGCTGGTTGGCACCGTGCGCGCAGATCAGGCGCAGGTGGATGATGCCAAGTTGCAGCTGTCCTGGACCCGCATCACCGCGCCGCTTTCGGGCCGGCTTGGCCTGCGCAAGGTGGATCAGGGCAATCTGGTGACCGGCAGCGAGGCGGAAGGACTGGTCAGCATTACCCAGACCCAGCCGATTGCGGTCAATTTCACTGTGCCGGAAGTCGATGTGCCAGCCCTGCGCGAGGCGCGCCGCGGTGCCGCACCACTTAAGGTCGAGGTATTGGATCGCAGCGAGCAGCGGGTGCTGGCGACTGGTGAGCTGACCACCCTTGATAACCAGATCGATACCAGTACCGGCACCCTGCGGGTGCGTGCGCAGTTTGGCAACGACGATGAAGCGCTGTTCCCCAACCAGTTCGTTAACGTGCATCTGCGGCTGAAGACGCTGGACGCGGTGGTGACCATTCCAAGCGATGCGGTTCAGTTCGGCACAGATCGCAGTTACGTGTACGTGGTGCAGGACAACAAGGCCTATGTGCGCAATGTGGTGCTGGGCGCTGCCGCCGATGGCCGCGTTGCGGTTACCGAGGGATTGCAGGCTGGCGAGCTGGTGGTGCTGGAAGGACTTGATCGTCTGCGTGATGGCAAGGAGGTCAACATTCCGGGTGCCGGCGGCGAGGTGGCCGACGTGGCAGCGGCACAGGCAGATGCGGACGGCGCGCGCGCGGGGCAGGGTCGCCCGGGTGCGGGTGAACGCCGCGGCCCGCCGGCCAACTGAGGCAGACCGATGAAAGGCCTCTCGACTCCCTTTATTCTGCGCCCGGTAGCGACCTCGCTGCTGATGTTGGCCTTCCTTGCGGCGGGCATGATGGCCTGGCGACTGCTGCCGGTAGCGGCGTTGCCGCAGGTGGATTATCCGATTATTCAGGTGTTCACCTTCCAGCCCGGCGCCGGGCCAGAGGTGACGGCGCGCACCATCACCGCGCCGCTGGAACGCTATCTCGGGCAGATTCCGGGCCTGAAGCAGATGTCGTCGACCAGCTCCGGGGGCGCGTCGGTGATCACCCTGCAATTCGAGCTGGGTGAAGATCTAGGCGTTGCCGAGCAGGAAGTGCAGGCGGCGATGAATACCGCCGACAGCCTGCTGCCGAGCGATTTGCCGACGCCGCCGATCTACCGCAAGGTCAACCCGGCGGATGCGCCGATCCTGACGCTGGCGATTACCTCCGACAGTCTGCCGCTGCCGGAGGTGCACGATCTGGTCGATACCCGCATGGCGCAAAAGCTGGCGCAGATCTCCGGGGTCGGCATGGTGAGCCTCGCTGGTGGTCAGCGGCCGGCGGTACGGGTGTTGATCAATCCAATGGCGCTGGCGTCCTACGGCCTGAGTCTGGATCAGGTGCGCCAGAGCATTGCGGCGACCAACGTTAACCAGCCCAAGGGCAGTTTCGACGGGCCGACCCGCAGCACCATGCTGGATGCCAATGACCAGATTCGTTCGGTTGAGGACTACCGCAAGCTGATTCTCAGCTGGCAGGACGGCGCGCCGCTGCGGCTGGGCGACGTCGCCAGCGTCATTGATGGCGCCGAAGACCGCTTCCTCGCCGCCTGGGCCAACGACCAACCCGCTGTGCTGCTGAACGTACAGCGCCAGCCCGGTGCCAACGTGATCGAGGTGACCGACCGGGTGCGCGAGCTGTTGCCGCAGCTGGCCGGTACCCTGCCGGCTGCGGTCGACGTTACCGTGCTGACCGACCGTACCCACAGCATCCGCGCCTCGGTGCGCGATACCCAGAAGGAGTTGCTGTTCGCCATTGCGTTGGTGGTGCTGGTGACCTTTGTTTTCCTGCGCAGTATCCCGGCGACCATCATTCCCAGTATCGCGGTGCCGCTGTCGCTGGTTGGCACCTTCGCCTTCATGTATCTGCTGGATTTTTCGGTCAACAACCTGACCCTGATGGCGCTGACCATTGCCACCGGCTTTGTGGTGGACGATGCCATCGTCATGCTGGAGAACGTGGCGCGGCATCGGGAGATGGGCGAGACGCCGATGCAGGCGGCGCTCAAGGGCGCGGGCGAGATAGGTTTTACCCTGATGTCGCTGACCTTCTCGCTGGTCGCGGTGCTGATTCCGCTGCTGTTCATGCCGGATGTGGTCGGGCGGCTGTTCCACGAATTTGCCATTACGCTGGCGGTGGCCATCGTCATTTCGCTGGTGGTGTCGCTGACGCTGACGCCGATGATGTGCGCGCGCATGCTCAGCACGCCGCCGCAGGAGAAGGCCGACGGTCTGCTGCATGGCGTGATTGCGCGCTACGGCCGTGCGCTGGACTGGGTGCTGGATCGGCAGACGCCCGCTC
This sequence comes from Pseudomonadaceae bacterium, assembly GCA_038114645.1. Taxonomy (GTDB): domain Bacteria; phylum Pseudomonadota; class Gammaproteobacteria; order Pseudomonadales; family Pseudomonadaceae; genus Halopseudomonas. The sequence goes on along the minus strand of JAYNRF010000016.1, from coordinate 56,380 downwards.
TGCTGGTCATGCTCGGGACCATCGCCTTGACCGGGTTGCTGTACCTTGCCGTCGACAAGGACTTCTTCCCGGTACAGGACAGCAATGTCATCCAGGTGGTGACCGAGGGGCCGCAGGACATTTCCTTTACCGCCATGGCAGAGCGGCAGCGGCAGTTGGCTGATGCGCTGTTGCAGGACCCGGACATAGAAAGTCTGTCGTCGTTTATTGGCGTTGACGGCGTCAATGTTACGGTCAACAGCGGCCGGATTCTTATCAACCTGCCGCCGCACGATCAGCGTGATGAGAGCCTGTTCGACGTCATGCAGCGGTTGCGCGAGCGTGCGGCCAGCGTTAACGGCATCAGCGCCTGGTTCCAGCCGGTGCAGGAGCTGACCATCGAGGATCGGGTCAGCCGCACCCAGTACCAGTTCAGCCTGACCAGCCTCGACAGTGCCGAATTGCACGAGTGGGTGCCGCAGATGGTCGCTGCGCTGAATGCCCGCCCGGAGCTCAGCGATGTGGCGGCCGATCTGCAGCAGCGCGGTATGCAGGCCTACGTAGATATCGACCGTGACGCCGCCGCGCGTTTCGGGCTGGATGTCACCGATATAGCCGACAACCTCTACAACGCCTTCGGCCAACGGCAGATCGCAACCCTGTTCACCCAGTCAAACCAGTACCGGGTGATTATGGAAGTCGATCCGCAGTTTGCCGGTGACCCTGAGAGTCTGCGGCGGCTGTTCATCACCACCGCTGACGGTGGCTCGGTGCCGCTGGCCAGCGTGGCGCAGGTGCAACAGCGCACGGCGCCACTGCTGATCAACCATCAGGGCCAGTTTCCGGCGACCACCGTGTCGTTCAACCTGGCCGCTGGCGCCTCGCTGGGGGAGGCGGTCAAGGCCATCGAACAGGTGCAGCAGGAGCTGGCTATGCCAGCCACCATCGAACTGCGCTTTCAGGGCGCAGCCGAGGCGTTCCGCGCCTCGCTCAGCAATACCCTGTGGCTGATTCTGGCCGCCGTGCTGACCATGTACATCGTGCTGGGTGTGCTCTACGAGAGCACCATCCACCCGGTCACTATTTTGTCTACCTTGCCGTCTGCAACTGTCGGTGCGCTGCTGGCGCTGCTGCTGACGGATCGGGCGCTGGACATGATCTCGGTGGTCGGCATCGTGCTGCTGATTGGTCTGGTCAAGAAGAACGGCATCATGATGGTCGACTTTGCCCTGGAGGCGCAGCGCAATCAGGGCATGAGTCCCCGTGAAGCGATCCACCGGGCAGCGATGCTGCGCTTTCGGCCGATTTTGATGACCACGCTGGCGGCGCTGTTTGGCGCGCTGCCGCTGATGCTGGCCAGCGGTTCGGGAGCCGAGCTGCGCCAGCCGCTGGGTGTGGTGATGGTGGGCGGTCTGCTGGTCAGTCAGGTGCTGACCCTGTTCACCACCCCGGTGGTCTATCTGTTCTTTGATCGGCTGGCGGGCAAACCCGCGGCGCAACCGGTTGAGGCGCTGGAGTGAACGCCGGTTTGCTGCATCGCCCAGTCGGGTTGGCGCTGGCGGCGATAGCGCTGGTGCTGTCCGGCCTGCTGTGCTGGCGCCTGCTGCCGGTCGCGCCGCTGCCGCAGCTGGATGTGCCGATGATCGTGGTCACCGCCAGCTTGCCCGGGGCCAGCCCGGAGAGTATGGCGACCACGGTAGCAACGCCGCTGGAGAGGGCGCTGGGCAGTATCTCCGGGGTAACCGGTATCTCGTCCAACAGCAGTCAGGGTTCGGCGCAGATCGCGCTGACCTTTGAACTGGATCGTGATCTGAATGAAGCCGCCCGCGAAGTGCAGGCGGCAATCAATACCGTGCGCGGCGAGCTGCCGGCGGGTATGCCCGGCAATCCTGAGTACCGCAAGATTGACCCTTCGCAGGCGCCGATCATGGGCCTGTCGCTGAGCTCGCCCAACCTGTCGCCGAGTGAACTGTACGACATCGGTTCGACCATTCTGGCGCAGAAACTGGCGCAGATTTCCGGGGTCGGCGAGGTCAGTGTGGACGGGGCGTCGCTGCCGGCGGTGCGGGTGCAGCTCGACGCCGGTGCGCTGTTGCATTACGGCATTGCACTGGATGATGTGCGCAGTGCCATCGCCAACAGCAATGCGCTGCGCCCGCTCGGGGTGATTGAGCAGGGCGAGCACCGCTGGCAGGTGCAGACCAGCGATTCGCTGCGCACCGCTGCTGCCTATCGCCTGTTGGTGATTCGTCACCAGGACGGTGCGGTGGTGCGCCTCGGTGATGTTGCCAAGGTCACCGATTCGGTGGAAGACCGCTATAGCAGCGGCTTTCACAATGAGCGTCAGGCGGTGGTGCTGAGTATCAGTCGGCAGAGCGGCGCCAACATCGTTGAGACCATCGACAACATTTACGCGCGCTTGCCGCAGCTGATCAACCTGCTGCCCGAAGACGCCGAGTTGTCGGTAGTGATGGACCGTTCGCCGGTGATCCGTGCCACCCTGCGCGAGGCGCAGATTTCCTTGCTGCTGGCCACGCTGCTGGTGGTCGCGGTGGTCTGGCTGTTCCTCGGCAACCTGCGCGCAGCGCTGATTCCGTCGGCGGCGATTCCGGTGTCGCTGATCGGCAGCTTTGTGGTCATGTACTTCTTCGGCTTCTCGCTCAATAACCTGTCGTTGATGGCGCTGATCGTCGGTGCCGGGCTGGTGGTGGACGACGCCATCGTGGTGCTGGAGAACGTGCAGCGGCACATGGGCAACGGCTTGTCGCCGCTGGCTGCTGCCGCGCGCAGCGCCCGCGAGTTGCGCTTCACCCTGATTGCCATGACGCTGGCGCTGGCGGTGGTGTTTGCCTCGATCCTGTTGCTGGGTGGCTTGATCCGCCAGCTGTTTGAGGAGTTTTCGATCACTCTGGTGGCGGCCATGCTGATCTCGCTGCTGGTGTCGCTGACGTTGACGCCCAGTCTTTGCGCGCTCTGGCTAAAGCCGGCCGTTGGCGGTCAGCGCGCGGACAGTGACGGCTCGGTCTTTGCCGGCTTGCGCCGCGGCTATGACCGATCCCTGAACTGGACACTGAACCACCGACCGCTGGCGCTGCTGGCGCTGTTGGCCGCTGTCGGCAGCAGCGTCTGGCTGGCAGTAAGCTTGCCGGAGGAGTCGCTGCCGCAGCAGGACTCGGGGCAGATTCGTGGCTTTCTGCGCGGCGATGACGGCATGTCATTCCAGATCATGCAGCCGAAGATCGAAGCCTATCGTCAGTACATCCTCGCTGACCCGGCTGTCGCCGACCTGACCGGCACCAGCGGCGGCAGCGGCGGTCTGACCAACGCCCAGCTGACCATTCGCCTGAAGCCGCTGACCGAGCGCAAGGTGTCGGCACAGGCGGTGGTCGACCGGCTGCGCGCCAACGCTCCCGCGGTGCCGGGGGTGATGATGATGCTGATGGTCGATCAGGACCTGCATTTTCGCCCGCCGTATCGGCGCAGTGAGTACGAGGTACTGCTGCGCTCCGATTCGCTGGCGGAGCTGAAGGTGTGGTCGCGCAAGGTTGCCCAGGCAATGGAGCAGAGCCCGCTGCTGGTGGATGTGGATTCGATGGACGGCGACGAGACCCGTCAGGTGGTACTCGATATCGATCGCGAAGCCGCGCGGCGCCTCGGCGTTGACATGCAGACCATCGCTTCAACCCTGAATAACGCCTTCTCCCAGCGTCAGGTTGCCACGCTGTATGACGAGCTGAACCAGTATCGGGTGGTGATGGAGCTGGACTCGCGCTACACCGAGCGGCCGGAGGTGCTGGCGCAGCTGGAAGTAATGAGCGCTGAGGGGCAGCGGGTGCCACTCTCCAGTTTCGCCACCTGGGGCTACGGCATGGCCGAAGACCGCGTGCGCCACGAGGGGCAGTTCGCCTCCATGGGCGTGGGCTATGCGTTGGCGCCGGGCGTCACCGAGGCGCAGGCCAAAGACGCCATCGCGCAGATTCTCAATGAGGTCATGCTGCCAAGTGATGTGCACGAGGCGCCGCCTTCGGCCAACGACTTCGGCACGGCGGTTGAACCGTGGATCTTTGTGGCGGTGCTGCTGGCGGTCTATCTGGTGCTTGGTGTGCTGTACGAAAGCACCCTGCACCCGCTGACCATTCTCTCGACCCTGCCGCCGGCTGGCCTTGGTGCGCTGCTGGCGCTCAAGTTCGGCGGCCAGAGTCTCAGCCTGATTGCCATGCTGGGCTTGTTCCTGCTGATTGGCATCGTGATGAAAAACGCCATCATGATGATCGACTTCGCGCTGGAGCTGCAGCGCCGCGAGGGGCTCAATCCGCAGCAGAGCATTCACCGCGCCGCGCTGCTGCGGCTGCGCCCGATTCTGATGACCAACCTGGCCGGCATGCTCGGCGCGGTGCCGCTGATCATGGGTTTTGGCGAGGGTGCAGAGATGCGTCGCCCATTGGGCATCACCATCTTTGGTGGCCTGGCGCTGAGCCAACTGCTGACGCTCTACACCACGCCAGCGGTTTACCTGTATCTGGAAAACCTGCGTCAGCGCGTGCTGCGCCGGGGCGCAGAACAGCCATCTTCACCTCTTACCTGATCGGGATCTGTTGCCGATGAAGCTCTCTCTGCTGTCTACCTCCGTTGTTCTGGCTGCCGCGTTGATCAGCGGTTGCACGCTCGGTCCGGATTACCGGGTGCCGACCACGGTCGAGCCGTCGGCGCTGCGCTACGATCAGGGCTGGCAGCCGATGCCGGCACAGAGCTGGGCGACCAGCGGGCGCTGGTGGGAAGTGTTCGGCGATACCGAGCTGAACGCGCTGATCGAGGAGGCCAACCAGCGCAACCAGACGCTGGCACAGGCCGAAGCGCGTTATCGCGCAGCTTTGGCCCAGCGCAGGCTTAGCAGCGGGGAATACAGCCCAACCCTTAGCGCCGCGCTGGATACCGCGCGCAGTGGCGGCAGTGAGGTCAGTACCGGAACCAGCAGCAGCGCACAGCTTGGGATCAGCTGGGAATTGGACTTGTGGGGGCGGGTGCGCCGTCAAGTTGAGTCCGACACTGCCGCACTGGAGGCCAGCGCGGCCGATCTGGCGGCGGCGCGGCTGTCGATTCAGTCGGCGCTCATCAGCAGCTACGTCAACCTGCGCGCGCAAGACCTGCAGTATCGGCTGCTGGAACAGACGCTGGCGTCGTCGTCCCGTTCGGCGCAGCTGACGCGTAACCAGTACGAGGCAGGCATCGTCTCCCGGGCCGACGTGATTCAGGCCGAAACTCAACTGCAGTCGCTGCGCAGCGAGCTGTACGACTTGCAGAACCAGCGCGCGCTGGAGCAGAACACCATCGCCGCGCTGCTGGGCCGCGCGCCGGTCGATCTGGAACTGGCAGTCGTCGAGGCGCTGCCTGCGGTGCCGCCGATTCCCGCGCAGTTGCCTTCCGAGCTGATCGCACGCCGCCCGGATGTGGTGTCCGCCGAGCGCGGCGTCGCCGCGGCCAACGCCGATATCGGCGTCGCCATCACCGCCTGGTTACCAACCCTGACGTTGGGCGGCAGCGCTGGAGTAAGCGGCAGCTCGATCAGCGATCTGTGGGACACCCCGGTACGGGTTTGGTCGGTCGGCCCGAGTCTGGCGCAAACCCTGTTTGATGGCGGGCGGCGCAGTGCTGCCCGTGATGTGGCGCTGGCCAGCTACGACGAGCAGGTCGCCGCCTACCGCCAGACCGTACTCGACGCGCTGGCCGATGTCGAAAGCGCCCTTGCCACCACCGCCATCCTGCGCGAAAAGGCGGTGCAGCAGGATCGGCTGGTTGAGCTGGCAGAGGAGAACGAACGGGTCATCACCAACCGCTATCAGTCCGGGCTTGTTTCCTACCTTGAGGTGGCCGTTGCGCAGAACACCACGCTCAGCGCCAAGCGTGAACGCATCAGTGTCACCAGCGCCCAGCTCGCAGCCGCGACGGAACTGGCCTCGGCCATCGGCGGGGGCTGGCAGGTGGGCGATGATGTGGGGGATGCGGCAGAGCGGCCGGCGGAGTGATCCCTGCCGCTATCTGGCATTACCAGTTCAGGTCGCCAATGACCTCGAACAGTTTCTGGTTTGGTGCTGCGTAAAACTCATCCAGAAACTCGCGGTCCTGCTGCCTCATGGGCTCGCTGTACTTGCGCTGATTCTTGGGTTCCTTGGCAATGTCTGCCGCGTTAAGCGGCGCTACACCAAGGAAGCGAGTGACCTTGTCCAGAGTGCCGTCCAGATCGTCGACCAGGTCGCGGAAACCAAGGATCAACATCTGATCGCGGTTGAAGTACTTCCAGTACTCCTCCAGCTGCTCCAGATACAGTCCGCGTCTGAGTATCCCGGGCTCAAAGCCATCGTTACTGGCCATCAGCTCGAGTTCGATGTCGATGCACTCACGGAATGAGGGGAAGGCCTCACGGTTCTGGAACAGCTTCTCCGCCAGCTTGCTGCCCGGCAGCGGTTGTTTTCCGAGGATTGCTTTTTTGTACTTTCCTGACACGAAGATATCGCGGTAGTGGTTCCAGGCAGAGTAGGCACGTTTGCCGGGTTCTCGCAGCAGGACAATCAGCTTGATTTCGGGGTAGTGACGCTGAATCTCCGCGGCAACGCCGGGGTAATACAGATAAAGCGGTGTTGCCTCGAAATACAGCTGAGAGGGTGGGCCGACAAAGAAGCGGCGATAATCGGCGATGCTTTTACCGAGGTGCCGATTGTTGTGAAAGTGACCCACTTCCTTGGTTGTTGATCCGGTGATTTCAGGGTGTTGGGCCAAGTAGTGGAACAAGGATGATGTTCCGGCTTTCTGAGCGCCAATGATCATGAAGTCAGGATCATTGCTCCCTTGCTGGTTGCCTTTCCCCCAGGCCGCCAGCTGTCGTCCAATGCTCTTGAACACGTTTTTTCCCCATACGTCGGCAGGAGGCAGAGCCTGCCTTGCAAGTGATGATCGCGCGACCGTGATCCGCTGGCAGGTCTGTGCCTGCCTCAGGCTTCATCGGCGTCGTGCTGCTTATTGTCTATGAAGCACCCTTGGCCAGTTGTTCGGCATAGGCACGCTCCGCATCCTGCTGGCTGTACTCCTGCAACTTCCAGGTATTGGTGTTGGCAAACTGTGCTTCGCCGCTGTAAGCGGGGATTTGATCTCCACTCATGCCCTGTTGCCGCAGTCGCCGAGCGATTTCGTTGTAGTAGTGCTCCGGTCGACGGCAGAAGTCCTCGTACTCTACCACCAGCTTCTGCTGGTCTGGCAATTTGGCCAGGCCCCTTTCGACCGATTGGTTGATCGCCGCGATCTGTCCGGCAACCGACGCCAGGGCGTCAAGATCCTTGAGTTGCGGGTATTCCTTCAGCTTGAACGAGTACCAGGTATTGATATCGCCGTATTGACGCCTGCGTGCTTCCAGGGCGGACTGGATGTTGAATACCGGGTCACGGTGCACCCAAATGAACAGGGGTTTGGCGAACTGCTCTGCCAGCTCCGGAATGTTCTGGTTCATTATCATCGCCTTCATGGCGAAGGGCTTGGCAAAAATGTTTGCCAGCCCGTTCAGCTCGTCTCGCAGCCCGGGCAAGTTACCCTGCGCACGCAGCTGCTCGGGTGGCAGGTAGTCCAGCTCGCTGAAGGGCAGAAAGCGACGCCAGAAATACCAGAACTCGTTCGGTGCCAACGCGCCCTTGGTCTTGCCGTTCTCGGATCTGAAGTCGATGCTTGCGTTGAAGTCGAGGATTTCGTTGCGGAAGTTGTAACGCGCGTCAGTCAGCAGCTGCTGGATACGAGCACCGACCAGGGGGGCTCCGAAGAAACGTGACAGCATGTTGGTCGGGTAGGCAGACAGCCCTGTATTGGCCAGCCATTGGGTAAACAGCGTGGTACCGGAGCGCAGCGCCCCCATCACAAAAATCTTTGTGTGCCGTTCTTCTGTGTCTGCCAGATATTTTTCATTGGCACACGCCAGATTGCTGTTCAGTTCGGCCAGTAGCGTTTCCAGATCTGACAAGCGGGAGAACTGTTCTGTGCGGTTGTCTTGTTCAGACATGCAAAGGCCCTTGATGGGTTAGATGTGAATGCGTTTGCGCAAGCAACGTTTACGCAAGGGTGTATTGGGTCAGCAGTGCTCTGGTTTCACCAGGAGAGCAATGCATGAGAATGTCGATGATCGACAAGTACGGGACAAACTCCGCTGTGCCCTGACAATACTCTACCGGGATGGGGTCAACAAACCTGAGGTCGATGCCGTGTTCGGTAAAGTCTTTTCTGGTATAGAGGGCCCTGCCACCGGGGGTGTTGATGTATCGATCCGCGCCGAACGTGCGGCAAAACTCGATCAGTCGTTCTTGAGCCGGCCGGTTTCGATCGTACTCCAGCTCGCTGGTTCTTCTGAAGGTCTTGTCGATTTCCAAGTAGGCGAGAATGTCGTTAAAACCTTTCTGGCATACCGACGCGATCCGGCGATCTTCGAATTTCAGCGTGTCCTGAACGATTTTGAACACGGGCTCGAAGTACGGTGTTTTTGAATAGCACTGTTCTATTGTTCGTAGAATCTTTTCCACATTTGGAGAAAACTCCAGCTCTGAGATCAGTCGGTTTGACGAGCCGCCTGGCACCGGTACGCTGAAACGCGTCACGCCATTCGCCGAGAGAACGTTGTTTCGGTTGACGAAGCCCTGTTTGATGTAGTGGACGTCGTCGTAAATGAGAAACAGGTCGGCAGCATAAATCAGGTGAAAGTACCCGATGTACGGGAATAGGTAGGGCTGCATGACGGCCAGATTCATGCGTGGTCTACTCCTTGGGCAGTTTGACGCTGCCTCGGCAGGTGAGCCTGCTGCTGGTTCTTTGGGGGTTGTTGTCCCCAAGGGGCAGAAGGCGGGGGGCGAACCTTACATGTATGGATGCTAGGTGCCAAATACGTTTTAGCCACAGTGAGACGCGGCAGGATGTTTTTTTGTTCCGCCAGGAGATCCGGCTAGAGACCACCATGAGTCAAGCCAGTCGGGTCCAGTAGTTGCATAAGCTGATCCCGGCTGAGATCGGTGTTTTCCGCGGCAACATCGACAATTGGCCGTCCTTCCTTGTAGGCCTGTTTGGCGATCTCGGCGGCTTTCTGATAGCCGATGATCGGGTTCAGCGCGGTCACCAGGATCGGGTTGCGTGCCAGTGCCTCCTGCAACCGGTCCTCGCGTACGGTAAAGCTGGCGATAACCTTGTCGGCCAGCAGACGGCTGACGTTGCTCATTAGCTGGATGCTTTCCAGCAGGTTGCGGGCGACCAGCGGGAGCATGACGTTCAACTCGAAATTGCCCGACTGACCGGCGATTGTGATGGTCGCGTCATTGCCGATCACCTGCGCAGCGGCCATGGCGGCGGCTTCCGGGATCACCGGGTTGACCTTGCCCGGCATGATTGAGGAGCCGGGTTGCAGGGCTTCCAGTTCGATCTCGCCGAGCCCGGCCAGCGGGCCGGAGTTCATCCAGCGCAGGTCATTGGCGATCTTGGTGATGCTGACGGCGAGGGTTTTCAGTTGGCCGGACAGGCTGACGGTAATGTCCTGTGAGCCGATATGGGTGAAGAAATTGGCTGCCGGGGTGAACAGCAAACCGGTGCTGGTGCTCAGCGCGCGGCAGAAGTGCGCGGCAAACGCCGGGTGCGCGTTGACGCCGGTGCCGACCGCGGTGCCGCCTTGGGCAAGACTGTGCAGCATCGGCTGCAGCTGCTCCAGCCGCTGACGGTTGCCTTCCAGCTGATCGGCCCAGGTTTCTAGCGTCTGGCTGAGGCGAACCGGCATGGCGTCCATCAGATGGGTGCGGCCGGTCTTGACGTGCTGGTCGACCGTTTGTGCCTTGGCACGAATCACCTGCACCGCATGCTGCAGCGCGGGCAGCAATGCTTCATGCAGGGCCAGCGCTGCGCTGATATGGATACTGGAGGGGATGGTGTCGTTGCTGCTCTGGCTGCAGTTGACGTGATCGTTGGGGTTGATGGTCTGGCCGCTGTGGCGGCTGGCGAGCGTTGCCAGCACTTCATTGGCGTTCATGTTGGAGCTGGTGCCGGAGCCGGTCTGGAATACATCGACCGGAAAGTGCTGCATGTAGTCATCGGCCGTCAGCAGTTCATCGACGGCGCTGCAGATGGCGTTGGCTATCGTCTCGGGCAACTGGCCGAGTTCGGCGTTGGCGCTGGCCGCGGCGCGCTTGGCCAGCAGCAGGGCGCGGATGAACAGCGCGGGCATCGGCTGGCCGCTGATCGGGAAGTTGTTAACGGCGCGCTGCGTCTGGGCGGCGTAGAGCGCATCGCTTGGCACCTGCAATTCGCCCATGCTGTCGCGTTCGATTCGGGTGGTGCTCATCTGCGCTGCTCCCTGAAGGCTGAGTCTGCAGTCTGTTCTTGCAGCATGTGACCGCAAGAACAGACTGCTGTTCAGCATAGACTCTGAGCGCGAATGCTGACCCTTAGCTCGCGGCGCGCAGGGCCTGAGCGGCGGCGACCATGTTGCGCAGGGCTGGCGTCACCTCTGGCCACTGGCGGGTTTTCAGACCGCAGTCCGGGTTGACCCACAGCCGTTCGGCAGGCACGCGCTCGGCGGCCTTGCGCATCAGCTCAATCATCTGCGCCTGATCGGGAATGTTGGGTGAGTGGATGTCATACACGCCGGGGCCGATCTCGTTGGGGTACTGGAAGTGGTCAAAGGCATCGAGCAGCTCCATGTCGGAGCGGGAGGTCTCGATGGTGATCACGTCGGCATCCATGTCGGCGATGGCCTGAATGATGTCGTTGAACTCCGAGTAGCACATGTGCGTATGGATCTGGGTTTCATCGCTCACGCCGTTGGCGGTGATACGGAAGCTTTCCACCGCCCAGTCCAGATAGTCTTTCCATTCACTCTGGCGCAGCGGCAGGCCTTCGCGCAGGGCGGCTTCGTCGATCTGAATGACGCCGATGCCGGCTTTTTCCAGGTCCAGCACTTCGTCACGCATGGCCAGGGCCAGCTGACGACAGGAGTCGGCGCGGGGCTGGTCGTCGCGCACGAAGGACCAGTTGAGGATGGTCACCGGGCCAGTCAGCATGCCCTTCATCGGCTTGCTGGTCAGCGATTGGGCGTAGCGGCTCCACTCGACGGTGATAGGCGTGGGCCGGCTGATGTCACCGAACAGGATCGGGGGTTTGACGCAGCGCGAGCCGTACGACTGCACCCAGCCAAAGCGGCTGAACGCATAGCCTTCGAGCTGCTCACCGAAGTACTCGACCATGTCGTTGCGCTCGGGCTCGCCGTGCACCAGCACGTCCAGCTCCAGCGTTTCCTGCTCGCGAACGCAGTGGGCGATTTCGGCTTCCATCGCCTTGCGGTAGTCGGCAGCACTCAGCTCACCAGCCTTGAACTGGCGACGGGCCTGGCGAATCTCCGCGGTCTGCGGGAAGGAGCCGATGGTGGTGGTCGGGTAGGCCGGCAATTGCAGGCGTGCGGCTTGCACTGCAGCACGGGCGGCGTAAGGGCTACGGCGCTGACCCTGCGCTGGATGCAGCGCGGCGACCGCAGCGCGTACTGCCGGGTTGTGTGTCCGTGGTGAGACGCGACGGCTTTCGACTGTCTGCTGATTGGTGGCAAGCTCGGCGGCGACGCTGTCTCTGCCGCTGCGCAGTGCGCGGCCCAGCACCCGTAGCTCATCAAGCTTCTGCACGGCGAAGGCCAGCCAGCTGCGCACCTCTGAATCGAGCTGATCCTCGCTGTCCAGATCCACCGGAACATGCAGCAGCGAACATGAGGGAGCCAGCCACAGCCGATCGCCCAGTTGTGCGGCAATTGGTTCCAGCCAGTCGAGCAGTGTGTTCAGGTCGCTCTTCCAGATATTGCGGCCGTTGATTACGCCAAGGGAAATGACCCGATCGGTCGGCAGGCGCTCAATCAGCGTGGCCACTTCATCGCGGGCGTTGATGCAGTCCAGGTGGACTCCGGCGACCGGCAGGCGCCCAACCAGTGACAGGTTGTCCTGCAGTTGGCCAAAGTAGCTGGTCAGCAGCAGCTTCGGTTCACAGCTTTGCAGCGTGGCGTAGCTGTATTCCAGCGCAGCACGCTGGGCATCGTTGAGATCTGTCACCAAAATCGGCTCGTCGATTTGCACCCACTCGACGCCTTGTTGCGCCAGCGCATCCAGCAACTCGGCATACACGGGCAGCAGGTGCTCCAGCAGCGCCAGCGGGTTGCTGTCGTCCTTCGCCTTACCGAGGCTCAGGTAGGTCACCGGGCCGATGATCACCGGTTTGGCTTTGATGCCGGCAGCACGGGCTTCGCTCAATTGATCAAGCAAACGGCGCGGGTTGAGGGCAAAGCGGGTGTCTGCGGTGAATTCCGGCACGATGTAGTGGTAGTTGGTATCGAACCACTTGGTCATCTCGCCTGCCGCAACGCCACCGCAGCACTCCGCGTGCGCCTGGGCAGAGCGGCCGCGGGCAACGCGGAAGTAGTTGTCCAGCTCATCGCCATGGAAACCCTGCACGCGAGCGGGCAGGTTGCCGAGGGTAAAGCTCATGTCGAGCATCTGGTCGTAGAACGAGAAGTCGCCGACCGGGATCAGGTCGAGCCCTTGTTGGGCCTGCCAGTGCCGTTGGCGCAGGTCGGCGCCGGTCTGCAGCAGCGCTTCGCGGCTGCGCTCGCCTTTCCATTAGCCTTCGAGCGCGAACTTGAGTTCGCGGCGGGCGCCGATGCGCGGAAAGCCGAGGTTGTGAATACGTGTCATGGATTGCCTCTGTGTCTCTTCGAATGGGAACAGGGGCATGCTAGGTGGGATTTTGTATTAGTGTAATTGTTGAATATTCAGGTTTGGATTAGTTTTTTTCACATTGAAGGCCTCCCCCGGATTGCCCGGGGGAGTTGCCCAGATCAGAAGCGATACTTGGCAGTGGCAGTAAGGCTGCGTGGAGCGCCGTACGTCATTGCGCCATAGGCATTGAAGATGTCGAAGTACTTCTCATCTGTCACGTTGTTGGCGTTGAGCTGCGCAGACAGGTTGTCGGTGATGTCGTAGCGGGCCATCAGGTTGACCAGTGCGTAGGCGTCTTGCTCGACTTTCTCCAGATCACCCGACGGGTTGGTTGCATAGGTGTAGATGCTGTCCTGCCAGTTGACACCGCCGCCGATGGTCAGGCGGCTCCACTCGCCAGGGAGCTGGTAGGTGGTAAACGAGCGCAGCAGCTTGGTCGGGAAGCGGGTGTTGGTTGCGTCGCCTTCTGCGTCCTTGACCTTGAACTGGGTGTAGCCAGCGCCGACATTCCAGCCCGCGGCCAGCTCGCCGTTGACTTCCAGCTCAAAGCCTTTGCTGGTGGCCTCGCTAGCGATATAGGCGGCTTCGGTGGTGCCGGGAATAAAATCGATCGTGGGATCATCCGCTGCCAGGTTGTCCTGCTCGATCTGGAAGACCGCCACCGAGGCGTTCAGACGGCCATCGTAGAACTCGCCCTTTAGACCTGCCTCGTAGCTTTTGCCAATGATCGGTACGATCTGCTGGCCGTTTCGATCACGCTCGGTTTGGGGCTGGAAGATATCCGTATAGCTGGCGTACACCGACAGGGTGTCGTTCAGGTCATAGATAACACCGGCGTAGGGTGTCAGCTCGTGGCCAACGTCGGTCCGGGTCGGGTCTGAGTAGATGTCATCCGACGTTTTCTTGTAGGTGCTGTCGCGGGCACCGAGGATGACCTTAAGGTCGTCGGCGATGTTCAGGCGCACTGCGGCGTAGGCACCGGTTTGGGTCAGATCGCCGTAGCCGTAGGTTGTCAGGTCGCTCCAGATAGGTGCCGGGAAGTTGCCTTCGTAGCTGTCGAAGTCCGGGATGCCGCCCCAGCCGGTAGTTGCAAAGCGGGTATCGGCGTCGAATTCCTGCTCACTGTGGATGTAGCCGAATGCCAGTTCATGCTCGCGGCCGAAGAGCGAGAACGGTCCGTTCATGCGGGCGCTGTAGTCCTCTTGCACCGTGCGGGTCTTATACATCCCCGGATAGGTGTTGATGGGCGCAGAGCCGGGCTGGCTGGCGTAGGTGTAAACGTAGAACAGGTAGGATTCGCTTTCCCGTTCACCGCGGCTGTAGCTGAGGTTCAGCTGCCAGTCGTTGGCGAAGTAGTGATCCAGATTGACGAAGCGGGTTTCGTAGCTGCTATCCCAAAAGCTCCATTTGGCTGAGGTGGTTTTCGAGCGGCTCCAGTCGGTTTTGCTGCCATCGTGGTACCAGTAAGCGAGGCCACCCCACATCGGCGAGTTCGATTTGTTCTCCTGATGACTCATACCAAACCACAGGGTGGTGTCGGGCGTCAGGTCGATATCCATGGTGCCGTACAGCGTAGAGTTCTGGTTGCTGTGCAGATCGATCCAGCTGTTGCCGTCGTTGTACTCGCCTACCAGCCGGGCGCGAACGGTTCCGGCTTCGTTCAGCGCGAAGGAAACGTCACCTAGCGCGCCGTAGGTGTCCCAAGTACCGCCGCTAACGGACAGCGAGCCGGTCGGGACGGTGCTGCTGGCGCGCTTGCGCACCATGTTGATTGACGCTGACGGATCGCCGGAACCGCTCATTAAGCCATTCGCGCCCCGTACCACCTCGACACGGTCATACATGGCGAGGCTGCTGAAGATTTCGCCCGAACTCCACGGCTGCTCCCAGATGGTGGGGACGCCGTCGATCATCAGCGCGTTGATGTTGAAGCCGCGGGCGTTGAACTGGGCGCGACTGGTTTCGTAGCGGTTGACTGAAATGCCGACGGTGTTGTTGACGACGTCCAGAACCGTCCCCAAGTCCTGATCTTCGATCTTTTGTTGGGTGACGACGGTTACCGACTGCGGGGTTTCACGTGGTGACAGGCTAAGCGGGGTGGCGGTACGCGCGGCTTCGGTTGTATACGAACCGGTGTCTTCGGTGACGGCGCTGCGCTCGCCCTGGCCCGTGACGCTGATCGGCGCGAGCAGGACCTCTTCGTCTGCGGGCTGTGCAGCAACCGGCAACGCGGCTACGGCTGAGCCGGCCGCCAGCAGGTGAATAGCCAGTGTCAGAGGACGGAGTTGGTTGCGTGTGTGCTCCCCGCAAGGGGTTCTGATCGGCATGTAGAGCGCTCCTTGTATATGCTAGTGATTATGAGAATCGTTCGCATTGTATTGATATAGGGCAAGGAACGCAAAGCTTCGCCGGGTTTGCGGCGGTGATGATTGATACGGAGCTGGGTTGCGGGCGCCGTCTGGGCGCCCGTCTTCGCGGGGTTATTGCTGTTGGCGTTGCTGCAGTGTGGCGCGGCTCCAGTCGAGCAGCTCTCTGGCGAGGGTGTTGGCGGCTGCGCCCAGACCATTGACCACGCTTGGTACATCGGTGTCTTGCAGCGGCTGGCTGACGCGGAAGTGGCGGCTGGCGATGACCTGTCGGGAACCGGGGTCGACCAGCTTGGCGTCCAGCTCGATTACCGCGCTGGCGTTGCCGCCCTGGTACAGCGTCTGAAACTGGCGCAGATCGCTGAACAGATGCAGGTCGGTCTGCAGCGCATGTACCTCAGTGCTGACACTGCTGAAGCTGCCGTCTTGCTGGAAGGCTTGAACCAGATGCTCACGCAGCAGTACCGGATTCGGGTCGGTCCAGCGCGCGCCCTGATAGCTGTTGATGGTGTTGCCTTCGGGCGTAACCATGATGCGCGGTGTTTGCAGCGCGTAGCTGGCAGCGGGCGTGACGATGCGCAGCGATAGCGGGAGTGCAGCCTGCTGGCTGGCGCTGAACTGCGGGGCCGGCAGCTGGTAGGTGGTGACCGGCTCGCTCTTTGGCAGCACGGTACAGGCTCCGAGCAGGCTCAGGCCAAGCAGAACGGGGAGCAGGCGAATGCGTGTCATGGGGTGAACTCCTGTTGTGCTTCGCGGCCGAGCAGAAAGCGGGTCGGGTCGTCCTGCAGGCGGCGGCTGAGCAGGCGCAGGTCGGCAAGGGTGGCGCGCAGCTCGTTCAGTGCCGGATCCAGTTGCCCCATGCCCTGAACGCCGCTGCTGAGGGCGTAGCGATTTTCGCTGAGAATCTGTTCCAGCTGATTGCTGGTTTCGGCAATCGACGCCATGGCCTCGCGGGCACTCTGCAGGGTGCCTGCGCCTTCGCTGTCCATCAGTTGATCGGCGCGGGCAATCATCTGGTTGCTGCGCTCCAGCGTTTCCGTGGCCGCCTTGCTGGCCGCGCGCAGCTCGGCCAGCAGTTGCTGCAGGTTGCCGTTCGGGTCGGCGATGCTGCGGGTGGCCTGATTCAGGCCGTCAAGTGTCATGCTGAAACTGTTGACGTTGTCTTCGGACAGCACCTTGCGTGCGCTGACAATCAACTTGTTGATGTTGGTCATCAAGTCTTCGCCGTTGGCCAGCAGACTGGAGATCGGCGAGGGGATTGCCTGAATGACCGGGTCTTCGCCTTTGGGCGCGGTGAGCGGCGGGCTGCCCGGATCGTTGTGAGTCAGCTCGATGACCGAGGTGCCGGTGATCCCGGTGAAGGTCAGGCGCGCCTTGGTGCCCTGGTTGATCGGCACCTCGGCGTCGATGCGAATACGTGCACGGACAATCCGGGGGTCCTCGGTATCGAGGCTCAAGTCGGTAATGTCACCGATGCGGATACCGCTGAACTGCACTGCGCTGCCGCGCGACAGGCCGGTAACCGATTGCTTGAACACAACGGTGTAGTAGCGCTGATCGTCCGCTGTGCTGGTGCTGCTCAGCCAGATCGCAAAGACGATGGCGGCGAGTGCCGAGAGCACGGTAAACAGGCCGATCAACACATGGTTGGCACGTGTTTCCATGGGTCTTTACTCTCCTGCTGCAGGGTGTTGGTACGCGGCGGCGCGCCCGCGTGGGCCGTGGAAATAGTCTTGTACCCAGGCGTCGTCGGTCTGGGCTACGCGCTCCAGCGTGTCGGCAATCAGCACGCGCTTTTGCGACAGCACCGCGACCCGGTCGCAAATCGCGTACAGGGTGTCGAGATCGTGGGTGACCAGAAATACGCTCAGACCCAGGGCGTCGCACAGGGTGCGAATCAGCTGGTCGAAGGCGGCTGCGCCTATCGGATCAAGGCCGGCGGTCGGTTCGTCGAGAAACAGGATGTCCGGGTCCAGCGCGAGCGCGCGGGCCAGCGCCGCACGTTTGACCATGCCGCCGGACAGCATGGACGGATACTTGTCGGCTGCCTCTGGCGGCAGGCCGGTCAGCAGGACTTTCATGCGCGCCAGGTGGTCGGCATCGCGGCGGCTCAGACCAATGTGTTCGATCAGCGGCAGGGCAATGTTCTCGGCCACCGTAAGCGACGAGAACAGGGCGCCTGACTGGAACAGCACGCCGAAGCGGCGCTCCTGCAGTGAGCGTTCTTGCTCTGATAACGTTTGCAGGTCCTGGCCAAATACCTTGACCGAGCCGGCGTTGGGGCGGCGCAGGCCGACGATCGAGCGTAACAATACCGATTTGCCAGTGCCGGAGCCGCCGACCACGCCGAGCACTTCCCGCGGCATGATGTCGAGATCGAGGTCGTTGTGAACAGTCTGCTGGCCAAACCGGTTGACCAGGCCGCGCACTTCAACCACAGGTTGTCTGCCGGAATCCATGCTCACCATCCCATCTCCATGTAGAACAGGGCGGCCAGCGCATCGACCAGAATCACCACAAAGATGCACTGAACCACGCTGGAGGTGGTGTGTTCGCCGACCGATTCGGCGCTGCCCGATACCTTGAAGCCCTCAAGGCAGCCGATGATGGCAACCAGAAAGGCAAATACCGGCGCCTTGGCGATCCCGAGCAGAAAGTGCTGCACGCCGACATCCTCGCGCAGCAGGCTGAGGAACATGGTGGGGGAGATGTCCAGACTGAAGGCGCAGACCATGGCGCCGCCGAGCATGCCCGAGAGCATGGCGATGAAGGTTAGCGCCGGCAGGGTAATCATCAGTGCGATCACCCGCGGTAGCACGAGCAACTCCAGCGGGTTGAGGCCGAGCGCACGAATCGCATCGATCTCTTCGTTGGATTTCATTGAGCCGATCTGCGCGGTGAAGGCACTGGCGGTGCGGCCGGCCATAAGAATGGCGGTCAGCAGCACACCGAACTCGCGGAGAAAGGAAAAGGCCACCAGGTCGACGGTATAAATGCTGGCGCCAAAGGTCTGCAACACGGTCGCGCCGAGAAAGGCGATGACCGCGCCAACCATGAAGGTCAGCAGGGCAACGATGGGGATGGCGTTCAGACCGGTCTGCTCGATTTGCGCGGCGATGGCCGTCGGTCGCCAGCTGCGAGGACGCAGCAGGCCACTAAGCAGGCCGCTCAGGGTTAGGCCGATAAACCCGAGCAGCTCAATAACGTGGGCGGCGTGCTGCCCCATGCTGATGCCGATACGCTCGAGTATTTCCAGGAACGGATGGGCTGCCGCCGGTTCAGGGTCGGGCTCTCGGCTGCAGGTGCCGGCAATGCGGGCCAGCAGCGTGCGCCGTTCCTCGCTCAGGCTGGTGCTGTCCCGCAAGGCCTGCTGCAGGCGTTCGGTGCCAAGCAGGTCATTGATTAACTGGCCGCCTGCGGTGTCGACATGGTGCAGGCCACCGAGGTCGATATTTGCTTTGTTTGTGGCACCGGAGGGCAGTGCACCAATCAGTCGGCGCAGTTCTGCATAGTTGGCGAGCGTCCAGTCACCGTGCAGGCACAGGGTGTCTGGCTGCGCGTCTGGCAGACTGAAATAGGCGGAGGTGTCGGGCATCGGAGTTGCCTGCGCCGATCGACGGCGCAGGTCGCAGGGTCAGGGCTTGCGCTTGAGTCCGAAGTCTTCGGACAGGGTACCGGGGCCCGCGGCGTCTTTCGGTGCGTAGTCGCGCGGCGGTTCCAGGGAGTCAAAGGCCGGTTCTGAGCGGGGGCGGGCAGAACCGTGGACGATGGCAGTATCCTGATCCAGTGCAGCTAGCAGACGCTGACGGGTCATGTCGTCGGGTGCCAGCTCAACGGCGCCGTGGGTCAGGTGTTCCTGAATATCCTGGTAGCTGCGGTTCAGGCGGCTGGCCAGCGTGGCTGTGGTCTTGAAGTGGGCGGCCACTTCCTGCTGATATTCTTCAAAACGCAGCTGCAGACTCTCCAGCTGGGCCTGAGCGCTGGCGTTGCTGCCGCCGCTGACGCGTCTGGATACCTGAGCCAGCACGATGCCGACGACGACGCCTACTGCCAGCGCAATAGCTGCTGCAATCCACAGGTTTTCGCTTGCTTCCACCTTGGGTCCCTCATCTTTAGGTTGGTGCTATCAGTCCAGCGGGTGCTGCCTGTCCGAACCATGCTCTAACGGTAACGACATTTGCCGGCCAAGGCTAGGGCATTTGCACCTAAACGATGGTGGGGGCGGGCAACTTGTCAGTGTCGTGAAACAGGGGTCAGAATACGGCCTTTGAGTGTCGCAGCACCGTCTGGTTCCGCTGATGCGACGTTCCCGCCCACGCAGTAGTCACGGAGTCACCCATGTCCAGAGCGAGTGAACAGTCAATTGTCATCGAAGGTCCATGCGGTGCGCTGGAAGCAGTACTGACTAGCGGTGAGGTGCCTGGCCTGATGGCGGTGATCTGCCACCCCAACCCGGTGCAGGGCGGCACCATGCAGAACAAGGTGGTGCACACGCTGATGCGCACCGCACGGGATCTCGGGGCCAGCACGCTGCGCTTCAATTTTCGTGGCGTCGGCGCGAGTGCCGGCCAGCATGACTATGGCGTCGGCGAGGTAGATGACTGCGTGGCAGTAATTGATTGGGCGCTCAAGCAGGAGGGCGTTTCGCGCCTGTGGCTGATGGGGTTCTCCTTCGGTGGCTTTGTCGCAGCGGCGGCGGCGAGCCGCCTGGCGCGGTGGCCTGAACGCGTGGTGCTGGTCGCTCCCTCGGTTGTGAAGCAGGATTTTGCCGCGCTCAAGCCGCTTGCCGGTCCGGTATGCGTCATGATGGGCGAGGACGACGATGTGGTGGCGCCGGCTGCGGTGTATGCCGCTTTCGCTGACGAACAGGCAGCCGAGGTTGTTCGCTTTCCCGAGACTGGGCACTTCTTCCACGGCAAGCTGGTGCCGCTGAAGGCCGAGGTGGAGCGGGTTCTAGCCGAGCAGGCTTGATTGCCAAGGGGCGATGCTGGCGGTAGAGTATCGCTCCCTTCGATGTCCCTACTGGTATTGCGTGTATGTCTCCCCTTGAACGATACAAGGCCGATCTTCAGCGTCCTGACTTCTTTCATGATCCTGCGCAGGAGCGCGCGGTCCAGCATTTACAGCGGTTGTATGACGATCTGGTCCGCAGCGAGCAGCAGCGTTCAGGCTTTCTTGATCGCTTCCGCAAGCGCAAGCCGGAAATGGTCAAGGGGCTGTACTTCTGGGGCGGAGTGGGTCGCGGCAAGACCTATCTGGTCGATACCTTTTTCGATGCGCTGCCCTTTGAGCGCAAGATGCGCACGCATTTTCACCGCTTTATGCAGCGGGTGCATCACGAGCTGAAAGGGCTCAAGGGTGAGAAGAACCCGCTCAAGTTGATCGCTGCCCAGTTTGCCGGCGAAGCGCGGGTTATCTGCTTTGACGAGTTCTTCGTGTCCGATATTACCGATGCGATGATTCTTGGCAGCTTAATGGAAGAGCTTTTTGCCCAGGGGGTAACCCTGGTTGCGACCTCCAACATCGTGCCGGACGGGCTGTATAAGGATGGCTTGCAACGTGCGCGCTTCCTGCCAGCTATTGCGCTGCTCAATAGCTGCACCGAAGTGGTCAATGTCGATAATGGCGTCGATTACCGGCTGCGCGCACTGGAGCAGGCTGAGCTCTATCACTACCCGCTGGATTGCGACGCCTACGGCAGTTTGAAGCGCAGCTTCGACAGCCTGGTGCCCGATATCAATGAGGTGGTCGAGGGAGAGGAACTGATCATCGAGAACCGCCCGATCAAGTCGGTGCGGGTCTGTGAAGACGTGGCCTGGTTTGAGTTTCGTGCCTTGTGCGATGGCCCGCGCAGCCAGAACGATTACATCGAACTCGGGCGCATCTTCCACGCGGTGCTGATCTCCAATGTTGAACAAATGAACACCGCCAAGGACGATATGGCGCGTCGCTTCATCAATCTGGTCGACGAGTTCTACGACCGTAACGTGAAGCTGATCCTGTCTGCCGAGGTGCCGCTCAAGGATCTGTACGCTGGCGGGCGTCTGGACTTTGAATTCCAGCGTACTCTCAGCCGTCTGCTGGAGATGCAGTCGCACGAGTTTCTCGCGCGCCCGCACAAGCCCTGAGTCAGGCTGCCGGCTCGCGGCTGCCCTGCAGGTAGGCGCGTCGATACTGGTTGGGCGACATGCCGGTATGTTGGCGGAACAGGCGGGCAAAGAAGCTGGCATCGTCGTAGCCGATTTCATAGCTGATGGTTTTGATGCTCTGGTTACTGGTCACCAGTAGCGTCTTGGCCATTTCAATACGCAGCCGTTGCAGGTAATGCAGCGGCTTGTCTCCGGTAGCCTGATGAAAGCGGCGCATGAAGTTGCGGATGCTCATGCCGTGATGGCTGGCTACGTCCTCGAAGCGAAACTTTTCCGCAAAGTGCTGTTCCAGCCACTGCTGTATCTGCAGGATCGGTAGATCGTGGTGCATTTTCTGGCCACCAAACCCGATAACGCCCGGTGTGTAGTTGCGTTGCACTTCATAGAAGGCGTCGCGTGCCAGGGTGCGGGAGACTTCCGGGCTGCATAGTCGCTCGGCCAAGTGCACAAACAGATCGCGGCCCGAGCTGATGCCCGCGGCGCAGAGTACTTGGCCTGCGTCAGTCAGGTGCTTGTCACGTTGCAGGTCGACGGCAGGAAAGCGCTGGCGGTACTCATCATGGAAACGCCAGTAGGTTGTTGCTTCGCGGCCATCCAGCAGGCCGGCTGCTGCCGGCCAGAACGCTCCCAAAGCAACCGCGCCGATCAGTGCGCCGCGCTGGTATTGCTGCTGCAGCCACGGCACGACCTGCGGATATTGCTGCTGCAGCTGGTCGAAGTTCACCCAGAATGAGGGCAGGATAATCAGTTCGGGTTGCACGTCATGAATGCTGGCTTCGGCCTGAATTGGATCCTGGCTGAAGCCGGTTACGGGCAGGCCGTCGGGCGTGACGGTGAGCACCTCAAAGCCGGGTGTCAGGCCGCGGCCCAGCTGTCGGCCGGTGTTCAGGCTGGCCATGTAGAAAACATCCCGGGCTTGCGCCAGGGTAGAGGTGACGGTGAAGTCGGTCGCGAGAATGACGACCTGGCTCAGGGTGTCCGGAGCGTGGTTGGGCATGGTTTTTGTCGTTATAAGGTGAATCGGACAGATGTGGCCGAAATGGCCGTATGGGAGGAGTGTCCAACGGGGGATGCAGTCGGGTCAAGTAGTGGCCGCCGCTAAGGGCGGCCACGACGGGCTCAGGGCGCCGGGGTGGGTTGGCTCTGATGGATCTCGGAGATGGCCTGAAGAACGCTGTCGGTCAGGCCCATATTGACACTGCTCAGGTTGCGGTTGAGTTGGTCCATGTTTGTTGCGCCGATGATATTGCTGGTGACGAACGGCTGGCGGGTAACAAAGGCCAGCGCCATCTGCGCCGGATCCATGCCGTGGTCGCGAGCCAGTTGCACGTAGCGCGCGCAGGCCTTCTGGGCTTGCGGGTTGCTGTAGCGAATAAAGCGCTCGAACAGAGTGATGCGTGCCTTCTCCGGGCGCAGGCCGTTGAGATACTTCCCGGTGAGCACGCCGAACGCGAGTGGCGAGTACGCCAAAAGACCGATCTGTTCGCGTATCGACATCTCTGCAAGACCGATCTCGTAAGTGCGGTTCAGCAGGTTGTAGGGGTTCTGGATTGAAACCATGCGTGGCCAGCCGCGGCTCTCTGCCAGGTGCAGGAAGCGACTGACGCCCCAGGGCGTCTCATTGGACAGGCCGATATGGCGCACCTTGCCTTGTTTGATCAGGTTGTCCAGCGCTTCCAGGGTGTCTTCGAATGAGGTCAGCTCGTCGTCGGGGTTGTGGCGGTAGCCGAGTTGGCCAAAGAAATTGGTCTGCCGATCGGGCCAGTGCAGTTGGTACAGGTCGATGTAGTCTGTCTGCAGGCGCTTCAGACTGCCGTCGATCGCCTGGTCGATGTGG
This sequence comes from Pseudomonadaceae bacterium, assembly GCA_038114645.1. Classification (GTDB taxonomy): domain Bacteria; phylum Pseudomonadota; class Gammaproteobacteria; order Pseudomonadales; family Pseudomonadaceae; genus Halopseudomonas. The sequence continues at coordinate 33,291 of JAYNRF010000016.1, read as the reverse complement.
GTACGAGTGAAGCGGGTGCGGCCATCACGCAGGTAGCTCAGTCCGTTGCCGGGGCCGGCGACCTTGCTCGCCACAATCCACTTTTCACGCCCGCCGCGCTGCTGGAAAAAATTGCCGATGATGGTTTCGGTGGCGCCGTAGGTGTCGCCCTTTGGCGGCACCGGGTACATTTCGGCGGTGTCGATGAAGTTGACTCCGGCGTCGCGTGCGCGATCGATCTGGGCAAAGGCTTCCTGCTGGGTATTCTGCTCACCCCAGGTCATGGTGCCGAGGCACAGGGCGCTGACTTTGAGATTGCTGCGGCCGAGTGGGCGGTATTGCATGGAGCACTCCTTGGTTGCCGAAAAGGACGTTTCATTATTGATCATAAGGGTAAATAAGGGTTGTATTTTTTTTGCCGATTGGCATAATGCCCGCCACTTTCGACAGGATGCCTAGCCTGTCGTTGTTGTTTACAGCACAGATGCCACCCAGACCCACGCAGCCCCCACTGAGTGTCTGTTCTAGGCTTTGTTGTCTTGTAAAAACACATTTCACTCTGTAAGATTTGCCGTCTTCTTTTGAATGCGGCCTCTGAGGCTAGGATTAATGAAAACTTTCAGCGCAAAACCTGAAACCGTAAAACGTGATTGGTACGTCGTCGACGCCAGTGGACTGACTCTGGGTCGTCTGGCAACCGAAGTTGCTTCACGTCTGCGCGGCAAGCACAAGCCCGAATACACCCCTCACGTTGATACCGGTGACTACATCGTCATCATCAATGCCGAGAAAGTTCACGTAACCGGTAACAAGGTTCAGGACAAGATGTACTACAGCCACTCCGGTTTCCCGGGCGGCATCAAGTCCATCAACTTTGAAAAGCTGATCCAGCGTGCCCCTGAGCGCGTTATCGAGTCTGCTGTCAAAGGCATGTTGCCGAAGAACCCCCTGGGTCGTGCAATGTATCGGAAGATGAAGGTCTACAAAGGCGCTTCTCACCCGCACGCTGCACAACAGCCCCAAGAACTGAAGATCTAAGGAGTTCACCATGTCGGCGACACAAAACTACGGCACTGGCCGTCGTAAAACTGCCACCGCTCGCGTATTCCTGCGTCCGGGTTCTGGCAATATCTCCATCAACAATCGCAGCCTGGAGAACTTCTTTGGTCGCGAAACTGCTCGCATGGTTGTTCGCCAGCCGCTCGAGCTGACCGAGAGCACCGAAAAGTTTGACGTCTACGTGACCGTCAGCGGTGGTGGTATCTCCGGTCAAGCGGGTGCCATCCGTCACGGCATCACTCGCGCTCTGATGGAGTACGACGAGACTCTGCGCAGCGAGCTGCGTAAAGCGGGCTACGTTACCCGTGACGCTCGTGAAGTTGAGCGTAAGAAAGTCGGTCTGCGTAAAGCGCGTAAGCGTCCGCAGTACTCCAAGCGTTAATCTCGTATTGCGCTGCAAAACGCCCGGGCTCTGGAAGGAGTGCCGGGCGTTTTCGTATCTGCGGCAAGGTGTCGCGCCTGCTATGGTTAGATGCAAGTCCCTGATTGGGCGCGAATTCGGTATAGTTGCGGCCGTGCTGGGAATGGATATCGCCTTGTCAAAAAAGGGGTTTTTCATTACCATCGGTTTCATTTTGTGCAGGCTGTTCAACACTTCAAAAGGCCTTCTGAAAAGGTCCAGAAATTAGCTGATGGGAGACGACTGGATGAGTAATGACGGCGTGAATAATGGCCGGCGTCGCTTCCTGGTGGCCGCCACGAGTGTGGTAGGTGCCGCAGGAGCAGTAGGGGCCGCAGTCCCCTTCGTGGGGGCATGGTTCCCCAGCGCCCGAGCCAAAGCGGCTGGTGCGCCGGTAAAGGTGAATATCAGCAAGATCGAGCTGGGTCAGCAGATCGTTGTCGAATGGCGCGGCCAGCCCGTGTTTGTTTCGCATCGTACGCCTGAGGCCATCGCGTTGCTGGATGAAACCGATTCCGAGGTGGCAGATCCGAATTCCGAGGCCTCCAAGCAGCCTGCTTACGTCGACGGCAAGACCCGTGCGATCAAGCCTGAGTTGCTGGTCGTCATGGGTGTATGTACTCACCTGGGTTGCTCCCCGCTGTTCAAGCCTGAGGTCGCAGCTGCCGACATGGGTGCGGATTGGAAGGGCGGCTATTTCTGCCCATGCCACGGCTCCCATTACGACATGTCCGGTCGCGTCTTCAAGGGCCAGCCTGCGCCCTTGAATCTTCCGGTACCACCCTATTCATTTGAGTCTGATGACGTGATCGTGATCGGCGTGGATCAGGAGAGCGCCTGATGAATAAATTGATGCAATGGGTGAATGAGCGCATGGCCGTCACTCAGGTGATGGAAGATCACCTGACCAAGTACTATGCGCCCAAGAACTTCAATTTTTTCTACTTCTTTGGCTCGCTGGCCATGCTGGTGCTGGTTAACCAACTGGTTACCGGTATCTGGCTGACCATGAGCTACGAGCCCTCCGCCGACGGTGCCTTTGCCTCCGTTGAGTACATCATGCGTGATGTGGAGTACGGCTGGCTGCTGCGTTACCTGCACTCGACCGGCGCATCTGCGTTCTTCGTGGTGGTGTATCTGCACATGCTGCGTGGCTTGATGTACGGCTCCTACCAAAAGCCGCGTGAGCTGATCTGGCTGTTCGGCATGCTGATCTATCTGGTGCTGATGGGTGAAGCCTTCATGGGTTACCTGCTGCCGTGGGGTCAGATGTCCTACTGGGGTGCTCAGGTGATCATCTCCCTGTTCGGTGCGATTCCGTTCATTGGTCCGGATCTGGCGCAATGGGTGCGTGGTGACTTCCTGATCTCCGGTATCACCCTGAACCGCTTCTTCGCTCTGCACGTAATTGCGCTGCCGATCGTTCTGCTGGGTCTGGTTGTGCTGCACATCATTGCGCTGCACGAAGTCGGCTCCAACAACCCTGATGGTATTGATATCAAGAAGTTCAAGGATGAGAACGGCAAGCCGCTGGACGGTATTGCGTTCCACCCGTACTACACCGTTAAAGACATTGTCGGTGTGGTGGTCTTCCTGTTCGTATTCTGTGCTGTTGTGTTCTTCTTCCCGGAAATGGGTGGTTACTTCCTGGAGAAGCCGAACTTTGAAATCGCTAACCAACTGAAGACGCCTGACCATATTGCACCGGTTTGGTACTTCACGCCGTTCTACGCGATTCTGCGTGCCGTACCTTCTATTGCGGGTTCTGCCTTCCCGGGCGTGCTGGCGATGGGGGCTGCGATCGCGGTTCTGTTCGTGCTGCCCTGGCTGGACCGTAGCCCTGTTCGCTCCATCCGCTACAAAGGCTGGATGAGCAAGCTGTGGCTGGTCATCTTCTGTGTCTGCTTCGTGATTCTGGGTGTTCTGGGTGCCATCCCGTCTACTCCTGGTCGCACATTGCTGTCGCAGATTTGTACCGTCCTGTATTTCGCCTTCTTCATCCTGATGCCGTTCTACACGCGGATGGAGAAGACCAAACCGGTTCCGGAGAGGGTTACTGGCTAATGAAAAAACAACTTATTGCCCTGATGTTTGCCCTGGTTCCGTCTGTCGTGTTTGCGGCAGGCGGCCCCGGCTACCACCTGGACGAAGCAAACGTCGATATCGCTGACAAGGCTGCTCTGCAGGATGGCGCACGGACTTTCGCCAACTACTGCATGGGTTGCCACTCTGCGCAGTATCAGCGTTACGAGCGCGTTGCTACTGATCTGGGTATCCCGGAGCAGCTGATGCTGGATAACCTGGTGTTCACCGAAGGTACACTGATCGGTGATCACATGAAGAACGGCATGCGCGGTGCTGATGCCAAGAAGTGGTTCGGTGCAGCGCCGCCAGATCTGACTCTGGTTGCTCGTGTCCGCGGTACCGACTGGCTGTACACCTATCTGCGTACCTTCTACGAAGATCCGTCCCGTCCGCTGGGCGCTAACAACAAGGTGTTCCCGAATGTGGGTATGCCGAACGTGTTGGCAGAGCTGCAGGGTCGCCAGGTCATTGGCTGTAAAGCCATGCCGGTCAAGGATCATGATGGCAAAATCATGCGCGACACCCTGAGCGGTGATGTCATCAAGGAAGAGCAGTGTGATGTGCTGACAGTGGTTCCGGGCACCGGTACTCAAACTGAAGAAGAGTTTGATACTACTGTTCGCAACCTGGTGAGCTTCCTGGCGTACTCGGCTGACCCGATCAAGCTGGAGCGTCATCGTATCGGTGTCTACGTCCTGCTTTACCTGGCCTTCCTGTTCGTGTTCGCGTATCTGCTGAAGCGTGAATACTGGCGAGATGTCCATTGATCGTCTGAGTCATCGATGATCCGTGCGCGCCCCTTGAGGGCGCGCACTTGTTTCTGGGGTATAATGGCGCCTTGCGCGCGCGGCCTGGCTGCGCGCTTCGTGCTTTTAGGTGTCAGTTTGGCGCCTGCCGCAGTCCGAAAAAGGATGAGGGTTTACATATGGGCGTAACCGCCAACAAGCGTTCCTCCATGGCATTTTTCTCTGACCCCCGTGATCATTACTGTCACCGGGTCAGGATTGTGCTGGCAGAAAAGGGGGTTACCGTTGACGTGATTAACGTCGAGCCTGGCGATCATCCGCAGGAGCTTGCCGAGAACAACCCCTATAACAGCGTTCCCACGCTGCTTGATCGTGACTTGGTGCTGTATGAGCCCAACATCATGATGGAGTATCTCGACGAGCGTTTTCCACATCCTCCGTTGTTGCCTGTGTATCCTGTTGCTCGGGCCAACAGTCGGTTGCTGATGTATCGTGTTCAGCGTGACTGGTGCCGCTTGGTTGATGTGATCGTCGACCCCAAAAGTGCTGCTGCTGAGGTGGCGCGCGCGCGCAAGGAGCTGCGTGAAAGTCTGATCGGGGTGGCCCCGGTGTTTGCTGAAATGCCTTTCTTTATGGGTGAGGAGTTCAGTCTGGTTGACTGCTGTATCGCGCCGATTCTGTGGCGTCTGCCGGAATTGGGTGTCGAGTTGCCCAAGCAGGCCAAGCCGTTGCTTGACTATATGGAGCGTATTTTCGCGCGTGAGGGCTTTATCGCCAGTCTGTCGCCCGCCGAGCGAGACATGAAGGCAAACTGATTGGAGGAAGCAGGTATGGTCGATATGAGTTCCAGCCGTCCTTATCTGGTCCGCGCTCTTTATGAGTGGATTCTTGATAACCAGTGCACGCCTTACCTGCTGGTGAATGCTGAGTATCCGGATGCCGCGGTTCCGGCGGCCTTTGTCGAGGATGGTCAGATTGTGCTCAACCTCTCTCCCAGTGCGGTGCGTGAGCTGCATATGGACAATGAGCTGGTCAGCTTTGACGGGCGTTTCGGTGGCGTTGCGCAGCAGGTCTGGATTCCGATTGGTGCAATCATGGCGATTTACGCGCGTGAGAACGGTCAGGGGATGGTGTTTGAGCTGGAGCCCGTTGCGCCGCTACCCGCTGAGCCAGAAGGCGGGGATAAGCCGCCCCAGCCTCCGCGTCCGGATGGCGGTGGCAGGCCGTCTCTCAAGGTCGTGAAATGAAATAGCAAAAAGCCCCGCATTGCGGGGCTTTTTCATGGGGCGGGATTTAGTTCAGATACTCGAACAGTTTGACGATGCGCTGAACACCGCCGACCTGTTGCGCTTGCGCAACCGCCAGATTGGCCTCGTGAGGCGTAACCAGGCCCATCAGGTAAACGACTCCGGCCTCAGTGACCACCTTGATGCGTGAGCCGGGGATGGTGCCGTCGGTAAGCAGGCGTGTTTTCAGGCTGGTAGTGATCAGGGCATCCTGATTGCGCGCGAGTAGCGACAGCCTTGGCCCTGCGGTCAGTTCGTTGTGTACTACTTTAACCTTCTGCACCTGCTTGGCGGCTTCGCCGGCGCGGGCAATCAGGTCACCGCGTGGTACTTGGCCGGCAAGTAGTACGACGCCGTTGTAGCTGGTGGCGACGATGCGGCCTTCGGACTCGATGGCCGTGTCAGCCTTGTTGACGTTGACCACGACCTTGGTCTCAATCAGCTGGTCATCAATGCTGCTGCCGATCGTACGCGTGCCGTGGTTGTCCTCGATAGGGGTGTCGCGCGTGGCGGTCAGAACCGAGCTGCAGCCAGCGAGCATCAGGGTGAGGGCAAGGGCAGACAGTCGCTTCATTCTTCGCTCCCGAACAGTTGGCGGTCAATCAGGTCGCACAGGCAGTGAATAGCCAGCAGATGAACTTCCTGAATGCGTGCTGTGGAGCGTGCAGGCACGCGGATCTCAACGTCTTCAGGCATCAGTAGCGACGCCATGGCCCCGCCGTCACGACCAGTCAGGGCGACGACGTGCATCTCGCGATCGTGGGCCGCCTGGATGGCCTGCATGACGTTGGCGGAGTTACCGCTGGTCGAGATGGCCAGCAGAATGTCGCCGGGCTGGCCGAGGGCGCGGATCTGCTTGGAAAAGACCTCTTCGTAGCTGTAGTCGTTGGCGATTGAGGTGATGGTCGAGGCGTCGGTTGTCAGTGCGATGGCCGGCAGGCTCGGGCGCTCGCGTTCAAAGCGGTTGAGCAGCTCGGAAGAAAAGTGCTGAGCATCGCCTGCTGAGCCACCGTTGCCGCAGGTGAGGATCTTGCCCTCGCTCAGCAGTGCGTTAACCATCATCTGGCTGCCCTGCTCAATGCTGGGGCCGAGCACATCCATCGCGCGGGTCTTGGTTTCGATGCTGTCGGTGAAAAGCTGTCTTATGCGGTGTTGCATGTCCATAGGGAAACTCGCTAGCAAGTGAATGCCTCTCGAATCCAGTTATAAGACGCGGGATTCGAAGGGTCGCCTTCGGCGGCTATGACGTCAAAACGACAGGGGCGGTGGGCCAGGCGGGGGTGGTGAAGCAGGTAATGCTGCGCGGCGAAAATCAGGCGTTGCTGCTTGGCTTGATTGACGCTTTCTGCTGCGCTCCCCCAACGGCTTTGCTGCCTGTAACGCACTTCGACAAATACTACTGTATCGCCGTCGCGCATGACCAGATCAAGCTCGCCTTGTCGGCATCGGTAATTGCGTGTCACACAGGATAGACCCGCCTTGCGCATGATTTGTTCAGCCATGCGCTCGGCCAGGTTGCCCAGTTGTTGCCTGCTGGTCAGGCGAGGCATCAAAGCGGGCTGCTGTCGCTCTGTGCAGCGGGCTGCAAGATGCCGTTCTGAATCTGGCCCCACGGCAGGTTGCGCTGGATGCGCCCGCTGGCGTCGAGCGTCAGTTCGCCGGTAGCGCCCTCAATGCGGGTGTCCGGGTACTGACGCATCTGCGGCAGGCGCGCGAAGATGCGTTGGGTATCTACGCCCATGGCGTACAAGCGACCCAGGGCGCCGCTGGCCTGTGGCCAATTGCCGGTCACGTCGCTGTACAGTGGATCGCTGTGATCCAGCAGCCACGGAATCTCGGCTATCAGCAGGCCGTCCAGGTCCGTGTTCTGCATGCCGGTGGGGTCAATCTGATAGGAGTGCGACGTGGCATAAACTGGCAAGTCGGCAGCGTACTGGAAGGCCAGGGTCGGCTTGATCTGGCGAGCTTGCAGCGGCGTCGCGGCCAGGAACAGGGCGTCTAGGTCCTGGCGTGGAGTTGGCTGCGAGAGGATGTTGCCGAGAATGCCGTTGATGCGGTTGGCGCGGTTTTCGCTCTGTTTGATTTTCAGCAGTTCGCCCATCTGGTTGGCGACGGCGGCGGGCTGGTCAACCAGTTCCTGGCCGATGATGGTGCCCCCCAGGCGTTCCCACTCACCAATGAAGGCGCTATTGGCGCGCTGGCTCCAGTCGTCGCGGGTGCTGAGTGTCGCCATGCGGCGGTAGCCGTCATCCCAGGCGCGAATTGCAGCGGAGCGGGCTTCGTCTTCCGGTGCGAGGCCAAACTGGTAGATGCTGCTGGCGGATGTGGCCTGCTCTGCGTAGTTCAGGACCAGGGTCGGGAGTGGCAATTCGCCGGCGCTGGCCAGTTGGGCGACCTTGTCTTTTTCCAGCGGGCCGATCATCCACTGCACGCCGTCACGCTGTGCCTGATTGAGGGCATCGATGGCGCTGGTGTATTGGGTGCTGTCGTAGAGGGTGACCTGGGGTTGGGCGATGCCCTGGCTTTGGGCCTGATATTGCGCTGCCAGGAAGCCGTCGCGCAGAGCCTGGGCTGCGCTCGCGAGCGGGCCGTTAAATGGCAGCAGTAGCCCGATATGGGTGGGGCGACTCGCCTGCAATGCTTCGATTTGCTGGACGGAATCCGGCAACTGGCTGGCTGCGGGGTGATTCGGGTTTTCCGACTTCCATGCCTGCAGGGAGCGGATTTGCAGGTCGAGATTACGCTGTTTGCGGGTGATCAGCGCCAGTTCCAGCCAGCCTGCGAATTCGCCACTGGCGTTGCTGCTGGCTGCCTGCAAGGTCTGGGTGTCAGCTTTGCTGAGGCTTTCCCAGATTGCCTGGCTATTGCTGCCTTGCTGCGCTGCGTCAAGCAGGTTGTGAATGTAGACCCGCTCCTGAGCTGCGTCGACGAATTTGTCGTTGGCGTCGAGGATGTCGGCGCGCAGCTGCTGAATGCGCAACTGTTCGGTTAGCGGGCGGATATCCAGCTGGCCGAGTGACGGGTGCTGGATGGCGCGCAGCGCTCCGGCGTTGTCGCCGAGCGCCAGGGCGCTGGTGGCCTGCAGGTCGCTGAAACGAATCTGCTGGTCGGTCGGCAAATCGCTTTGCGGGATGTCCTGCAGAATGCGGCTGGTTTGTTCCGGGTTGCCGTTGTTTAGCGCAGTCTGGGCGGCGTGCAGGCGCAGCAGGTTGGCTTCGGCGCCCTCGTAGCGAGCGGCATTCTTGAGGATTTCTTCCACCGATGAGTCAGGGGTACGAGGCAGCTCGTCCAGGCTTTGCGGTGCGGAAGCACAGCCGGCCAGCACTGTGGTCAGTGTCAGGGCCAGGGTCGACAGGCGAATGGAGCGATGCATGCGAGGTGTCCTTACGTGCGGGGCGGGTGGTTGGAAACCGGCGTCTAGAGTGCGGCATTGTACCTAAGCGGGCGGCCAATCTCCAAGGTGCTCAGCGTCGCCGGGGTGGCTGCTGTACAATGCGTCACAAATTGCACTCAGGAATTCCCATGACCACACTCGCTGGCACTCTTTTTGTGGTGGCTACGCCTATCGGTAATCTTCAGGACATGAGCCCTCGCGCGCTGCAGGTGCTCAAGGATGTGCAGCTGATTGCTGCCGAAGATACCAGGCACAGCGCTCGGCTAATGCAGCACTTTGGTATCGGTACGCCAATGACGGCGTGTCACGATCACAACGAGCGAGGCAAGGGCGAGCGGCTGGTCGAACGTCTGCTGGCCGGGGATGATATCGCACTGATTTCGGATGCCGGCACGCCGCTGATCTCCGATCCCGGTTATCACCTGGTGCGCCAGGCGCGTGAGGCGGGTGTCAGGGTCTCGCCGGTGCCGGGTGCCTGTGCGCTGATTGCGGCGCTGAGTGCGGCGGGGATGCCTTCCGACCGTTTCGCCTTTGAGGGCTTTCTGCCGGCCAAGGCGCACGGCCGTCGTCAGCGTTTGCAGGCGCTGGTCGCCGAGGATCGGACCTGGATGGTGTACGAGGCTCCGCATCGGCTGCTTGAGTGCTTGCAGGATATGCAGCAGGTGCTTGGGGATGAGCGCCGTGTTTTGCTGGCTAGGGAGTTGACCAAGACATTCGAGACGCTGCGTTCGGCCCCGCTGGCAGAGCTGGTGGCCTGGGTGGCGGGCGATGCCGACCAGCAGCGCGGTGAGTGTGTACTGGTGGTCGAGGGTGCGCCGCAGCCGGATGCCGATGCGGTGAGTGAGGACGCGTTGCGCGTGCTGGATCTGCTGCTTGCGGAAATGCCGGTCAAGCGTGCCGCCAAGCTGGCGTCGGAGATCACCGGTGTGCGCAAGAATCTGTTGTATCAAATCGCCCTGGAGCGCTCTGGCGAATAGGCTGCTCGTCGGTAATCGATGGGCGACGCAAGGCAATGCTTGCTCTGCGTCCTCTCGGTCGTTAATCTTGCCGCCAAGAGTTGGCTGGACAGTCGCTGTGGTGCCGCGCAAGCGGTGTCATGGAGGAAAGTCCGGGCTCCATAGGGCAAAGTGCCAGGTAACGCCTGGGAGGCGCGAGCCTACGGAAAGTGCAGCAGAAAGCAAACCGCCTAAGCGCGTAAGCGCCGGTAAGGGTGAAAAGGTGCGGTAAGAGCGCACCGCGCAGCTGGTAACAGTCTGTGGCGTGGTAAACCCCACTTGGAGCAAGACCAAATAGGAATCCGTCGGTGTGGCCCGCACTGGATTCGGGTAGGTTGCTAGAGGTCGTCAGTGATGGCGATCCCAGAGGAATGACTGTCCTCGACAGAACCCGGCTTACAGGCCAACTCTTATTTTCCTTCCTTTATGCGTATGACCTTCTTAGAGCAAAAAAATCTTACTCCTCATAATTCACTTTAAGTTGCGGAGCGATGTTTTTGCTTTGTCTGTTTTTTGCTCTCTCGAGTATTCCTCTTTTGCATCCTTATTCCCGGTAAAACGCGCTAAACCACTGCTACGCAAGGTTTTTTTCCTGTGTGCGGCTCTTGACGCTGTATAGGCGCATTTCTATAGTGTCGCAAAGTGGTGATATGTGGGGCGGAGTGGGAATTTTTGGCAAGCTCCGGCCAATGATCTAGGGGAAGGACAACGACGTGTTTCGTGGAGCCAATGCCATCAACCTCGACGCCAAAGGGCGACTCGCGATGCCTGCGCGCTATCGTGATCGTCTGTTGGAGTCTTGTGCTGGGCAATTGGTGGTGACGATCGCGCTGGAAGACCGCTGTCTGTGGATCTACCCCCTGCACGAATGGGAAGCCGTCGAAGCCAAGCTGCGCCAGGCGCCCAACATGAATCCCGCGGTCAAGCGTCTGCAGCGCCTGCTGATCGGTAACGCCTTCGAGCTTGAGCTCGATGGCGCCGGTCGTTTTGTCGTGCCGCCGCTGCTGCGTGAATACGCCGGGCTGGACAAGAAGGTGATGCTGGTCGGTCAAATCGGTAAGTTCGAGCTCTGGAGTGAAGATGCCTGGACTGCCACCACGTCTGCCTATCTGGACGAGTCGCAGGAGGCTGGTGAGCTGCCGGCCGAACTGCACTCGCTGAGTCTGTGAGTACTGTGTCTAACTTTTCCCACATCAGCGTATTGCTGAACGAAGCGCTCGATGCGCTCGCCATCCAGCCTGACGGCATCTATATAGACGGCACCTTCGGGCGCGGAGGGCATAGTCGAGCGTTGCTCGCGCGACTGGGGCCAGAGGGCAGGCTGATTGCCTTTGATAAAGATCCGGAAGCCATCCGGGCTGGCGAACAACTGGCGGCCGAAGACGGCCGCTTTGTCGTTGTGCAGCGGTCCTTTGCCGAGATGGCTGACGAGTTGCGTGCACGCGGTCTGCATGGGCGTGTCAGCGGTGTTCTGCTGGATTTGGGCGTGTCTTCGCCGCAGCTTGATGACCCGGCTCGCGGCTTCAGCTTTCTCAACGACGGTCCGCTCGATATGCGCATGAACCCGGGCGCGGGCCAGAGCGCTGCCGACTGGGTCAACAGTGCCAGCGAGGCGGATATCGCCACCGTGCTCAAGGAGTACGGTGAGGAGCGTTTCTCCAAGCGCATGGCACGGGCGGTGGTAACCCGCCGCGCAGCGCAGCCCTTTACCCGCACTGGCGATCTGGCGGCGGTTATCAAGGAAGCCAATCCGGCCTGGGAAAAGGGCAAACACCCGGCAACCCGTGCGTTTCAGGGCATCCGCATCTTCATCAACCGTGAGCTGGACGATCTGGCTGACGGTTTGCGCGCTGCGCTGGATGTTCTGGCACCGGCCGGCCGTCTGGCGGTAATCAGCTTCCACTCGCTGGAAGATCGTATGGTCAAGCAGTTCATGCGCCGCGAAGCCAAGGGCGCGCCGATTCCGCGTGACCTGCCGATTCGCGACATTGATATTCCGGTTTCAATCAACCTGGTAGGCAAGGCGATCAAGCCCAGTGCTGCCGAGATTGATGCCAATCCTCGTGCTCGCAGCGCCGTGCTGCGTATTGCGGAGAAGCGCTGATGAACGCGCCTGCGCAACTGCCCAAGCGTTCCGGCCTGCCGACTGGCAGTGGCTGGTTGACGCTGGTATTCGTGCTTGGCGTTGCCAGCGCGTTGGCAGTGTCTTTTAGCGCCCACTGGAGCCGTCAGCTGCTGAATGAGCTGGCGACCGAGATGGATGTGCGGGAGAAGGCGCAGGCCGAATGGGGACGACTGGTGCTGGAGCAGAGTACCTGGACGGCCTACAGCCGGATTGAGCGTATCGCCACCGAGCAGCTCGGCATGCATGTGCCCGAGCCCAGCGATGTCATCCTGGTGAAGCCATGAAGAAGTTCGCGCTCAAGCCCAACGGCAGCCTTTATCCCTGGCGGTTCCGCCTGGTGATCGGGTTGCTGGGGCTGTGCTGCGTGGCGGTTGGCTGGCGCATTGCCGAGCTGCATGTGCTGGATGAAGGCTTCCTGCGCGATCAGGGCGACAAGCGCAGCGTGCGCCACGTGCCGATTCCTGCTCACCGCGGACAAATTACCGACCGTAACGGCGAGCCGCTGGCGGTTAGCACCCCGGTACTGACCATTTGGGCCAACCCGTCGCAGCTGATCGATCAGCAGGCGCACTGGCCTGAACTCGCGAAAGCGCTGGGGACTGATCTGGCAACCTTCAGCGAGCGCCTGAAAGCGAACGCAGAAAAAGAGTTCATCTACCTGCGCCGCCGTATGACGCCGGCCGATGGTGAGGCCGTCATGGCGCTCAAGGTGCACGGCGTTTACAGCATCGAAGAGTACCGCCGCTTCTACCCGGCCGGAGAGGTGGCTGCGCACCTGGTTGGTTTTACCAATGTCGACGAGCAGGGGCAGGAAGGGCTGGAACTGGCCTATGACCAGTGGCTGCAAGGCGTGCCGGGCAAGCGTCAGGTATTGCAGGATCGTCGTGGCCGCCTGATCAAGGATGTCCAGGTCGTCAGCAACGCACGTCCCGGCAATGACTTGCGCCTGTCGATCGACTTGCGCTTGCAGTACCTGGCCCATCGTCAGCTGCGTGAGGGCATGCAGGAGTTTGGCGCCAAGGCCGGTTCCGTGGTGATGCTCGATGTGCACACTGGTGAAGTGCTGGCGATGGTCAATCAGCCGTCGTATAACCCGAATAATCGCGCGCACCTGCAGCCAAGCATGATGCGCAACCGCGCCATGATCGATGTGTTTGAGCCAGGCTCGACCATGAAGCCGATTTCCATGACCGCAGCACTGGCGACCGGCCGCTGGAAACCGAGTGATCAGGTCAACGTCTATCCTGGCACCCTGCGCATTGGCCAATACACCATTCGTGACGTCTCGCGCGCGCCGGGCGGTGTGCTCGATCTGGCGGGTATCCTGCTCAAGTCCAGTAACGTTGGCATGAGCAAGGTGGCGCTGGATATCGGCGGTGAAGCTGTCCATGACGCGATGGCGGCAGTGGGACTGGGCGAGTACACCGGTGTCGGCTTCCCCGGCGAAAGCGTCGGCAAACTACCGACTTACCGTACCTGGCGCTCGGCCGAAACCGCCGCGCTGTCCTATGGTTACGGGCTGTCTGTCACGGCGGTGCAGCTGGCACAGGCCTACGCCATTCTGGCCAACGATGGCCGCAAGGTGCCGATGTCGCTGCTGCGGGTCGACGGTGAGCCGGGCGCCGAGCAAGTGCTGCCCGAAGACGCCACCCGCATGGTGCAGGACATGCTGCAGAACGTGATCGAAGCCGATGGCGGCACCTTCCGGGCACGGGTGCCCGGTTATCACGTATCCGGCAAGAGCGGTACCGCGCGCAAAGCCAGTACCTCCAGCAAGGGTTACCAGGAAGACTCCTATCGTTCACTGTTCGCCGGCTTCGGCCCGAGCACTGACCCGCGCATTGCCATTGCCGTGGTCATCGACGAGCCCAGCAACGGCGGCTACTACGGTGGTCTGGTGGCGGCGCCGGTATTCGGCGGTTTGATGTCCAATGCGCTGCGGCTGATGAATGTCGCACCGGATAACCTGGCCGCGCTTGACCAGCCAGCGCTGCCGGCAGTCGCCGCAACGGGGGAGCAGAGATGAAACTGTCTCAACTGTTCCCGGCCGCCGAGCTTGCAGATGTCGACATTCGCAATATGACGATGGACAGCCGTGGTGTGGAAGCGGGCGACCTGTTCCTCGCCTTCCCGGGGCTGCGTCACGACGGGCGTGATTTCATCACTCAGGCGGTTGCTGCCGGGGCTGTCGCCGTCGCCTGCGAGCCGAAGGCGGGCATTGCCGACGCGGTCGGTGTGCCGGTAGTTGCGGTGCCAAATCTGGCGCAGCAGGTGTCCGCCCTGGGCGACGTCTTTTATGGCCAGCCGAGTGCCGCGATGAAGGTGATCGGCATTACCGGTACCAACGGCAAGACCAGCGTCAGTCAGATGCTGGCTCAGGCGCTGGATCGTCTGGGTAACCGCTGCGGTGTGATCGGCACCCTCGGCAGCGGTTTGGCCGGTGCACTCGTCGATCACGGTATGACCACACCGAACGCCATTGCTGTTCAGGGTCAGCTGGGTGCCATGCGTGATGCGGGAACTACCCACGTTGCGATGGAGGTGTCGTCGCATGCGCTTGATCAGCACCGCGTTGCAGCGGTGCGGTTTGCGGTCGCTGTGTTCACTAACCTGAGCCGCGATCATCTCGACTACCACGGCACCATGGCCGCCTACGGCGAAGCCAAGGCCACGCTGTTCAAGCGCGAGCTGCAGGCTGCGGTGATCAATCTGGATGACCCGTTCGGTCGCGAGCTGGCTGAACGTTGTACGGCACCGGTGATTGGTTTCAGTCTGAGCGACCCGGCTGCCGCGATTTACTGCCGTGAGCTGCAGTGCGATAGCCTTGGGCTGAGTGCGCAACTGCATGTGCAAGGCCGCTCGTTTGCGCTGCGCAGCCCGCTACTGGGCAGTTTTAATATGAGCAATCTGCTCGCGGTGCTCGGTAGTCTGCTCGCGCTTGGCGTAGAAGCGGAGGCTGCACTCGCTCAGGTGGCGCAATTGCAGCCGCCGGCTGGCCGGATGCAGCGACTGGGCGGTGGCGCTCTGCCGCTGGTCGTCGTCGATTACGCGCATACCCCTGACGCGTTGGAGAAGGCGCTGACCGCGCTGCATCAGCATGCGGTCGGGCGGGTTATCTGCGTGTTTGGTTGCGGTGGCGACCGTGATAACGGCAAGCGCCCGATGATGGCGCGGGTTGCCGAGCAGCACGCCCAGGCGGTGGTTGTGACTGATGACAACCCCAGAACCGAGTCGTCGTCACAGATCATCGAACAAATTTGCCAAGGTGCGGAACACCCGCAGGCGTTGACCGTCATACCCAACCGTGCGCAAGCCATCGCCCAGACGATTGCTGCAGCGCAGCCCGGCGATGTGATTCTGCTCGCCGGTAAGGGTCACGAGAATTACCAGGAGATTGACGGCGTGCGTCACCCCTTCAGTGATATTGAACAAGCCGGCCTCGCGCTGCAGCAGTGGGAGGCCGCTCATGCTTGATGCACTGCGCCTGTCTGATCTGCTCAAGCCACTGGCCGCCACGCTTAACGGCGTCGACACCCATTTTGACAGCGTCAGCATTGATGCGCGCAAGGTTGCTACCGGCGGGCTGTTTGTCGCCTTGCCCGGCAGCCGCAGCAACGGCCATGACTTTATCGCCCAGGCTCGGGAAAACGGCGCCGCGGCGGCGATGGTTGAATACCTGGTCGACGACGATCTGCCGCAGCTGCTGGTGCATGACTGCCAATTGGCGTTGGGCCAGCTCGGCGCGCTGGTGCGTGAGCAGTTCCGCGGCACGGTGATCGGCATCACCGGGTCCAGCGGCAAGACCACAGTCAAGGAAATGCTCGCTGCCATTTTGCGCGAGTGCGGTCCGGTGCTGGCGACGCAGGGCAACCTCAATAACGAGCTTGGCGTACCGCTGACCCTGTTGCAGCTGACGTCTGAACACCGTTTCGCCGTGATCGAAATGGGCGCGGCCCAGATTGGCGACATCAACTACACCATGGGGCTGGTCAAGCCGCAGATCAGCGTGCTGACTAACGCCGGTATGGCACATGTCGGCCGTTTTGGCAGCCCGGAAAGCATTGCCAAGGCCAAGGGCGAGATTGTCAGTGCGCTGCCCGATGGTGGTCAGGCAATCCTCAATCTCGACAGCCCCTGGTTTGAACAGTGGTATCAACTGCTCGGCAGCCGTCGTACCGCCTGCTCGTTCAGCATGAAGAATCCAACCGCGCAGCTGCGCGCCGAGGCGATCGAGATTGACGCCGCAGGTTGCCCGCACTTCAGTCTGGTGACGCCGGCTGGTGCGATTGCTGTGAGCTTGCAGCTGCGTGGTGAACACAATATTGCCAATGCGCTGGCGGCAGCTGGTGCGGCGCTGGCAGCCGGTGCCGGGCTGGACGCCATTGCCCGCGGTCTCGGTGGGCTGGCGCCGGTCGATGGGCGCGGTAACTGGCTCAACGGCATCGCCGGAGCACAGATCATTGACGACGCCTACAACGCCAACCCGGCGTCGGTCAAAGCCGCGATTGATGTGCTGGCGAGTCTGTCCGGACGCCGTCTGCTGGTTCTGGGTGATATGGGTGAGTTGGGTGAGTGGGCTGAGCAAAGCCATCGTGACGTTGGCGCGCACGCCCGCGCGCAAGGGTTGGACGGTCTGTATGCGACCGGCCGGCTGTCTGCGCTGGCGGTGGAGGCATTCGGCACCAACGGCCGACTGTTCGACAGCCGTGAAGCGCTGATCGACGCCATCAAACAGGATCTGAATGCCAACACCCGGGTGTTGGTCAAAGGCTCGCGCAGTGCGGGCATGGATAAAGTGGTCGCCGGCCTTCTGGCCCCGGCTGACACGCACAATAACGATAACGGGGCCAGCTGATATGTTGCTTTTACTCGCCGAATACCTCCAGCAGTACTACTCCGGCTTTGCCGTCTTCCAGTACCTCACCCTGCGCGGCATCCTGGGTGTGCTGACGGCGCTGGCGATGGCGCTGTTCCTGGGCCCCTGGATGATTCGTACCCTGCAGATTCGTCAGATCGGGCAGGCGGTGCGCAACGACGGTCCGCAGTCGCATCTGTCCAAAAAGGGTACGCCGACCATGGGCGGCGCGCTGATTCTGGTTGCCATCGGTGTCAGTACCCTGCTGTGGGCTGATCTGAGCAACCTCTACGTCTGGGTGGTACTGGGCGTTACCTTCAGCTTTGGTGCGGTTGGCTGGGTCGATGACTATCGCAAGGTGATCGAGAAGAACTCGCGTGGCCTGCCATCGCGCTGGAAGTACTTCTGGCAGTCGGTGTTCGGTCTGGCGGCGGCCATTGTGCTCTATATGGCAGCCAAGACGCCGGTAGAGACCACCCTGATCGTGCCGTTTTTCAAGCAGGTCGAGTTTCAGCTGGGCGTGCTGTTTGTTGTCCTGACTTACTTCGTAATCGTCGGTTCCAGTAACGCGGTCAACCTGACCGACGGCCTGGATGGGCTGGCGATCATGCCGACGGTCATGGTTGGCGGCGCGCTGGGCATCTTTGCCTATCTGTCGGGTAACGCCAAGTTTGCCGAATACCTGTTGATTCCCTACGTGCCGGGCGCGGGTGAGCTGATTATCTTCTGTGGCGCGCTGTTGGGCGCGGGCCTCGGCTTTCTCTGGTTCAACACCTACCCGGCCCAGGTCTTCATGGGCGACGTGGGCGCGCTGGCGCTGGGCGCCGCACTGGGTGTGATTGCCGTGATCGTCCGGCAGGAAATTGTGCTGTTCATCATGGGCGGCATTTTTGTGGTGGAGACGCTGTCGGTGATCGTCCAGGTGGCGTCGTTCAAGTTGACCGGCCGCCGCGTGTTCCGTATGGCGCCGATTCATCACCACTTTGAACTCAAGGGCTGGCCGGAGCCGCGCGTGATCGTGCGCTTCTGGATCATCACCGTAGTACTGGTGCTGATCGGTCTGGCCACCCTGAAACTGCGTTGAGGAGCAGAGCGTGTCTCTGATTACCACGGACAAGCAACGGATCATCGTCGGGCTCGGCAGCAGCGGGCTCTCGGTCGCCCGTTATCTGGCAGGCCAGGGCCTGTCCTTTGCCGTGGCCGACACTCGCCAGAACCCGCCGGGTCTGGAGCAGCTCAAGCGCTTTGCGCCAATGGCAGATCTGTACCTGGGTGAGCTCGATGAGAAGCTGCTGAGCAGCGCCGACGAGCTGATTGTCAGCCCCGGCATTGCGCTTGCTACGCCAGCACTGCAGGCAGCGGCCAAGGCGGGTGTCTCTATCGTCGGCGACATCGAGCTGTTTGCGCGGGCGGCCAAGGCGCCGATCGTCGCCATCACCGGCTCCAACGCCAAGAGCACTGTCACCACACTGGTCGGTGAGATGGCGCAGGCGGCGGGTGTGAAGGTCGCGGTCGGTGGCAACCTGGGTACGCCGGCGCTGGATCTGCTGGACCAGCAGGCCGAGCTGTATGTGCTTGAACTGTCGAGCTTCCAGCTGGAAACCACCGATCGACTGAATGCACTGGTCGCCACTGTATTGAACGTCAGTGAAGACCATATGGACCGCTACAGCGGTCTGCCGGCCTACCATATGGCCAAGCACCGAATTTTCCGTGGCGCGCAACAGGTGGTAATCAATCGTGATGACGCGCTGTCTCGTCCCCTGGTGGCGGATCAGCTGCCGTGTCTGACCTTTGGGCTGTCGCGTCCCGACTTCAAGGGCTTCGGACTGCGTGAGCAGGACGGACAGACCTGGCTGGCCTACGAGTTCACTGCACTGATGCCGGTCAGCGAGCTGCGCATTCGCGGCTCCCACAACCAATCCAATGCCCTTGCGGCGCTGGCGCTGGGGCAAGCGGCCGGTTTGCCGATGGATGCCATGCTGCAGGCGCTGAAGGTCTTTCCGGGCCTGGCGCACCGTTGCCAGTGGGTTGGTAGTCACGCCGGTGTTGAGTTCTTCGATGACTCCAAGGCGACCAACGTGGGTGCTGCCCTTGCGGCCATCAACGGATTCGCCGCAGATATGGGCGGTAAGCTGGTACTGATTGCCGGCGGCGACGGCAAGGGAGCAGATTTTTCCTCGCTGCGTAAGCCGGTCGCGCAGAGCTGCCGCGCGGTTGTTCTGCTTGGCCGAGACGCCGAGCTGATCGCCGCAGCCCTGGATCCGCAGACGCAGCTGGTTCGCGTGAGCTCCATTGAGGAGGCTGTTACGGCAGCGGCGGCATTGGCCGAACAGGGCGATCTGGTGCTGCTGTCTCCGGCCTGCGCAAGTCTGGACATGTTCCGCAACTTTGAAGAGCGTGGCCGGCTGTTTGCCGAAGCGGTCGGGAGGTTGGGCGCATGAATCTGACCTTCAACCTGCGTGATGCCGCTGAGCCGCTGATTGGCAGCCGTCGATTCGATATGGATCTGCCGCTGCTGGTGGGTGCTGTTGCTCTGCTCGCGCTGGGTCTGGTTATGGTTACTTCTGCCTCGATGGAAGTGGCGGCCGGTCGTTTGGGTAATCCGCTGTTCTACATGAACCGCCAGATCATCTATCTGGTGGTGAGCCTGATCGCGTTGGCGATGACATTGTCGGTGCCGGTGGCCGTGTGGGAGCGTTTCCGCTTCCTGCTGCTGTTCCTCGGTTTTGCCGGTCTGGTCGCGGTGCTGATCCCGGGGATCGGCCGTGAGGTTAACGGCAGCTGGCGCTGGATTGCCGTCGGCCCGATCAACGTTCAGCCCTCGGAACTGGCCAAGCTGTTTGCAGTGGTCTTTCTTGCCGGGTATCTGGTTCAGCGTAAGGACGAGGTAAAGGAAGAGTGGTTTGGCTTCATCAAGCCCTTCATGGTGCTGGGGCCGATGGCCTGCCTGCTGATCGTCGAGCCTGACTTCGGCGCCACCGTCGTATTGATGGGGGCCGCTACCGGTATGCTGTTCCTGGGCGGCGTCGGCCTGTTCCGCTTCCTGCTGCTGTTCGGCTCCCTGGGCGCGTTGGCAGCACTGGCTGTCTGGGCAGAACCCTATCGCCTGCAGCGACTGACTGGCTTCCTTGACCCCTGGCAAGACCCCTACGGCACCGGTTATCAGCTGACCCAGGCGCTGATTGCCTTCGGTCGCGGCGAATGGTTTGGCGTCGGCCTGGGCAACAGCATCCAGAAGCAGTTTTATCTGCCGGAAGCGCACACCGACTTCGTGTTCGCGGTGCTGGCCGAAGAGCTTGGCATGATCGGCGCGCTGGCCGCCTTTGCCCTGCTGATCTTTGTTGCAGTTCGCGGTCTGTATGTCGGCTTGGCTGCCGAGGCGAAAGGCATGCTGTTCCACGCCTATCTGGCGTATGGCCTGGCGATCATGTGGTGCGGCCAGATTCTGATCAATGTAGGGGTAAATATCGGTCTGCTGCCGACCAAGGGGCTCACCTTGCCGTTCCTCAGCTATGGCGGCAGCTCGCTGGTAGTGTGCTGTGTCTGTCTCGGTCTGCTGCTGCGGATTGACTGGGAGCGCCGTCAGGCAGGTAAGGAGGCGACCAATGAGCAATAAGGTATTGGTCATGGCCGGCGGTACTGGTGGGCATGTATTCCCTGCACTGGCCTGCGCCCGTATGTTGCGCGATCAAGGTTATGAGGTGCACTGGCTGGGCACGCGCCGCGGCATCGAGGTGGATCTGGTGCCGCAGGCCGGCTTCCCGATTCATTACATCGACATTCAGGGACTGCGCGGCAAGGGCAAGCTGGATCTGCTCAAGGCGCCGCTGCGCATTGCCCGTGCACTGGGCCAGTCGCTGCGTCTGCTGGGCGAACTCAAGCCGGTTTGCGTGCTGGGCGCCGGTGGTTACGTGACCGGCCCCGGTGGTCTGGCCGCCTGGATGCGCCGCATTCCGCTGGTGATCCATGAGCAGAACGCAGTGGTCGGCACCGCCAATCGTCTGCTGGCCCGCCTGGCCAAACGCCGCTGTGAAGGCTTTGCCGGCAGTTTTGCCGAAGGCGATGATCGCCGTAGCACCGGTAACCCGGTACGTGAAGACATTTTTGCTACCCCTGCGCTGAGCTGGGATGGCAGTCGCCCGCTGCGTCTGCTGGTACTGGGCGGCAGCCTGGGCGCGATGCCGCTGAACAACCTGCTGCCAAAGGCGCTGGCGCGTATCGAGCCGAATCAGCGCCCGCAGGTGGTACACCAGTGCGGCAAACAGCACCTGCTGATGGCGCGCGAAGCCTATGAGCAGGCTGGCGTGCGTGCAGAGGTAGAGGCGTTTATTGCCGATATGGCGGGCGCCTATGCCTGGGCCGATCTGGTGATCTGCCGTGCCGGTGCGCTGACCGTCTGTGAATTGGCCGCAGCAGGTCGCCCCTCGCTGCTGATTCCGTTGCCGCATGCGATTGATGACCACCAGACCGCCAATGCGCGCTATCTGGCCGACCGCGGCGCTGCGGTATTGATGCCGCAGCGCCAGCTCGACGACGAGCAACTGGCAAACACACTGATCAACTACATGAACAATCCGGAGCTGCTGCAACAGATGGCCGAACGAGCCCGTGAACAAGCCACCCCGAACGCGACCGCCGATGTGGTGCGCGCCTGTCTGGAGGTAGCCCGTGAGCACTAACAAGCGCAGTCAGGCGACTTTTACCCTGCCGGAGATGCGGCGCATTCGCAGTATTCACTTCGTGGGTATTGGTGGCGTCGGTATGTGCGGTATCGCCGAGGTGCTGCTGAATCTGGGCTATCAGGTATCCGGATCGGACCTCAAGCGCTCGGCGGTCACCCAGCGCCTGGAATCCTTCGGTGCGCGCATCGACATCGGTCACCGCGCTGAGAATGTGCAGGATGCCGATGTGCTGGTTGTATCCAGCGCAATCAACCCGCAGAACCCGGAAGTGGCAGGTGCCATCGAGCGCCGCATTCCGGTGGTGCCGCGTGCCGAGATGCTTGCCGAGCTGATGCGCTATCGCCACGGTATTGCGGTTGCCGGCACCCACGGCAAAACGACTACCACCAGCCTGATCGCTTCGGTGCTGGCGGCTGACGGTCTGAGCCCGACCTTCGTGATCGGCGGCAAGCTGACCGCCGCTGGCACTAACGCTCAGTTGGGCGAGAGTCGTTATCTGGTTGCCGAAGCGGACGAGAGTGACGCGTCCTTCCTGCACCTGCAGCCGATGGTCGCCATCGTCACCAATATCGACGCCGACCACATGGCGACCTACGAAGGCGACTTCAACAAGCTGAAGCGCACCTTCGTCGAGTTTCTGCACAACCTGCCGTTCTACGGGCTGGCGGTGCTGTGTATCGATGATCCGGTGGTGCGTGAAATCCTGCCGCAGATCAATCGTCAGGTGATCACCTACGGTCAGTCCGAGGACGCTGATATCCGCGCGGTGGATATTCACCAGCAGGGTATGCAGACCTACTTCACCGTGCTGCGTGAAGGTCGAGAGCCGCTTCAGGTTTCAGTCAACATGCCGGGCGTGCACAACGTGCTGAACTCGCTCGCGACCATTGCGGTAGCGACCGATGAGGGCGTGTCTGATCGTGCCATCGTTGAAGGCCTGGCCGGTTTCCAAGGCGTTGGTCGCCGCTTCCAGGTGCAAGGCAACTACAGCTGGGGCGCAGGCGAAGTGATGCTGGTAGACGACTACGGTCATCACCCGCGCGAAGTGGCAGCGGTGATCAAGGCGGTCCGTGCCGGCTGGCCCGAGCGTCGCCTGGTAATGCTCTATCAGCCGCACCGTTACAGCCGCACGCGTGATCTGTATGAAGACTTCGTTCAGGTCCTGGGCGATGCCAACGCGCTGCTGCTGATGGAAGTCTACCCGGCGGGCGAAGAGCCGATTCCGGGTGCGGACAGCAAGCACCTGTGCCGCAGCATTCGCCAGCGGGGGCAGCTGGATCCGATCTACGTCGAGCGTGACGCCGACGTCATGCCGCTGCTGGAAGCGGTTCTGCAGCCGGGCGACATTCTGTTGACCCAGGGCGCAGGGGATATTGGTGGGCTGTCGGTGCAGTTGGCCGAGGCTCTGAGCAAGCGTGATACCGGGGGTAAAGCCTGATGGTCGATGTTGCAGACTTTGGGCGTGTAGCAGTGTTGTACGGCGGCAAGTCCGCCGAGCGGGCGGTGTCGCTCAAATCCGGCGCTGCGGTGCTGGCCGCGTTGCAGGGCGCAGGTGTGGATGCTTACGGTATCGACGCTGACGACTCGCTGGCAGCGCAGTTGCTGAGCGAGCGCCCCGACCGGGTTTTTATCGCGCTGCATGGGCGCGGCGGTGAAGACGGCAGCCTGCAGGGCATGCTGGAAAGCCTGCGCATTCCCTACACCGGCAGCGGCGTGATGGCGTCAGCCGTCGGCATGGACAAGCTGCGCACCAAGCAAATTTGGCAGAGCCTGGGTCTGCCCACGCCGCGCTACGCGATGCTGCGTAGCGCCGACCAGTGTGCCGCTATCGTCGAGCAGCTTGGCACGCCGCTGATCATCAAGCCGCTGCACGAAGGGTCAAGTATTGGTATGGCCAAAGCCGACAGCCTGGATCAGCTTCAGGTTGCCTGGGAAAGCGCGCGCAGCTACGACGATGAGGCGCTCGTCGAGCAATGGGTGCACGGCGCCGAGTTTACTGTCGCCATCCTTGACGGCCAGGCACTGCCGCCGATTCGGTTGCGCACGCCGCACACCTTTTACGACTACGACGCCAAGTATCAGGCCAATGACACCCAGTACCTTTGCCCCTGCGGCCTCCCGGCTGAGCAGGAAGCGCAGCTCAAGGCGCTGAGTCTGCAGGCATTCGAGGCGGTGGGCTGCAAGGGCTGGGGACGCGTTGACGTGATGCAGGACGAGCAGGGGAGTTTCTACCTGCTGGAAGTCAACACTGTACCCGGCATGACTGACCACAGCCTGGTGCCGATGGCTGCCAAGGCCACCGGTATGGAATTTGACGCACTGGTACTGGCCATCCTGGCCGGCACCCTGAACTGACGGATAACGCAATGCAGGCGATTCGCGAAACACGCAACGCAGCACCGCTCTCCCGCCGCAAGGCTGGCGGGCGTGGCGCCGTGCGTGTGCCGCCCGCGCAACCACGGCAACTGCCGCGCCTGCGCCTGCCGCGTCCAAACATGAGCGGCTTCGGCGCTCGCCTGCAGCATGTGCTGTGGCCGCTGCTGCTGGTCGCCCTGGGCATGGGCCTGTATGAGCTGGGCAGTCGACTGATGCCGCTGGCGGACCGTCCGATTGCGCTGATCAGCGTCGAGGGCGAGCTTGAGTACATCGACCGTGACGCGGTGCAGCAGGTCATTCAGCCCTATTTGAATGACAGCTTTCTGGGGATTGATCTGGATGGTCTGCGCGGCGACCTGTTGGCGATGCCCTGGGTTGCTCAGGCGTCCGTTCGCCGGGTGTGGCCGGACAAGCTGGTGATCGCATTGGATGAACAGCTGCCGGTCGCCCGCTGGGGCGATAGCGCGCTGCTCAACAATGAAGGCAAGGCGTTCGAGCCGCAGGACATCGCGCGGTTCAACGAGTTGCCGCAGCTAAATGGGCCGGAGCGCTCAAAGCGCAAGGTCATGCGGCAGTACCAGCAGTTCAGCAGTTTGCTGCGCCCGCAGGGGATGGTTGTCAGCAAGCTGGAACTGCGTGACCGCGGTAGCTGGTTCCTGACCACCGATGACGGTATGGAACTGCTACTGGGGCGGGACAATCTGGTAGACAAAATGCAGCGGTTCATGACGATCGAGCAACTGATGCTCAGCGACCGTCGGGAACTGATCGCGCGGGTAGACCTGCGCTACAGCAACAGTATGGCTGTCGCCTGGCGTGAAGCCGGCGAAGCCGAAAAAGCGGCGGAGTAACAGGAAGACTATGGCAAGCAAGCAGGGCAGCAGAATGATTGTGGGCCTGGATATCGGCACCTCCAAGGTCGTGGCACTGGTCGGTGAGATCGGCGCGGACGGCGAGCTGGAAATCGTTGGTATCGGCTCGCATCCCTCGCGCGGACTCAAGAAAGGTGTAGTGGTCAACATCGAATCGACGGTGCAATCCATTCAGCGCGCGATCGAGGAGGCCGAGTTGATGGCCGGCTGCCAGATTCACTCGGTGTACGCCGGGATCGCGGGCAACCACATTCGCAGCCTCAACTCCAACGGTATCGTTGCCATCCGCGATCGTGAAGTCGTGCAGGCCGATATCGAACGGGTGCTGGACGCCGGTCAGGCTGTTGCCATCCCGGCGGACCAGAAAGTGCTGCATATCCTGCCGCAGGAATATGTGATCGATAACCAGGAAGGCGTACGCGAGCCACTGGGCATGTCGGGTGTGCGTCTGGAAGCCAAGGTGCATCTGGTGACCTGCGCCTTGAACGCGGTGCAGAACATCGAAAAATGTATTCGCCGCTGCGGTCTTGAAGTCGAGGACGTCATTCTGGAACAGCTGGCCTCCAGCTATGCCGTACTGACCGAAGACGAGAAGGAGCTGGGTGTGTGTCTGGTGGATATCGGTGGCGGCACCACCGACATCGCTATCTTCACCGAAGGCGCCATTCGCCATACCGCGGTGATTCCGATTGCCGGTGACCAGGTCACCAACGACATCGCCATGGCGCTGCGTACACCGACCCAGTACGCCGAAGAAATCAAGATTCGCTACGCCTGCGCGCTGGCCAAACTGGCTGGCCCGGAGGAAACCATCAAGGTGCCGAGCGTCGGCGAACGTCCGCCGCGCGACCTGTCTCGTCAGGCGCTGGCCGAGGTCGTAGAGCCGCGTTACGACGAACTATTTACCCTGATTCAGGCCGAGCTGCGCCGGTCCGGATTCGAAGACATGATTCCGGCCGGCATCGTGATGACCGGTGGCACCGCCAAGATGGAAGGCGCCATCGAGCTGGCCGAAGAGATTTTCCATATGCCGGTTCGTCTCGGCATGCCGCAGGAATTCAAAGGGCTCACCGACGTCGTCCGCAACCCGATCTACGCCACTGGCGTCGGGCTGCTGCATTACGGCATGAAGCATCACGGTGAGCATGGCTCCCAGCCGAGCGAGAGCAATAAGGCGCCGGTGCTGGAGCGTGTAAAGAAGTGGTTTCAGGGCAATTTCTGATTGCGCTGTTGCAGTACTAGACCCGCCAAAGCGGGCATGACGCAGTAAACGAAACGAAAAAATACGAGTAGCTATTCAAGGAGAAAGGCCATGTTCGAACTGATCGATAACGTTCCGCAGAACGCAGTAATCAAGGTCGTCGGTGTGGGCGGTGGTGGCGGCAACGCGCTGCAGCACATGGTGGTGAACAATGTTGAGGGCGTCGACTTCATCTGCGCCAACACCGATGCTCAGGCGCTGAAAAACGTCAGCGCGCGTACCGTACTGCAACTGGGTTCAGGCGTTACCAAAGGTCTGGGTGCCGGCGCTAACCCGCTGATCGGCCGTGAGGCTGCGATTGAAGATCGCGAGCGCATCGCCGAGGTGCTGCAGGGTTCCGACATGGTGTTCATCACCGCCGGCATGGGCGGGGGTACCGGTACCGGTGCGGCGCCGATCGTTGCAGAGGTTGCGCGTGAAATGGGCATCCTGACCGTCGCCGTCGTCACCAAGCCGTTCCCGTTCGAAGGTCGCAAGCGTCTGCAGGTTGCCGAAGAAGGTATCCGTGAGCTGAGCCAGCACGTTGACTCACTGATCACCATCCCGAACGAAAAACTGCTGACCGTACTGGGCAAAGACGCCAGCCTGCTGGCCGCGTTCAGCAAGGCCAACGACGTTCTGCTGGGCGCCGTACAGGGTATCGCTGATCTGATCATGCGTCCGGGTATGATCAACGTCGACTTCGCCGACGTGAAAACCGTCATGAGCGAAATGGGCATGGCAATGATGGGTACCGGCCACGCCAGCGGCCCGAACCGTGCGCGCGAAGCGGCTGAAGCGGCCATTCGCAGCCCGCTGCTGGAAGACGTCAACCTGATGGGCGCGCGCGGCATCCTGGTCAACATCACTGCCGGCCCCGACCTGTCGCTGGGTGAGTTCTCTGAAGTTGGCAGTACTGTCGAAGAGTTCGCCTCCGAAACCGCTACTGTGGTTGTCGGTACTGTTATCGACCCGGAACTGCGCGACGAACTGCGTGTCACTGTGGTTGCCACTGGTCTGGGTGCGCGTGAGAAGCCGGTCAAGGTTGTCGATAACACCACCGCTGCACCGGCTCAGTCCGCTCGTCAACAGGAAGCCGGCGCGCCGAACTACCGCGACTTGGATCGTCCAACCGTCATGCGTAATCAGCACACCTCTGGCAGCGCGGCTGCGCACCTGAGCAAGCCGGCTGAAGACCTGGACTACCTGGATATTCCGGCATTCCTGCGTCGTCAGGCTGATTGAGCTGATCAATTGAAGGCATAGGGGTAATTGGTATTCATCAAAAGCTGACTTTGCTATGATGCACGCCAGTTTACTGAGGGTTTTTCGCAATCAGAGCGGAAGCAGGCAAGCATGATCAGACAACGCACATTGAAGAACGTCATCCGGGCCACAGGTGTTGGCCTGCATTCGGGTGAGAAGGTATACCTCACACTGAAGCCGGCACCGGTGGATACGGGTATCGTGTTCCGTCGCGTGGATCTCGACCCCGTGGTCGAGATCCCGGCACGTGCCGAATGTGTAGGCGAGACGACCATGTCGACGACCCTGATCAAGGATGGCGCCAAGGTAGATACGGTAGAGCATCTGCTGTCGGCCATGGCGGGTCTGGGCATTGATAATGCCTACGTTGAGCTGAGTGCGGCCGAAGTGCCGATCATGGATGGCAGCGCAGGTCCCTTTGTCTTTCTTATTCAATCGGCCGGCATCGCTGAACAGGATGCTGCCAAGCAATTTATTCGTATCAAGCGGGAAATCACCGTAGAAGAAGACGGTAAGACAGCCACTTTCGTGCCCTTCGAGGGGTTCAAGGTGTCTTTCGGTATCGACTTCGATCACCCGGTTTTCCGTGGCCGCAGTCAGGAAGCCTGCGTCGACTTTTCCAGCACCTCGTTTGTGAAGGAAGTCAGTCGCGCGCGGACGTTCGGCTTTATGCGTGACATTGAGTACCTGCGTTCCCAGAACCTGGCGCTCGGTGGCAGCGTCGACAATGCCATTGTGGTAGACGAGTATCGGGTGTTGAACGAAGACGGCCTTCGCTATGAAGACGAGTTCGTCAAACACAAGATCCTTGATGCCATCGGCGATCTCTATCTGCTGGGCAAGAGCCTGGTCGGTGAGTTCCGTGGCTACAAGTCGGGGCATGCGCTGAACAACAAGCTGTTGCGTGCACTGCTGGAAAACAAGGACGCGTGGGAACTGGTTACCTTCGATGACGCAGGTACCGCTCCAATCTCCTACATGCGTCCTGCTGCAGCGGTCTGATCTTGGACAGCTGACAGACTACTCGTTTCGTTTCTTCTTTCGGCCGCCTTCGGGCGGCCGTTTTTATTGGGGCATCGCGCTGCAAGCCGCAAGCTTCAAGCTAAAGCCCAAAGCCCACGAGTTGGGTAACAGGTTTTATAGGAGACCGGGTTCTTGCAAGGGGCGTGGCGCAATCAGCACAGCCACCTGGTTTCTCGCCCACGGGCACGCGGCGTGGATGGCTGTTCGGGCAACTGGCTGCAACTGCATCGCGTTAGAAGTTACTTGCAGGCCTTCCCGACGCTCGATGACCGACTCATCATCCTGGCTTCCAGCTTCCAGCTTCCAGCTTCCAGCTTCCAGCTTCCAGCTTCCAGCTTCCAGCTCGCTTGGCCTGTCCCTGCGGGCCCAATCAGTGACTTTCGGATTCGCCGTGATGTCGTGCCAGGCGATTAAGTGCTGCTTTGAGTGCCGGGTCGCAGACGTGTTCGGCGGTTTCCTGCAATGTGCTGCTGGCTACTTTTGAACGTCGGATAGTGCGAACGGGTGGTGATTTTTTGACCAGTGGTGGTTGTACCTTGCAATGAATTTTCGTTAAGGTTGCGAATTCGTTGAAGGTCTGCAGGTCCCGAATCAGCCTTTTCTGCTGATAGCGCATACGCGTAGCCCACTGACTGCTGGTCACCACCAGACGTAGTACGCCGGTCTCGAAAGAGGCAACCCGGCACTGGTCTCGCGCGGCTGGCTCAAGGCGGGATTGGAACAATGCTTGCAGGCGTTCGAGTTGACGGGACTTCTCCAGCAGGGCACGGAGTGTGCTGCTGGTTCTTATCAGGTCGGTTGGTCGACGTGCGTCCAGCGGATGGAATGCCATAGGTTCGCTGCCAGCCTGGAGTGAGATGGAGCGGTCATGCTATCAGAACCGCCGTCAAGAATGTTTGGGGAAGCTATTTGAATATCATTATTCTCACCGGGCGCAATGGCGCATCGCGAACGCTCACGCTGGGTGCCCCCTGGGTTGTTGCGGGCGTGTCCTTGTTGCTGGCGTTGCCGCTGGTTGCATCTTTGGCTACCTGGCAACTGATGGCTGGCGATTCCGCCGAACTGACAGCCAGTGACGCCGGCGTGCCGCAGTGGCAGCAAGTGTTGCAGGACTACGACATTGATCCGCTGGTAGAAGACGACGGTACCCAGGCGCAGATTGAGCGCATGAGCCAGCAGCTGGCGCGTCTGCAGATGCGGCTGACCAGACTGGATGCATTGGGTGAACGCCTCACTGAGCTGGCTGACTTCAATGACGGTGAGTTCGACTTTGGCTCGGAGTCCGAGTTTGATTTCGGTATCGATCTGGACAAGGGCATGGGTGGCCCGGAGCTGCGTGATGATGACCTCACGTTCGAAGCGCCGTCTGACTTGCAGGGTTTGATTGAGCAGCTATCTGCCCGGGTCGACAATCGCACTCAGCAGTTGCAACTGCTGGAAGATCTCATGGTAAGCCGCCAGACCGATGTCGATGCGATGCTCGATTTCGTGCCGGTCAGCGTTGGTCACCTGTCATCCACGTTCGGCCGCCGCACCGACCCCATCACCGGGCGTCTGTCCATGCACAATGGCCTCGACTTCGCTGCGCCACGCGGTACGCCTATCCACGCCCTGGGGGCCGGGGTCGTAACCTTCGCCGGGCGCAACGGGGCGTTCGGCAATATGGTTGAAATCAACCACGGTGACGGCTTGAAGAGTCGCTACGCGCATGCGTCTGCTCTGCATGTAAGCAAGGGTGATCTGGTGCAGAAGGGCCAGGAAATTGCAGCGGTTGGTACTACTGGCCGGTCAACTGGTCCGCACCTTCACCTTGAAGTCTACCGCAACGGTATGGCGGTCAACCCTGCTCGCTTCCTGGCATTGAAATAACCCCTCTTGATCCTCATATAGGTTGTCGGTCGACGTCATCGTCGGCTGACGGCTGTTCCCTCTGCTTGGTTTAATGTGCGGCAGGAATCAGAGTAGAATGCCGTTTTCGGGCTGGTCCGGCTGAATGGGACTGGACACGCCACTCATCACATGGATATCTAAGTCGATTATGTTTGCGCCGTTAATGAGAAAGCTGTTTGGAAGCAAGAACGATCGTGAATTGAAGCGTATGGGTAAGGTGGTCGCTGCGATCAATGCCCTTGAAGAAAGCTTGAATGCACTGAGCGATGAACAGCTGAAGGCGAAAACCGACGAGTTCAAACAACGACTTGCTGGCGGTGAAACCCTGGATGCGCTCCTGCCCGAAGCCTTCGCCGTTGTGCGTGAGGCGGGCAAGCGGGTGATGGGCATGCGCCACTTTGATGTCCAGCTGGTCGGCGGCATGGCGCTGCACGAAGGCAAAATCGCCGAGATGAAAACCGGTGAGGGCAAGACCCTGGTCGGTACGCTGCCGGTTTACCTCAACGCACTCGCGGGTAAGGGCGTTCACGTGGTGACGGTGAACGACTATCTGGCCAATCGCGACGCCAACACCATGCGCCCGTTGTACGAGTTTCTCGGCATGACCGTAGGCGTCGTCGTGCCGATGCAGGACCCGGAGCAGAAACGCGCCGCCTACCAGTGCGATATTACCTACAGCACCAATAACGAGCTCGGCTTTGATTATCTGCGCGATAACATGGCGTTTCGCCTGGAAGACAAGTTCCAGCGTGAGCCGTTCTTTGCGGTCGTCGACGAGGTCGACTCGATTCTGATCGACGAAGCGCGAACGCCGCTGATCATCTCCGGTCCTGCTGAAGATAGTTCCCGCCTGTATACCACAGTCAACAAGCTGATCCCCCTGCTCAAGCGCGGCAAGCTCGCCGAAGAAGGCGAGGAAGGTGTTGAAGGGCATTACCTGATTGACGAGAAAGCCCGTCAGGTCGAGCTGACTGAAGAGGGCCACCAGTTTGTTGAAGAGCTGCTGGTACGCGAAGGCATGCTCAACGAGGGTGACAGTCTGTACGCTGCGCAGAACCTCGGCCTGTTGCACCACGTTCACTCCGGTCTGCGTGCGCACACGCTGTTCCATCGCAATGTCGAGTACATCGTGCAGAACAATCAGGTGCTGCTGGTCGATGAGCACACTGGTCGCACCATGCCCGGCCGTCGCCTGTCCGAGGGCCTGCACCAGGCTATCGAGGCCAAGGAAGGGCTGCAGATCCAGGCCGAGAGTCAGACACTGGCTTCTACCACCTTCCAGAATTACTTCCGCCTGTATCCGAAACTGTCCGGCATGACCGGTACGGCCGATACCGAGGCGTTCGAATTCCGTCAGATCTATGGTCTTGATGTACTTGTCATCCCAACCAACAAGCCAATGGTACGCAAGGACTACAACGACCTTGTCTATCTCAGCATCGAAGAAAAGTTCGCTGCCATCGTCGCCGATATCAAGCACTGCATGGAACAGGGTCGCCCGGTCCTGGTAGGTACCGCGTCGATTGAATCCTCGGAGGTGGTCGCCAATCTGCTGACCCGCGAGAAGGTGCCGCATAAGGTCCTGAACGCCAAATTCCACGAGAAGGAGGCAGAGATCGTTGCGCAGGCCGGTCGCCCCGGTGCGGTGACCATCGCCACCAATATGGCTGGTCGAGGTACCGACATCATCCTGGGTGGTAACTGGGAAGCCGAAGTGGCTGCACTGGAGAATCCCACCGAGCAGCAAATTGCCCAGATCAAAGACGAGTGGCAGTTGCGCCACCAGCAGGTGCTGGAGGCCGGTGGTCTGCACATCATCGCCTGTGAGCGTCACGAGTCACGTCGTATCGATAACCAGCTGCGTGGCCGTGCGGGTCGTCAGGGTGACCCGGGCTCCAGCCGCTTCTATCTGTCGCTGGAAGATAACCTGATGCGCATCTTCGCCTCCGATCGGGTGAAGAATTTTATGAAAGCGCTGGGTATGGAGAAGGGTGAGGCGATTGAGCACCGCATGGTGACCAACGCCATCGAGAAGGCACAGCGGAAGGTCGAAGGGCGCAACTTCGATATTCGTAAACAGCTGCTGGAATATGACGATGTTGCCAACGAGCAGCGGAAGGTCATCTACGGTCAGCGCAACTCGATTCTGGCCAGCGAAAACGTTGAAGAAACCATCAACGCCATCCGCCAGGATGTGGTGAACGATCTGGTCGCCATGCACATGCCGGCTGGCAGCTTGCCGGAGCAGTGGGACGTAGCGGGTCTGGAGCAAAGCATTGCATCGGAACTGGGGCTGCATCTGACCATTCAACAGTGGCTGGATGAAGACGAGCGCCTGAGCGAGCAGGGCGTGGCCGAGCGTGTACTGGAGGCGCTGGTTGCAGCCTATCGCGAGAAGGAAGAGCTGGCTGGCGCTGAAGCGCTGCGCACCTTCGAGAAGCAGATGCTGCTGCGCGTACTGGACGATCTGTGGAAGGAGCACCTGGCAACCATGGATCACCTGCGTCAGGGGATTCACCTGCGTGGCTACGCGCAGAAAAACCCCAAGCAGGAGTACAAGCGCGAAGCCTTTAACCTGTTCCAGGAAATGCTGGAAACCCTCAAGCGCGACACCATTCGCGTACTCAGTCATGTGCAGGTGCGTCGCGAAGATCCGGCCGAGGAAGAGGCGCGCCTGCGTCGTCAGGCCGAGGAACTGCAGCGCCGCATGCAATTCAAGCATGAGGAAGTGAACGCCGTTGCGGACGCTGCAGGCGATGATGCCGGTGAGCAGGAACAGGCGGGCGCCGCGGCGCCGGTCACTCGCGAAGGCCCCAAGGTTGGTCGTAACGATGCGTGCCCCTGTGGTTCGGGTAAGAAGTACAAGCACTGTCACGGGCAGATCAGCTGATCGCCGTAGCCGGGATTTAACTCAGTAATGCACCTGTGTGGGGGTTGACGATTTCGCGTCAATCCCCACACTAGCTTCTAGCTTCTAGCTTCTAGCTTCTAGCTTCTAGCTTCTAGCTTCTAGCT
>JAYNRF010000015.1:0-86885 GCA_038114645.1 Pseudomonadaceae bacterium | reverse complement strand
TTCATGAAGATCAAGAATGACTTTCCCGGTAATCCGTGATGAACCATAAAAAAGGGCTCAACCGAGGTTGCGCCCTTTTGCGTTAAAGCGAACTGTCTTAGAACAGCACGCGCACGCGGATGGTGCCTTTGACTTGCTGGATCTTTTCCAGAGCCAGATCGGAGTACTCGGCGTCGACGTCGATGACGACGTAGCCGACCTTCTCGTTGGTCTGCAGGAACTGACCGCAGATGTTGATGCCGTTGGCAGCAAACACCTGGTTGATCTCGCTCATGACGCCCGGCACGTTCTCGTGGATGTGCAGCAGGCGATGCTTGCCCGGGTGCGACGGCAACGCGACTTCCGGGAAGTTGACCGAGGTGATGGAGGTGCCGTTGTCGCTGTAACGAACCAGCTTTTCGGCTACTTCCAGACCGATGTTGGCCTGAGCTTCCATGGTGGAGCCGCCGATGTGCGGGGTCAGGATGCAGTTCTGGAACTCGCGCAGCGGGCTGACGAACTCCTCGCCGTTGGCGCGCGGCTCAACCGGGAATACGTCGATGGCAGCGCCGTTCAGGTGCTTGTCGCCCAGTGCAGCGGCCAGTGCGTCGATGTCGACCACGGTGCCCCGTGCAGCGTTGATCAGGATGCCGCCCTTCTTCATGGTGCGGATTTCCTTCTCGCCGATCATCCACTTGGTGGCGGCGGTTTCCGGCACGTGCAGGGTAACGATGTCGGCCTCGGCCAGCAGCTCGCTCAGCGAGCCAACCTGGGTAGCGTTGCCCAGCGGCAGCTTGGTGACCACATCGTAGAACAGCACCTGCATGCCCAGGCTTTCGGCCAGAACCGACAGCTGGGTGCCGATGGAGCCGTAACCGATGATGCCGAGCTTCTTGCCGCGGATCTCATAGGAACCGGTGGCGCTCTTGATCCAGCCGCCTTCGTGGCAGGAGGCGTTCTTCTCCGGGATGCCGCGCAGCAGCAGAATGGCTTCGGCCAGCACCAGTTCGGCAACCGAGCGGGTGTTGGAGTAGGGCGCGTTGAATACCGCTACGCCCTGACGCATGGCGGCGTCGAGATCAACCTGGTTGGTACCGATGCAGAAGCAGCCGACCGCAACCAGCTTGTTGGCGTGGCTGAAGATCTCTTCAGTCAGCTGGGTGCGTGAGCGGATACCGATGAAGTGTGCGTCGGCAATGGATTCCTTGAGCTGCTCTTCCGGCAGGGAACCCGTGTGGTACTCGATGTTGGTGTAGCCAGCGGCGTTCAGTGTGTCGACCGCAGACTGGTGTACGCCCTCGAGGAGCAGAAACTTGATCTTGCTTTTGTCCAGCGAGGTTTTGGCCATGGTCATGGTGCAGATACCCAAATGCTGATTAAGGAAGGCCGAGCAACCCGTCTGCCGAGGAATACGACGGAGGGGTCCTGTTTCGGAAGTCGCGTATGCTAGCATAATCTGCCTTTTTTGATGCCTGACTGCGCATGAAATGTGTTCAGGCACCGCATGAATTCCCTTTGAGAGCTCGCCATGACCCCAGATGCTGTGATCGCAACCCTCAAGACACTGGTCGACCCGGACAAGGTGCGGGTGGACGCCGAGTCCCTCGACAACTGGGGCAAGGACTGGACCAAACACTTTGCGCCGGCGCCGCTGGCGATCGTGTTCCCCAAGACGGTCGAGCAGGTGCAGGCCGTTGTGCGCTTCGCCAATGAGCAGAAGCTGGCGCTGGTGCCCTCTGGCGGTCGCACTGGTCTGTCCGCGGCAGCAGTCGCTGCCAACGGCGAGATCGTGGTGTCGTTCGATTACATGAACCAGATTGGCGAGTTCAACGCCTATGACCGCACCGTGGTCTGCCAGCCGGGCGTGGTAACGGCCCAGTTGCAGCAGTTCGCCGAAGAACAGGGGCTGTACTATCCAGTCGACTTCGCCTCTGCCGGCTCCAGCCAGATTGGCGGCAATATCGGCACCAATGCCGGCGGGATCAAGGTGATTCGCTACGGCATGACCCGCAACTGGGTCGCCGGTCTGAAGGTGGTCACCGGCACTGGCGAGTTGCTGGAACTGAACCGTGACCTGATCAAGAACGCCACCGGTTACGATCTGCGTCAGCTGTTTATCGGCGCCGAGGGTACGTTGGGCTTTGTGGTCGAGGCGACCATGCGTCTGGAGCGTGCGCCGAAGAACCTGACGGCGATGGTACTGGGTACGCCGGATTTCGATTCGATCATGCCGGTGCTGCATGCGTTTCAAGACAAGCTGGATCTGACCGCCTTCGAGTTCTTCTCCGACAAGGCAATGGCCAAAATCATGGGTCGCGGCGACGTGCCGGCACCGTTCGAAACCGAATGCCCGTTCTACGCGCTGCTGGAGTTCGAGGCGATCAGTGAGGACATTGCCAACGACGCGCTGGCTACCTTTGAGCATTGCGTTGAGCAGGGCTGGGTACTGGACGGGGTGATGAGTCAGAGCCAGCAGCAGCTGGAGAATCTGTGGAAGCTGCGTGAGTTCATCTCGGAAACCATCTCCCACTGGACGCCCTACAAGAACGATATTTCGGTCACCGTCGGCAAGGTTCCGGCCTTCCTGCACGACATCGACAGCATCGTCGGTGAGCACTACCCGGACTTTGAGATCGTCTGGTTCGGTCACATTGGCGACGGCAACCTGCACCTGAACATCCTCAAGCCGGAGAACCTGTCCAAGGATGAGTTCTTTGCCAAGTGCGCCACCGTCAACAAGTGGGTGTTCGAGATCGTCGAGAAGTACAACGGCTCGATTTCGGCTGAACACGGTGTTGGCATGACCAAGCGTGACTACCTGACCTACAGCCGCAGCCCGGAAGAGATCGCCGTAATGAAGGCGATCAAGGCGGTCTTCGACCCCAATGGCATCATGAACCCGGGCAAGATATTCAACTGACAGCTTCAAGCGGCAAGCGGCAAGCGGCAAGCAAAGGCAAAAGCGGGAGCAGGGTATATGACCTACCAGCATCAGTATGTGGATGGCAGTGTGATCGATCTGCCGATGGGCAAGGTGGTGTGTGTTGGGCGTAACTATGCCGAACATGCCCGTGAGCTGAACAACCCGGTACCGACCGAGCCGCTGCTGTTTATCAAGCCGGCGACCTCGGTGGTGCAGATGACGCCGCCGATTGAGCTGGTGCAGGGCCGCGGGCCGGTGCATTACGAGACGGAAATTGCATTGTTGATCGGAGCGCGGCTGAGCGGTCTGGTCAGTGACGAAGAGGCTGAGGCGGCTATCGTTGGTGTCGGTCTGGCGCTCGATCTGACCCTGCGCGAGTTGCAGGATCAGCTCAAGGCCAAGGCGCACCCTTGGGAGCGGGCCAAGGCGTTTGACGGCGCCTGTCCGCTGTCGCCGTTTGTGCCCCGGGCTGAGGCGGGTGATCTGCATGCTCTGGCGCTGCAGCTGGAAATCAACGGTGAGCTCAGGCAGTCGGGCACCGCGGGTGAGATGATCACCCCGATTGTGGCGCTGGTTCGCCATATCGCCACCCAGTTCAGCCTGCTGCCGGGTGACGTGGTGATCACCGGTACCCCGGCGGGCGTAGGGGTACTCAATCCCGGTGACGAACTGACGCTGTCCATTCCGGGCAAATTGCAGGTGCAAACCCGTATCGCGGAGTGAACCAGTGTTTCCGGCAGCGGTCTGAGAGGCTCTGCCCGGCTGCCGGAACCCCCCATGAAGAAGTTGCTGCTAGTTGTTGTCCTGTTGCTGCTGGGAGCCGCAGCGGTGTTGCATTACCTGCATCTTGACGCTCTCTGGTGGCACTCCTGGCGGATGCATCAGGCGCCGCCACATCATGACTCCCTTGCCCTCGATCACTACCGTGCCGACATTCAGGCACAGCCTATCAGCGGTCTGACTGACGACGTTTCGGCCCTGACCTTCAATCCCGAAACCGGAACCCTGTTTGCCGTACTCAATGGCGAGCCGTTGCTGGTCGAGCTGTCGGTCGACGGTCAGTTGCTGCGCAAGGTGCGTATCAACGGTGTGCAGGATATGGAAGGGCTGACCCATGTTGCCGGCAACCGCTATGTGATTGCCGAGGAGCGCACGCAGCGCCTGCTGGAGATTTCGCTGCCTGATGGCGCCAGTGAGGTCGACATCGACGACGCCCCGAGCGTGACTGTCGGACTGGATCTGAATGGCAATAAAGGTTTCGAAGGTCTGTCGTGGGATGCGCGTCTGCAGCGGTTGCTGGTAGTGAAGGAACGCGATCCGCTGCGGGTGCTGGCGATAACGGGGTTTGTTGATGCCCAGCCTGATGCACCGATGGCAGTGCGCATTGAGGAGCTTAAGGCGCCCGATTCGCCGCGGTTGTTCATGCGCGACCTGTCGTCGCTCAGTCTGCACGATGAGACCGGGCATCTGCTGCTGCTCAGCGATCAGTCGAACATGCTGGTCGAGTATGACGAAGCGGGCTACCCGCGCAGCATGATGGGCCTATGGCGGGGAATGCACGACCTGCAACAGACGGTGCCGCAGGCCGAAGGGTTGGCGCTGGACGGCCAGGATCGGCTCTATCTGGTCAGCGAGCCGAACCTGTTCTATCGCTTTGTGCCGGCGCCCTGAGAGCGCCGCGCCTCAATTGCGCTCGATGGTGCGTACGCCCTGCGGGGTGCCGAGCAGCAGTACGTCAGCCGGGCGCGCCGCAAACAGGCCGTTGCAGACCACGCCGACAATGGCGTTGAGGTCCGCTTCCAGCTGCTTCGGGTTGACGATCGACATGTTGTAAACGTCGAGGATGACGTTGCCGTTGTCGGTCACGCAGCCTTCGCGGTACACCGGGTCGCCGCCGAGTTTGACGATCTCGCGCGCGACATGGCTGCGCGCCATCGGGATGACTTCGACCGGCAGCGGGAAGTCGCCGAGCACCGGCACCAGCTTGCTTTCATCGGCGATGCAGATAAAGGTTTTGGCGACGGCGGCCACAATCTTTTCGCGGGTCAGCGCCGCGCCGCCGCCCTTGATCAGCTCGAGGTTTTCATTGCTCTCGTCGGCGCCGTCGACGTAGAAGTCGAGCTGCGGCACGCTGTTGAGATCGTACACGGCGATGCCGTGGCTCTTCAGGCGCTCGGCGGTTGCTTCAGAGCTGGCGACGGCGCCGTCAAAGGCCAGCTTGTGCTTGGCCAGCGCGTCGATAAAGCAGTTGGCGGTGGAGCCGGTGCCGACCCCGACGATGCTGTTTTCGTCCAGATGCGGCAGCAGACGCTCAACGGCGGCCTGTCCTACCGCCTGCTTCATTTCGTCCTGGGTCATCTTGGCTCCTCGTCACGGGCTGTGCAAAAAAGCGCGATTATACGGCGCGACGGGGGACGCGTGTAGTCGCGCGGGCTGTGATTCGCTAGACTGGCGCCTTTCTCATTTCCTGCGATCAGTTGACCTCACCCATGCTGGAAACCTACGTCAAGAAGATCCTCTGTTCCCCGGTTTACGATGTGGCGGTGGAAACCCCGGTGCATGCGGCGCCATTTCTCTCCGAGCGACTGGGCAATACCGTACTGCTCAAGCGCGAAGATCTGCAGCCGGTGTTCTCGTTCAAGATTCGCGGCGCCTACAACAAGCTGGCCCAGCTGACCGACGAACAGCGCGCCTGCGGCGTGGTAGCGGCCTCTGCGGGCAACCATGCTCAGGGGCTGGCCTATGCGGCACGCCACATGGGAGTGAAGGCGACTATTGTCATGCCGCGCACGACGCCTGAGATCAAGGTCAAGGCGGTGCGCGCCCGTGGCGGCAAGGTGGTGCTGCATGGTGATGCGTTCGATGAGGCGCTGGCCTACTCGCAGAAACTGGTCAAGGAAAAGGGCTACGTCTATATCCACCCTTACGATGACCCGGACACGATAGCCGGTCAGGGCACTGTGGCAATGGAAATCCTGCGTCAGGTGCAAGGGCCGCTGAACGCGATCTTCGTTCCGGTTGGTGGTGGTGGACTGGTCGCGGGTATTGCGGCCTACGTCAAATACCTGCGCCCGGATATCAAGGTCATCGGTGTAGAACCACAGGATTCAGCTTGTCTGGCCGCCGCCTTGGCCGCTGATGAGCGCGTTGTGCTCGGTCAGGTGGGGCTGTTTGCCGATGGTGTGGCGGTAGCGCAGATTGGCGAGCACACCTTTGAGGTCTGCCGCCAGTACGTTGATGAAGTCATTACCGTGACCACCGACGAGATGTGCGCCGCGATCAAGGATATCTACGACGACACTCGCTCAATCTGCGAGCCGGCGGGCTGTCTCGGTGTGGCTGGTATCAAGAAGTACGTCGAGCGCGAAGGTTGCAGCGGTCAGGTGCTGGTGGCCATCGACTCGGGCGCCAACATCAACTTCGATCGCCTGCGCCACGTCGCTGAGCGGGCCGAAATCGGCGAGAAGCGCGAAGCGCTGCTGGCGGTGACCATCCCGGAGAAGCCGGGTAGCTTCAAACAGTTCTGTGAGGCGATCGGCAAGCGCGCAATCACTGAATTCAATTACCGCTATCACACCCGCAGCGAAGCGCACATTTTCGTAGGCGTGCAGACGCACCCGGAGCTGGACCCGCGTGACAAGCTGGTCAGCCAGTTGGCCGAGGACGGCTTCCCGGTGCTGGACCTGACTGATAACGAGCTGGCCAAACTGCATATCCGTCATATGGTTGGTGGCCACGCGGAAAATGTGACCGACGAGCAGGTGTTCCGCTTCGAGTTTCCGGAGCGCCCAGGCGCCTTGTTCAACTTCCTCAACAAGTTGGGTGGGCGCTGGAATATTTCCATGTTCCACTATCGCAACCACGGCGCGGCCTATGGCCGAGTGGTCGCTGGCTTGCAGGTGCCGGAGCACGAGCGGCATCTCATTCCTGAGGCACTGGAGAGCATCGGCTATCCCTACTGGGATGAAACCGATAACCCGGCGTACCGTCTCTATCTCGGCTGAGGGGCTGG
Source organism: Pseudomonadaceae bacterium (assembly GCA_038114645.1). Taxonomy (GTDB): domain Bacteria; phylum Pseudomonadota; class Gammaproteobacteria; order Pseudomonadales; family Pseudomonadaceae; genus Halopseudomonas. Next base: position 79,971 of record JAYNRF010000015.1, on the reverse strand, counting down.
GGCCGTCAAAGCGTGGTGCTTGAATCGCCCAGTTCGGAGCGGTTGCGCCCGCCGGTCTTGGCTCGGTAGAGGGCCAGGTCGGCCTGGCGAACCAGGTCGTGAGGGCTCCATTCCGGATCCGGGATAATGCTCGCTGCGCCAATGCTGACCGTGAGCAAGCCTGATTCCACGGATGTGTGCGGGTGGCGAATGTTCAGCTTGGCTACCGCATCATGAACGCGGCGGGCGGCCTGCAGGCAATGGTCGCCGTCGGCACCCGGCAGGATGACTGCAAACTCCTCTCCGCCGTAGCGGCAAACACAATCTCCTTCGCGCATCAGGCAGCTGTTCAGCGCGGTTGCCAACTGCTGCAGGGCATCGTCACCGGCCTGGTGGCCCAGCTCATCGTTGAAACGCTTGAAGTAATCTACGTCGAGCATCAGCAGGCCAAGTGGCGTCCGCTCGCGGCGCAGGCGACGCCATTCGCTGATCATTGTCTTGTCGAAGTAGCGCCGATTAAACAGACCGGTCAGGCCGTCCTGTTGTGACAGGCGCTCCAGATGCGCAGCCATCTGCAGTTGCTCGCTGTTGTTGCGGCCGACACAGATCAGGTAGTCGCGGCCCATGCGCCGCAGGTGGCGCACGCTGATTTCCAGTGGCAGGGTGTGTCCGTCGTGGTGGATTACCCGCTTCTGGAAGATCGCATTGCCTTGTTCATGCAGCATACCGCCCACGTCGGACAGCCACTGTGGCGCGTCGGGTATAACGTCGGTGGGGGCAACCTGGAGCAGCTCGCGCAGCTCATCCTCGCTGTAGCCGAGACCCTGCCAGCAGGTACGGTTGAGGTAGACGATTTCCAGTGGCTGCAGGCCGACAATGAACAGCGCATCGTGGCTGTGATCGGTCATGTCGTTGATCAGCTTGAGCCGTGCCTGATTGTGTTTCAGGGTTTCTTCGGTTTCCTGCCGCCGGCTGATTTCAGCGTGCAGTTGACGGTTGCTGTAGCTCAGCTGGTGGCTGCGCTGAGCGCCGCGGAAGGCCAACCAGAGCGATGAGCACAGTAGTAACGCAACCAGTGCCCCAGCGGTGGTGACGACCTCGGGTAAGTGGGTGGTCGCGTTGTCGATCAGGGTTTGCGTGGGGTAAATGGTTAGTGCGAAGTTGTTGTTACCGCCCAGCCTTACCGGGCTGCTGACGCTCCAGTCTGCGGCCTGAGCTGCCGATGCGCCGGCGCTTAGCAGCAACTGGCCGTTCTCCAGGAAGCGCAGATTCAGGTGGGTTGAGCGCAGGTGGTGGATCAGGTCGTTGAGCAGGACCTCGACGCGGAAGATGCCGAGCAGAAAACCGTCGAACTCGCCGTCCGGCAGGTACTGCGGCACGTAATAGGCCAGGCCGAGGCCGCCCTGGGCCAGGGCAAAAGAGTTGCTCAAGCGAGGCTGGCCGCTGCTTCTCGCTTGCAGCAGGATGGGATAGTTCGGGTGGCTAGGCTGGTATTTGAGGCCGATGACCGCTTCGTTGCCGGCAAGCGGCTCAATCCACTGCATGTGGTAGTTGCTGTCGAGCCACTCGATGGCCTGAAAGCTGTTGTAATCATGCAGCAACTGCTCAACATCGCTGGTCCACAGGTCCCGGCGGTTGTGGTGCGCCGGCCAGCGTTTTGCCAAGCGGATCAGGGTGTCGGTCTGATGCTGGAAGTGCGTTTCAATCTGGTGCGCGAGTGCGTCAGATTCGAGTTGAAGGCGTGCACGAGCCTGCTGCTGTTCGGCAAGGGAGAGGGCGCGCCAGGTTGCAAACAGGGCGATCACCAGCGCGCAGAACAGTATGGCGATCAGCGCCGGGAGCTTCTTGGCGTGGCGTTCGATAGTCCGTTCTGGCATGGATGTCCCCGAGGTATGTGCTTACTGATAGCACATTGACTTCGTCTGGGCCAGCGGTGTGCCAGTCAGGTGGCCGCGAGCAGTATCTGCCATTGCTGCGCCGTGACCGGCATCACCGACAGTCGGCTGCCTCTCTGTAACAATGCCAGCTCTTCAAGGCCGTTGAGTGAACGCATGTCGCTCAGGGTCAGCAGGCGTGGGAACTTTTTCACAAAGGCAACGTCCACAGCCGTCCATGGCAGCTTCTCGGCAGTGGCCTTCGGGTCGCGATACGGGCTTTGCGGGTCGATAGCGGTGGGGTCGGGATACGGCTCACTGATAATGCGGCCAATGCCGGCAGCGCCAGGCGGCTGGCAACTGGAGTGGTAGAACAGGAATTCGTCGCCGGGGCGCATCTCACGCATGAAGTTGCGTGCCTGATAGTTGCGCACACCATCCCAGGGTGCCTGTCCCAGACGCGCCAAGTCGCTGATGGAAAAGGTGTCGGGCTCGGACTTCATCAGCCAGTAGGCCATGGGCTGCTCCTGGTTAAGTTGACATGAATATTGCATAGGTGTAAGACAGCGTGTGATACACGGCTATGGTCTGTCTCATCGGGGGATGGGAAGCCGACGTAGCCGGTGCACACATACTATTAGATTGCCGTATCAATAAGGAGGCAACGCGTGCGACGTAAACCGGATTTGCTGTGGGTGCTGGTTATTGTGTTTGGACTGGGGGTCGTGACGACCGGATATACCCAGAGTTATCTCGATCGTAATACGGATCCAGCGGTTCAGCAGTCCCCCTGATCGGCGGTGGCCTCAGTCGGTCACCACTCCGTCCAGCGGAATATCCCATCCTGCGCATGGCAGCGCGTCTACTTGCTGACACTGATGTGCCAGCCCCAGCAGGCGCGGGCGCGTCGCGTTCGCCTGTCGGCTTCGATAGGCGAAGGCCCGATCGTAAAAGCCGCCGCCCATTCCCAGGCGATTCCCTGCGGTGTCGAATCCAACCAGTGGCATCAGCACCAGATCGAGTCGCCAGGCTTTGACCTGGCGGCTGCGGTCCGTGCGCGGCTCGCGAATGCCAAAGCGATTGCGCTGCCAACGCTGTGTTGTTGAGAGCTTCTGAAACGCCATGCCGGTTGCAGGCCAGCGCTGCAATACCGGCAGGTAGCACTGTTTGCGATAGCGGGTAGCAAGGCGCAGTAGCGGGGCGGGGTCGATTTCGCCGTCGCTGGCCAGATAGAAGGCAATATGGCGCGCGCGCAGAAAGCGGATATCTTGCGCCAGATGGCGTTTTAAGCGCTCTGCCGCCTTGCGCTGTTGAGCCGGGCTGAGTGCGCGGCGGGCTTGGCGGAGCTGCTTGCGGAGGGTGGCGCGAGAAACGCTGGACGTCATGTGCATGTAGAAGAAGGTCCCCAGAGTGCCGCTGCCGGGTTAGCCCTTGAACCCGAAAGTTCAAGGCGGAGATTACGGCGATACCTCAGGCTTTCCGTCATGCGGACATGCACACTGGTATCAGCGCGTAGCCTCCTGGTACAGGAGTATCGGCTCAGGGACATCTCCGGCTGGCCAACACCCCAGGGATGTCGATCACTATACAGAAAAGCACTGTGAACTTCGATGCCTGAATGCACTGGGGCGGTGCATTCAGGCCTTATGGCTGTCCAGCGCCTGGTCGAGGCGTTTGACCAGCTCGCTGATCTGCGCCTGCTGCTCGCTGAGAGCGCCATCCTGCTGATGGTTGCCGGTCAGCATGTCATGGGTAATGTTCAGCGCGGCCATGACAGCGATGCGTTCGACGCCGATCACCTTGCCGCTGTTGCGGATGTCGCGCATGGTGGTATCGAGGTGGCGCGCAGCCTGTTCCAGGTTGCTGCGTTCCTCGGGCGGGCAGGCAACGCGGTATTCCTTGTCGAGGATGTGCAGCGTAACGGTAAGGGGTTGGCTCATGAGTCGTGCTCCAGGGATTTGAGTCGCAGAATCATGGCTTCGACCTTCTGACGGGCCAAATCGTTCTTTTCGATTAGTTGGACACGTTCATCGCGCCACAGGCGTTCCTGTGCTTGGAGGTGCTGGTTCTGTAATTTCAGCTGGTCGCACAGGTCGATCAGCTGGCTGATGCGCTGGGTCAGTGCGTTGATATCGGATTGGTCCATTGCCGCCATTCTGTCGTCCCGGGGGGTTGAGCCACTATAGAGGCGGCCCGCAGGGCGGTCAAACCCCGGCGCCCAGCCGGTTTGGCTGGCCGATTGCCGGTTCTGGCGCGGTCTCGGCGGTAGATTTAACCGGGCCCGGGCAGGCACAATAGTGCCCATTGGGTTTACCCGCTGCGCGGGTCGCGTAGCCGGTGCAAGGATACCGGTATTTGCGTCGTTGCGGCAGCTTTGTCAGATGTCTGGAGCGTGTTCATGGCCTTGATGCAGGCAGTGTTTGATTTTGATCGTTATGCGCAGATCTGCAGCGATGTCGGTGCGGTGGGTCAGCCGGCCGAGCTGCATGGTCATCTGGTTGGGCGGCTGAGTGCAGGGGCGCGGCTGGATCACACCACCTGGCTGGCGGTCGCGACCGAGCTGCTTGATGGCCGCAGCACGCTGGCCGAAGCGGGCAAGGTCGCGTTGATTCAGCTCTACGACGCCAGCCTGGCTGAGCTGACGGGCAGCGGTTTTGAGTTGACGCTGGTGCTGCCGGACGACAACGCGGCAATCGACCATCGCACGTCCGCGCTTGGGCAGTGGTGTGAAGGTTTTCTGGCCGGTTTCGGCATGGTTGAACGCAGCGCCCAGTTAAGCGAAGAGGCCGACGGTGTGCTGCGTGATTTTGCTGCCATCTCGCAGGTTCAGACCGACCTCGACGAGTCTGAGGCCAACGAAGTGGATTTCATGGAAGTGATGGAATACGTGCGCATGGCAACGCTGATGCTGTTCAGCGAATGCCAGACAGCCGACCCGAAACAGGACACGCCCCCCGCCGCTCTGCATTGATGAGGTAAGCATGCGTATCACCAAGGCTGAATATGCCCGTCGCCGCAAGGCGCTGATGAGTCAGATGGAGCCCAACAGCATCGCCATTCTGCCGGCGGCGCAGGTTTTTATCCGCAATCGTGATGTCGAGCACAATTACCGGCAGGACAGTGATTTTCAGTACCTGACCGGCTTCCCTGAGCCGGAGGCGGTCGCCGTACTGGTGCCGGGGCGTGAGCACGGCGAGTACGTGTTGTTCTGCCGCGAGCGCGACAAGGAGCGCGAGTTGTGGGACGGTTATCGCGCCGGTCAGGAAGGCGCGGTAGTTGAGTACGGCGCCAACGATGCGTTTCCGATCAACGACATCGATGACATCCTGCCGGGCCTGATCGAAGGCCGCGAGCGCGTCTACTACGCGATGGGTGCCAACGCCGACTTTGATCGCCGGCTGACCAACTGGATCAACCTGATTCGCAGCAAGGCGCGTCTCGGCGCCCAGCCGCCCAAGGAGTTTCTGGCGCTGGATCACCTGCTGCACGACATGCGGCTGTACAAGAGCGCTGGCGAACTGAAGGTCATGCAGGCGGCTGCCGACATTTCCTGTCAGGCGCATGTGCGTGCCATGCAATTCTGCCGCCCCGGCGTTTACGAGTATCAGATCGAAGCCGAGCTGCAGCATTGTTTCATGCGCCACGGCAGCCGCTCGCCCGCGTACTCGTCGATCGTTGCGGCCGGCGTCAACGGCTGCATTCTGCATTACACCGAAAACACCGCGCAGGTCCGCGACGGCGACCTGGTGCTGATCGACGCTGGCTGTGAGCTGGACTGCTACGCCAGCGACATCACGCGCACATTCCCGGCTAACGGCAAGTTCAGCCCTGAACAGCGGGCCATCTACGATATCGTGCTGGCAGCCCAGGAGGCGGCCATGGCGGTAATCGGTCCCGGCCACAGCTGGAACGAATCGCACGATGCCAGCGTACGAACCATCACCAGCGGACTGGTCGATCTTGGGCTGCTCAAAGGTGATGTGGACGAATTGATCGCCAGCGAAGCCTACCGCCGCTTTTATATGCACCGCCTTGGCCACTGGCTGGGCATGGATGTGCATGATGTGGGCGAGTACCGGGTGGGCGGTGTCTGGCGTGAGCTGGAGCCGGGCATGGTCATGACCGTGGAGCCTGGCATCTACATTGCCCCGGACGACGACACGGTGCCGCGCAAATGGCGCGGCATTGGCATTCGTATCGAGGACGATGTGGTGGTTACCAAGACTGGCTATCAGGTTCTGACCGGCAACGTGCCGAAAGACCCGGATGAAATTGAGGCGCTGATGACAGCTGCGCGTCAGTCTGAGGCTGAGCCGGCGTGAGCCGACACATCAGTATTGTTGGCGGCGGCATGGTCGGCGCCAGTTTGGCGCTGGCGTTGCAGCCGCATGCGGCGCGCTGTGGCTGGCGGATCAATCTGATCGAGGCGCAGCCCCCGGCCAGTGGTCAGGTGCAGCCGAGTTTTGATGCGCGCTCGACTGCGCTGTCGCATGGCAGCCGTTTGCTGTTCGACCAGTTGGGTATATGGGGGGCGCTCGCCAGCCACGTTGAGCCGATCCGCCAGATTCATGTATCGGATCGCGGCCACCCCGGGGTGACGCGCCTGTCTGCCGAGAAGGAACGGGTGCCCGCGCTGGGCTATGTGGTCGAGAACGCGGTGCTCGGGCAGGTCTTGCTTGCCACGCTTGATCCGGCGGTGGTGCGCTGGCAGGCGCCGGCCAGAGTAGTGCGTGCCGAGCCCGCGCGCTCCGGCTGGCTGATGCAGGTTGAAGAGCACGGCCAGGTGCACGAGCAGGCAACCGACCTGCTGGTGGTCGCTGACGGCGGTCGTTCCGGCCTGCTGGAACAGCTGGGCATTCACCGTCAGGTGCGGCCCTACGGGCAGACCGCAATCATCGCCAATATCACCAGCTCGCAGGGCCACGACGGTGTGGCCTACGAGCGCTTTACCCGCAGCGGGCCACTGGCGCTGCTGCCGATGTCGGGCCGGCGCAGTGCGCTGGTCTGGACGCAACCCGAAGCACAGGCCGATGCGGTGATGGCGCTCTCTGATGCCGCGTTCCTTGAAGCGCTGCAGGATGCCTTCGGTTTTCGCATGGGCGCGCTCAAGCGGGTGGGCGCACGCCACGCTTATCCGTTGAGTCTGATTGAAGCTGAAGAGCAGGTTCGCAGCGGTCTGGTGGTGCTGGGTAATGCGGCGCATAGCCTGCATCCAATCGCAGGGCAGGGCTTCAATCTCAGTTTGCGCGATGCCATGGCGCTAGCCGAGACCCTGGTCGATGCTGGTGCAGATCAGTCGCCTGGGGAGCTTGCGTTGCTGAATGGCTACCTGAGTCGTCAGCAGCAGGACCAGCAGCAGACGATCGCCATGAGCGATTGGCTGACGCGCCTGTTCAGCAACCGCCGGCCGGTGCTGGCGGCCGGTCGCAATCTGGGGCTGCTCGGGATGGATATTGTGGCGCCGTTGAAGTCGGTGTTTGCCCGTCAGGCGATGGGCTTGAAGGGATAATTCTGGAGCGTGCAGATGCAGCAGCGGTATGACCTGATCGTGGTAGGTGCCGGCATGGTCGGCTCGGCGCTGGCTTGCGCGCTTGCCAGCAGTGGCCTGCGTCTGGCGCTGCTCGATGCGCAGCCGTTGCAGGCGCTACCGGAGCCGCGCAGTGTGTCCGGTTACGATCCGCGGGTGAGTGCACTGAGCGCCGCGTCCGAGCAGATTTTGCGTGCTCTGGGCGCGTGGCAGCAGATCCCAGCCGAGCGTCGCTGCGCCTATCGGCATATGTGCGTCTGGGATGCCGAGGGCACAGGTGAGGTCAGCTTTGATGCGCATGCCCTGAGTGAGCCTCGGCTGGGGCATATTGTCGAGAACTGGCAGGTACAGAATGCATTGCTGTCGGCTCTGCAGCAAACGCAGGTCGAGCTGCTGGGCGACAGTCGTGTGCGTGGTCTGGTGCAGGAAGACGATGGCTGGCGCCTCAACCTCGACGACGGCAGACAGCTGCATGCACCGCTGATCCTGGCGGCAGACGGTGCGCGCTCGCAGCTGCGCGAGCTGGCCGGCTTTGCCATGCGCGAATGGGATTACCTGCATCATGCGGTGGTCACTACGGTCGAGCTGGCCGAGCCGCATCAGGCTACCGCCTGGCAGCGCTTCCTGCCCACGGGGCCACTGGCCTTTCTGCCGTTGCCATCGCGTGACGGCAAGCATTACTGCTCGATTGTCTGGTCGTTACTGCCCGAGGCTGCGGAACAGGTCATGGCACTGGATGACGACGGTTTTGCCGTCGCCGTGGCCGCGGCGCTGGAGTCACGGTTGGGGCCGGTAGTTGCGGTGGATCGCCGGGTCTGCATACCGCTGCGCCAACGTCACGCCAAACGTTATGTGATGCCGGGCCTGGCGCTGCTGGGCGATGCCGCGCACAGCATTCATCCGTTGGCGGGGCAGGGCGTCAATCTTGGTTTTCTGGACGCCGCCCAACTGGCTGAGGTGCTGCTGGCCGCGCTGGAGCGGGGCGAGAATATCGCCGACCTCTGCGTGCTGGAGCGCTACGAGCGCGCGCGCATGGGCAACAACCTGGCAGTGATGGCGGCAATGGAAGGTTTTGAGCGCCTGTTTCATGCCGATGCCTTGCCGCTGCGCTGGTTGCGCAATACCGGGATGCAGCTGTTTGAACGCGCACCGCGGCTAAAGGCCGGGGTGATGCGGCAGGCGATGGGGTTGAGTGGCGAGTTGCCGACGCTGGCTCGCGGCTGACGGCAACATCTCGCTACTGACTGGGGCAGTCAGTCGCATTGCCAGTGCAACAGGGAATGATTATCATCTCCTCTCATTTTCCCAACGGAGAGGCGTTTTCATGTCTGTGATCCGCAAGCTGGCAGTCTTTGGTCTGGCCTTCAGCACCCTGAGCGGCGTTGCTCAGGCGAAGGAACTGGTTGTTTACTCGGCGCGTCAGGACCACCTGATCAAGCCGGTATTCGACCTCTACACCGAAAAGACCGGTACCACTTTCCAGTTCATCACCGACAGCGAAGCGCCGCTGCTGGCGCGCCTGAAAGCCGAAGGTGCCAACACGCCGGCTGACCTGCTGATCACCGTGGATGCCGGTAACCTCTGGCAGGCCGAGCAACAGGGCGTGCTGCGCCCGGTCGAGTCCGACGTCATCAATGCCAACATCCCGGCCAAATACCGCTCTGCCGAGGGCTACTGGACGGGTCTGTCGCTGCGCGCCCGCACCATTGCCTACTCCACCGAGCGGGTCGATCCGGCTGAGTTGAGTACCTACGAGGCGCTGGCGGATGAGGCATGGGCCGGCCGTTTGTGTCTGCGTACCGCGAAGAAGGTGTACAACCAGTCGCTGACTGCCACCATGATGGAAAGCCTCGGCGTTGAGCGCACCACTGAAGTCCTGCAGGGCTGGGTGAACAACCTGGCTACGCCGGTTTTTCCGGATGACACGGCGCTGCTGAATGCGATCGAGGCTGGCCAGTGTGATGTCGGTATCGTCAACAGCTACTACTTCGGTCGTCTGGAAGCCGCCAACCCGCAATTGCCGATCAAGCTGTTCTGGCCGAACCAGGATGATCGTGGTGTGCACGTCAACATCTCCGGTGCCGGTGTTACCCACTACGCCAAGCACCGCCGCGGTGCGATTGCCTTCCTCGAGTGGCTGACCACCGAAGAAGCCCAGCGTGTGTTTGCCGACGTCAACCAGGAGTTCCCGGCCAACGAATCGGTTGCCCCATCCGAGGAAGTCGCCTCCTGGGGTTCCTTCAAGCGTGACGACGTCAACGTTGAAGTAGCAGGTCGCCGTCAGGCCGAAGCCATCATGTTGATGGATCGCGTTGGCTGGCACTGATCCGGCGTGATTTTGCCGATATACTGCACGCCCGGCCGGGGTCATATGCCCCGGCCGGGCGTTGTTGTTTTTGCTCCACTGGTTGAGCTCGCAGGAGTCTGAGTGCCGCTTCCGTCCGTTGTTTCCAAGCCCCAATGGCGCGCCGTAGCCTACACCGGTGCTGCACTGGTATTGATGCCCTTGCTGGTGCTGGCGACGAGCTGGAGCAGTCTCGACAGTGTTATTTGGGGGCATCTGCTGGAAACCCAGATGATGCGACTGCTCGGCAACACCCTGGTGCTGACGCTGGGCGTGGCAACCGGTGTGGTGCTGCTCGGCGTCAGTCTGGCCTGGCTGACCAGCCTCTGTGAATTCCCGGGGCGACGCTGGCTCGACTGGGCGCTGATGCTGCCGTTTGCGGTGCCGGCCTACGTGCTGGCCTTCGTGATGATCGGTCTGCTGGATTTTGCCGGACCGCTGCAGACGCTGCTGCGCAGCTGGCTGGGCAACGACTTTCGGATGTTCTCGATCCGCTCGACCGGCGGCGTGATTTTCGTACTGGTACTGGTGTTTTATCCCTACGTTTACATGCTGGCGCGCGGTGCATTTCTGGCGCAGGGCCGTGGCTTGATGGAGGCTGCGCGGATTCTCGGGCACAGCCCCTGGCATGCTTTCTGGCGGGTCGCACTGCCGATGGCGCGGCCGGCGATCGGCGCCGGTGCGGCGTTGGCCGTGATGGAGACGCTGGCAGATTTTGGCGCTGTCTCGGTATTCAATTACGACACCTTCACTACGGCGATCTACAAGACCTGGTACGGCTTTTACAGCTTGCAGACGGCCACCCAGCTAGCCAGCCTGCTGTTGCTGTTTGTTCTGTTGGCGCTCTATGCCGAACGCCGGGCGCAAGGCAGCCGGCGCTTTCCTGGTGTGGACAAACCGCGGCAGGGTGCGTTGTTTCAGCTGCGTGGTGCGCGTGGCTGGCTGGCGACCGGCTATTGTCTGCTCGTTCTGGCGATGGCTTTCGTTATTCCGTTGTTACAGCTGTTCTACTGGCTGCTCACCAGCGACCGTAACGACTTCGATGACCGTTACTGGTCGCTCATTCGCAACACCCTCGCCCTCGGTGGTATCGCTGCATTCATGACCGTTTCGGTGGCGCTGCTGATGGTGCTGGCGCGCCGTCTGCAACCGATGCGACGGGTGCGCTCGGCGGTGGCACTGGCTAACCTCGGCTACGCGTTGCCGGGCTCGGTGCTGGCGGTCGGCATCATGTTTGCCTTCAGCTTTGCCGACAATCAGCTGCTCGTGCCGCTGCAGGGTTGGCTCGGTATCGAGGAGCCGCGACCGTGGCTGCTTGGCAGTCTGTTCGCGCTGCTGCTGGCGTATCTGATTCGCTTTATGGCCGTCGCCAGCGGGCCGCTGGATACCGCGCTGGCGCGGATTCGGCCAGCGCTGCCGGAAGCGGCTCACAGCTTGGGTCACTCCGGCTTCAGCGTGTTCTGGCGCGTCTATTTGCCGCTGCTGGTGCCGGGACTGTTGAGTGCCGGTCTGCTGGTGTTTGTTGATGTGCTCAAGGAGATGCCGGCGACCCTGCTGATGCGGCCCTTTGGCTGGGACACCCTGGCTGTGCGTATCCACAGCCTGACCGCCGAAGGGGACTGGCCCAGAGCGGCGCTGCCAGCCATCACGCTGGTTGCTACCGGCCTGTTGCCGGTGATTGTGTTGATTCGTCGTTCCGCCCAGCCAATTCGCCGTCGCCGCGCCCGCTGATCGCCGTCTCGGGTCAGAGGCTGCACAGCAGCCGGGTTTGCGGCTACAATTCGCGCTTTGCACACCCCGGAATCAAGGATTGGGCAATGGCCTTGCGAACCCCGCTGTACGACGAGCACCTGGCTGCAGGTGCGAAGATGGTCGATTTTGGCGGCTGGGATATGCCGATCAACTACGGCTCCCAGCTCGAAGAACACCATCAGGTACGCCGCGCTGTCGGTATGTTTGATGTCTCCCACATGACCGTGGTCGATGTGGATGGCAGCGAAGCGCAGGCCTACCTGCAATACCTGCTGGCCAATGACGTGGCGCGTCTGAAAACCCCGGGTAAAGCTTTGTACAGCGGCATGCTGAACGAGCAGGGCGGTGTGATCGATGACTTGATCGTTTACCTGGCTGGTGACGGCTACCGCGTGGTGGTCAACGCCGCGACCCGCGAGAAAGACCTGGCCTGGATGAACCAGCAGGCGGAGTCCTTTGCCGTCACCCTGACCGAACGCGCCGAGCTGGCGATGATCGCGGTACAGGGCCCGCAGGCGCTGGAGCTGGTCAAATCCGTTGTCAGTGACGATCGCGCTGCGCTGATCAGTGATCTCAAGCCCTTCCAGGGGCTGCCGTCTGGCGACTGGTTTATCGGTCGGACTGGTTACACCGGCGAAGACGGCCTGGAGATCATGCTGCCGGCCGAGCAATCTGCCGCGTTCTGGCAGGCACTGCTGGCCGCCGGCTGCAAGCCCTGCGGTCTGGGTGCGCGTGACACCCTGCGTCTGGAAGCCGGCATGAACCTGTACGGCTCCGACATGGACGAAAGCATTTCCCCGCTGGCGGCCAACATGGCCTGGACCATCGCCTGGGAGCCGGCTGAGCGCGACTTTATCGGTCGTCAGGCGCTGGAAGCCCAGAAAGCCGCAGGCGATCAGCCCAAGCTGGTAGGCCTGGTGCTGGAAGAGCGCGCGGTGCTGCGTGGCCACCAGAAAGTCATCGTCGACGGTGTCGGCGAAGGCGAAATCACCAGCGGTACCTTTTCCCCGACTCTGGGCTACTCCATCGCACTGGCCCGTGTGCCCCGTGCGACCGGCAGTAGCGCCAAGGTCGAAATTCGCGGCAAGCTGCTGGACGTACGCGTGGTCAAGCCCAGCTTCGTGCGTAACGGCCAGTCGGTCATCGAATAAGCATTGATTCAACTCCCGAGGATATTTCCATGAGCAACATTCCCGCCGAACTGCGTTATGCCTCCAGCCACGAGTGGACCCGTCTGGAAGCCGATGGCACCGTGACTGTTGGTATTACCGATCACGCGCAGGACCTGCTGGGCGACGTGGTTTTCGTCGAGTGCCCCGAGGTGGGTCGTGAAGTGGCTGCCGGTGAAGAGTGCGCAGTTGTTGAGTCGGTCAAGGCCGCTTCCGACATCTACGCGCCGATCAGCGGCGAGATCATCGCCGTCAACGACGCCCTGGCCGACTCCCCCGAGCTGGTCAACAGTGCACCGTACGGCGATGCCTGGTTCTTCAAGATCAAGCCGAGCGACGCTGCCGAGCTGGACAAACTGATGGACGCTGCTGCCTACGGCGCCTCTATCTGATCCGCTGCTGTTTGCTGTAGTGCTTAAGCCCTGATTCGCGTCGGGGCTTTTTGCTTTCACACTTTGCACAGGTACACCCCATGAGCCACACCCCGAGCCTCGTCGAGCTGGAACAGACCGACGCTTTCATTCGTCGTCATATCGGCCCGGACGCCGCAGAACAGCAAGCCATGCTGTCGACCCTGGGCGCCTCCTCGCTGGAAGCGCTGGTTGCCGAGACTGTGCCGCAGAGCATTCTGCGCAATGATCTGCTGGCGCTGGACGGCCCGCGTAGCGAGGCCGAGGTGCTGGACTATCTGAAGCAGGTTGCCAGCCGCAACCAGATCTTCACCTCCTGCATCGGCATGGGCTACCACGGCACCCTGACGCCGACCGTGATTCTGCGTAACGTGCTGGAGAATCCGGGCTGGTACACCGCCTACACCCCGTACCAGCCGGAGATCGCCCAGGGCCGTCTGGAGTCGCTGCTGAACTTCCAGCAACTGACCATCGACCTGACCGGCATGGAATTGGCCAGCGCTTCGCTGCTGGACGAAGCCACCGCTGCGGCCGAAGCCATGGCGCTGGCCAAGCGGGTAGCCAAGAGCAAGAGCAACCTGTTCTTCGTTGATCAGGATTGCCATCCGCAGACCATCTCCGTGGTGTTGACCCGCGCTGAAGCCTTTGGCTTTGACGTGGTGGTCGATGACGTCAGCAAGCTGGGCGACTACGAAGTCTTCGGCGCGCTGTTCCAGTACCCGACCACCTGGGGTGAGATCCGCGACCTCAAGCCGCTGATCGAACAGGTTCAGGCGCAGAAAGGTCTGGCCTGTGTCGGCGCAGACCTGCTGGCGCTGACCCTGCTGACCCCGCCGGGCGAGCTGGGCGCTGACGTAGTCTTTGGTTCAGCGCAGCGCTTTGGCGTGCCGATGGGCTACGGCGGGCCGCACGCGGCGTTCTTTGCCACCCGCGACGCATACAAGCGCGCGATGCCGGGTCGCATCATCGGTGTGTCTGTCGATACCCGTGGCAACCGCGCTCTGCGGATGGCGCTGCAGACCCGTGAGCAGCATATTCGCCGCGAGAAGGCCAACTCGAACATCTGTACCGCTCAGGTGCTGCTGGCCAACATCGCCAGCTTCTACGCGGTCTATCACGGCCCGCAGGGTCTCAAGCAAATCGCCGAGCGCGTGCAGCGCTTTACCGCGATCCTGGCCGACGGCCTGAGCGCGCAGGGTATCGAGCGCCGCAACGCGACCTTCTTCGACACTCTGACCCTGAAGGTACCGGGCAAGGCCCGTGAGATTCTGGAACGTGCCCGTGCGGCCCGTATCAACCTGCGCGTGATCGATGCCGATCACCTGGGCGTTAGCCTGGATGAAACCACCACCCGCGCTACCATCGACCAGCTGCTGGCTGCCTTTGCCGGTGCCGCGCACGGTCAGGATATTGCCGCCCTGGACGCCAAGGTCAGCGCTACCGAGATGGGTATTCCGGCGGCACTGCGTCGTACCTCCGCGTTCCTGACCCACCCGGTGTTCAACAGCTATCACTCGGAAACCGAGATGCTGCGCTACATCAAGTCGCTGGAGAACAAGGATCTGGCGCTCAACCACGCGATGATCCCGCTCGGCTCCTGCACCATGAAGCTGAATGCGACCACCGAGATGATTCCGATCACCTGGCCGGAGTTTGGTCAGCTGCACCCGTTTGCGCCGCTGGCGCAGGCCGAAGGCTACAAGCAGATGATCGACGAGCTGGAAGCCATGCTGCGCACCATCACCGGCTTTGACGCCATCTGCATGCAGCCGAACTCCGGCGCGCAGGGCGAGTACGCCGGTCTGCTGGCGATCCGCAAGTTCCACGAAAGCAACGACGAAGGCCACCGCAACGTTTGCCTGATCCCGACCTCGGCCCACGGCACCAACCCGGCTTCGGCGATGATGGCAAGCATGCGCGTGGTGCTGGTCAACTGTGACGAGCAGGGCAACGTGGATGTGGCGGACCTGCGTCAGAAGGCGGCAGACAACGCCGACAACCTGTCCTGCCTGATGATCACCTACCCGTCGACCCACGGTGTCTACGAGGAAGGTATCCGCGAGATTTGCGAGATCATCCACCAGCACGGTGGTCAGGTATACATGGATGGCGCCAACCTGAACGCGCAGGTGGGCCTGACCCGTCCGGCTGACATCGGCGCCGACGTGTCGCACATGAACCTGCACAAGACCTTCTGCATTCCGCACGGCGGCGGCGGCCCGGGCATGGGCCCGATTGGCGTCAAGGCGCATCTGGCGCCGTTCGTTGCCAACCACCCGGTGGTACCACTGGATGGCCCGAACCCGGAAAACGGCGCGGTCAGCGCGGCGCCGTGGGGCAGCGCGAGCATTCTGCCGATCAGCTGGACCTACATCGCGCTGATGGGTGCCATCGGTCTGCGTCAGGCCACCTCGGTCGCCATCCTCAACGCCAACTATCTGGCCAAGCGCCTGGGCGATGCCTACCCGGTGCTGTACAGCGGTCGCAACGGCCGGGTGGCGCACGAGTGCATCATCGACATCCGTCCGCTCAAGGCGGCCTCGGGCATCAGTGAGGAAGACGTCGCCAAGCGTCTGATGGACTTCGGCTTCCACGCGCCGACCATGTCGTTCCCGGTAGCCGGTACGCTGATGATCGAGCCGACCGAGAGTGAGTCCAAGGCCGAGCTGGATCGCTTTATCGACGCGATGCTGACCATTCGCGCCGAGATTCACAAGGTCGAGCAGGGCGAGTGGACAGCAGAGGACAACCCGCTGCACAACGCGCCGCACACCCTGGCTGACATCACCGGCGACTGGCAGCGTGCCTACAGCCGTGAAGAAGCGGTCTTCCCGCAGCCCTGGGTCGCGGCCAACAAGTTCTGGCCGAGCGTAAACCGGATCGACAACGTCTACGGTGACCGCAACCTGTTCTGCGCCTGCCCGCCGATTGAGGCCTACGAAGGCTAAGATCGACCCAGTCAGGAGAGAGAGGCAGCGTCCTCTCTCTCCTGGTGGTTTCTGTCCAGCATCATCTCCACTTCCACGCCGCCTTCCTTGCGGTTATGCAGGCTCACCCGGCCGCGGTGCAGTCTGGCGATTTCCCTGACAAAACTCAGCCCCAGCCCGGTGCTCTTGCGCTGGCCGTCCGGCCGCGGCAGGGAATAGAAGCGTTCAAACACCCGTCCCAATGCGTAGTCCGGCACCGCCGGCCCGTCGTTGCGCACGCGCAGACTCAGGGTCGAGCCGCTGCTGCTGATCTGCAGGGCAACGGCGCCATCGGGCAGGCTGAACTCGATGGCGTTGTCGAGCAGATTACTGATCGCCTGCTCCAGCAGGAATCGATCCCCCGCCAGTGAGCAGTCAGCGTCACATTCAAGCGTGAGCGTCAGGCCCTTGCGTTCTGCCAGCGGGCGCTTGGCTTCCAGCTCGATGGCGGCAATCTCTGCTAGATCAACTCGCTCGGTTTGCTCCAGCGCCTGACGCTTTTCGACCCCGGCCAGTGACAACAGGCGATCCACCAGCCGCTGCAGACGCAGCGACTCGCCGTCGATATTGGCCAGAAAGCGCGCGCGCATGGGCTCGGGGACGTCGGCTTCCTGCAGCAGTTCGGCAGCGCCGCGGATCGCCGACAGCGGCGACTTCATCTCGTGGGTCAGGGTATGCACGTACTGCTCGACGTAGGCCTTGCCGTCAATCTCGCGGCGCATCGCCTCGGTGGCAGCGGCCAGCCGTGCCAGCTCCTTGTCGGCCAATTGCGGCGGGCTGACCCGCTCGCCGTGGCGCACCCGCTCGACGTAATCCACCAGCCGCCGAACCGAGCGGTTCAGCCAGAACGCCATGCCGGCACCGAGCAGCAGGGCGCCGAACAGAATCACCCCGCCGCGCTGCCAGAAGTAGCCGTGGGCGAGGGTGATGAATGGGTGCAGGCTGGCGTTCGGTTTGCCGAGGGTCAGCGCGCCGACCAACTGATCGCCCTGATACACCGGCGCGGCGATATACATCAGGCTGCTGGTGTCGTCCTCGGGATCGATACGCGTGGTACGTGCACCGTACTCGCCACGCAGGGTCAGCGATACGTCGCGCCATTGTGAATAGTCCTCGCCGACCTGCTGTGGGTCGGTGTGGTAGAGCACGCTGCCATTGAGGTCGGTCAGGTAGATCACCAGTTCGGTGCCGGTCTTGTGTCGTGACCAGATCTGGGCGTTCAGCTGACGTGCCAGATAGCGGTCAATGGCGACGGCAAACGGGCTGTCCGCGGCAAAACCCTCCTGCCAATGCTGTTCGGCGATTTCGGCCAGCAGGTTGGCGCTGTCGACCATCACTTCTTCACTGGCCTGACGGACTGAGGAAGGCACCTGATTGAGGATGCTGTTGAGAAACAGCACGGTGGCCAGCCCGGCGATAACAAACCAGCCAAGCAGCAGCCTGGTGCTCAGACTCATATGTCGGCGCCTAGCTGCTGCGGGTTGATGCTGTAGCCCAGTCCGCGATGGGTCACGATCGGGTCGTGGCTCGGCAAGATGCGTTTGAGCTTGGTGCGGATGCCCTTGATATGGGTATCGATCACCCGGTCGAGGCTGGCACCGGGGTCGGCCCAGACCGCCTCCATCAGCTGATCACGACTGAGCACGTGCTCGGGGCGGCGCAGCAGGGTGCTGAGAATCAGGTATTCGTAGCGGGTCAGTTCCAGCCACTGCTGGTGGTAGCGAATGCGCCGGCGCTCGGCGTCGTGCAGAAACAGCTCGGCGGGCGCCGGCTGTTCGCTGGCCAGCGGCTCGGCCCGGGTGCGACGCAGGATAGCGCGCACCCGAGCGGAAATTTCCCGCGGGCTGAAGGGTTTGACGACGTAGTCGTCGGCGCCGATTTCCAGCCCGACGATGCGGTCGACTTCTTCCTTGCGCGCGGTCAGAAACATGATCGGCATGGCCGAGAACTGGCGGATGCGGCGGCAGACTTCGAAGCCGCTTTCGTCGGGCAGGCCAACGTCGAGTACCAGCAGGTCGACCGGGTTGTCGCGCAGCCACTGCATGCCATCACCAGCCAGAGCGCACCAGTGCACGTCGAAGCCTTCGGTGCCGAGTGCGTAGACCAGCGCATCGGCGATGGCGGGCTCGTCCTCGATAATCAGAATCCTGTCCGGCATGGTCTGCTCTGTCCGTGAATCGTCCGCCGATTGTCGCGGTTTCTCCGGGACTAGTGCAATCACGAGGCGGGCTCCTCCAGCCAGGCGGTGACTACATAGCGCAGGGGGCCGCCGCTGAGCAGCGCGCGGAACGGATAGCAGGTGACCAGGCGCAGTTCAGCACGGTCGTACTGCAGCACCATCGGCTCCTTGCGGCTGTCGACGATGCGCTGGGTCGCGACGCGGTAGCGGTATTCGCGGCCATCGGCACCCTGCAGGGTGAGTAGCTGCCCGGTCTGCAGGTGTTCGACGAAGGCGAAGTGGCTGTCCTGATGGCCAGCCAGCAGCAAGGTGCCGGTCTGCCCCGGCGCCACACCGTTGTCCAGCTGGCCCGGCCCGAAGGCCAGCGCCTGGCCGCTGACGCTGTCGAGCACATAATGCTGCTCGCCGTTTGGCGTGGTCAGCCTGGCGACTGGCCAAGTATCGGCCCAGGGCCAGGGCTTTGTCGGGGTGCCAGCCTGCAGCTGCGCGCTCCAGGCATCAGCGATCAGCCATTGAGCCAGCCACGCCTTGGCCTGCAGCCAGCTACCCTGGGCGGCAACCGCAATGGCCCCCAGCAGCAGGGCCGCGGCAATCAGCTTACGCATGGCGCGGCTTCCAGTTGAGGACAAGGAACGCGGCGAGCAGCAGGGCGAGTGCCAGTGTCCACAGGCCGGTCAAGCCAAGGGACGTTTGCGGGTACAGACGGTGGTCGACCGGGTTCAGGTTGGGTACCTGCTGGCTGTCCAGAGGCTCGTCTGCCGCGCGCACCGGCTGCTCCTCGACCGCGACAAAGCTGGTAAAGCGGCTCATCAGTTGGTGCTCCAGCGCTACCGGCAACACCAGATCGCGGACTTCGTCCTCGCCGGCGCCCTCGTTCAGGCGATCCATGGCGGCTTCGATCTTGCGGCGGGCCCACAGCTTGGCAATGCCGTTGCCCTGTTGTGGCTCGGGAATCTGCAGATGCTGTTCCCACACTTCGGGCTGTTGACCATGCAGGGCGATCTTCTCGGGCAGCTGGTTGAGTTTCATGGCAATCAGCAGTGGCTGATCGCTGTACAGATCGGGCAGCTTCTGCGGCCAGATTTCCGCCTCGATACCTTCTGGCAGCTCCAGCTGCAGGTGGGTCAATACCGGTGATTCCAGTTTCTCGAACAGCCGCTCCATGGCGTCTTCAATCCCGGCACGGTCATCAATCGAGGTGAACTGGCCGCGGCCCACTTCGGCTGCCTTGCGCAGCAGAAAGCTGTTGGGCGCAGCGCCAATCCCAACGGTGAAGATTCGCGCCTGACGCAGACGCTGCTGAATCATCTTCAGTACTTCGCGTTCGTTGCTGACCGAACCGTCGGTGATAAAGATCAGCTGGCGCAGGTAGCCTGGCTCATTCGGTTGGGTCAGCGCGGCGCGCAGTACCGGCAGCATCTCCGTGCCGCCACCAGCCGGCAGGCCGGCTACCCAGCTGCGGGCCTCGCTGAGGTTGTCTGCGCTGGCCGGCACCGGTTCGCGGTAGAGCATGCTGTACTCGCTGTTGAATTCGAGGACGTTGAAGCGGTCCTCGGGTTGCAGGCGGCCAAGGGCGTGAATCAGGCTGCTGCGCGCCTGACGGATGCGCTCGCCCTGCATCGAGCCCGAGGTGTCGAGAATCAGAAATACCTCGCGCGGCTGACGCTCGCGGCTGACCGGCTCGGCAGCAGGGGAGAGCATCATCAGCGCGTAGTGATCGTCGCCTACCTGTTCGGTGAACACGGCGACCTGGTTGCCGGCCTCGCTTGGCAACTGCCAGTTGAGGACGAAGTCGCGATCCATTACCACCGGGTTGTCCTGCAGCGCAATGCGGTATTGGCGACCGTCGAAGTGGCTGCTGATAGCGTGGCTGGGGCTGCTAATGCTGTGCAGGGCGAAGCCGCTGTTCAGGGTGATCTGGATGTCGGCCTGATGGGATGGGCCGTCGCGCCAGAGGCTGCCGACAATCGGACCTTCCGGGCTGGCTGAGCTGCCGCGTGGCGTGTGCTGTTGACCATCGACTGGCTGCGGTCGAGCGTTGTAGCGCGGAGTCATGGTCAGCGGCAGGCGCAGGCTGTAGCGTCCGGCGTCCGGTTGCAGCAGTTCGGTATAGCTGAGGATCACGCTGATGGTCTCGCCAGCGCCGATATTGGCAACCGAGGTGGTGAACAGGTTGGGGCGCTGCTGTTCGACCAGGCCGGTCTGCTGGCCGTTGTCACGGGCTTGCTCGTAGGTCTTGCGGGCCTGCTCGCGCTCCTGAATCTGACCGTTGATCCGGCGCTCACCGATCTCCAGGGTCATGGCATGAATGGCGGCGCTCTCGCTGGTCGGCAGCACGTAGCGACCCTCGGCAAAGGCGCCACCGGGGTTGCTGAACGATTGGCGAATCCGTACTTCGGCGACCGGGCCGTTGATCTGCACCTGCATGTCGGTATTGAGCAGCAGCGCCGGTTGCCAACTGCCGTCGTCCGAGCGCAGCAGGAACATGCCGGTCTCGGGGCTGTCTGTAGATGCCTGAATGGCGTTGCTGAACAGACTGATACACAGCAGCAGCCAGGTGATTGCGGTTTTCATGTCGGGTCTCCCTGATGGACTATGCCGGCAGTGTGGCGACCCTGTTTGTGCTGTTTATGTGGTTTGTGTGTGGTTTGGCGCGTCTCTGAACGGTACATTGTTCAACGAGTTCAACATTGCTGGAGCAAGCCTGCCTATGACCGACACCGACAGCCAAACCACCCGCACCGAGCTGGACGCCATCATTGAGGCGTTGCATCGGGACAAGCGCAAGCGGGTGCGCAAGCTGTTGCGTGGCATGCACCCGGGTAAGGTGGCGAGCTTGCTGGAAGCGCTGGATGGCGCCCAGCGCCTCGCGCTCTGGCAGCATATTGATGATGACCGCGAAGAACAGGTGCTCAAGCACCTGACACCGTTGCTGGGTGCCCAGCTGCGCCGCGAGCCGGATACCTCAGATCTGACCGATGACGATGAGGAAGGTGATGGCGCTACGACCCAGATCGCCCGGGTCCGAGATGCGCTGGAAGCCGGCAAGTTCAAACGCGTCGGCAAGGCCTTTCGGCAGATGCATCCGGCCAAGGCCGCAGGCCTGCTGGAAGCCCTGCCTCCGGCTGAGCGGACGTCTGTCTGGGAGATGCTCGATGCCGAGCGTGCAGGCAAGATTCTCGTCCATCTGCACGATGAAGTCCGTGCCCGGCTGGCGCTGGAGATGGATGAGGACGAGCTGGTCGCCGCGGCCCGCAAGCTGGATCTGGATGACCTGGTTGACCTGATTCAGGCGCTGCCGAGCGACAGCGGCCGGCAGCTGCTGCAGGCGATGGACGTGCGCAAGCGGCAGCAGTTGATGTCGATGCTGTCCTATCCCGAGGACTCAGCTGGCGGCCTGATGAACACCGACCAGATCTCGGTCCGGGCTGACGTGCGGGTCGGCTCGGTGCTGCGCTATCTGCGTCTGCTCGAGGACCTGCCAGATCATACCGACAAGGTAATGGTGGTGGATCGCAAGAATCGCTATCAGGGGGTTCTGCGGCTAAGTCGACTGGTTACCAGTGCGCCGGAACTGCCGGTTAACGAGGTGATGGACGCCGACTTTCAACCGCTCGATGTCATGCTCCCCAGCCACGAGGTGGCTCGGCGCTTTGAGGATCACGACATCCTGTCTGCAGCGGTGGTAGATGAGGATGGTCTGCTGCTCGGGCGTATTACCGTCGACGACGTGATGGACCTGATCCGCGAGGATTCCGAGCGCACCATGATGAACATGGCGGGTCTCGATGATGAGGCCGACATGTTTGCTCCGGTGCTCACCAGCAGTCGGCGCCGCGCGGTGTGGCTGGGCATCAATCTGATTACTGCATTCCTGGCTGCCTGGGTGATCGGCCTGTTTCAGGGCACGCTGGAGCAACTGGTTGCGCTGGCGGTGCTGATGCCGATTGTAGCGAGCATGGGTGGCATCGCCGGCAGTCAGACGCTGACGCTGGTCGTGCGCGGGATGGCGCTCGGGCAGGTGGAAGGGGGTAATGCGCGGCTGCTGCTCAGTAAGGAGGTTGGCATCGCCTGCCTTAACGGTGTGCTCTGGGCGCTGGTAGTGGCGGCGCTGGCGATGGCCTGGTTTGGTAGCTGGCAGCTCGGTGCGGTGATCGCCGCCGCGATTCTGCTCAACCTCCTTTGTGCTGCGGTATCCGGTCTGGCGATCCCGCTGCTGCTGCGCCGTTTTGGGGTGGATCCGGCGCTGGCCGGCAGCGTGATTCTGACCACGGTGACCGACGTAGTGGGCTTTTTGGCCTTCCTTGGCCTGGCCACACTGTTTCTGCTCTGAGGCGGTGCTCAGTCGATCGGATTGCTGACGCTCTCGATCTCGCGCTTGACGCGCATCGGGTCGTCAATGTTGCGGAATTTCACATCGCTGATGCCGCGGCCGGTCAGTTTGACCGTGCCGTAGCCGAACATGC
Source organism: Pseudomonadaceae bacterium (assembly GCA_038114645.1). GTDB lineage: Bacteria > Pseudomonadota > Gammaproteobacteria > Pseudomonadales > Pseudomonadaceae > Halopseudomonas. The sequence continues at coordinate 57,305 of JAYNRF010000015.1, read as the reverse complement.
GGCCCCAGATGCTCTGTTCAATCTCGACGGTTTCGATCGAGCTGAGCTTCATCTCTTCGGTACTCCGGCTGATGATGCCGGTCTTCATGATGACCCGCTTGTTGGTCACCCCTTGTTCGATTGAGCGCAGGCGAAAGTACTCGTACAGGGCGATCAGCCAGGTCAGGCCGAAGGTCACCAGCCCCAGCACCAGCCAGCAGTACATGGGTACCTTGGCGAACCAGTGCAGTTGAAAAACCTGGTGGATGACCTCGCCGCTGGACAGCGACTCCTCGATGTATGACATGACCTTTTTCCTTTGAACGTTTGCAGCTGGGCACTCTAGCGAATTCGCTGGAGCTGGGACAGTGCTGCCCGATTGGCAGTTCCAGTGTGCCTTGATTTTAATATGTAGCTTGCTAAATAAATTTATCGGCGTAAACTTTATGCTTAGCAGGCTAACTATATTTCGAGGTTATCCATGAATCAGGATCAAGCGGCTTTGGCGTTGCACGAAACGTTGAAGCCTTCCATGGGCGCAGCGATGGGGCGGGTACACCGACTCTGGCGCAGCGCCATCAATCAGGCGGTCGGTGATCTGGGCATTACCGAGGCGCGCTGGAGTGTGATGCTGCATCTGGTCAAGGTGGGTGAGGGCTGCACCCAGCAGGTGCTGGCCGATGAGCTGGCGATCGAGATGCCGTCGTTGACGCGCACTTTGAACCAGTTGCAGGAACAGGGGCTGATCGAGCGCCGTCGTGACCCGAGTGACCGCCGCGTGCACGCGCTGTGGTTCACCCCGGCTGGTCATCAGCGGGTCGCCGATATGCGTGTGCATGTGGAGCAGGTGCGCAAGAAAATCTACGCGGGTTTGAACGATACCCAGTTGGATGCGTTCGCTGAAGTGCTGCTGGCGATGGAAGCCAACGTCCGCGCTTTGCTCGCCAGCGAGCAGGAGGTGTCTGAATGACGCCCGATCAGGTTTTTGCCCGCTGGGTTCGCGCGTCGCTGGTGCTGTTTGCCCTGGTCTTCTGCTACTTCCTGGCGGCGGATCTGTGGATGCCAATGACCCCGCAGTCGCGGGTCATGCACCCGGTCATTCGCCTCGCGCCACAAGTTGGCGGGCAGGTTGTGGCGGTTGCAGTGCAGGACAATCAGCACGTGGCAGCAGGCGAGCTGCTGTTCAGCATCGATCCGCGCCCCTATGAGTTGGCCGTGCAGCAGGCACAGCTGGCGTTGGAGGCGGCGGAGCGAGACAACGACGGTATCGATGCCTCCATCGCAGCGGCGCAGGCACAGGTGCGTTCTGCTGAGGTGCGCAGCGCCGAGTTGGCGCGCGAAAGTGCGCGCATGCAGGCGTTGCTGAACAGTCACAACGTGTCTCGTCAGAGCTACGATCAGACGCTGGCCAGTCATCAGGCTGCACAGGCCGAGGTAGCCAGCCTGCGGGCTCAGGTTCAGCAGTTACAGGTGCAGCGCGGAGCAGGCAGCGAGGACAACCTGCGCCTGCGTCAGGCGCGTAATGCGCTTGAGCAGGCCAGGTTGAACCTGAGTTACACCCAGGTGCAGGCCGAAAGCAGTGGCGTTATCTCCAACCTGCAGGTGCGTCCCGGCACTTATGCTGTCGCCGGTAACTCGCTGGCGGCATTGGTGGTGGATGATGCTGATGTGGTGGCGGACTTCCGTGAGAAGTCGCTGGTGCACATGGATATTGGCGAGCCTGCTGCGGTGGTGTTTGACGCCATTCCCGGGCGCGTTTTCGATGCGCATGTAGCGGGTATTGCTGCTGGTACCCAGCAGGGTCAGCTGCTGCCCGACGGCACACTGGCCGCGCCGGAGACGTCAGACCGCTGGGTTCGCGATGCGCAGCGTCAGCGGGTGCATCTGGAACTGGATGAAGAACCGGAACTGCTCTCCGGGTTGCCGACGGGGGCACGCGCTACGGTGCAGCTGTTTCCGGTGCGCGGTCCGGCGCAGTGGCTGGGAAGCGTCCAGATTCACCTGGTCAGCCTGCTTCACTATATTTACTGAGGTCTGCGATGAAGCCCATTCTGCTCACCAGCAAGACGCACCTGGATGCAAACGACGTTCGTCAGTGTCTGCGTATCGCATTTGGCGGCACGCTCGGCTTCCTGTTGTGCAAGGTGATGGGCTGGAACTACGGCGCCTTTTTCGTGGTGCAGCCGATCCTGCTGCTCGGCATGGTGCCGGTGATCAATGGTCATCTGGTACGTCAGTTTGTTGCCAACATGCTGGTGGTGACGCTTGGGGTGCTGGTGGTGCAAGGGCTGTTCGGCGACAAGCCGGTGCCGATGACTTTGCTGGTGATGGGCATGTTTGCACTGTTCTTCGGGCAGATGAGTCGTGGCCCCAACTTTTTCTTCGGCGCCATGTCGGTCGTCAACCTGTCGATGCAGCTGCATTTCGCCAGCTATCCGCAGGCGGATATCGGCGATATCGTCGCGAGCAATCTGGTTTCGGTCTGCAGCACCCTGTTCATAGCGCTGTTGATGCAGGTGGTATTTCCAGACGTTGCGCCGCGTCAGGCGCGGCCGGCGATGCTCAAGTCACTTAGCACGCGACGACATGAAGTCATTCTCGCGACCATAGTGGCAACGCTGTCGTACATCGTCTTTCAGGTGTTCAATCTGCAGAGCGGCCTATCGGCGCAGGTGGCGAGCATTCTGGTGCTGTTCCCGTTGAACTGGCGCGGGGCTGGGCCTGCCGGCTGGAATCGTGCGCTGGGCACGCTGGTGGGCTGTAATCTCGGTCTGGTGGTGCAGCTGGTGCTGATGGACCACTTCGATTTACTGCCGTTTGTTGCGGCCGGACTGTGGGTCTGCCTGATGCTGTTTGCTCGGGTGCATATGCTTGAGGGTGGGTCTGGCGCGGGGTTTGCCGCCCTGACTACCATGGCGATCCTGTTCGGCCAGTACCTGACGCCGCGGCAAGACCTGTTCTACAGTGACCTGTATCGCTTCTGGTCGTTGTCGCTCTCGGTCGCACTGTCCTTGTCGGCGGTTTATCTGCTGCATCTGCTGCTGGATCGTTTTACCGCTACCCGCTGGGTTGCTCCAAGGCCGGTTTCCGCTTGACCGTAGTGTCTGGGCCGGGCGGCGGGTATCATGTGCCCACCTTCCTGTTTGGGGAATCTCTGCATGTTGCGGTTTTTGCGCCCGGTGCTGTTTGTCTGCGGCATTCTGGTACTGATCATGGCTGGGCTGATGCTCAGTGTCGCGGTCTTCGCCTGGTGGCGACAGGATCCGGAGATGCAGGTATTTCTGACCTCGTTCGCGATCACGCTGGCTTGTGGTTTGACCCTGGTGCTGGGCTGTCGTGACAGCGGCTTTCATCTGGTATCGCGTCAGCTTTATCTCCTGACGAGTCTGAGCTGGGTGCTGCTGTCGCTGTTTGGCGCACTGCCGCTGTTTTTCAGCCACTTTCAGCTCAGTGCGGAGGACGCGGTGTTCGAGGCGGTGTCGGGCATCACCACCACCGGCTCAACCATTCTCAGCGGAATCGAAAATCTGGCGCCCAGCTTGCTGCTCTGGCGGTCTTTGCTGCAATGGATCGGTGGGTTAGGCGTGATCGGCATGGCGGTGTCGATTTTGCCGTTTCTGCGGGTTGGCGGTATGCGGCTGTTCCACACCGAATCTTCGGACTGGTCAGACAAGTCCATTCCGCGGGTGCAGTCGCTGGCGCAGTTGCTGGTGGTGACCTATCTCGGTCTGACGGTGAGCTGCGTTCTCTGCTACTGGTTGGCTGGGATGAATCTGTTCGATGCGATCAACCATTCGATGGCAACGGTATCGACCGGCGGATTTGCCACTGATGATCGCTCGATGGGGCGTTTCTCGCTTGGTGTGCTCTGGGTGTCGATTCTGTTCATGACCCTGAGCGCCTTGCCGTTTACCCTGCTGATCGCGTTTTTTCGCCGGCCTTCACTGCACGTACTGAACAATCAGCAGGTGATCGGTTTTCTCTGCATCATTGGCGCAGTATCGCTACTGTTGACCGCCGACCTGATTGACCTGCATCTGTTCGCACCGTTTGAAGCCTTCACCCAGGCGACCTTCAATCTGGTCTCGGTAATTACGACCACGGGTTTCGCCTCTGGCGATTACACCCAGTGGGGGACGTTCAGTATCGCCCTGTTCTTTCTGGTCATGTTTATCGGGGGCTGCTCCGGTTCGACCAGCGGAGGCATGAAGGTATTCCGCTTTCAGCTCAGCTATCTGTTTTTGCGCAGTCAGATTCGCCGCCTGATTCACCCCAACGGAGTGTTTGTAACGCAATACAACGGTCGGCCGGTACAGGACGATATTATTCTGTCGGCGGTGGCTTTCTCGTTCCTGTTTTTCATGACGCTGGGCGCGGTCACTTTGCTGCTCGCATTCATGGGGCTGGATCTGATGACCAGTCTGACCGCTGCGGCAACTGCGTTGACCAACGTCGGCCCTGGCCTGGGTGAGATCATCGGGCCTGCGGGCAACTTTGCTACCCTGCCGGTAGCGGCCAAGTGGCTGCTTTCATTTGCGATGCTGATGGGGCGCCTGGAGTTGCTGACGTTGATGGTGCTGTTCACGCCGGTGTTCTGGCGTGGCTAGTGGGTTACTGAAAGGGGAGAGCGCCTGATGCGCATTATCGTGTTGGGAGCAGGGCAAGTCGGCCGCAGTCTGGTTGAGCAGTTGGTCAGCGAGCAGAACCATATCACCGTCGTCGACCGCAACCCGGACCATCTGCAATTGCTGCAGGAGTTGCACGGCGTGCAGACCATTTGTGCTCATGGCGCGCACCCGGTGACGCTGTCGAAGGCAGGTGCCGACGATGCCGACATGCTGGTCGCGGTGACCAACAGTGATGAGGTGAACATGATCGCCTGTCAGGTCGCGCAGTCGCTGTTTAATGTACCGAACAAGATTGCCCGCGTCCGCGAGCAGGGCTATCTGACCCAGAACCGCGCGTTATTTACCAAGGCCGCGGTGCCTGTCGATGTGCTGATAAATCCGGAAGCGCTGGTTACCCAGCACCTGAAGAAGCTGATCCGCTACCCGGGTGCGCTGCAAGTAATCAATTTTGCGGATGGCCTGGCCCAGCTGGTCGCAGTGCGTGCATCGAATGGTGGCGCGCTGGTTGGTCAGCGCATTTCTGCGCTGCGCGAGCGCTTGCCTGCGGTGGAGATTCGGGTAGCGGCGATTTTTCGCAAGAACCATGCCGTGGTTCCAGACGGCGACACCCTGATTCGTGACGGCGATGAGGTATTTTTCGTAGCCGCCAAACCGGACATCCGGCTGGTGCTAAACGAGCTGCGGCGCCGGGAAAAGCCCTACAAGCGGATCGTGATTGCCGGTGGTGGCAATATCGGCGCGCGGCTGGCCAGCGTGCTGGAAGACGATTACCGGGTCAAAGTAATTGAGCAGGATATGGAGCGTTGCCAGTATCTGTCCCAGCGTCTGGGGCGCGCTACCGTGCTGCACGGCAGTGCGTCGGATCGCGAGTTGCTGCTGGAGGAGAGTATTGAGTCTGCTGACGTCTATCTGGCGCTGACCAACGACGATGAGGCCAACATCATGTCGTCGATGCTGGCCAAGCGCATGGGCGCGCGCACGGTAATTACCCTGATCAGCAATCCTGCCTACGCTGACCTGGTGCAGGGGGGCAGTATCGATATCGCGATCTCGCCGCAGCAAGCAACGATCGGCGCGTTGTTGACCCATGTGCGCCGCGGCGATGTGGTGGCGGTGCATTCGCTGCGCCGCGGCACTGCCGAGGCGATGGAGGCGATTGCCCACGGCGATGCGCAGAGCTCTCAGGTGGTCGGCAAACGGATCGACGAGCTGCCGTTGCCGCCGGGGGCAATGGTCGGTGCGCTGGTGCGTGGTGAGGATGTCATGATCGCGCATGACAGTACGCAGATCGAGGAGGGGGATCACGTTATTGTGATCGTGCCGGACAAGCGTGACATGCAGGCAGTGGAGCGGTTGTTCCAGGTTGGCTTGACCTTCCTGCTTTAACGGCAGGGGCTGCCAGGAAGGCGGCCCCGCCAAGTCCAGAGCCCCTCAGTCTGCGTCTTGCAGCTCGACCATCAGGTCGTCGGTGAGGTTTTCCAGCGCATCGCGCAGTGCATCCAGATCGGTCTGCGGGTAGACGCCCAGCAGGGCACGCGCCTTGAACAGCAGGTCGGCGCTCATCGGTGCCGGCGTGCACTCGGTTTCCAGTGACTCGACGTTGACCCCGTGGCTGGCCAGTACGCGGGATACCTCGTGGACAATGCCGACGCGGTCGTTGGCTACCAGGCTCAGCTGCAAGGTGCGCTGTTGAGGTTCGTCGGCCTGACCGCTGATGGCGACCTGAACGTTGATGCCTTGTGCGCTGAGTCCTTCCAGATCAATGCGCAGTGCTTCGAGTTGATCATTGGGAACGTCCACACGCAGGATGCCGGCGAACTGGCCGGCCATGCGGGCCATACGGCTTTCCAGCCAGTTGCCACCATGACGGTTGATGGCTTGGGCCAGGCTTTCTACCAGACCGGGCTTGTCGGCCGACATTACGGTGATTACGAGCGGGGTGGTCATGCGTTTCTCCTGAGGGGCTGGCGGTGACTCAGTCCTGATAGTAGCTGCTTCCGCCGGAAGCCATATCCTGGCAATTGGCCTCGAGATTCTCGAAGTCGTACTCGGACAGGCCGACGTACTCCAGAATGGCGCCGCCGACAGCGTTCCACTCATGGTCGACCGAGTGGTTGCCGAGTACCCGGTAGGCCTGACAGATATGCTCTGCCATCTTCAGAATCGCCAACAGATTCTTCTGTACCGGGTCGTTGCCGAGAGGTGACAGAAACACCTGTTCGGCATTGTGATGACTGGCAATGGCATCGCACAGGTGGCGTGGCAATAGCCAGGATTTGGCGGTGTAGTAACCGATCACTGCGTGGTTGGTGTTCATGCGCTGGTTTTCGACGTCCACCAGACGCATCTGATCCTGCGCGTAGGATTCTTCCATCACTTCGATGTAATACGGGAAGCGACTGAGCATCAGCGGAATGCCGCAGTTGTGGAACAAGCCAAGGGCATAGGCTTCGTCCGGCTCGACACAGCCGATGCGCTTGGCCAGTGTCATGCAGGTCATGGCAACGTCCTGCGCGCTGTCCCAGAAACGGTTCAGGTTGACGATGTTCTCGTCGGTCAGCTCGCCGCGAATCGATTGGGCGTTGACGATGTTGACCACCCGGCCGACGCCGAGCAGGCTGACGGCCTGCTGGATCGAGCTGATCCGGTTAGCGAGGCCAAAAAAAGGCGAATTGACTACCTTCAGCAGGCTGCCTGACAGCCCTGGATCCTGACTGATCAGTCTGGCGATCACCTTGGGGTCGGGATCGGGCATCAGCTGTTCCATCTGAAGGTCGACCATGATCTGCGGCTGCGGCGGCACGCTGATGCCTTGCAGGGCGTTGCTGATCTGCTGGTCGGTGAGCTCCAATGTCATGATCGGGATCCGCTGATGATATGAACGCCAGAGTTTAGCCGGAGACTGGTGCACTTGGCACCCTGTATAATGGCCACCTGCTTACATTTTTCCTCGCCCGCTCAGGAGCCTTCCATGTCACTGCCCAGCCTGCGTCTCAACGCCAACGCCGATCGACGCATTCGCGGAGGCCACCTGTGGGTCTTCAGCAACGAAGTGGATACCGCGCAGACCCCGCTGACGGCGTTTGCGCCGGGCCAGCAGGCACAGCTCGAAGCGGCGGGCGGCAAACCCCTCGGGCTGGTCTGTGTCAGCCCCAACAACCTGATCTGCGCGCGCCTGTTCAGCCGCGACACCCGTCACCCGCTGGACAAGTCGCTGCTGGTGCATCGCTTCAAGGTGGCTCTGAGTCTGCGTGAACGGCTGTTCGACAAGCCGTTTTATCGTCTGGTCTACGGCGAGTCGGATTTTCTGCCGGGCCTGGTGATTGATCGCTTCGGTGACTATTTTGTGGTGCAGATCGCCAACCCCGGTATGGAGCAGGTGCGTGGCGACATCGTTGATGCGCTGGTGCAGGTGTTCAAGCCCCAGGCCGTGCTGTTCAAGAACGACAGTGGTGCGCGCAAGCTGGAAGGGCTGGAGTCCTACGTTGAGGACGCGTTCGGCGTGATGCCTGAGCTGGTTGCCCTGGAAGAGAACGGCGTGCGTTTTGAGGCGCCTGTTCGTGAAGGTCAGAAGACCGGTTGGTTCTACGACCACCGCGCCAACCGCGCCCGCCTGGCACCGTATGTTGCTGGCAAACGAGTACTGGATCTGTACAGCTACGTCGGTGGCTGGGGTGTACAGGCTGCTGCCTTCGGTGCCAGCGAAGTCATGTGTGTCGACAGTTCAGCACCGGCGCTGGACCGGGTTGAGGCCAATGCGGAGCTGAACGGCGTGGCGGAAAAGATGCTGGTGGTCGAGGGCGACGTCATGGCGGCGCTGAAGGAGCTCAAGACCGCCGGTGAGCGCTTTGATGTAGTGATCGCCGATCCGCCGGCCTTCATCAAGAAACGCAAGGATGTTCGCAACGGCGAAGCCGCGTACCGGCGCCTCAATGAGCAGGCGATGCGGCTGCTCAACAAGGACGGTATTCTGGTCTCGGCGTCCTGCTCCATGCATCTGGAAGAGGATCGCTTGCGTGACGCCCTGCTCGGTGCAAGCCGCCACCTGGACCGCAACCTGATCATTACCGAGCGCGGCTTCCAGGGCGCCGACCACCCGCTGCACCCGGCGATTCCGGAAACGGGGTATATCAAGGCGCTGTTTTGCAGGGTTACGCCAGCGTAACGCGCTGGCGGCTGGAAGCTTGAGGCTGAAGGCTGGAAGCCTTAATTCGAGGTAGGTTGTTCTATCGCGGTGACTGGCTAATCCGAGCGCATATTCGCAAAGACGCGCAAACGCCTCACGCTAAACTCTGGCCTTCAGCCTTCAGCCTTCAGCCGAGCAAGCCGCCTGCGGCGGCTGCGCGTCAGCGCAGACTGATGACCGGCCAGCCCTGTGCTTCGGCGTGGCTGCGCAGGGTGTCGTCCGGGTCGACTGCTACCGGGTTGTCGACCATGCTCAGCAGCGGCAGATCGTTGTGCGAGTCGCTGTAGAAGTGGCTGCCTGCAAGGGTGCGATTGTTTTCCAGCAACCAGCGTTCCAGTCGGGTGACCTTGCCTTCGCGGAAGCAGGGAATGTCCGTCGTGCGGCCGGTATAGCGGCCATCATCCATCTCGCATTCGGTCGCCAGCAGGATGTCGATGCCCAGATATCGGGCGATAGGGCCGGTAACGAAGCGGTTGGTCGCGGTGATGATCATCAGGGTGTCGCCGGCCTGACGGTGACGCTCGATCAGCGCCTGCGCCTTGGGTAGCACGATCGGGATGATCTTCTCCTGCATGAACTGGCGATGCCAGGCTTCGAGTTGCTCGTTTGGGTGTTCCCCGAGCAGCTGCAAACAGAAGTTCAGGTAGATCTGGATATCCAGCCGTCCAGCCAGATAGTCGTTGAAGAACTGGTCGTTACGCGCCTTGTATTCGTCCGGATCGACGATGCGATGGGCAACGATGAACTCGCCCCAGGCGTGGTCGCTGTCCCCGCCGAGCAGGGTGTTGTCGAGGTCGAAAATGGCGAGTGACACGGGCGTTCTCCTGAGTCGATTGGCGGGGCGCTAGGATAATCTACCCGGCAGGCAAATGCCCGTAATCACTGACATCAATCGGTGGCATTTCCGTAATTGCTGCTGCGCCGTGCTTTGTGGAACAATGCGGTGATAATTGAATAAGGGATAGTGGCTGTGATTGACCCCGATGGTTTCAGACCCAACGTCGGCATCATCCTGACCAATGAGTTGGGTCAGGTGCTTTGGGCAAGGCGCATCGGCCAGGACTCGTGGCAGTTCCCGCAGGGCGGCATTCAGCGTAACGAAAGCCCGGAGCAGGCGCTGTACCGTGAGCTGCACGAAGAGGTCGGTCTGCTGCCTGAAGACGTTGAAATTCTCGCTTGTACCCGCGGCTGGCTGCGTTACCGCCTCCCGCAACGGCTGATCCGCAGCCATTCGCAGCCGGTCTGCGTGGGGCAGAAGCAGAAGTGGTTCCTGCTGCGCCTCAAGTCCGAGGATCAGCGGGTTTGCATGACGCGCAGCGCAAAACCGGAATTCGACGGCTGGCGCTGGGTGAGTTACTGGTATCCTCTGGGCCAGGTTGTCCCGTTCAAACGCGATGTCTATCGGCGCGCCATGAAGGAACTTGCGCCCAGACTGCTCTCTAGCCTGCCGGGTAGTTGAATATGCTCAATACGCTGCGCCGCATTGTTCAGGAGGTCAACTCTGCCAGAGATCTGGCAGCAGCTCTGGACATCATCGTGCAGCGCGTGCGTGAAGCCATGGGCACCGAAGTGTGCTCGGTCTACCTGCTCAACCCCGACATTGGCCGCTACGTGCTGATGGCGACCGAAGGCCTGAACAAGGATGCCGTCGGTGCGGTGACCCTGGGTACCAGCGAGGGTCTGATCGGTTATGTTGGCACCCGCGAGGAGCCGGTTAACCTCGAAGACGCTGCCTCTCACCCCCGTTTCCGTTACTTCGCCGAGACGGGCGAAGAACGCTATGCCTCCTTCCTAGGTGTTCCGATCATTCACCACCGCCGGGTGATGGGCGTGCTGGTAGTGCAGCAGAAGGAGCGCCGTCAGTTCGATGAAGGCGAAGAAGCCTTCCTGGTCACCATGAGTGCGCAACTGGCCGGCGTCATTGCTCACGCTGAAGCCACCGGCGCGATCGGTGGTTTGGGCTGGGGCGGCGAAGTGGTGCAGGACACCCGCTTTGATGGTGTCGCCGGTGCACCGGGCGTGGCCATCGGCCATGCCGTAGTGATTCTGCCTCCGGCCGATCTGAAGTCGGTTCCGGACAAGCAGGTGCAAGATATTGAGGCTGAGATCGCGCTGTTCCGCCGGGCCAAGGACAGCGTGCGGGAAGACATGCGGCAGCTGTCCAGCAAGCTCTCGACCCAGCTGCGGCCGGAAGAGCTGGCACTGTTTGATGTCTATCTGATGATGCTCGATGATGCGGCGCTCGGTAACGAGGTGACCAATATCATCCGCACTGGTCAGTGGGCGCAGGGCGCGCTGCGTGAAGTCGTTAGCTCGCATGTCACCCGGTTCGAGTTGATGGACGACCCGTATCTGCGCGAGCGGGCGGCAGATGTGAAAGATATCGGCCGCCGTATCCTGGCCTACTTGCAGGAGGTGGGGCGGCAGGAGCTGGTGTTCCCGGATAACACCATCCTGGTCAGCGAGGAGCTGTCGCCGGTGATGCTCGGCCAGGTGCCGAAGGAAAAACTGGTTGGCCTGGTGTCGGTGTTGGGATCGGGCAGTTCGCATGTGGCCATTCTGGCCCGTGCCATGGGCATTCCGACCGTCATGGGCGCGCTGGATCTGCCGTATACCCGCATCGACGGCATGGAGCTGATCGTCGATGGCAACCGCGGCGAGGTGTATTCCAACCCGTCGCAGGAGCTGCATCGCCAATACCTGGATCTGGTGCGTGAAGAGCGTGAACTGGTTCAGGGGCTGGAAAAGCTGCGCGACGTTCCCTGTGTCACGCTGGATGGGCATCGGATGCCGCTGCTGGTCAATACCGGTCTGCAGGCGGATGTGGCTCGCTCGCTGGATCGCGGTGCCGAGGGCGTCGGTCTGTACCGTACCGAAGTGCCGTTCATGATCAAGGATCGCTTCCCCAGCGAGAAAGAGCAGCAGGCCATCTATCGCGAGCAGCTTGAAGCATTTCATCCGCTGCCGGTGACCATGCGCTCGCTGGATATTGGTGGCGACAAGGCCTTGACCTACTTTCCGATCAAGGAAGACAACCCCTTCCTTGGCTGGCGCGGCATTCGCGTTACCCTCGATCACCCGGAAATCTTCCTGGTGCAGACCCGCGCCATGCTCAAGGCGAGTCAGGGGTTGAACAACCTGCGCATCATGCTACCGATGGTCAGCAGCGTATTTGAGGTGGAAGAGGCGTTGCACCTGATTCACCGCGCCTACAGCGAGGTGCTGGACGAGGGCGTCGACGTTCCGATGCCACCGGTCGGGGTAATGATCGAGGTGCCGGCGGCGGTGTATCAGGCGCGTGAACTGATCCAGCTGGTCGATTTTCTGTCGGTCGGCACCAACGACCTGACCCAGTATCTGCTGGCGGTCGACCGCAATAACCCGCGTGTGGCCGACCTCTACCATTCATTGCACCCGGCGGTGCTCCAGGCGCTGATCAAGATCGCCACGGCCTGCCGGGAAGCGGGTAAGCCAATGAGCGTCTGTGGCGAGATGGCAGGCGACCCGGCGGCCGCCGTGTTGCTGATGGCCATGGGGTGCGATGCGCTGTCAATGAACGCGACTAACCTGCCGAAGGTGAAGTGGCTGCTGCGTCAGATCAGCCTGTCCGATGCCAAGGCGTTGCTGGACGAGGTCATCGAGCTGGATAACCCGCATCTGGTGCTCAGCACGCTGCATCTGGCACTGCGCGGTATGGGGCTCGGCAAGGTGCTGTCGCAGCCGCGCTGAGCCCTCAGTTCCACGTCTTGCAGGTCTCACCCTGCGGCTCTCCAAGCGGTCCAAAACGTCGTTCGATCAAGCGAATGCGATCCTGCGCCTGCAGCCGCAGAATACTGCTGGAGCGGGTGCCATATTCGGGTAAACCAACGATGAAAGCCGCTGACAGCATGCGTTCCCATTCCAGGCTGATGCCGGTGTTGGGCAACTGATTGTCCGGGTAGAGGCGGTCATCCGCGAGCAGTGAAAACAGCGCTTCGTCTTCGGCATCAAGGCTGTTGGTCAGGCCGCTGCGCAGCGTCAGTGTTTTCGGCCACGGGCTATCCAAATCAGCGTTGGATACTGCGTAGACGCCCGGCTCAAGTTGGCGTGGCTGGCCGTGCTGGCTGTTGAGGAACCAGAGCTGTTCACGGTCGCCGACCAGCAGGTTGAATCCTGAGTACTGATCCTGGGCGCCGCTTAATGCATGCAGAAAATCGGCTGGCCCAAGGTTCCCCAGCAGGTAATCCAGTGGTAGTTGTCCACGTGATTTGGGTGCCTTGGCTGCGCCCGGTGAGCGGATATTGGTGATGGCCGCAAAGCGGCCCTCGCGGGTGACGCCAAGCCAGGTACCGCCGGCTTCCAGGTCCTTGCCGGCCAGCAAGTCGGGATGGCCTTCGGTGGCCCAGTCGCTCAGCGGGCGGGTCGGGCGATGATGGAATTCGTCGCGGTTACCGATCAGCAGCAGCGGCTGCTGTTGGGATTGCTGCCAGGCAAAGGCGATCAGGCACATCGAGCGACTCCTTGGTTAGGTCGCGGCAGTGTAACCCGTGTGTCGGATCGGGGCGATCCGCGATAGACTAGCCGATTTGCGCTGAACCGCTTTCGGGGGTGTCGTGGAGTTCGTGATCTATCTGGTGCTGGGTGGTTTTGCCGGCACGCTGGCGGGGTTGTTTGGTGTCGGCGGCGGCATGATCATCGTTCCGGTGCTGGTCTACAGCTTCGCGCTGCAGGGCGTCGCTCCCGATGTGCTGACCCATATGGCCGTCGGCACCTCGCTGGCGACCATTGTGTTCACCTCCATCAATGCGATTCGCGCGCACCATGCAAAGGGCGCGGTGCGTTGGCATCTGTTTGTCTGGCTGACCGTCGGGATCGTACTGGGCACTGTGCTGGGTGCGCTGACCGCGGCGCAGATCAGCGGGCCAATGTTGCAGAAGATCATCGGCGTGTTTGCCATTTGTATTGCTATTCAAATGGGCTTCAAGTTGCAACCCAAGGCGGCGTTGGCTGAGCCGGGTAAGCCGACGCTAGGGGTTGCTGGCGCGGTGATCGGCTGGGCATCGGCGATCTTCGGGATTGGGGGTGGGTCGCTGACCGTACCGTTTCTGGTCTGGCGCAGCGTGCCCATGCAGCAGGCGGTCGCCACCTCGTCGGCCTGTGGTTTGCCGATCGCGCTGGCCGGTGCGGTGTCCTTTATGTTTACCGGTTGGGGTGAAAGTGATTTGCCGTCATGGAGCCTCGGCTATGTTTACCTACCCGCGTTGATCGGCATTGCTATGACCAGCATGCTGTTTGCCGGGTTCGGCGCGCGGCTGGCGCACCGGTTGTCGCAGGACGTACTCAAGCGTCTGTTTGCCTTGTTGCTGCTTTGTGTTGGAATCAACTTTCTTGTCTAGGGATCCTGCATGTTGACCTATCCGCAAATTGATCCGGTGGCCCTGGCCATCGGCCCACTGAAGATTCACTGGTACGGTCTGATGTACCTGATCGGTATCGGTGGGGCCTGGTGGCTGGCGCGCCGCAGGCTGGCCGACTTTGATCCGACCTGGAGCAAGGAGACGCTGTCGGATCTGGTGTTCTGGGTCGCGCTCGGGGTCATTGCCGGTGGCCGGCTCGGCTATGTGCTGTTCTACGATCTGGCCTCCTACATCAATAATCCACTGCTGGTGCTGGAAATCTGGAAGGGCGGTATGTCATTCCACGGCGGGCTGCTTGGCGTTCTGCTGGCGCTGCTGTGGTTCTCGCGCAAACACAACAAGCGTTTCTTTGAACTGGTCGACTTTGTCGCGCCGCTGGTGCCGATTGGGCTTGGTGCGGGGCGAATCGGCAACTTCATCAATGCTGAGCTGTGGGGTAAGGCGACTGATCTGCCGTGGGCGATGGTCTTTCCGACCGATCCAGACCAGTTGGCGCGTCACCCGTCGCAGCTGTATCAGTTTGCGCTGGAGGGCGTCGCGCTGTTCACTATCCTCTGGTTCTATTCGCGCAAGCCGCGGCCGACCATGGCTGTCAGCGGCCTGTTTGCCATCTGCTATGGCTGTTTCCGTTTCGCTGTGGAGTTTGTTCGCGTACCGGATGCGCAGCTCGGCTACTTGGCCTTCGACTGGCTGACTATGGGTCAGCTACTCTGTATTCCCATGATTCTGCTCGGCGCCTTTTTGATGGTGCTGGCATACCGGCGCGAGGGGCGCACCGCATGAAACAGTATCTCGACCTGATGCGCCACGTGCGCGAGAACGGCACCTTCAAGAGCGACCGCACCGGCACCGGCACCTACAGCGTATTCGGCCACCAGATGCGCTTTGATCTGGCTGAGGGCTTTCCGCTGGTGACGACCAAAAAGTGTCACCTCAAGTCCATCATCCACGAGCTGCTGTGGTTTCTGCAGGGCGATACCAACATCCGTTATCTGAAGGAAAACGGCGTCTCGATCTGGGATGAGTGGGCCGATGAAAACGGCGATCTGGGTCCGGTCTACGGTTATCAGTGGCGCAGCTGGCCAGCGCCCAACGGTGAGTCGATCGACCAGATCAGCAAGCTGGTCGCGATGATCAAGAGCAATCCGGATTCGCGCCGGCTGATCGTGTCGGCCTGGAACCCGGCGCTGGTCGACCAGATGGCGCTGCCGCCCTGCCATGCGCTGTTCCAGTTCTACGTTGCTGACGGCAAGTTGAGTTGCCAGCTGTACCAGCGCTCGGCGGACATCTTCCTCGGCGTGCCGTTCAACATCGCCAGCTACGCGCTGCTGACACTGATGGTGGCGCAGGTCTGCGACCTGCAGCCGGGCGAGTTCATCTGGACCGGCGGCGACTGTCACCTGTACGCCAACCATATCGAGCAGACCGATCTGCAGCTGACCCGTGAGCCGCTGCCGCTGCCGACCATGCAGCTGAACCCCGAGGTACGTGATCTGTTTGCGTTCCGCTTCGAGGACTTCGAGTTGGTGGGCTACCAGGCCCACCCGCACATCAAGGCGCCGGTGGCGGTATGAGTGATATCAAGGTTGCGCTGATCGCGGCGATGGCCAGCAACCGGGTGATCGGGCTGGATAACGGCATGCCCTGGCATCTGCCGGAGGACCTGCGCTACTTCAAGGCCACGACCCTGGGTAAGCCGATCATCATGGGTCGCAAAACCTTTGACTCGCTCGGCCGTCCGTTGCCGGGGCGCACCAATATCGTCGTCAGCCGGCAGGCTGACCTGCAGCTGGCCGGGGCTGAGGTGTTTGAATCGATAGAGGCAGCGCTGGATTTTGCCGAGCAGCAGGCGGCGATTGATGGTGTTGAAGAGGTCATGGTGATTGGTGGTGAAACTCTCTATCGCCAGTGCCTGGCAGAGGCTGACCGTCTCTACCTCACGCGTATTGATGCGGCGCCCGAGGGCGATGCCTGGTTTCCCGAGTTTGATCAGGCTGAGTGGGTGCTGGCGAGCGAGCGTGCGGTGGCCGCTGGCGAAGGCTATCCGGCCCACAGCTATCAGGTGCTTGAGCGGTGCCGCTGACGGTCAGTTGAGGACGGCGGCTTGGGGTTGCCCGATCAGGTCTTCTAGTGGTCTGGGCATGCCTATCCAGTAACCCTGCAGCAGACTGCCGCCCCAGCGTGACAGCTGGTCGGCAACCCGCGCGTCTTCGACGTAGTTGGCCGCAACTTGCTTGTTCATGCCGCGCGACAGGGTGATCAGGTTTTGCAGGTAAGCTTCTTGCTCGGGGGATTGGCGCTCGTTCAGGGCGCGGCAGTCTACCTTGACGCCCTTGATTGGCAGTCGGCTCAGATAGCCCAGTGCGCCGTATTCAGAGCCGAAGTGATCCAGCCAGATCTCCACACCCAGTTCATGTAGTGCGTTGCATAAGGCGGTTGCCTGGCTGGCGTGTCTAAGCAGCGCGTCCTCGCGCAGCTCCAGTTGAATCATGTGCGGTGGCACCTTGCTGCGCACAAGTAACTGGCGGAACTGGTCGATGAAGCGCGGTTGCTTGAGTTCGCGGTCGCTCAGGTTGATCGACAGCCGGCAGTGAATGCCGGCGTCGAGCCACTGCTTGACGGCCTGCAGGGCCTGCCCAATCACCCAATGACCCATCGGCAGAATCAGCCCGCTGTGTTCCGCGAGCTTGAGGAAGGCGTCTGGTGTCAGCAGGCCGAGCTGCGGATGCTGCCAGCGCAGGAGCGCTTCCCAGGCAACGGTATCGCCATGGTCAGTATCGACAATCGGTTGGTAGTGCAGACGAAACTGGCCTTCCAGCAAGCCGTGGCGCAGCCCTTGCTCGATATCCAGGTTGTGCCGCGTCTCGGCATCCTGCTGCGGATTGAAGAACGCATAACCGTTACGGCCGTTGGCCTTGGCGCGGTACAGGGCCTGGTCTGCGTGCTGCAGCAGCTCGGCGGCGTTGGCGCCGTGACCGGGAAAGGTCGCAATGCCGACGCTGGCGGACACCAGCAGGTGGTGGCCGCTGAGGGTAATGGGTTCGCTCAGGGTATGGATGATCTTGCTGGCGATCAGAGCCGCGTCGTTCGGATCATGCAGGTCGTTGAGCAGGGCGACGAACTCGTCGCCGCCAATGCGGGCAATCAGGTCGTCCTGGCGCATGGTGCGGCGCAGGCGATTGGCGATGACCGCCAGCAGCAGATCGCCCAGGCCGTGGCCAAAGCTGTCGTTAATCTGTTTGAAGTAGTCGAGGTCGATATAGAGCAGGGCAAAGCCGGACGGGCTGCGCTGTCCGCGCAGAATCATGCGGTCCAGTTCGGCTTCCAGCAAGGCGCGGTTACCGAGGCCCGTGAGGGGGTCCTGCCGTGCCATCTGCTGCAGCTTCTCTCCGCTGCTGCGGCGGCGCTCGGCGTTGACCAGGGCGCGCTTGATGACATCTGGGTTGAGAGTGCTGCGCGGCAGCACGTCGTCGGCACCATCTTCAATGGCGGCGCCGTCGCGCTCGGGGCAGTCGTCATCGCTGATCAGTAGCAGCAGGGTGTTGGCAGACGCGCGGCGAGCGTCCTGCAGCAGTGCATGCTCGTTTGGGAGCAGGCAGGCATCGTAATCTTGGCTGCTGAGGCGGGATGCTGCGTCGCGGATGCTGGTGCAGATATCGACCTGGAGCGGTCCGGCAGACGGCGCGCGGCAAAGCTCAAGCAGTTGCTCGCGCTTCGTCGGGTTGGCTTCAACCAACAGAATCTTGCGTGCTGCGCTTTCCATGAATACGGACCCAGTCGGCTGGTGTTATTCGTCCATGTGCAGTTTGCCACCCGAGTATGTTAACGCCGTCACGCTTTTTTCGCCCATTCAAGAATGGCGGGCAGTGGGAAATCTCCGACAAACGGTATGGCTAAGTGCCTTCAGGGTCATGATATTGACTTTATTTTTAGGCGCTTGTTTGTTATGGCATAAAAATGGCGCAGGGCGAATACCCTGCGCGCGGGGGAGGTATCAGCCGTCCAGCATGGCTTTGTCGCGTACGCCACCCTTGTCGGCACTGGTAGCCAGCAGAGCGTACGCCTTCAGGGCGGTGCTGACCTTACGTGGACGCGGCGCGGCAGGTTTCCAGCCTTTTGCATCCTGCGCAGCGCGGCGGGCAGCCAGTTCTTCATCCGACACCAGCAGATTGATGCTGCGGTTGGGGATGTCGATCAGCACCTTGTCGCCGTCCTGGACCAGGCCAATGGCGCCGCCAGCGGCCGCTTCCGGTGAAGCGTGACCGATGGACAGGCCGCTGGTGCCGCCGGAGAAACGACCGTCGGTCAGCAGGGCGCACTCCTTACCCAGACCCTTGGACTTCAGGTAGCTGGTCGGGTACAGCATTTCCTGCATGCCCGGGCCGCCTTTCGGGCCTTCGTAACGGATGATCACGATGTCGCCCGGCTTCACTTCATCGGCGAGGATGCCTTTGACCGCGCTGTCCTGGCTCTCGAAGATCTTGGCGTTGCCTTCAAATACATGGATGGATTCGTCGACACCGGCGGTTTTTACTACGCAGCCGTCCAGCGCGATGTTGCCGTACAGCACGGCCAGGCCGCCCTCTTGCGAGTAGGCGTGCTCAACGCTGCGGATACAGCCTTCGGCGCGGTCGTCGTCCAGGCTGTCCCAGCGAGTGCTCTGGCTGAACGCCGTCTGGGTCGGGATGCCTGCAGGGCCTGCGCGGAAGAAGGTGTGCACCGCTTCATCGCTGGTCTGGGTGATGTCCCACTGGGCGATGGCGTCGGCCATGGTCGGGCTGTGTACGGTGCTGACGTCGGTATGCAGCAGGCCGCCACGGGCCAGCTCGCCGAGAATGGAGAAGATACCGCCAGCGCGGTGCACGTCTTCCATGTGGTATTTCTGGATGTTCGGCGCAACCTTGCACAGCTGTGGCACCTTGCGTGACAGGCGGTCGATGTCGCGCAGATCGAAGTCGATCTCCGCTTCCTGGGCGGCGGCCAGCAGGTGCAGGATGGTGTTGGTCGAACCGCCCATGGCGATATCCAGCGTCATGGCGTTTTCGAACGCCTTGAAGTTGGCAACGTTGCGCGGCAGGACCGACTCGTCACCTTCGCCGTAGTAGCGCTGGCACAGCTCGACTGCTAAACGGCCGGCGCGCAGGAACAGCTGCTCGCGGTCAGAGTGGGTGGCCAGTGTCGAGCCGTTGCCCGGCAGTGACAGCCCCAGCGCTTCGGTCAGGCAGTTCATCGAGTTGGCAGTAAACATACCGGAGCAGCTGCCGCATGTAGGGCAGGCGCTGCGCTCGTATTCTTCGACTTTCTCGTCCGAGCAGCTGTCGTCGGCGGCAACCACCATCGCATCGACCAGATCCAGGCCGTGGCTGGCCAGCTTGGTCTTTCCGGCTTCCATCGGGCCGCCGGAAACGAACACCACCGGGATGTTCAGACGCAGGGCGGCCATCAGCATGCCGGGGGTGATCTTGTCGCAGTTGGAGATGCAGACGATGGCGTCGGCGCAGTGCGCGTTGACCATGTACTCGACTGAGTCAGCGATGATTTCGCGGCTGGGCAGCGAATAGAGCATGCCGTCGTGACCCATGGCGATGCCGTCGTCGACTGCGATGGTGTTGAATTCCTTGGCGACGCCGCCAGCCTTCTCGATTTCCCGTGCGACCAGTTGGCCGAGATCCTTCAGGTGAACGTGGCCAGGCACGAACTGGGTGAAGGAGTTGGCGATCGCGATGATCGGCTTCTTGAAGTCTTCGTCCTTCATGCCGGTGGCGCGCCACAGGGCGCGGGCGCCGGCCATGTTGCGGCCGAAGGTGGACGTTTTCGAGCGGTAATCAGGCATGACGGAATTCTCGTGGTGTAGTGCAGACGGGCAAGCATACCAATTCGCGCCGCAGCATGCAGCCGTGTCGGGGCTGGCGGATAGTCTGTTTGTGTTACAGCCGAACCGGACGTGATGCGGTATTGATATCGGCGACTTCACTTATCGCAGATGAGTGGGGCTGGTTCATCTGGAGCGGGCTGATTGGCCCCCGACGCATTCGGGCGCAAGCCTGATGGCTCGACATTACATAGGGAGAAGTGTCCTGTGCCGGTATCTATTGTGTCTTCGCGGCTGGTTACGCTGGCCGCTGTTGTTGCTGCTTCGTGTTCGTTAGCGGGCTGTCTTTCGGGCGGCGGCGGGGGCTCGTCTTCCGGCGGCTCCGCCCGGGCGCCTCTTACGGAGCTGCGTACGACGCTCTCCGGCGATGTGCGCGGCGTCGAGCAGGAGGATTACTTTCAATTTCTGGGGATTCCTTATGCCGCTGCACCGGTGGGCAACCTGCGCTTTGCAGCACCGCAAGCGGTTGCCGGCTGGGATGAAGAACGCCCCGCTGATTCGTATGGCAGTGTCTGCCCGCAGAAGCTAGGTCCCATGGTTATTGGGGAGGAAGACTGCCTTTACCTGAACGTGTTTACGCCCAAGTCCCACGGCCCGCACCCGGTGATGGTGTGGTTCCACGGCGGCGCTTTTGTATTCGGTTCCGGCGCCGGCACCTACGTTCCTCCGCGGTTGCTGGCCGAGGATGTGGTGGTGGTGACTGTCAATTACCGTCTGGGCAAGCTGGGTTTTACCGCGCACCCGGGGTTGACCGAGGAGCAGGGCGCGTCCGGCAGTTATGGCCTTATGGATCAGCAGATGGCGCTGCAATGGGTGCAGGACAATATCGAGACGTTTGAAGGCGACCCGGACAACGTCACTATCTTTGGCGAGTCTGCCGGCGGCTTGAGCGTGCTGAGTCACCTGGTTTCACCGGCGTCTGCCGGCTTGTTTGCCAAGGCGATTGTACAGAGCGGTTCCTACAGCACGGTGCAGAAGTCGATGGCCACGGCGGAAGGCGAGGGCGAGAGCTTTGCTACCGTTCTTGGTTGCGATGCGGTCGATGCGGCGGCAGAGATCGAGTGTCTGCGCAGCAATAGCGTGGCCGAGATTATGGCTATCGCACCCGGTACGGTGACGCCGACGTTGCGGCCAGACGTCCTGCCCGTCTCGGTGAACGCCGGCTTGGCTGCGGGGGAGTACAACGACGTGCCGCTACTGATGGGGACCAACTCGGATGAATGGAGTTATTTTCTCGCCAGTCGAGGGGAGCTCAACCCGATCGACGAGTCCAATTACCAGTTTTTGCTGAACGCCAGCGTCGGCTTAGCGCAGACCCCAACGGTGGTTGGGTTGTATCCGGCAACGGAATTCAATAATGACTACGCGGCGGTGATGACTGCGATTGGCACTGATGGCAACTTCGCCTGCAATGCCAGTGTGCAGGCGGCGAGTGTCGCTGTGACCGGGACGCAGCCTTTGTTCGTTTACGAGTTTGCCGACCGTGATGCGCCTTCACCAGGCATTATCGCGCCAAGCTGGCTGACGCTGGGGGCAACACACGCCTCTGAGCTGGCCTATATCTTCGGTTCGGACGACTCGTTCCGGGGGCGCGACGCAACCGACGAGCAGGTCGCACTGGCCGGTATCATGAGCCGCGCCTGGGCTGCCTTCGCCCGGTCCGGTGATCCGAGTCATGACGACCTGAACTGGGTGGACTATGGCGATAGCGACGGAGGCATGGTGTCGTTCGAGACGCCGGCGGTACAGCCGCTGTCTCGCTCGGTGTTCCGCGATGTGCATCGCTGCAGTTACTGGACGCCGGAGGTCTAGCGTCGCGTGTCCACAACCGGCCACAATCGTGGCCGGCTTGCTGCGGTCAAAGCTTCTTCTCAAACACCTTGGAGTTGCGCTGGAAGTTGTACAGCGCTGCGCGTTTCGCCGGTAGCCGCTCCACGCTGCTGGGTTCGAAGCCGCGCTCGCGGAACCAGTGTGCGGTGCGGGTGGTGAGCACGAACAGCGTATCGATCTTCAGGCTGCGCGCCTGGCTCTCGATGTGCTGCAGCAACTGGTCGCCACGACCGCCCTGGCGGTAGGTCGGGTCGATGGCGACGCAGGCCAGCTCTGCGGCACTGGAGCCTTCCAGCGGATACAGGGCGGCGCAGCCGATGATGCGGCCGTCGCGTTCGATCAGGGTGAACTGACTGATCTCGGTTTCCAGTACCTCCCGTGAACGGCGAACCAGAATGCCGGCCTCCTCGAGTGGCCGCAGCAGCTCCAGCAGGCCGCCGACGTCGTCGATGCTGGCACCGCGAATTTGCTCGAATGCCTCCTGGCTGACCAGGGTGCCGCCGCCGTCGCGGGTGAACAACTCGGTCAGCAGGGCGCCGTCTTCGGCGAAGCTGACGATATGACTGCGCCGCAGGCCAGCGTTGCAGGCCTTGCAGGCAGCCTGCAGCAGGCTGCCGGGCTGGCTGGTACCCAGTTTGGTCAGCAGTGGCGCTGCGCGGGTTGGTTTGAGCTCGCGCAGCAGTTCGCCCTGCTCGTCGCGAATGCCGGTGTCTTCCCCGAACAGAATCAGTTTATCTGCGCTAAGGGCGACGGCTACGCTGGTGGCTACGTCTTCGCAGGCGACGTTGAAGGCTTCGCCGGTGGGTGAATAGCCGAGACTGGACAGCAGCACGATGTCGCCTTCGTCCAAATGGCGGGCGATGGCCTTGCGGTCGATGCGGCGCACTTCCCCGGTGTGGTGAAAGTCGACGCCGTCGACCACGCCAATCGGCTTGGCGGTCACCAGGTTGCCACCGATGACCCGCAACCGGCTACCCGATTGCTGGGTACAGAGTTTGGCTTCGATCGCAATCCGCAAGCTGCCAACCGCGTCGATGACGCAGGCGAGGGTATCCATGTCGGTTACCCGCAGGTCATTGTGATAGCGCGAACTGATTCCGCGGCTGGCCAGACGTTCCTCGATCTGCGGACGTGAGCCATGCACCAGCACCAGACGCACGCCGAGGCTGCTGAGCAGCATGATGTCGTGGATGATGTTGTTGAAGTTGGCGTGAATCATGGCTTCGCCCGGCAACATCAGCACAAAGGTACAGTCCCGGTGCTGATTGATGTAGGGCGTCGAGTGGCGGAACCAGTTGACGTAGTCGAGCATGCGCGGTGTTCCAGAAAAAAGAGCTATTAAAGGGGTTTGCGGGCGGGCCTTCAAGCCGTCGTGCTACTGCAGGCAGAAGCGTCGGATCAGCCCTTGCAGCACATCGATGGTGGGTTGCAGGCGGTCCAGGGCGAGAAACTCGTCCGGCTGATGCGCCTGATCGATATCGCCGGGCCCGAGAATCAGCGTCTGCATGCCGAGCTGGTTGAGATACGGGCCCTCGGTGGCGAAGGCCACTGCGGCGGCACTTTGCCCGGTCAGCTCTTCGCAAGCGCGAACGATTGGTGCGTCCGCCGGGGTTTCGAACGCAGGTACGCCCGGGAATAGCGGCTTGTAGTCAATCTGCACCTGATGCTCGGCGGCGATCGGCAAAAGCCGTTCGCGAATCGCTGCGCGCAGTTCATCGCCGTCCATGCCGGGCAGAGGGCGAATATCGAACTCCAGTGCGCACTTGGCGCAGATTCGATTGGGGTTGTCGCCGCCATGGATGCAACCCAGATTCAGGGTCGGCGTCGGGACGCCAAACAGTGGATTGTTCCAGCGCTTTTGCCAGTCCCCGCGCAGCTGCAGCAAATTGCCGATGACTGCGTGCATGGCTTCCATGGCGTTATGCCCAAGGCTTGGGTCGGACGAGTGGCCGGCCTGCCCGACAATGTCGATCCGCTCCATCATGATGCCCTTGTGCATGCGGATTGGCCGCATGCCGGTGGGTTCGCCGATGATAGCGTGGCGCGCCTGCGTGAAGTCGGCCGCGACCAGTGCGCGGGCACCGCTCATGGAGCTTTCTTCGTCTGCTGTGGCGAGGATGATCAGCGGTTGCTTGAACGGCTGGTCAAGGTAGCTGCGCACCGCTTCAATGATCAGCGGGAAGAAGCCCTTCATGTCGCAGCTGCCGAGGCCGTACCAGCGGTTATCCGCTTCACTCAGGGCAAAGGGGTCGTGGTTCCAGCGTTCCGGGTTGCAGGGGACGGTATCGGTGTGGCCGGCCATGACCAGGCCGCCGGGGCCGCTGCCCAGTGTCGCAATCAGGTTGGCTTTGCCGGGCTGCCCGGCAATCGGCAGTACCCGGCAGTCAAAGCCGAGATATTCCAGCCAGCTGGCCAGCAGTTCAACAACGGGCAGATTGCTTTGATCCAGCGCAGGCTGGGTGCAACTGATTGAGGGCAGCCTCAGCAGGGCGTCGAACTGATCCTTCAGTGGCGGCAGGGGCATTGGCAACTCCGGTTGAGGCGGATGTTCTGCCAGTCAGAACACCCGACGCAAGTGTCGCCTCAGCTTACGCCGCCGGTGGCGGATAGTCAGCTGAAAATCCCGGAGAGGATGAAGAAATAGATGATGGACAGGATGGCGCCAGCCGGCAGGGTGACGACCCAGGAGCTGAAGATGGTGCCGATGACGCGCAGATTCAGTGCGCCGATACCGCGGGCCAGACCCACACCCAGAACCGCACCCACCAGGGTGTGGGTGGTGGAGATCGGCAGGCCGATGCTGGACGCGCCGACGACGGTGGTGGCGGTTGCCAGTTCGGCGGCGAAACCGCGGCTCGGCGTCAGCTCGGTGATGTGCTTGCCGATGGTGGCGATGACGCGGTAGCCATAGGTCGCCAGACCAACGACGATACCGATAGCGCCCAGCAGCAGCACCCAGCCCGGAACCAGCGATTTGCTGGCGACTTCGCCGCCGGAGTGCAGTACGCCGACGATAGCGGCCAGCGGGCCAACCGCGTTGGCGACGTCGTTGGAGCCGTGGGCGAAGGCCATGGCGCAGGCGGTGAAGATCATCAGTACCGCAAAGACCTTTTCCACGCTGGCGAAGTGGAAGTTCTTGTCGGCTTCCGGATCTGCCTTGATACGGCTGAGCAGGGTGACGCCGAAGCCGGCTACCAGAACCCCGGCAAGCAGTGCCAGACCCAGGCTTTCCCAGCCGCTGAGGTTCAGGCCGATGTGCTTGAGGCCTTTGGTCAGGGTCAGGATGGTGACCACGAAGCCAACCGCAAACATGTAGAACGGTACGTAGCGCTTGGCGTTGGCGAAGGGATTTTCGGTGTCGAGAATCAGGCGGTGCACGCTGATGAAGATCATGAAGGCAACGATGCCGGACAGCAGCGGCGAGATGACCCAGCTGGCCACGATCGGGGTGACACCTTCCCAGTGCACGGCTTCCATCGAGACGCCGACGGCGCCAAAGCCGATAACCGCGCCGATGATCGAGTGGGTGGTGGATACCGGCCAGCCCTTGATCGAGGCAACCAGCAGCCAGGTTCCCGCCGCGAGCAGTGAAGCCAGCATACCGAAGACCATCTGGTCAGGGCTGATCGCTTCGGCGTCGATGATGCCGCTGCGAATCGTCTGGGTTACCGATCCACCGGCCAGGTAGGCGCCGAGGAACTCGAACACGATGGCGATTAAGATCGCCTGCTTGATGGTCAGGGCGCGGGAGCCGACCGAGGTGCCCATGGCATTGGCAACATCGTTGGCGCCGACGCCCCAGGCCATGAAAAAGCCGAACAGGCAGGCAAGAATCAGCAGGATGGTGCCGTACTCTGCAATCAGGGTCATATCTTTAATACTCTAAAACGGGTGCATGGGCTGCCGGCTTTCTGCGCGGGCGGAAAGTCCGTCAGGGTGCTGTTGGCCATTCGGTCGCTTCCTAGCGAGCCATCAGCAGTTCCAGGCGGTTGCCGACGCGCTGGGCGCGGTCGGCGACATCACCGATCCATTCAATGATCTGATACAGGAACATGACATCGACCGGTGGCCAGTCCTTCTCCAGCTTGAACAGCTCGGAGCGCAGGCCAATCTGCATGTTGTCGGTATCGTGTTCGATGCGGTCCAGCTCTTCGATCAGACGCTCAACCAGGGTGACTTCACGGCCGGCGAAGCCGGTTTCCAGCAGCTCGTCCAGCTCGTTCATGGCTTTCAGCGCCTGCGCCGCGGCGTCGATGGAACGCTGCACATACTCGCGGAAAGCGGGGAACAGGGTTGGCGGAATAACCATGCGGCGGCCAAACATCAGGCCGGCGATATCCTTGGCGCGGTTGGCGACTTTGTCCTGTACACTCAGCAACTCCAGCAGGTCGGAGCGCGGCACCGGCAAAAACAGGCTTTTCGGCAGGTGGACGCGAACGTCCTTCTTCAGCTTGTCTGCTTCCCGTTCGAGCCGGGCAACCTGCTGCTGCAGACGCTCTGCTTCGCTCCAGTCCTCGGCCTGCAACGCGTCGATGAAGGGCAGCAGCTGTGCGGCACATTCATGTGCCTTGGCAATGTGCTGCTGCATGGGGCCGATCGGAGATCTGCCGAACAGTGTGAGGAACGGATTGTTTGGCATGACGCCTCCCGCTGGAATTGAGGTCGCAAAGTATAGGTGCTGAGGCTGCGGCCGTCATCAAATTGAAAACAATTGAACATTATTCGCCGGTGGCCACCCTTTGCCGCCGGCGCTGTCGAGAATGTCACATGGTCAAAGAAACTGAAATCAAGCTGCGCGCCAGTGCCGATGTACTGCAAGCCCTGCGCACCCATCCGCTGCTCGATGAGCGACGCCAGGGCGACTGGCAGAGCGGCACTTTGTACAACCAGTACTTTGATACAGCCAACCGTGATCTCGCTGCCGCCAAGGTAGCACTGCGTCTTCGTCGTGATGGTGACACCTTTATTCAGACGCTCAAGAGCCGAGGGCAAAGTGTTGCCGGTTTATCCGAGCGCAACGAGTGGGACTGGTACCTCAAGGCCGATGCGCTGGATTTGTCGCTGCTGGATGACAGCTGCTGGCCTGCAGAGTTGGCCGAGCTGGACAAGCAGAGCCTGCAGCCGGTGTTTACCACCGATTTTCAGCGCACCCGCGCGATGCTGCGCTGGGAGCGCGACGGCGAGATCGTCGAGGTTGAGGCCGCGCTGGACGAGGGAGAGGTGCGTACCGATAACGGCAGCGAGCCAATCAGTGAGCTTGAGCTGGAAGTGCGTCAGGGGCCTGCGGTAGCGCTGCTGGAGCTGGCCCTTGCGCTGGCGGCCGAGTTGCCACTGATGCCCTGTGACATCAGCAAGGCCGAACGCGGCTACCGGCTGTTTGATGCGAGCAGCTTTACCCTGCGCCTTGACCGGCCGCACTGGCAGGCCGATACGCCGGTCGATGAGGTCATTGCCGAACTGGTCAGTCAGCTGCTGGGCCGCGTTCAGCGCCTGGCAGAGCAGTACCGCTACGCGCAGCAGTGGAAGTTGTTCCGCGAACTGACCGGCGCCCTGGCGCAGCTGCGCGCGGCTTTTGCAGTGTTCGACCTGGCCCTGCCACGTTCTGCCGCCAGCCCCTTTGTTGGGCCGCTTGATGCGTTGCTGGCGGCGTTCCAGCCGTTGGTGCTGGCCGGCTGGGCCGATGATGCCGACGGCGAAGCGGCGCGCCGTGCGGCCGAAGCCGAGTTTGATCGTCAGTTGGCGCAGCCGGGTTGGGGCGCGCTGTTTGTCGAGTTGGCGCTGTGGCTGCAGCAGCGCCGCTGGACCCTGAACCGGCCGCCGCGTGGCGATCGTGTGGCGGCGCTGACGCTGGAGCGTTGGCTGCTGGCGGCCACCGGTAAGGAAATCAAGGAGCTGCTGGTGCCGCACAACAACGATCCCGAGCATATGGTCAGCGAGTGGCTTGACCAGTTGCCGCGCCTTGGTCGGCTGCATATGTTGCTGGCTCAGTTCCGCCAGTGGCTCGATGTGTCCGAGCCGGACCGTCTATTTGGCGAGTTGAACAAGCTGCAGGCGCTGCTGGAACAGTATCCGCACATTGATGATGAACAACGTGAGCTGCTGCTATCCGCGCTGCGCAAGCAGGGCGTGCGCGTGCGCAGACTGAACGCCTGGCGCGAACTGAACAGCTGAAGGCGGTAATGAGGCGGTGGCCGGATTGCCGCTGCGAAACATCGAACAGGGCAGGGGAGTGGGGCATGAAGAAGCTGGCGGATCTGGCTATCCCGGGTAGCGATCGCACGCTGGAACTGGTGGATTTTCTGACCACGCTGGTGGCTCAAGGGCGTATCAGTCAGGACAGCGCGGATCATCTGGTCACCCTGCGCCGCGCTGCCGTTGGCGATACGGCCAAGCTGCATCCGCTGCAGTTTATCGCCGGTCAGGGCGTGGACGACCTTGGCAGGCCGGGTAAGACGCTGGATCTGGAGAGTCTCAGCCGCTGGCTGGCCAGTGAAAGCGACCAGCCCTGGTATCGTATTGATCCGCTCAAGATCAACGTGTCGGCGGTGACGCCGCTGATGTCCTTTGCGTTCGCCCAGCGTCACCGGATTTTGGCGGTGGAAGTGAATGACCGCGAGGTCACCATCGCCAGTGCCCAACCCTTCGTGCAGGGCTGGGAAGACAATCTGCGGCACGTGCTCAAGCGCGATATCCGCCGCGTCATCGCCAATCCGGAAGACCTGCAGCGCTATTCGGTGGAGTTCTATCGACTCGCCCGTTCCGTGACCGGTGCCAATGCGACCGATCAGAAGGCCAGCGGCGTCGGTAATTTTGAGCAGCTGCTCAACCTTGGCAGCATGAGTCAGGAACCGGATGCCAACGACGCCCACGTGGTGAACATTGTCGACTGGCTGTTCCAGTACGCGTTCGAACAGCGTGCCAGCGACATCCACATCGAGCCCCGCCGCGAGTCCGGCTGCGTGCGCTTGCGTATCGATGGCGTGCTGCACACCGTGTATCAGTTCCCGATCCAGGTCACCATGGCGGTGGTCAGCCGGCTGAAAACCCTCGGCAGAATGAACGTGGCCGAGAAGCGCAAACCGCAGGATGGCCGTATCAAGACACGGGCGCCCAAGGGCAATGAAGTCGAGCTGCGGCTGTCCACGCTGCCGACCGCGTTCGGCGAGAAGATGGTCATGCGGATCTTCGACCCGGATGTGCTGCTGCGCAGCTTCGATCAACTGGGTTTTTCCGCCGAGGATCAGCGCCGCTGGCAGCAAATGGTCAAGCAGCCCAACGGCATTGTGCTGGTCACCGGGCCGACCGGGTCCGGCAAGACCACCACGCTGTACACCACGCTCAAGCAACTGGCGACGCCGCAGGTCAACGTCTGCACCATCGAAGACCCGATCGAGATGGTTGAGGACAGCTTCAACCAGATGCAGGTGCAGCACAATATCGAGCTGAACTTCGCCAGTGGCGTGCGCGCGCTGATGCGGCAGGATCCGGACATCATCATGGTCGGCGAGATCCGTGACCTGGAAACCGCAGAAATGGCGATTCAGGCCGCGCTGACCGGCCACCTGGTGCTGTCGACCCTGCACACCAACGATGCGCCCAGTGCGGTCAGTCGTCTGATTGAGCTGGGTGTAGCGCCCTATCTGATCAAGGCGACGGTGCTGGGCGTGATGGCGCAGCGACTGGTGCGCACTCTGTGCCCCCATTGCAAGGCGCCCGCGCCGGTAGACGAAGAAGCCTGGATCGACCTCACCAAGCCCTGGAATGCGCCGCTGCCCAGTCAGTCACGGGAAGCGGTCGGCTGCCTGGAATGCCGCGAAACCGGCTATCGCGGGCGCGCCGGCGTCTATGAACTGATGCCGCTGAGTGACGGCATCAAAGCCCTGATTCACAACGATACCGACATCGCTCAGCTGCGCCGGCAGGCCTATAAGGAAGGCATGCACAGCTTGCGGTTGTCGGGCGCGCAAAAGGTCGGCGCTGGTTTGACGACGATAGAAGAAGTATTGCGGGTAACGCCGAACAGCCAGCAGGGCTGAATGCGCCGAGCGGTTGCCCGCTCGGCGCCTTGTCGCTCAGAACGAACCGACCACGTGCATGGCCAGCCAGGCGTCCGGCTCTTGCCCTTCGCTGGTGGCGTTGGCGCTGACGATCAGCTTGAACGGTGCGAGCGCCCAGATGCCGCCGACCGAAGTACGCAGCCAGGTGTCCTTGGCGCTGCGGACATCAATTGCAAAGTCGTCGACGCCACCCAGACTGCCGTGCACATCGGAGCTGGACTCATCGAAGCGGTGGACTGCTTCCAGACCCGAGGTCAGGCTGAACGTAGCTGTCAGCGGCTTCAGCGCGTTGACGCCGGTGCGGGCCTCCGAGGTCGCCAGGTCGCTGTCTGCGAACACCGCCGGGGCGGCTCCAGAGCGTTCACTGTAACCATCCAGTTCGGCCTTGCTGTGTGACAGCTCCACGAAGGGCGACAGGCCAGCGCCGGCCAGCGAGCCAGCGTTTTCCCAGTCGGTGCGCAGGCGCACGGCCCAGGTGCTGGCGTCGGTTTTGCCGACCGAGCTGTCCGCCACATCGTTGCTCAGATAGCCGCGCTGAATATCCAGATCGGCCTCGCTGTAGTAGGCGGTCAGGGTGCCCCAGGCGTTGCTGCCCAACAGGCTGATCGGGGAGATCAACTCGACGACCGCGTACTCGCCGCGCTGATCCTGTGCGCCGCCAAAGGCGGTGTTTTGCTTGCTCCAGGACTTGCCGAGACCAACGCCTATCTGGGCGCGACTGTCACTGATGACCCAGCAGCCACCCAGCTCGGCCAGCTTGAGTGAGCCGTCGCGCTGGGCATGGTTGTCCGCGCTCCAGTCGCCTGATGCCCACAGACAGCTTTGGCTGCCGGGCTCGGCACGCATCTCCAGCGGAGTGCCGTGACTGCCATGCAGTACCAGTGACGACTGGGTGATGGCGCCCTGCAGCAATAGCGGTTGTTCGGCGAGGCTTTGCAGGCGCGAGGGTGTCAGCACTGACCGCAGCACCAGATGCAGGGTCGACTCTTTCAGGATGTTGTAGTCGCCCAGCGTGCGATCTTCCTCCAGCAGCCTGCCGGCGAAAATCAGACGCTGATTCTCGGGAGCGATGCCGGTTTTGTCCTGAACCTTGGCTTTGACGTTTTCGATGGTGTCGTTCGACTCTACATCCAGCGTGATGTTCTGGCCGGTCAGGGTTCTGACGAAAATCTGCATGGCAAAGCTGGGCAGCGAGGCGCACAACAACACAGTGGCCAGGAGGGTATTGATGATCGGTTTCACGTCGACGTCCGCGTGTGGTGGGTAATGGCAAAGTGCCAAATGTACTCCTTGCCCGCCGCGCTTGCACGCTCTGCTGCATGCTGCCGCCCTGCGATGACTGCTAGAATGCGCGCTTTCGCTCACGTATCTCCGCGGGACCGCTCATGAACTACCGCCACAGTTATCACGCCGGCAACCACGCCGACGTTCTCAAACATGCCCTGCTGCGCCGACTGCTGGAGCTGATGCAGCGCAAGGACACGCCGCTGTGCTGCTTCGATAGCCATGCCGGCACCGCGTTGTACGACCTGCAGGGCGAGGCAGCCGGTAAGACGGGTGAGTATGTTGATGGCATCGCGCGACTGTGGCAGCGCGATGATCTGCCACTGTGGCTGGCTGACTACCGTGATGCGGTTGCACGCCATAACCCCGACGGTGCACTGCGCTGGTACCCGGGCTCGCCACAGATCATGGCGGAGCTGCTGCGCGAGCAGGACCGGATGATTGTCAGTGAGCTGCACCCGGAAGACGCCGAAACCCTGCGTCAGCACTTCGCCCCGCAACCCGAGGTGGCAGTACATGAGCGCAACGGTTACGAGTTGCCCAAGGCCTTTCTGCCAGTGACGGAGAAGCGTGCGCTCTGGCTGCTCGATCCGCCATTCGAGAAGACCGACGATCTGGAGCGCTGCGTTGCTGCAGTGCAGCAGGCGATCAGCCGCATGCGCCAGACGGTGATCGCGATCTGGTATCCGATCAAGGATGAGCGGCTGCTCAAGGACTTCTATCGGGGCATTGCCGACAGCGGCGCGCCCAAGGCGCTGCGGGTTGAACTGAACGTGCGGCCGGTCGACAACCAGCTGGGCCTGAATGGCTCGGGGATGATGCTGATCAATCCGCCGTGGCCAATCTGGGAGGAA
The DNA here is from genome assembly GCA_038114645.1 of Pseudomonadaceae bacterium. Classification (GTDB taxonomy): domain Bacteria; phylum Pseudomonadota; class Gammaproteobacteria; order Pseudomonadales; family Pseudomonadaceae; genus Halopseudomonas. Next base: position 25,219 of record JAYNRF010000015.1, on the reverse strand, counting down.
CTGGAGCAGGTATTGCCGTGGCTGAGCACCGAGCTGGCGCAGGCCGGCGGTGGCAGCTGGCGGATGGATTGGCTGGCCGGGGCGCCCTGAGAGCAGCACGCACTGGGCCGATTTGGCGTAGGGACGCGGCATGCCGCGCCCGCCAGAATTACCACGCCTTGAGTCAGGTAGGGCGGAGAACGCCAAAGGCTTCTCCGCCGCTGGACTCAACTTTCCAGCTTGAAGGTCAACCCTGCGTGCTCCTGCAGGCGCTTGATCAGCTTGTCGCCCATTGCCGGCGCGGTCGTCCAGATACCGCCTTTGGTGTCGGTCGCGTCGCGGACCAGACAGATCGCGCTTTCCGCAATCATGCGAGAGGTCGAGCCGTAACCCGGGTCGCGCTTGCCGGCAACGCTGGCTTTCAGGGTACGACCATCGGCCGCTTCACCGATGAACAGTACGTCGTAGAAACCGGTCTCGCGCTCTTCCTTGCTCGGGCCTTCGCCCGGCTTGGGTGCATCGTCGCTGGCGAGAGACTTGTCGCTGGCAACTGCGTTGGCAATGGCTTCGCCTTGTTCGCCGGGGCCGGTCAGCATCATCTCGTCGTAGACAAAGTCCTCGCCGTAGGCGTGGCCCAAAAGCGCGTTGGAGCGATGGACGTTGCGCGTGTTGATGGCCGCCATGATGAACGGCGCGGCCCAGCTGCCCAGTGATTCGTCGAACTCTGGCTTCATCGCGGGTGGCTGTGCCGGGCCAGTGAAACCGGGGGTCAGGGCGAATGGGTTGGCGAGCAGCTTGAGGATTTCCGGGTTGGCCTTGGCCGCCGCCATGGTGGCCTTCAGGCTGGCGGCGGTGCCGCCGGAGAAGGTGCCCTTCATCTTGCGTACGCGGCCCTTGATGCGCGGCAGCGCACAACCGAGCTGCTCTTTGGCCGCGTTCTGCAGGAAGTAGACGCCGAGGTCGAACGGAATGGAGTCGAAGCCGCAGGAGAAGACGATCCGTGCGCCGCTGGCCTTGGCGGTTTCGCCGTGGGCGTCGATCATCTGCCGCATCCACGCCGGCTCGCCACACAGGTCCACGTAGTCTGTGCCGGTTTCGGCGCAGATGCGCACCAGCTCCGGGCCATACAGCTGATACGGGCCGACGGTGGTCAGCACGACCTTGGTACGTTCGACCATCGCCTGCAGGCTCGCCAGATCGCTGGTGTCGGCAACCACCAGCGGGGTGCTGGCAGGGGCGCCAATTTCGTCGCGCACGGCTTCCAGCTTGCTTTGGCTGCGGCCGGCCATGGCCCAGCGCAGATTGCTGTCGTTGCCGTATTCCTGACACAGATACTCGGCAACCAGGCGACCGGTGTAACCGGTGGCGCCGTAGACTATGACGTCGAACTCGCGGGTGCTGCTCATGGGGTATTCCTCGTGGTTGAAAGGGCCGGCGGCCAGCCAGGCTGAACTTGCCCGTGCGGCGCCAGTCCCATTTCTGAGAACGGGTGGTGTCGATGGTGGCAGTCAGTCTGGCACAGATCGGTCGATCGTCTAGCGCCGTTGGTGCTCAGCCTCGCCTGCATCGCGAGGTGAGTAAATGCCAGAATGCGCGTTTCGGCGTGGCGAATGACGGCGAATAAATCTTGCCGATGACGCGACTGTCGTTGCCGCCTATAGTAGTTGGGCCGTTGGTCGGACCAGTGCCGCGGCGAGATCAAGGAGATCGAGATGGCAGCAGAAAAGACAACCCAGAGCGCAGGTAAAGAGGCCGAGCTGGCTGCCAGCAAGGCCGCCGTCAGCGAGGCGTACGAGAAACTGCTGGAGGCGCGGGATCATTTCAAGGCTGCAGCACAGGCGGCCGGGCTGGATGTTAAGCAGGACGCACTTGAGCAGTTGCTCAAGGGGCGCGAGAAGGCCGAAGCGCTGGGCGAGCAGGCGACGACCTACATGCGTGAGAAGCCGTTGGCCACGCTGGGCATTGCGTTCGCCGCAGGTTTTGTCCTCGCGCAGCTGTTCTCGCGCCGATGAGTGAACCGCAGGAACAGACGCCTCCGGGCGTCAACGATCAGCCGCAGCAGCCCGATGCGGAAACGCCAGAACTGTCCGCCGATGCGGTCAAGGCCGTCGATGAGCTAATCGATCACACTGCGGCCTGGCTGCGGCAGTTGCTGGCTGCCGGCGGCGAAATTGCCACCATGCTGCGACTGGAGCTGCAATTGAGCCTGGGCGATGCGCGGCGCATATTGCTGCTGACCCTGCTGCTGGTGCCGCTGCTGCTGTTTACCTGGCTGGTATTCAGTCTGCTGGTCGGGTGGCTGATCTGGCAGGCAGCAGGGTCGGTAGTGATCGCGCTGTGTGGTGTGCTGGTGTTGCACGGAGCAGGCATTGCACTGCTGGTGCGCCAGCTGCAGGTCTACCAGCGTTCGCTGGGTTTCCGCCGTACCAAGGCTCACTTCAAACGCCTTATGCAGGGAGCACGAGATGAGTCGTCGTCAGTTGATGGCCGAGATTGAACAGCTGGATCACCAGTTGAATCTGCGCATTGAAATTGTGCAGCTCAGTGGCGCTTTGGTGCGGCATCAACTCGGGCAGGTGCCGCCGGCTGTGCTCGTCGGCGGTGGTGCCCTGGCGGGCGCCTTGACCCAGCGGTTGGGCGCAAGTCGGACCTGGGGGCTGGGCGTAACCGGCGTGCGTTTGTTGCCGGTCGCGCAAAGTGCGTTTCAGTTACTGCGCCGCCTGTGGATGCCGCTGTGACCGAGGCCGCTGAATCGACAGAGCAGGCGCGCTCGCCAGCGGTTCGCCGCTCGCCCACGCAGCAGACGCTCGTCTGGCTGTTGACGCTGGCCTGTTTGTACACCCTGTATTTCGCCAAAACCCTGTTGCTGCCGGTTGTGGTAGCAGCGCTGTTTGCTTTGCTGCTGAGCCCGCTGGTTGCGGTGTTCAAGCGCTTTCATGTGCCGCGCACGCTGTCGGCCCTGTTGCTGCTGGCGGCGATTGGCGGGCCCTTTACGCTGCTGGGAACGCAGCTGGCCGAACCGGCGGAGAAGTGGCTGACGCGGCTGCCGGAACTGTCCGCCCAGCTGTCCGATGAGCTGGACGCCTTTGGTCGCAAGCTGGCACCCGCTGAGGCGCCGGCTGGTCCCGCGGTGGAGGTGGAAGAGGGCTTCAGGCTGTTTGGCTGGCTTCGTGAGGATACCTCGCCCCCTGCGGCGGCTGCCCCGCAGAGCAGTGATCCGGCGCTGTCGGATCGGGTTATGCAGGGTGGTATGGAGGTCATGGTCAAAGCGCTGGGGGCAACGCCGGCGGTGCTGGCGCAGTTCTTTACCTTCCTGGTGCTGGTGCTGTTCATGTTGATCTTTGGCCCCTCGTTGTACCGCACCTTCATTCAGGTGTTTCCACAGGTGCGTGACAAGCAGGCAGCGACGGATCTGCTGGAGCAGGTGCAGCGTGAGCTGTCGCGCTACATCCTCACCGTGAGCCTGATCAACACATTGCTCGGTACGGTGACCGGGCTCGTGCTGTATCTGATGGGCGTCGAAGATGCCTTGCTCTGGGGCGTGATGGTCGGGCTGCTGAACTTCGCGCCCTATGTGGGGCCGGTGATTGGCATGCTGGTGCTGTGTCTGGCGGGGATTGTGCAGTACGGCCCCGGGTTAGAGGCCTTGCTGCCGGCGCTGGTGTTTTTCGGCATCAACCTGGTCGAGGCGCAGTTTGTAACGCCCATGGTACTGGGCCAGCGGATGCGCCTGCATCCGCTGGTGCTGATGCTCTGGCTGGTACTTTGGGGCTGGCTCTGGGGGGTTGTCGGCGTGCTGATCGCAGTGCCGCTGCTGGTCTGCTTGAAGCTGGCAGCAGACCGGATGCATCTGCTGCAGCATTGGGTGAAGCTGATCGAAAGTCCGCTCTGATTGTCAGGCCGGGTTGGGTGCCCGGCGCACCATCAGTACCGCGCTGATGATCAGCAGGCCGCCCAGTAGCATGCGCAGGGTGGGCTGTTCGGCGAACAGCCACCACGCAATCAGAATGCCGTAGACCGGTTCCAGCGCGAAAAACAGCGACGCGGTGCGGGCGTTCAGCACCCGCAGACTGGAGACAAACAGCACCTGAGCCAGGCCGGTGCAGAATACCCCCAGCAGGCCAATCCACAGCCAGTCCAGCGCGGGCATGTGCGCCAAAGCCAGCGTGCCGGTGGGCAATACCAGTAGCGATACCACTACATTCTGCCAGCAGGCGATCTGTACCGGATGCAGGTGGCCGCTGGTCAGTCGGTTCCCAACCGATGCTGCAGCAAAGCAGAGGCCGGACAATATCGCCCACAGCAGTCCTTCGGTGTTGTCGGCTTTGAGGCTGAACTCTGCGGGAATCAGCAACAACCCGGCGCATACCAGTCCTACCTTGAGCAAATCGTGACGGCTTGGATGTTCGCGCCAGAACAACGCCTCAAGCACCACGACAAAGGCAGGGAAGCTGGCGAAGCCGAGCGTGGCTATGCCAACCCCGGAAATCTTGATGGCATGGAAGAAGGTCAGCCAGTGCACGGCCAGAAACGCACCACACATGGCCAGACTGGCCAGATGGCGGGGTGTCAGCTGGCGCAGCAGGGGGTGGTTGCCGAGTCGCGCGAACATGACTAGTGCTGTCACCGCGAACAGTGCACGACCCAGGACAATTGCGTCGGGCGTAGTGCTGGCCAGCTTGCCAAAAATACCGGTCAGGCCGAACAGCAGCGCAGCGATGTGCATGTAAAGCAGGGCGCGATTGTGAGTCAGGTTGGTCATGCAGGTCTCGCAGATGGATGTCTGAGCACGATGGTACTGCGCAGGCGAGGACGCTGCTGTCGCGTCGCTGCTGAAAATTGTTGTGTCACTGCCGGGTCAGTGAGTGTGCCCTTTACGCAGGGTGCTGGGCAGCAGCTGCCAGCGGCGGCTGAATGCTTGAGTGAAGGCGCTCTGACTGCTGTAGCCACAGCGTGCGGCAATGTCGCCGATCGGCAGGTTGCTGTGTTCGAGTAGCTGCCGGGCTCGCTGCAGACGCCGCTGGCGCAGGTACTCCAGCGGTGAGCAGCCCAGCTCCAACTGGCACCAGTGATTGAAACGTGAGGCGGACAGGTCGCATACCCGAGCCAAGTCTTCGACGCCGAGAGGGCGAGCCATCTGGGCTTCGATAAACGCATTGAGGCGAGCGAGCGGGAGCCGGCGCGCGGCCGTTGGCTGGCCAAGCAGGGAGTTGAGTAGCAGGGCGGCGCCGCTGTCTGCCAGCCAGGGCTGGGTGCTGATCAGTCCGGCGAGGCTGCTGATCAGGTGTGTCTGCGCCGGGTTCAGTGGCTGCAGTGAGCTGCGGTCGAGCAGGCGCAGCTGCTGCTCGCGTTGGCCCTCAAGGCCCGGTAGCAGCGCGTCGGGGTCGATATCGAGCACCAGACAATTGCCTTGGTCAGGGCTGAAAAAGGCATGCCGGTCACTGGGCGCGATGATTGCCACGCGCCCAGCCTGAACCCTGCCGCCGTCACCCTTGAACTCCAGTTCCAGGGTGCCGTGCAGGCCAAACACCAGTTGCGCCTGCTCCTCGTGGGCATGCGCTGCGGCGACGCTGGAGTAGTGATGAACATCAAGGCATGTCTTTGGCATCGCGCTATTCTATGAAAGCACCGCACGCTTGCACAGCGGCGCCGACGAGGGGCAAGGAGGCTGCCAGGATTGATGTCACACTGGTATCATTTGTGTTCGCTTCACCCTTTGCCCGGATGACTGATTTGAATAACGAGACTCATGGCCTGCGCTCCTGGATGGAGCGCTTGAATCGCGCCGAACTGCCGGCCATGGCCGTGGTAGTGCACGATCTGCTGCGTCTGTCGCAGTCGGAAACGGCCTCTGTTGCCCAGCTGACAGAAGTGCTGATGCGTGACGCTGGTCTTGCCTCCAAGGTGCTTCGTGTCAGTAACAGCGTCTATTGCAACCCGGGTCGCGAAGTCATCAAGACGTTATCCCGTGCTGTGGTGGTAGTAGGGTTCGATCAGGTGCGCATGATCGGGCTCTCGGTCAGTCTGCTCGATGGCCTGTTGAAAAACTCTCCCCGCGAGCAGCTTCAAGCCTTGCTGGCGCGCTCGTTTCATGGCGCCGTGCAGGCGCGCAACATGGCGCAGTACCTGAATCAACGTCAGCAGGAAGAGGTATTTATCGCAACCCTGCTGAGTCATATCGGTGAACTGGCGTTTTGGAGCCATGCAGGCAGTGCAGCCGACCGGCTGGTGAGCAGCCTGAATGAACCGGGCGCTGATCCGGAAAAGGTGATGCGTCGAGAGCTGGGCGTGACCTTCGATCAACTGACGGTTGGCCTGCTCAAGACCTGGAATATGGGCGAGATCGGTCAGTTGATTCAGGCCAGTCGTAACAGCGATGGGCCGGCGGCACGCGCTGTTGCGCTGGGCAGTCAACTGGCTGAGCGCGTGGCGGCCGACGGCTGGACGCACGAATCGGTTCAGGCGTTGATTGAGCCGGTTGCCGAATTGATTGGCACCGATGCTGAACACGCCTGGCAGCAGCTGGTTGGCAGTGGTCAGGAAGCCGTGCGGATCGCCGGGAACTGCTCTAACGCTGACTTGCAGCAATGGATTCCGCGCGCTGATGACCTGCCGCTGGACCTGTCGGCGCTGCTGCAAATGGAAGTGGTGCCGGGTGCGCCAGCGGACGACGCGGCGCCGGCTGAGCGCAAACCCGAGGCTGAGCCAGAACCGCTGCTGCAGCCGAATCTGGAAATGCTCAAGCTGTCGGTTGATCACCTGAAGCTGATGGTGCGGGCGCCGATGGATGTCGACACCATTTTGCATACGGTCATGCAGGGGTTGCACCGCGGAGCCGGTATAGAGCGGGTTGCGTTGATGGTGCTGGCCGAGAGGCAGACGCAGTTTCGCGTCCGTTCCGCCATCGGCAAGGGCACCCAGCGCTGGCGCGAGACCTTCTCGCTCAGCTGCGCGGATGGTGCACCGCAGATATTCACCCATGCGCTCAATCAGCGTGACTGCCTATGGCTCGGCAGCCCAAAATCGGAGCGGTTACAGCCGCTGGTGACGCCGGCGGTGGTGGAGCTGGTTGGCAACGGCCCGTTCGCGATTGCTCCGGTCATAGCAGGCGAGCGCAGAGTCGGAGTGCTCTACGGTGACATGCGCTTATCCGGTCGCGAGCTGAGCACGAGCCAGATTGCGGCTTTCAAGCGTTTTGCTGAACTGACCGGGCTCTGCCTGCAGCGGCTCAGCCAGCGCTGAGCCCGTTTTCAACCTGGCAGGCAGATGCCGGTGCCACCCAGGCCACAGTAACCGCCGGGATTCTTGGCCAGATACTGCTGGTGGTAGTCCTCGGCGTAGTAGAAGGTCGGGGCAGGCAGGATTTCGGTGGTGATCTCCTCCAGACCGGCCTCCTGCAGCGCGTTCGCATAGTTGGCCTTGCTGGCCTCGGCGAAGGCGCGCTGGGCCATATCGCTGACATAGATGCCAGAGCGGTACTGGGTGCCCTGATCGTTGCCCTGGCGCATGCCCTGGGTCGGGTTGTGCGATTCCCAGAACACCTTGAGCAGGTGTTGCAGCGATACCTCCTGCGGGTCAAACACCACCAGCACCACCTCGTTGTGGCCGGTCATGCCCGAGCAGACCTCCTCGTAGGTCGGGTTGGGGGTCAGGCCGCCGGCGTAGCCGACCGCGGTGCTGTAGACGCCGGGCACCTGCCAGAAGCGACGCTCTGCGCCCCAGAAACAGCCAAGCCCGACTATCAGGGTTTGCATCTGCTCGGGAAATGGCCCGTGCAGCGGCGTGCCGAGGACACTATGGGTGGTCTGACTGGTCGGGATCGGCGTGTCACGGCCGGGCAAAGCCTCGTCGGCAGTCGGCATGCGCAGTTTGTGTTCGGGAATGCGTTGGAAGAACATGGTGGCCTCCGTCAGCGCTGCAGTTCGCCGCGCTGCTCCAGCAGGTCGCGCACCAGATACAGTGCAGCCAGAGCGCGGCCTTCGGTGAAATTGCTTTGCGCGTTCAGCTCGCTGAGCTGGTACAGGTCGACCTGATCGACGCGGATGGGCTCCGGTTCATCACCCGGCAGGCGTTTTTCGTACAGGTCACGGGCCAGCACTACGGCAATTTTCTGGCTCATATAGCCCGGTGACAGCGACAGGTGCGTGAGGAATTCCAGGCGTTCGGCACCAAAGCCGGCTTCTTCCATCAGTTCGCGGTTGGCGGCCTCCAGTACGTCTTCGCCCGGTTCCACCAGCCCTTTGGGCAGCGATAACTGGTAGTCATCGGTGCCGCCGCAGTATTCCTCAATCAACAGGGCGGTGCGTGCGTCCCGCATCGCGACCACCATCACCGCGCCGTAGCCCTGGCCCTTGTTGACCAGTCGCTCGTAGGTGCGTTCTACACCGTTGCTGAAGCGCAGCTGAACCTGCTCAACGGTGAACAGACGACTCTTGGCGACAATCTTTGCTTCCAGCGTTTGCGGCTTCTGCGGCATGAGGGCTCCGTGGTGATCGACCGAGTGCTTGGGTATCATAGCCGCACCTCTAGCCCAAGCCCAACCGCCGATGATCAACTGGAACACAATTGATACCGTGCTGCTCGATATGGATGGCACCCTGCTCGACCTGCATTTCGACAACCATTTCTGGCTGGAACACATGCCGGTTTGTTACGCCCGTCATCACGGCCAGTCGGTCGAGTGGGCCAAGGCCGAGTTGTATCCGATGATGCAGGCGATTCAGGGGCAGCTCGAGTGGTACTGCCTGGATTACTGGACCCGTGAGCTGGGGCTGCCGATTGTCGAACTCAAACGCGAGATCGCCCATCTGATCAGCCTGCGCCCGGACGCCGACACCTTCCTGCAGGCGCTGCAGCGTAGCGGTCGGCAGGTGGTGTTGATTACCAACGCGCACCGCGATTCGCTGTCGTTGAAGATGGAGCGGGTGGAGCTGCGGACCTGGTTCCAGCGGCTGATCAGCTCACACGATTACGGCTATCCAAAAGAGACGCAGGCATTCTGGCAGGCACTGCAGGCGGATATGCCGTTTGACCCCGAACGTACGCTGTTTATTGATGACAGCCTGAGTGTGCTGCGTTCAGCGCGCGAGTACGGCATTGCTCATCTGCTGGCCGTGCGCGAGCCCGACAGCCGAGGCGCACGGCGCGATACCGAAGAGTTTGAGGCAGTGGAGGATTATGCGGAGCTGGCGCTGGCGGCGGAGCTGCCGCCCGCGAGCTAGAAGCCTGAAGCTGGAAGATTGAAGCAGTTTGAGCACCATTGTAGCTGCGGTGTCTGGTGTGGCTTTCCTGCAGCGGACGCGACATGTCGCGTCCCTACGTTCGCGTATACATTATTGGCAAGAGTTCTTCTCATGGCTCAGCCACCTACGCAAACGCTTGGCTTCCAGCTTCCAGCTTCCAGCTTCCAGCTTCCAGCTGCCGTTAGCCCTTCCCCTTGGTACGGGTCTGGTTGGGGCGGCCGTTCTTTTCGATGTACTGAATGATCAGCCCGGCGACGTCCTTGCCGGTGGTGGTCTCGATGCCTTCCAGGCCCGGTGACGAGTTGACTTCCATGACCACCGGGCCGTGGTTGGAGCGCAGGATGTCGACACCGGCGACGCTGAGGCCCATCACCTTGGCGGCGCGCACCGCGGTCATGCGTTCTTCCGGGGTGATCTTGATCAGGCTGGCGCTGCCGCCGCGGTGCAGGTTGGAACGGAACTCGCCCGGTTTGGCCTGGCGTTTCATCGCGGCGATCACCTTATCGCCCACCACCAGGCAGCGAATATCGGCGCCGCCCGCCTCGCGAATATATTCCTGCACCATGATGTTGGCTTTCAGGCCCATAAAGGCCTCCAGTACGGACTCTGCGGCCTTTTCGGTTTCGCATAGCACCACGCCGATGCCCTGGGTGCCTTCCAGCAGTTTGATGACCAGCGGCGCGCCGCCGACCATGCTGATCAGGTCTGGGATGTCATCAGGCGAATGGGCAAAGCCGGTCACCGGCAGGCCGACGCCCTTGCGGGCCAGCAGCTGGAGTGAGCGCAGCTTGTCGCGGGAGCGGCTGATGGCGACCGACTCGTTGAGCGGGAAGACGCCCATCATCTCGAACTGGCGCAATACCGCGGTGCCGTAGAAGGTGATCGAGGCGCCGATGCGCGGGATGACGGCGTCGAAACCTTCCAGTTCTTCGCCTTTGTAGTGGATCGACGGCTTGTGGCTGGCGATGTTCATGTAGGCACGCAGGGTGTCGATGACACGGACTTCGTGGCCGCGCTCTGTCGCCGCCTCAATTAACCGGCGGGTGGAGTACAAATTGGCGTTACGCGACAGAATCGCAATTTTCATTCTGGGTCCCTTGACGCTGAAAGGCGCATTGATGGGGTAAGGGTAGGTTGCTTAACGCGGTGTTTCGACCTGGGGCTTGTCCTGCACGAAGCGCAGGCCCGGGTTAATCACCAGTTGCGCGTCCTGCATCGCCGTGCAGCCGATCAGCATGCGATAGCGCATGGCCTTGCGGCAGGTCAGGGTAAACTCCACGTCCCAGCATTTGTCCCCCAGCACCAGTGGGGTGCGGATGACGTGGCGTTCCTGCATCTGACCGTTGGAGCTCTTGATTCGTTTCAGGTCGATCAGGCGAGCTTCGCAGGTTCGGGTGTGCTGACGGGTGCGGCTGCCGACATGCGCGTCGAAGCGTACCCAGGTCTGGTCGTTGCGTTCGAACGTGCGGATGTTGCTGGCGTGCAGGGCCGAGGTTTTGGCGCCGCTGTCGACTTTGGCGATCATCTGGCCGATGCCAAGCTCGGGCAGCGCGACCCACTCACGCAGGCCGATCACGCTCAGATGATCAAAGGTTTTCACAGCGGTTTCTCCAGCCCCGGGGGCATTCGGCGCGCATCATGCTGCAAGTCTCCGGTTTCGACAAGCCTGTTATAGTGCGCCTGCGAGAGGAGTACAAACCCGATGCAGCAAGAAGGCAAAGTCCGCCTGGATAAATGGCTCTGGGCGGCCCGTTTTTTCAAGACCCGTTCGTTGGCCAAGGCCGCCATTGAAGGGGGTAAGGTGCAGTGCGCTGGTGAGCGCTGCAAGGCCAGCAAGGAGATTCGCGTCGGCGATCAGTTGAGTATTCGGCAGGGGTTGGATCTCAAGGTGGTTGAGGTGCTGGTGCTGTCCGAGCAGCGCCGTGGCGCGCCCGAAGCACAGTTGCTATACCGCGAGAGCGAGGACAGCATTGCCGCACGCGAGGCAGCAGCGGCGCAGCGCAAGGCACTGGGGGCTGGTGGGCAAATCAGCGACGGCCGGCCGAGCAAAAAACAACGCCGTCAGATCTTCCGTTTTCGCGATGAACGTAATACACCGACGGCGGACTGATTGGGTATAATCGCGGCTTTTTGAAGGTGCATCATGGCCGCTCAGGACATTACCCAACGCTTTCTGTTTGAAAACGCCGACGTGCGCGGCGAGCTGGTGTCCGCCGATCAGAGCTACCGCGAAATTCTCGCCAAGCATCCCTATCCGCAGCCGGTACAGGCGCTGCTGGGTGAAATGCTGGCGGCCGCTGTGCTGCTCTCCACCACGATCAAGTTCGATGGCTTGCTGATTTTGCAAGCCCGCTCCAGCGGCCCACTGTCGACTTTGATGGTCGAGTGTTCCAGCAAGCAGGGCGTGCGCGGCATCGCTCGCTATGCCGACGACCTCGACGGCGAGACGCTGCACGAGCTGATGCCCGACGGCGTACTCGCCATCACCATCGATCCGGACAACGGTCAGCGCTATCAGGGCATTGTGTCGCTGGAGGGGGGCTCGCTGGCCGCGTCGCTGGGCAGCTACTTCGCCAACTCCGAGCAGTTGCCGACCCAGTTCCGTCTGCACGCCGACGGCCGTGTTGCCCGCGGCTTCCTGTTGCAGGCGCTGCCGGCCGACCGGCAGAAAGACGATCAGGAGCGTGCCGATACCTGGGCGCACCTGAATGTGCTGGCGGACACGATCACGGCTGAAGAACTGATCGGCCTGGACAACGAAACCCTGCTGCACCGTCTTTATCACCAGGAAGAGGTGCGACTGTTTGACGCGCAGCCGGTGCATTTCGAGTGCAGTTGCTCGATGGAGCGTTCCGGCAACGCGTTGGTCAGCCTTGGGCAGGACGATGTCCTTGCGCTGCTTGAAGAACAGGGCGGTGAGATCACCGTCGACTGCCAGTTCTGCAATAGCCGTTACCGTTTTGATGAACCCGCTGTGCAGGCGCTTTTTGCCGCCGCCGCTGAGCATGCGAAGGGTTTGCACTAAACGAGAACGGTTCGGGCTTAGCGACTTTGTCTTTTTTTTGGCATAATGGCGCGCCTGCGCGCTGAGTCCGCGCTGAGTCAATGGACGAAAACCAACCTGAACCCCCACGGACTTAGGCCGAATCGGTCGGTCTTTAGATAGATATATTCGGTCAAAGTCGAAGAGGACCCTGTTTGATGACGCAAGCTACCAATACCGTGTACACCGACCTGAGCGTGGCACACCTGATCGAGCTGGCCATTCAGCGCAACGAAGGCCAACTGGCAGATACCGGCGCTCTGGTAGTCAAGACCGGTGCACGTACCGGCCGCTCGCCGATGGACCGTTTTATCGTTGACGAGCCGTCCACCAGCTCTGCGATTGCCTGGGGCGCGGTCAACCGTCCGTTCCCGGCTGACAAGTTTGATGCCCTGTGGGCCCGTGTTGCCGATTACCTGGGCAGCAAGGAAAGCTTCGTCTCTCACGTTCACGTTGGCGCTGATCCGGCCCACTACCTGCCGGTAGTGATGGAAACCGAGACTGCATGGCACAACGTGTTCGGTCGCACCCTGTTCATCAATCCGGAAGCCTACAACCCGGCTGCTCGCGATGCATGGCAGATCATGAACGCCCCGTACTTCGTCTGTGAGCCTGAGCGTGACGGCACCAACAGCGAAGGTTGCGTGATCATCAACTTTGCACAGCGCAAGGTCCTGCTGGCGGGCATGCAGTACGCCGGTGAAATGAAGAAGGCCATGTTCTCCGTGCAGAACTTCCTGCTGCCGGCCAAGGACGTGCTGCCGATGCACTGTGCCGCCAACGTCGGCGACAACGGTGACACCACCCTGTTCTTCGGTCTGTCCGGCACCGGCAAGACCACCCTGTCTGCTGACGAATCCCGTAACCTGATCGGTGACGACGAGCACGGCTGGGCAGAAGGCTCTGTGTTCAACATCGAAGGCGGCTGCTACGCCAAGTGCATCGACCTGTCGCAGAAGAACGAGCCGGTCATCTGGAACGCCATCAAGTTTGGCTCCATCGTCGAGAACGTGGTCATCGACGAGGCAACTCGTCACGCCGACTACACCGACGTCAGCCTGACCCAAAACACCCGTGCGGCCTACCCGCTGGAGCACGTCGAGAAGCGCGTTGTTGCCAACATGGCCGGTGAGCCGAACGCGATCATCTTCCTGACCTGCGACCTGACTGGCGTCCTGCCGCCGGTGTCGATCCTGAACAACGAACAGGCTGCCTACCACTTCCTGTCCGGTTACACCGCACTGGTTGGTTCTACCGAGATGGGTTCGGGCGGCGGTATCAAGTCGACCTTCTCTACCTGCTTCGGCGCGCCGTTCTTCCCGCGTCCGGCTGGCGAGTACGCCGAGCTGCTGATCAAGCGCATCAACGCGTTTGGCAGCAAGGTCTATCTGGTCAACACTGGCTGGACTGGCGGCGCATACGGCACCGGCAGCCGCTTCAGCATCCCGACTACCCGCGCGATCATCGCTGCGATTCAGTCTGGCGCGCTGGTGGGTGCCGAGACCGAGCACCTGCCGGTTATCAACCTGGACGTTCCGGTTGCCGTTCCTGGCGTCGAAACCAAGCTGCTGAACCCGCGTAACACCTGGGCAAGCGGTGCGGATTACGACAAGGCGGCGCAGGATCTGGCCAAGCTGTTCGTCGACAACTTCACCAAGTTCGACGTCTCCGAGGCCATCGTTGCAGCCGGTCCGCAACTGGGCTAAGGCTTGAGCGAAGTGCTTTGACGAAACCCGCCTGATGGCGGGTTTCGTGTTTCTGGACGGACAGATTGCGCGTACCGCCTGCGATGCTGCTGCGTGCTGACGTCAATCTGCGTGAGTTGCCAGCTGAGCTGTCAGGGCAGGTAAATGTGAGTACGTGCCATGGCTCGCAGCGGCTCGCGCAGTGCGCTGCGAATTGATCGGCGCTCCTCTAGGTAGAACATTGAAATAAAAGAGATAAAAAGGGTTGACACTCCAGCGCTGGTCGGTAAAATGGCGCGCCTCAGCAGGGGATATGTGTTACCAACCACTACCGCTGATGAGATGTTTCAAGGCCGGTCCGCGATAGCTCAGTCGGTAGAGCAAATGACTGTTAATCATTGGGTCCCTGGTTCGAGTCCAGGTCGCGGAGCCAACTTGAGATACACGGGGTATAGCGCAGCCTGGTAGCGCGCCTGCTTTGGGAGCAGGATGTCGAGAGTTCGAATCCCTCTACCCCGACCAGTTTTTTTGAGCATGGGTCGTTAGCTCAGTTGGTAGAGCAGTTGGCTTTTAACCAATTGGTCGTAGGTTCGAATCCTACACGACCCACCACTCAAAACCCTCCTTGCAGTACCTTTCCTTGTTTATCTGAATTGGTTCTCCTGGCCTGCCTTGTGCGGGTTTTTTGCGTTTTCGGCTGGCGTTTGGGTATGTCATGTGCTGGGTCTGTAGCCTCGTTTGTTAGCAAGCGTGTGCCCCGGTAGCCACCTCGAGCGCGCGCTTTAAGCATGGAAAGACAAGTGGCGCGGGTAGTTTCTGCATTGCGCTGCCACTGAATCCGCCTTTCGCCTTCGCGGCGAGCCAAGGGGGGCCGCTTGCCCGGCCCCCCTTGGCGATCCCCCCGGGCACCCGGCTACGCGGCCCTTCGGGTTCGCTGCGTTGCTCGGGCCGACGGGGAGTCGCAGAACTCGGGGCTGCGCCCCTCAAACATGCTGCGACTCTTTTTCCCGCCAGCCCTGCGCTACTCGCCCGCGTAAACGGGACGAACCATAGGTGCACACTCTATCATTCGAGCATTCGGTTGACGGTTTTGGTCGCTTGCCTGTCGCTCTAACTTAGGCTTGCGCGACTCACAGTTCCCTGCCCCTTGCGGACGCGACATGTCGCGTCCCTACGGTTGAGGTGGTGCGGGTGGTGCGGGTGGTGCGGGCGGTTGCGGTGGGTGCCGACGTCCCCTGGTGTAGGGCCACGGCATGCCGTGGCCGTGCGGCGTCTGTTGGCGGCCTGAGCCGCCTCAGTGCAGCTTCAGGCGCGGTTCGGTCGGTCGGCCGAACTGGTCGCTCAGCATCAGCATCAGCGTGCGTGGCACGCCGTACAGAGCCATCTGGTGCATGCGGTAGAGGGACACGTAGAACATCCGTGCCAGGCGCCCCTCCAGCATCACGTTACCGGTCAGGTTGCCCATCAGGTTGCCGACTGCGCTGAAGCTCGACAGCGAGATCAGCGAGCCGTAGTCGCGGTAGGTGTATTCGTTCTGCGGCTTGCCTTCCAGCAGACGGCAGAGGTTTTTTGCCAGCAGGCTGGCCTGCTGGTGGGCGGCCTGCGCGCGTGGCGGTACGAACTTGCCGGGTTCGTCAGTGGGGCACGCGGCGCAGTCGCCGAAGGCGTAGATGCGCTCCTCACCGTTGACCTTGAGGGTGCGGTCGACTTCCAGCTGGTTGATGCGGTTGGTCGGCATGCCCAGTGTCGCCAGAAAGGCCGGTGCACGAATGCCGGCGGCCCAGACCTTCAGGCTGGCGGGAATCTCTTCGCCGTTACCGAGTACCAGTCGGTCTGCCTTGACCTCCTTGACCGGCGAACCGGTGTGCAGGTGCACGCCAAGGTCGCGCAAAATTTCGGTGACCGGCCCGCCAATACGCTCCGGCAGGGCGGGCAGCAGGCGTGGGCTGGCCTCGATGATGTTGATGTTGAGGTCTTCCGGGCTAATCCGGTTGAAGCCGTAGGCGCGCAGCATCTGCGCTGCGTGGTGCAGCTCGGCCGACAGCTCGACGCCGGTGGCGCCGGCACCGATGATGGCGACGTTGATCGGTTCGCGGGCGGCGCCACGCTCGCCAGCCTGGGCCTTCATGTACTGATTGAGCAGGCTGCGATGGAAGCGCTCGGCCTGGGCACGGGTGTCGAGGAACAGGCAGTGCTCTGCCGCGCCCGGAGTGTTGAAGTCGTTGGTGGTGCTGCCGACGGAAATGACCAGATAGTCGTAGTCCAGTTCTCGCGGGGCGATCAGCTCGTCGCCGTTCTCGTCATGGATGGCGGCAAGCTGGATGGTCTGGCGCTCGCGATCCAGGTTGGTCATCGCGCCCAACTGAAAGTTGAAGTGGTTCCACTTGCCCTGGGCAACATAGTTCAGCTCGTCCTCGGTCGAGTTGAGCGAGCCGGCGGCGACTTCGTGCAGCAGCGGCTTCCAGATGTGGGTCATGTTGGCATCGACCAGGGTGATCTTGGCCTTGCCCTTGCGACCAAGCTTGCGGCCTAGCCGAGTGGCCAGTTCAAGACCGCCGGCGCCGCCGCCGACAACGACGATGCGTGGGGGTGTAGCAGGAGATGCGTTGGAGTCTGACATCTTGGTTTCTCACGGATAATGGAAACGGGCGTCAGTCAACGGCCGGGTTCGGGCACGATGGGTGTCAGGACTGAGGTGGCCGGCAGAGATCGGTTGGCTGAATAATCAGGCGACCGTGAGCTGGGCCAGCAGGCGTGACAACAGACCCAGACCAATAACCGACCCGACTACGATGGCGATGAGAATCCACACGCGAAACGGACGTCTCTCGACCCGGTGAACCGGGGAGGACAGGTACTCGTCAACGCGCTTCTGATCTTCGGGGTACAGTCGACTGGGCATCTGGGTGGCCTTCTTGTGGTCGGTGCAGTACGTTGCTGCGGGAAAGGCTTGACTGACTTTGCGGTCATTCTAGACCCTTGCCCTGTCGATTGCATTACTCCTTTGGGTCTGCCTGCTATCATCGCTGCCACCGGATCGGGAGGTCGCCATGTTGTCTGCCACACTACTGACGCCACTGCAGTCGCTGCTTTGTCTGCTGGTCTACGGCGTGGTAACGCTGTGGGCGCTGACCCGAGTCAGTTGGGTGGAGCTGGTTGCCGATAGCCGGCGTCAGCACCTGTTCTACGGCAGCGTTTTTGCGCTGGCGGTGCTCTGGCTGGTGCGCCGCGAGTTTGACAGCGGCCTCACCATTCACTTCATTGGCGTCACCGCCGTTGCGCTGATCCTTGATTGGCCGCTGGCGCTGGTTGCCGGTGCTTTGGCCCAGCTGGCATTGGTGCTGCTGGGTCAGGACGACGCTGCGGCGCTCGGCGCCAACGGCATTCTGCGGCTGCTGGTGCCGGTGCTGATCACCATCGGCATGGCGCGTGCGCTAGAGTCGCGGCAGCCACGCAACCTGTTTCTCTATATCTTTATCAGTGGTTTTTTTGCCGCGGGTTTCAGTGCGGTCGGCACCGTGCTGACTGGCATGGGGCTGTTGCACTGGTCTGGTCACTTGCAGCCACCGGGCGATTTGGTTGAGCTGCTTGGCTACCTGCTGCTGGTGATGTTCCCGGAAGGCTTCGTCAATGGCACGGCAATCGCGGCGTTAATTGTCTTTCATCCGGACTGGGTTGAGACGTTCAATACCGATCGTTACCTGCAGGCGCCGCTGGATGACGATAAATCCTGAGACAGATCAATGTCGTCCGGCGCCCCTGGTGTTCAAATGGACGTCCATTGAGGAGAAATGACATGTCTGCTTACAAGATTGCCCAACAGGTGATGGCCGATGCCATCGAAAAGGCCGCAGCTGCCGGTTACGACGAGCAGGCGCTGGCCCGCGCACTCATGAGTGAGGTCATCGCAGTCTACAAGAAGGCGCGCACTCAGCAGGATATCGCCAGCGAATTGAGCTTCCTTGCCAACAATCTGGACGACGATGAAGACTACGCCTTCATGCGCCCCTGAGCGGGCGCATGAGGTGGGTGGGGCTCAATCGCGGACTTCAATAACCCCGTCGGCGCTGACCGTGACATCAGACTCGCCGCCCTCGACCTGCGGCGCGCTGCCAGCCATGTCGGCGGCCATCATCATTTTCTCGGCACGGTAGCGCATGGGCTGCACGTACTGCGTGTTGAGGTTCAGGTTGACGATCTTGTAGCTGCTGCCGCCGAGGCTGCGGGTAGCAATATCGGCGCGGGCCTTGAACGCGTCGATGGCCTTGGCAATCAGCTGATCCTCGGTTTGCCGGCGGCTATCTGCTGACAGGCTGAACTGCATACTGCTCAGGCTCAGGTCGCCGAGCATGGCGCCGGTCAGCGCGGAGATCGCGGCGAAGTCGCTGCCTTCGATGCTGATCTCCCCTCGCTCACGCCAGCCAACGATGTTTTCGCCTTTCTCGTCATAGACCGGGTGGCTGCTGCGATTGCCGCTGCTGACGCGGATACCGCTGGCCTTGCGGGCGGTTTCCAGGCCGGCGTTGAGGCGGCGGGTAATGGTTTCGGCGAGCTTGGCCGGATCGCGGTCCTGGGCTTCGGTATAGAAGGTGACCTGCATGGTGTCGTGGTTGACCGACTGTTCAACCTGCGCGCGCAGGGAAATCTGGTTGTAACGGATATCGTCGGCCTGGGCCGCGCTGGCCATCAGGGAGCCGGCGAGTAGCAGGCCGGTTATTGGCAGAAACAGTTTACGCATGGCGTTCTCCTTGTTCAGTGCTGTGTCAGACCCGTGCCAGAGGCGCAGGTTCCCGATTCACCGTAGCCCCGCTTTGTGCGACCCTGTGTCACCTGCGCCCGGAAATGCCGGCTGCCTATACTGGAGTTTTGCGTGCCGCACCGATCACTGATGAACCCCAATACCCTGGCCCTGTCGCCGTCCAGTCAGAACCTCTGGCGTGTGGTGCTGATTCGCCTGCTGGTACTGCTGGCGCAGAGCGTCTCGGTCATGGCTGCCTATCTCAGCGGCTGGTTCCCGCTGCCGTGGACGCCACTGCTGATTACCCTCAGCGTATCGGCGGCAGTCAGCATCCTGACGTTGCTGCGCTTACGCAGCAACTGGCCGGTAACCAGCATCGAGTACGCCCTGCAGCTGCTGTTCGACATGGCGATCCATAGCGTGCTGTTGTATTACTCCGGCGGCCCGACCAACCCCTTTGTTTCCTACTATCTGGTGCCACTAACCATCGCTGCGGCGACGCTGCCCTGGTTCTTTACCGCAGTGCTGGCCATCGTTGCAGTCACCTCCTACAGCGCGCTGCTGATCTGGTACATGCCGCTCAATGCCTTCGAGATACCACTTGCCGGGGGGCTGGTGAATCTGCACGTCATCGGCATGTGGCTCAACTTCGCCATGAGCGCCGGGCTGATCAGTCTGTTTGTGGTGCGCATGGCCGATGCCCTGCGTCTGCACGCCGACCGCCTGGCGGAGCGCCGCGAGCAGAGCGTGCGTGACGCCCAGTTGCTCGGCATCGCCAGTGTTGCGGCAGGTGCTGCGCATGAGCTGTCGACCCCGCTGTCGACCATGAGCGTGCTGCTCAAGGAGATCAGCAAAGACTACTCCGACCCGCAGTTGCAGGAAGATCTGGCGGTACTGCAGGAGCAGGTCAAGCTCTGCAAGGAAAGCCTGCAGCACATGGTGCGCAGTGCCGAAGACAGCCGCCGCCAGCCGGAGAAGGTTCAGGCCGGTGATGAGTGGCTCAAAGCGCTGCTGGCGCGCTGGCAACTGATGCGTCCGGAAGCCTCCTGGCAGCTGCTGCCGTTGCCGCAGGGCAGCGCGCCGCAGCTGCGAGCGACCCCCGAGCTGGGGCAGGGCATTCTTAACCTGCTGAATAATGCGGCGGATGCCTGCCCGGACAACATTCAGATCAGCATGCTGTGGGATGCCAGCCAGGTGACGCTGCGCATTCGTGATCACGGACCGGGCGTGCCGCTGCATATCGCCGAGCAGCTGGGCACCGCATTCGTGACGACCAAGGGCAAGAAGGGCTTTGGCCTTGGACTGTTTCTCAGTCAGGCCGCTGTTTCGCGCCTGGGCGGCAGCGTGAAGCTGTTCAATCAGGACGGCGGTGGTACCCTGACCGAAGTGAAGTTGCCGGTGGCGACAGGAGAGGATTGATGAGCGAAGAATTGAATCAGGAAGATCAACCGTTACTGTTGATGGTTGATGATGACCCAACCTTTACCCGGGTCATGGCGCGGGCTCTGAGCCGCCGTGGCCTGCAGGTCGAAACCGCCGGTGGTGCCGAGGAGGCGATGCGTATCGCCCGCGAGCGCCGCCCGGATTACGCCGTGCTCGATCTGAAGATGGAAGGGGATTCCGGTCTGGTGCTGATGCCCAAGTTGCTGGAGCTGTATCCGGATCTGCGCATCGTGATTCTGACCGGCTACTCCAGCATCGCTACCGCCGTTGAGGCGATCAAGCGTGGTGCCTGCAATTACCTGTGCAAGCCGGCGGATGCTGACGACGTATTGACCGCGCTGCTGTCGGAGCAGGCTGATCCAGAGTCACTGGTGCCGGAACACCCGATGTCGGTTGACCGCTTGCAGTGGGAGCACATCCAGCGGGTACTGGCGGAGCACGAAGGCAATATCTCGGCTACCGCTCGTGCGTTGGGTATGCACCGCCGCACCCTGCAGCGCAAACTGCAGAAGAGGCCAGTGCGCCGCTGAGGCGGCGCACAGCTGGAAGGTTGAAGCTGGAAGCTAGAAGCAATGCGAGTTGCCTCGGAACTTTTGCTTCCAGTTCGACCTCGGCTTGACCGTTCCTTCCGCTAATTCACACTACTTGGCTTCCAGCTTCCAGCTTCCAGCTTCCAGCTTCCAGCTTCCAGCTTCCAGCTTCCAGCTTAAGCGCGCCTCCGGCGCGCTTATCCGTTCTGCCGAATACCGGTGATGATCCACGGCTGGTTGTCGCCGTCGGCACGTTCCAGTGCCCAGCTTTCATCAAACCACTGCCCCGCGTCTTCGGCGCTGTCGCGATCCAGCCCGTTGAAGCTGACGGTGACCAGGGTGCGGCCAGCGGTCTGGCTGACACCGTCCAGACGGGCGGTCAGTTCGTCGACGAAGCCATTGGCGGTTGGCGGCGATTCCTCGCGTGCGGCCAGCAGTTGCTGCAGCAGCTCTGGAGCCAGGTATTCGGCCATGCCCGCGCTGTCGCCGTCGCGCCAGTGACGCTGCAGGGTGTAGAAGTGTTCCTTGGCGCCGCGCAGGAATACCTCGGCGTCGAACCAGGCCGGGGCGTTAATCGGTGCTGCTGATGCTGCGGCTGCTGTGGGCTGTGCGGTAGGCGTCGGTTCCCAGTTTTGCACGGGCTCGCGTTGCATGGGCGCTCCGCCTGCGGGTTGCCATTGGGGCTGGCGCTGCTGGGCGGCCTGTGGGCGACGGCTGAACAGCTTGAACAGGACAAACGCGATCAGACCGAACAGCAGAATGTCGAACAGCTGAATGCCCTCAAAACCGTCACCGAACAGCATGGACGCGAGCAGGCCGCCGGCGGCGATACCGGCCAGCGGGCCAAGCCAGCGACTGGCGCCAGAGGTGGCTGCGCCGGCAGCGGGTTGCTGGCGGCTGGGCGCGGCCTGCTGGTCGCGTGGTGCAGTCTGGCGCTGAGCCGGCGCGCTCTGGTGGGTCGGCGCGCTGCCGAAACTCTTGCCACCGCCCATGCGGCGGGCTTCGGCATCAGGTGTGCTGACTACCACCATCAGCATCACGGTAAAAAACGGCAACAACCAACGCATGTAATAACCTCCGAATACAGGGGACGCCAAGTTTGCCAAAGCGGTGCAGGCAAGGAACAGGTTTAGTGTGTATGGTTGTTTCAGACTTCGAAAAAAACGCAGGAGAGCGAGCATGTTCACAGCGATGCGTTCCGAGCGCATGGAAGGGCTGCACTTCTTCTCTGACGAGGCAACCGGGCTGGAAGCCATCGTCGCGATTCACAACACCCGTCTGGGCCCGGCGCTCGGCGGTTGCCGTTACCTGGCCTACAACAGCTTCGATGATGCGGTAGCCGATGCCATGCGACTGGCGCGCGGCATGAGCTACAAGGCGGCGCTGGCGGGCCTGGAGCAGGGCGGCGGCAAGGCGGTGATCCTGCGGCAGCCGCATGTCGCTGATCGCGCCGCCCTGTTCGAAGCGTTTGGCCGTTGCATCGAGTCGCTGCGCGGTGGCTATATCACCGCGATGGACAGCGGCACCAGCAGCGCCGACATGGACTGCATTGCCCAGCAGACTGGGCACGTGACCAGCACCACCGACGCCGGTGACCCTTCACCGCATACTGCGCTGGGTGTGCTTGCCGGTATCCGTTCGGCGGTGCGCGCGCGGCTGGGGCGGGACGAGCTGGCCGGAGTACGGGTTAGCGTGCAGGGCCTTGGTAACGTCGGCTACGCGCTGGCCCAGTTGCTGCAGGCCGAAGGCGCAGAACTGCTGGTGGCGGATCTGGATCAGGGCAAGGTGCGTCTGGCTGAAGAAGAGCTCGGGGCGCAGCCGCTCGCGCTTGAAGCCGTCTACGAAACGCCCTGTGATGTTTTTGCGCCCTGCGGACTGGGTGGGGCGATTAACCATCGCAGCATCGCGCAGCTGCGCTGTGCGGTGGTGGCCGGTGCGGCGAACAACCAGTTGGTCGAGCCGGAGATGGCGGATCAACTGATGATCCGCGACATTCTCTTTGCGCCGGACTATGTCATCAACGCCGGCGGCCTGCTGCATGTTGCCCTGACCCACCAAGGCGTCGGCGCGGGTGACATCGCCGCGCGGGTCAAAGCCATCGGCGGTCGGCTGGACTCGATTTTCGAACAGAGCCGCGCGAGCGGCCGTTCACCAGCCGAGGTGGCTGATCAGCAGGCCGAACGGCTGCTGTATGCTGAGTCGAGGTTCTGATCACTCCAGCTTGAAGCGCTTGCGCATGCGTTTGTCGAGGATGGACGTTGGCAGCCAGCGCTTGAGGCGGACCATGCTGCGCGCGCCGGAGCCGATCAGCACATTCTCCGGTCGTACCGGGTTGCGGATATAACCCAGCAGCTCGCTGGCAAAGTCCTGGGCGCTGGTCGAGCGCGCGTTCTGCGAGGCCTTGGCGCGCGCCTGAACTGCTTTCTCCCAAGGTTTGAACCAGGAGCCTTCGCCCATGGTGATGGCGGCGGTGGCGTTGTTGCCGAAGTCCGAGGCGATGGCGCCCGGCATGACGGTCATGACCTGAATGCCGAACGGGTGCAGCTCCATCCGCAGCGCGTCGGAGATCGCATGCAGCGCCGCCTTGGACGCGCAATACACGCCGGAAAAGGGCGTGGTGGTAACGCCGGAGACGCTGCCGATATTGACGATCAGCCCTTTGGCGGTGCGCAGCAGTTCCGCGCTGTCGCGCACCAGCTGCAGCGGCGCGAACACGTTGGTGTCGAACTGATGCAGCAGGGTGTCGCGGTCAGCGTCCATGATCGGTCCCATCGCACCGTAACCCGCGTTATTGACCAGCAGGTCCAGCCGCCCGGCCTGGGCGCGAATCTGTTCGACGCACGCTTGGCGCTGGGCCGCGTCGTTGACGTCGAGCGCGATGGCAATGGCGCCCTTGTCGGTCAGCGGGGTCAGGGTTTCGACGCGGCGTGCGGCGGCAAACACCTGATAGCCAGCGCCAAGGCAGGCCAGTGCCAGTGCCTGGCCAATGCCTGATGAGCAGCCGGTAATCAGGGCGACGGGTTGGGTCATGAAACGCTCCTTATTGTTCTGTGATGAAGTCGGCCCGCACCGCGTCGGCACGGTATTCCAGTTCGGACTCTCGATAGCCACGGCGCAGCCGCGGCAGGCTGTAGCAGACCCGGGTAGCGGCGCCGGGCGCCAGCTCCGTGTTCAGGGTGAAACGTTGGTCGCTGCTGGCGGCATCGACCAGATTGGAGTTATAGCCGGGCTGATTGACCCACAGCTGCCAGCTGATGTTGCGCGCGCTGCGTTCGCCGCCGTTGCGGACGCTGACCGCTAAGGGTTGGCCGAATGGGCAGCTGTCGGGTTGGTAACTGAGTTCAAAGGCTAGATGGTCGATGCGCTGGCTTTGTTGCCACTGCAGTACGCCCATGATAGCGCCCAGCAGCAGGCCAAGCCCGGCGACGACCGCACTGACCGGCAGCATCACGCGCGGGAAGCGCAGCAGCAGTACCAGCCAGATCAGAAACAGGGCTATGCCGTAGGGCATGGGTTGGTCCTCCTTGGAACAGGCTACAACTCTATCAAGCCGCAGGGCCTGGCGGCGACCACTGAAACAGCTCGCAACTGTTCTGCCAGCATTGCTCACTGAGCTGCGCCAGCGACTCGCCGCGCAAGGCAGCCAGCTCGGCGGCAATGTGTGGCAGCAGGGTTGGGCTGTTGCGCTGATCGGCGTGGAAGGCGGGCGCCATGTCGGGGGCATCGGTTTCCAGCACCAGTTGCTCACCGGGCAGCTGTGCGATGGTCTGACGCAGCCGGCTTGCCTGTGGCCAGGTCGCGGCGCCGCCCAGGCCCAGCTTGAAGCCCAGTTTGTGGTACTCGCGGGCCTCTTCCGGGCTACCACTGAAAGCATGAATGATGCCGCCGCGTTTCGGGCGATAGCGTTTCAGCGTAGCGATCACGTCGGCATGCGCGCGGCGCACATGCAACAGGCTGGGTAGCTGGCAATCGACCGCCAGTTGCAGCTGGGCTTCAAATAGCTGCTGTTGGGCGCTGCGGTCTGCGCCCTTGTCCCAGTAATCCAACCCGTATTCACCGACGGCGCAGCAGCGTGGGTCGTCCACTCGTGCGGCCAGCCATTGCTGTAACGCTGCTACATCCTCAGCGCGGTGGTCGCTCATAAACATCGGGTGCAGGCCAAAGGCGGCGAACAGATTGGCGTGCCGCTGGCACAGTTGCCAGACACCGTCCCAGTTGCTGCGGCTGACGCCCAGCACCACCAGCCGCTCGACGCCATGGCGCGCGCAGTCGCTCAGCACCTGATCCCGATCGGGGTCGAAGGCGGCGAAGTCCAGGTGGGTGTGGGTGTCGATATAGCGCATGGGGGAACGCTACGCCTGCTTGCCTTGGTAGGCAAGCAGGCGTCCGGCACAGCCGGACGCGGCTGGAAGCTGGAAGCTTGAAGCAGTCCGAGGTGCCGGGGCCTGCAGTTCTCAACTCGACTTTACCTTGACGCGTTTTACGTCGAGCTCATGCTGAAGACGCTTCCAGCTTCCAGCTTCCAGCTTCCAGCTTCCAGCTTCCAGCTTCCAGCTTCC
>JAYNRF010000014.1:55324-93142 GCA_038114645.1 Pseudomonadaceae bacterium | reverse complement strand
AAGTGGGTCAATTTTATTGGCCAAAAGTGGGTCAAAATTAATGGCCATTGACAGCTAGGGCGCTGGCTCAGGCCTGCCGTGACCAAACAGCTATGTCAGTTGCCTTGCTGGACGTGGACTTCTTTAAAGGTTTCAACGATGAGTATGGGCATTTAGAGGGCGACGGCTGTCTAAAATCAATAGCAGAGACGCTCAGTGCCTTATCAAACCGCCCACTGGATTTAGCTGCCCGCTTTGGGGGCGAGGAGTTCGCTTGCTTGCTTCCGCAAACTAGTATCGACGGGGCTATCCAGTTCGCAGAAAAGGTTCGCGTAGCGATTCAGGACCTCAAAATTCCTCATGCAGGGTCAGACGCAAGCGGCTGGGTTACTGTGTCAATCGGCCTGGCCGAGTTCAACCCTCAGTCGAAAGTCAGCGCTGAGGAGCTATTGATAGCAGCAGACGAGGCCCTTTATCGCGCGAAAGAGAACGGACGTAATCAGGTCGCGAGCTAGGCATAGTGTCAAGAGCAAATGCATTGGCGGATAGTTGTGCTGCATACCATAAAAAACGGTGCAAAATTGTGCACATAACTCGGCAAATCCCGTTATTTGGTGCAAGTTGACTGAGTAGCCTGCCGGCAAAGCGTTCTGCCTTTTGGCCGCTTTTGGCCGAAAGCTGCCTTCTGCCAGCCCCCTTCATCCAACCAAAAACGCCAAGCCACCAACACTCAGCGCCGCACTAACTCCACCCCGCCCCCACACCGGCAAAACTGCTGCTACTATCGCCCCAACAGCTAGCCAGCCCCTGGCAAACCGAGAGTGCGGCCCGTGGACCAACTGAATCTTCGCCACTTGCAGTATTTCTGGACGATTGCCCGCGCGGGCTCGATTGTCCGCGCCGCCGAGAGCCTTGATCTGTCGCCGCAGACGTTGAGTGGCCAGCTGGCGACGCTGGAAGCGTCGCTGGGCAACAGGCTGTTCCGGCGGGCCAACCGTTCGTTGCAGCTGACCGATTTTGGTAAGACCGTATTTGCCTATGCCGACGATATTTTCCAGTCGGTGCAGTCACTGACCGACATCCTCCAGCAGCCGCCTGAAAACCGGCCGCTGAACCTTTCCGTCGGTATTGCCGCGTCCATCCACAAGCTGATCGCGTACCACCTGACCGAACCCGCGCTGGCCCTGCCCAGACCGGTGCATCTGGTTTGCCAGACCGGCGAAACCGGCCAGTTGCTGAAATTGCTCGGTCAACGTGAGCTGGACATCCTGCTGACCGATCGCCAGCCCGACTTCAAAGATGCCGGCCAGTTCCGCGCTACGCGGCTGGCCAGCTCGTCGATTTCACTGTTCGCCACGCCCGAACTGAGTGCGCGGCTGAAACCGGGCTTCCCGCAGAGCCTCGACCGTCAGCCGTTCCTCACTACGTCGTTGAACGCGCCCTACATCAACGAGCTGATGAACTGGTTCGCCAGCAAGCACATCCGCATCAACGTGGTGGCCGAAGTGGACGACAGCGCGCTGATCAAGGTGTTCGGCCGTCAGGGACTGGGCTACTTCGCCGCGCCAACGGTGATCAGCAACGAGGTCTGCCGCCAGTACGAGGTGGAATGCATCGGCTCGATCAGAGAGGTCAGGGAGACGCTCTATGCCGTAACTCGTGCCCGCTCAAGCGGCACTGCAGCGGTCGCGGCGCTGCTGAAGGTGCGGCCGGAGCTGGACGATAGCATCGAAAAATTCGAACCATAAAATCCATATAGATCGATTTATCAAGAAGCAGCAATCCACGATCCTGAGTCCGTCGAAAACTGTTCGGAGGAAGGTCATGAAAACCATCCATCAGTATCAACTGGCCAGCGACAAGCAGATCACCAGCCTGGCGCTGCGTGACGGATTCCGGATCGTCCGCTGCGAGTATGTGGTCGCCCAGAAGCGCGTTTATCTGTGGGTTGAAGAGCCGCTCAAGATCGATCTGCCGGTTGGCGAACATCAGTTCATGGTGGTCGGCTCCGGCGTTCCGGTACCCGTCAGCCACCGCTACGTCGATACGGCGCTGGACCCGTTCGGGCCTGAAGCCTTCCATGTCTACGAACTGGCCGAGAGCGTCGGGGCGCAGGCGGACAAACAGGCCGGACAGCAAGCACCGTTACCACACAGCACATTGAGGCTGAGCGCCTGAGCCCCGCGCAGTAACCACAAGAGCCCCGTTCCGGGGCTCTTTTTTGCGCGCCATACATTCAGCTCCAACCGCAGCGGAAACACCTCTATGCCAGATATCATCGTCATGTTCTTTATCCTCGGCCTGCTCGCCGGCTCGCTGCGCTCGGACCTCGCGATCCCGAAGGCGGTGTATGACATCCTGTCACTGCTGCTGATGCTGACCATCGGCCTGAAAGGCGGCATGGCCCTGCACGGCAACCTGCACTGGTCGCTGCTCGGAGAGGTTCTCGCGGTCACCGCATTGGGCTTCCTCATTCCATTGCTGCTGTATCCGCTGCTGCGCCATCTGGTCCGACTCAACCGGGCTGACGCAGCCAGTTTCTGCGCGCACTACGGGTCGGTCAGCGCAGGCACCTTCGCCGTGGCTCTGGCCTGGACAGAGGCGCGCGGCATGATCGTCAGCGGTCAGGTCACCCTGTATCTGGTGTTGCTGGAGCTGCCCGCGATTATCACGGGGCTTTGGTTATACCGCCGCCTCAGCGATACTCCCAGCGCAGCGCAGGCCACCCCATCCACCCCGCTCTGGCAGGAAACCCTGACCAACCGCAGCGTGATCTTGCTGGTGGGTGGCGTCGTCATCGGCATGTTGTACGGCAAACAGGGCGGCAGCCAGGTGACCGGTGCGCTGACCAATGGCTTTGCCCTGATTCTCGCGCTGTTCCTGCTGGAGATGGGTCTGGTGGCCGCCGAAACCCTGCGCAAGGTCCAACTGCGCCACTGGCGCGTCATCGCCTTCGCGCTATGCATGCCCACGCTGCTTGCCCTGCCCGGCATGTTCACCGGACTGCTGCTGGGGCTGGCACCAGGCACCACCGTAGTCCTCGCCACGCTAACCGCCAGTGCGTCCTATATCGCTGCGCCGGTGGCGGTACGGCACGCCATTGATGAGGCCGATATCGGCCTGGTGATGCTGGCCTCACTCGGCATTACCTTCCCGTTCAACGTGCTGATCGGCATTGAACTGTATGCCGGCATTCTGCAACAACTGACCGGCTAAGCCCCGCTGTCACGGGCAGTCCGATGACGGCCCGTGACAGCGATCAGTAGACCACCGATACTGCGCATCCACTCGCTGTCGCTGGCCTGAAGAGAGGGACGCCATGGCAACGCTGAAATACCTCACGGGTTACAGCCCCGACCTGCGCCAGCAGGTGCAGCAACTGATTGACCGGGGGCAACTCGGTAGCTGGCTTGAGCAGCGCTACCCGCCCGGCGAGCAGCACCCGATTCAGACCGATGCGGCGCTCTACGACTACACCCAGCGTCTGAAGCAGCAGCATATGCGCAGCAGCGGGCCAATCAGCAAGGTGTCGTTTGATACCCGCATGCATGTGATCGACAACGCGCTGGGGCAGCATCAGTTTGTCAGTCGGGTACAGGGCGGCAAGTTGAAGAGCAAGAACGCGATCAAGGTCTCGGCGATCCTCAAGACCCTGCCGGAACCCTTGCTGCGTATGGTGGTGGTGCATGAGCTGGCGCACCTGCGAGAGAAGGAACACAACAAGGCGTTCTACCAGCTGTGCCGGCACATGGAGCCGGACTACCACCAGCTGGAGCTGGACTTGCGACTGTTCCTGACATTAAGGGATGGCTAGCGCTCAGCGCGGATTGGCTTGCAGCCAGGCGGCCAGCTCCGCGATCGCCTGCGGGGCTGTGGTACTGGCGCCAACCCAGCTGCAGGCCAGCATCAGGTTGCGCGGCAGGCCGAAGTTCTCAATGAGAAAGCCATCGGGGCACAGGCCCTGCTCGTCGCGCGCCAGTTGCTCAACCATCGGTTGTTGATCCGGGAAGTAAGCCCACACCGGTTTACCCAGGGCGCAGGCAAAGCCAACCTCAAAGACGGTGCCGGAATCTGGCTCATTGCCGCGGAAGTGCCCGAGGTTTGCGAGTACCGCGTCGGCGCGGCGCAGACTGTCGAGGTTGGCCTGACAGATCCAGCCAGCCGGATCGCTCTGTCCCTCCGGCAAGGTTGCGTCCAGCGGGTACAGCCCCTCCAGACCGTGGGCTGCACAGAGCCCTTTGAGGTACTCGCCGCGCGCCAGCGCGTCGGGATAGAACACATCAAACCCGGCCAGATATACCGATGGCACCAGAGCGTCTCCTGCAGAAATCAAACGAGGGAGTTCAGAGCGGCAAGGTCCGCGACCTGATCCAGATCGAGGCAGACACCAGCATCCTCCACCGCCAGCACCTTAACGCAATCGGCATTGGCGCGCACAACCTCCCTGCCGCCCAGATCACCAGTCAGGGTGAGCAACTGTGGCCAGAAGCGACGACCAAACAGCACCGGATGCCCGCGCTGGCCCTGCCAGCTCGGCAGCACGATGTCCTGCGGTCCACAGTGCTGAGCCAGTTGCTGCAGGGTGGCCGGCTGGATGCACGGCATGTCTGCCAGCAACACGGCAATGACGTCTGCGTCACCGTCGCGCAGATGCTCGATACCCATCACCAGCGAGCTGGCCATGCCTTGCTCGCTCTGCGGATTGAACAGCACCTCGACGGTATTGGGCAGCGCCAGCGCCTGCGGGTCGTCATCCCTGCGCAGTACCAGCGTCACCGCGCCAAACGCAGCGAGCGCGTTATCCAGCGCGCGACTCAGAACACTCTGACCGTCAGCCAGCCGCACTTGCCGCTTGTCACTGCCGTAGCGTCGGGCAAACCCGGCACCCAGCATCAGGGCGGCAACCCGTGGCATCAGGCCTTGGCGTCCAGCAGCATAACCTCGCGCTCGGCAATCAGCCCGGCCAGGGCCTTGCCCATCGCCTGATAGTGCGGCGCCTGACGGTGCGCCTCGATGGCGTCCATGCCGGCCCACTGTTCAACAAACACAAAGCGGCTGGCATCGCTGCGGTCATGATGCAGCACATAGCCACGGCAACCGGCCTCGGCACGCGACGGCTCGACCGCTTCGGCAAGAATCGCTGCGACCTGTTCGGCGGCGCCCGGGGCGGCACGCAGCACCGCTACGACGGTAATGATTTCGGACATTTAGTTGCTCTCGACACTGGAGGGTGTTTGCAGATCCTGCTCGCACCAATCATGGATATGAATTGAAGACGGCTCGTGAATGGCAGTCTGCCGCTGTTGCAGCAGACCACCAGTGCGCCCGTTAAGCACCGCAGTAATCTCGCCCAGAATAGCCAGCGCGACGGATTCCGGCGTATCGCCACCCAGGTCCAGTCCGACCGGATAATGCAAACGCGCCAGACCTTTCAGTTCGCCCGCTTGGGCCATTCCGCCGAGCAGTCGCTCGGTGCGCTCACGGGGGCCAAGTTGACCGATATAACAGGCCGAAGACCGCAGCGCCTGCGCCAGCCACCAGGCGTCCTGCTGCAGACTGTGGGTCATTACCACGACGGCCGCATCGGCCAGCAGATCAGCCAGCGCAAAGCCGCTGTCCAGTTGCCCCAGCAGCACGGCGTCCGCGTCCGGAAAACGACTTGCGCGGGCGAAGTGGGCCCGGCTGTCGACCACCGTGACATGCAGGCCCTGCAGTTTGGCCATGCGCACCAGCGGCTGGGCGTCATGACCACCACCAAAGATCACCAGCCTGCGCGCCGGGCGCAGATGCTCGATCAGCACCTCGACCTCACCGGCTGGCTGACGAAAGCGATGCAGCGCAGCACGCTGCGTAAAGCGTGCCTGTTGCAACAGGGGCAGCAGCGGTGCAGACCAGTCGACAGGCAAGCTACCGTGCAGCTGTTCATCGGCACTCAGCAGCAACCGTTGCCCCAGCAGTTCAGGCTGCGCAGCATTCACCACCGTCGCCACACTGAACCCTGCGTTGCCCGGTGTCAGCGTGCGGCAGCCGTCCAGCAGCAAGCGACAGGCCGCTGAGCCAATCCGCTCGAACAGCAAGTGAACGGTGCCATTACAGCCGAGGCCGAAACGCACGGCGGCGTCGCCATCCTCATCGTCCTCGGCGGTGCTGTAGCTGCGCAGCGCCGGGCCACGCTCGGTCAGCCACCACGCGGTACGCGCCACTTCCGTTTCCAGACACCCGCCACTGACCGTACCCTCGGTCTGGCCGAGCGCATTGATCAGCATGCGCGCGCCGGGCCGGCGGTAAGCCGACCCCTCGACCTTGACCACCGTCGCCAGCACTGCCTCGTCGCCGTTCTGGGCAGCCTCATCGACCGCTTTGAGCAGTTGTTCCACCGCCGACATCACCACTCCTGCTGCCGGCTCAATGGCCGGTGTTACCCCGTTTGGCCGCGACATCGGCCGCGCTCAGCGTGCCACCACTCTGACCGAAGTGCTGCAGCACGAAACTGCCCACCGCGGCCAGCTCAGCGTCCTGATAGCCCGCGCCGAATGACGGCATCTGCTGATCGACCCGCGCACCCGGCGCGCCGTGACCGCGCAGCAAAATGCCGAGCAGGTTGGTGCCGGCCGGATCGTTGACCGTCTTCAACCCACCCAAGGCGGCAATCGGTGTTTGCGTACCGCCGCCATCCCAGGCGTGGCAACCTGCACAATTACCGGCGAACAGCTTGCTGCCGAGCGCGCCATCGGCCACCGGCGTTGCCGCGGGTTTGCTGTCGGGACGCGCAATGCCGCTGGCCTGCGCTGGCGTGCTGAGCAGGTAGGTGGCAATCGCCGAGAGATCGTCCGGCGTCAGATGGCGCAGGCTATGTTCGACCACCTCACCCATCGGCCCGCTGGCCACCCCCTTGCCCGGCGCGTACCCCTTGCCGAGATAGCTCACCAGTTCAGCCGGGGACCAGGCACCAATGCCGTAGATCTCGTCGGAACTGATGTTGTAGGCCTGCCAGCCCTGCACCAGATTGCCTGCCAGCGGCTGACTGCTGCTCAGCGCCTGGGCAAAGTTGCGCGGGGTATGGCACTCGGCGCAGTGACCCGGCCCTTCGACCAGATAGGCGCCACGGTTCCATTGCTCAGACTGCTCCGGATCGGCGACAAAGCGCTCGTTGTCGTGGAACACCAGGTTCCAGAACCACATGCCCCAGCGCTGGTTGTAAGGGAAGCTCAGGGTGTTCTCCGGCACTGTGTTGCTGACCGGCTGCAGGCTGAACAGGTAGGCCTTGATCGCCAGCACTTCGTCTTCCGGCATCAGGGTATAGGAGGTATACGGGAACGCTGGATAGTAGCGTTTGCCATCCTTGCCAACGCCCTCGTGCAGGGCGCCGAGGAAGTCGGCATCGCTCCAGTCACCAATCCCGGTGCCCTTGTCCGGTGTGATATTCGGCGAATACAGCGAGCCGAATGGCAGCTTGAATTCCACCCCGCCGGCGAACGGCTCGCCACCGGGTACGGTATGACAGGCGACGCAGTCGGCGGCAGCCGCCAGGTATTTGCCACGGGCGATCAGCTCATCGTCTGCGGCCTGTACGGATAACGCCGAGGCAGCCAGCCCCAGCCCGAGAATCACGGATTTGCTCAGATGCATGGGTTCAGCTCCTTAAACCGGGAAGTAGCCAGCGCGGCTCAGCGGCAAGCGCCGCAGCCGCTCACCAGACGCAGCCGCCAGCGCGTTGAGCAGCGCCGGGCCGATCAAAGCGGTTCCCGTCTCGCCAACCCCGCCCGGTGCCTCCGTGCTGGGGACGATGTGCACCTCAACACCCGGCGCTTCGCTGATACGCAGCTGCCGATAGGTATTGAAGTTGCGCTGCTGCACCTGCCCCTGCTCAATGGTGATCTCGTTAAACAGCGACGCCGACAGACCAAACAGCGTACCGCCTTCGATCTGCGCCAGTACCGAGGTCGGGTTGGTCACCAGACCGCAGTCAATCGCGCTGACCAGCCGTTTGATACGGATGCCCTTGTCCGCCTGCATTTCCAGCTCGACCACAGTTGCAACAAAGCTGCCAAACACCGCGCTGACGGCAATACCGCGCCCTTGCCCCGCCGGCAGCGGCGTCTGCCAGCCGGCTTTCTCGGCGGCCAGCTTGAGCACCGCCTGCGCACGCGGATGTTCGCCCATCAAAGCCAAACGGTATTCGACCGGGTCTTTGCCGGCGTTGTGCGCCAGCTCATCAATAAAGCATTCCAGCGCCAGCGTGCTGCGCAGCGGGCCAACGCCGCGCCACCAGGACACCGGAATCACTTTCGGCTCTTCGCGAATGTAATTGACCTGCAGACTGTCCAGCGCATAGATCGGGTGAATCGCCACCTCAACAGCGTCAGCGTCCACCCCGTTGGGCGGCAGACTGCCGACGTAACGCGCCATTACCGAGGCGCCGGCGATGCGGTGCTGCCACGCCTGCGGCTTGCCGTCAGCATCCAGCGCGGCGGTCAGCCGGTCGACGTAGTGCGGACGGTACATGTCGTGGGTCATGTCCTCTTCGCGGCTCCAGATCAGCTTGATCGGGTAACTCACCTGCCGCCCAATCGCCACCGCCTGGGCGATGAAGTCGTAATCCAGCCGGCGACCGAAGGCACCGCCAATCAACTGGTTGTGCACCACCACCTGCTCCGGCTTCAGACCGGTAATCGCTGCCGCAGTCTGCTGGGCAAACACCGGCACCTGAGTCCCCACCCACAGATCGCAGCCATCGGGTCGTACATGGGCGACACAGGTCATCGGCTCCAGCGGCGAATGCGACAGAAATGCCTGCTCATACACCGCTTCAAACTGGCTACTGGCAGCGTTCAGCGCGGCAGCGACGTCGCCGCTGCTGTGGGCAACCACGCCGTCAGCACTGGAAGCCTTTTGCAGAGCCGCATCCAGCTCGGGAGAACTGATCGAGGCGTTCTCGCCCAGATCCCATTCGATCTTCAGCGCCTTGAGCCCTTGCTGACACGCCCAGTAATTGGTTGCAGTTACTGCTACGGCGTTATCCAGCGTGACGACATCGCGCACACCCGGCACGGCGCGCGCGGCGCTCGCATCCAGCGACTTCAGCTTGCCACCATAGACCGGACAGGTCAGGCTCGATGCCACCAGCATGTCCGGTACCTGCAGATCGATGGTGAACTTGGCCTTGCCGTTGACCTTGTTAGGGGTGTCGATGCGTTGCGCGGCAGTACCGATCAGACGGAACTGCTCCGGAGTTTTCAGCACAACCGCGGTCGGCAGCGGCAGCGTACTGGCCAGATCAACCAGTTCACCATAGCCCGCTTGCCGTTCACCCGGGCCATAGACCACGCCTTCACGCGCCTCACACGCAGCCGGATCAACCGACCATTGTTGCGCGGCAGCCTGAATCAGCAGCAGGCGAGCGGTTGCGCCCGCTTCACGCAGCGGCTGCCAGGCGTGACGGGTAGAGGTGGAGCCACCGGTGGCCTGAAACTGCATGATCGAATCGGTGTAAAGCTCGACGTCCGGCGGCGCATCCTCGACGCTGACATCCGCCAGTCGCACTTCCAGCTCCTCGGCCACCATCATGGCGATGCCGGTATGCGCGCCCTGCCCCATCTCGATCTTCGGCGAGATGACAGTTACCTTGCCATCGTGGCCGACGCGCACATAGGCGCCGTAGCCGCGCGGCGCCTGATCGCCCAGTCGGCCGGCCGCGGTGGCCTCAGCCGCGACGCTGTCGGGGATGAAGCCCGGCAGCCAGGTGCTCAGCACCAACCCGCCCATGACGGCGCCGGAGCCCTTCAAAAAGCCCCGCCGCGAAACCTGTTTCGGCTGCCTGCTCATGCCTGATCCCCCTTGCCGACATCCTTGATCGCCGCGCGAATGCGGGTGTAAGTGGCACAGCGGCACAGGTTGCCGGCCATGCCTGCGTCGATCTCGGCATCACTTGGATTGGGCTGACGCTGCAGCAGTGCTGTCGCAGACATGATCTGCCCGGACTGACAGTAGCCGCACTGCACCACTTCATGCTCCAGCCAGGCTTGCTGGACCTGCGCACCGACGGCTGATTCACCCACCGCTTCAATGGTGGTGACCGCGCGACCGGTCACCGCGCCGACCGGCAGCACGCAGGAGCGCACCGCCTCGCCGTCCAGATGCACGGTGCAGGCGCCGCACTGGGCAATGCCGCAGCCATATTTGGTGCCGGTCAGGCCGAGCACATCGCGCACCACCCATAGCAGCGGCATGTCTGAGGGAACGTCGAGCTCGTGCAGCTCGCCGTTAACGGACAACTGGATCATGGCAACCTCGTCAGGCAACGGATGTTGTTTGGTTTTTGAATAACTCTAGCAGCTGTAGCCGGCGTGAGACATTGCAGCGCTGACTCGCTGTTTCGAGTCAGTTCACCGATGACACGACCAACCCTAAGGGCGGCTCCGCACGCAGACAGAATGACTCGAGGATACCGAGCACAGCAAAACCACCGATAGCACAAAACCACGACAGCCTTGCTCGATTGGCCAACACTATCCGCCAGCCAGCCCACCCCATCGGCTATCCACGCTGGTGTTCAGCACATTGCAGAATCATCGCAACGGCGCGCTGCGCCGGGGGAGACAACGTACGGTTGGCCAGCTGCACCAGCGTGCTGTCCAGGGTAAAGCGCAACGCGGGCAGATTCGGTTCAAGACAGACGGTCAAATCAACCAGCAGCCCCGCCGCCAGCTCCTCTTCCAGCCAGCCATCCCAGGTGAACAGCAAACTGTCGCTGTGCAGTGCGGTTTGCCGCAACAGCGACAGGCTGTTGCAGCTCATCAGCGACGTCGGCCTGGCATCACTGCCAAGGTCCAACAGCGACAGCATCTGCAGCAGCGAGGCGTCATCCAGCAGCGCGGCAGACCAGGGATAGCTCAGCAA
Organism: Pseudomonadaceae bacterium; assembly: GCA_038114645.1. Taxonomy (GTDB): domain Bacteria; phylum Pseudomonadota; class Gammaproteobacteria; order Pseudomonadales; family Pseudomonadaceae; genus Halopseudomonas. Next base: position 82,264 of record JAYNRF010000014.1, on the reverse strand, counting down.
CGAGTCGGCGTTCACCGGGCGCGCCAGCGTCAGCAGCGGATGCCCGCTGCGGCAGTAGATGGCGGTCGCACGCGACGGCAGAGGCGTGACCTTGAGGCGCGGATCCTCCTGCAGCTGACCGGTGCCGCCGACCATAAACTCGATGCGTTCCTGCTCAAGGTGGCGCAGCAGGTTCTGCCAGTGATCGACCTCAACATTCAGTCGTAGCCCCGGACACTCGCGGCGCAGCGCTGGCAGCACCTCCTGCATATAGCTGTGGGCCGCCAGCAGACCAACACCGAAGTTGAGTTCGCCGCCCTCGGCATTGGCAAGGTGCAGCGCTGCCGTACCCAGATTGTCTGCCTGGCGCAGCAGATCACGGGCCAATGACAGTATTTGCCGCCCAGCCGCCGTCAGCTGCACGCTGCGCGTGCCGCGATCAAACAGACGCAGCTGCAAGTCACTCTCCAGCGACTGGATGCTGCGGCTGAATGCGGTCTGCGACAGATGCGCACGCTCGGCGGCGCGAGAGAAATGCAGCTCTTCGCCGAGCAGAACCAGATGATTGAGACGCTTCAAATCAATTAATGAACTCATTGCATCAATAGCCGCCCATACATGCATTGGACTATCTATATAACACCACCCAATACTGTGCCCCAAGAGCGTGCAGCGATATGACTCCAACCAACAACAAGACCCAAGGGGGAAATCTGATGAGACGAGCGATGCATTGGCAGCGCACCTGCCTCGGCCTGATGCTGGGCAGCCTGCTGGGCGGCCAGGTAATGGCCGCGCAACCACCACTTGACGCCAAGGCCAGCGACCCGCAGGTCATGGGTTGGATGCAGGGCTTTCCACCAGCCGCCGACAAGCAGGTTAACTTCAACAACTACCTGCACTTCCCGCGCACCCGCTGGGCCTTCTCCCACGTCCGCGAGTTGCTGCCGACGGTTGCCGTAGGACGCGGCAACGCCAGCACCAGTCCCTTGGCAGACGCACAGCGCAGCGAGATAGACGACCTGACCTTCCAGCGGGACGACGGCTCAACCATGACCTGGGCACAGTCACTGGATGCCAACTACACCGACGGCATCGTTGTGCTGCACCGCGGCAAGGTGGTGTACGAACGCTACTTTGGCGCGCTGCAGGCTGATCGCCCGCACATGTCGTTCTCCGTCACCAAATCGTTCATCGGCACGCTGGCCGCAATGCTGGTCGACGAAGGAAAACTCGACGACCAGGCGCTGGTGTCCAGCTACGTTCCGGAGCTGCAGGATAGCGGTTTCGGCAACGCCACCGTGCGCCAGGTCATGGACATGACCACCGCCATCCGCTACTCGGAAACCTATGCCGACCCGAGCGCCGAAATCTGGGAATACTCCCGCGCCGGCAACCTGATCCCACGGCCGGCCGACTACAACGGCGCAACCTCGCTGTACGGTTTCCTGCAGAAGGTCCAGCCGGAAGGCCAACACGGCGAAGTGTTCGCCTACAAGACGGTCAACTCCGATGTGCTGGCCTGGGTCGTACAGCGGGCGGCAGGCACGTCCTTTGCCGAGCTGCTGCAGCAGCGGATCTGGAACAAGCTGGGGGCGGAACAGGATGCCTACATCGTCGTCGATCAGGTCGGCACGCACTTCGCCGGTGGCGGTCTGAACGCGAGCCTGCGTGATATGGCGCGGTTTGGTGAAGCCATGCGCAACAACGGTCAATTCAACGGCCAGCAGATCATTCCAGCTGCAGTGGTCGCCGACATTCGCCGCGGTGGCGATGCGGCCAAATTCGCCCCCGCAGGCTACGCCACCCTGCCCGGCTGGAGCTACCGCAACATGTGGTGGGTGTCGAACAACGACCATGGCGTGTTTGCGGCGCGCGGTATCCACGGCCAGACCATCTACGTCGATCCCAAGGCAGAAATGGTGATCGCCCGCTTCGCCTCCAATCCGGTCGCGGCCAACGGCGCCAATGACCCGATCTCGCTACCGGCCTACGCCGCGCTGGCAGAGCACCTGATGCGCCAGCAGCCGTAGCACCCAACCACGGCACCGGCCAGCCAGTACCGTATTAGTCGGCCCTGGCTGGTCGGGCAAAGCGATAAAACAGGTTGGGCTCGCTGACTACGAACAGCTCCCCTCGCTCACCCAGCACCACGCCCTCTGGCTGAGGAATGTCCTCACGCATCCCGTTTCCGGCACGCAGTGACCGGCGGTCCAGCAGTTGCCCGTCGTTGCCCAGTTCAAACAGCAGTTGCGACTCGTCGCTAAGCAGCAGCAGATGGCCGCTGTCAGGCTCGACGGTGATTGCCGACAGGTCTGTTGACACACCTGCGTTCTCAACCCAGTGACTCAGGTCCTGAATATCCAGCTGCAGATTGCCCGCCAGGGTGGGGCGCAAGCCGGTGATGCGATACAGCTGCTGCGGGTCGCGCTCCTTGACCACGTACAACACGTCGCGGTGCCGGTCGTAGGCCACTCCCTCGAAGCCCTTGTTGTCGTCCGACAGGGCCACGCCCAGGGTCAGCTGGCGGGCATCATCGCGCGTGATCGATCCGAACGCGGCGGGCAGACGGATGATATTCAACCGCTGCACCCGCTCTTCAATAATCAGCAGCAAGTCATCGCCCAACCAGGCGAGGTCTTCCGGGTCCTCGAAACCGATCAATGGATAACGTCCGAGTAGCCGGCCCTGACGGTCAAGCGCCAAAACGTGAGTCGGGCCCGCATTGGTGATCGCCAGCAACCGGCCGCGCTCGGGGTCATGGGTGATGCCGGACAGGTCATGGCCGATACCGGGAATATTCAGGCCCTGCACCGCTGCACGGTAATCGGCAAGTTTGAATACGCCATTCACCCGGCCAGCGCTAACATCGCCACGGCGAAATTCGGCCAATTCGACCAGCGTGTCCTGCCACGCGACCAGCAACGCCAGCGCACTGGCCGTCAGCACCAGCAACAGTAGCCTGCGCGGCCAGCGCCGGCGCCGCAGTGGCCCGCCCCACTCAAGCGCGCCCGACATCTGCACGCCTGCCGCTGTCGAATTGCATCATCCACCCTGCTCCTGTCCGCTGTCGCGCCGATACTAGGCGGCAGCGGATGACAGGGTGGTGACAGCTAGCGAAACGGCGGCTCGTCGAAGCTGCGCAGTTTGCGTGAATGCAGCGAATCCAGCTGACTGCGCATCAGCTCCAGCGCGTGGATACCGATATGCAGGTGCTGGGTAACCGCGCGCTCGTAGAACGCGCCCGCCGCCCCCGGCAGCTTGATCTCACTGTGCAGCGGTTTGTCTGAAACACAGAGCAGCGTGCCGTAAGGCACCCGCAGACGGTAGCCCTGGGCGGCGATGGTGCCGCTTTCCATGTCAACTGCGATGGCGCGTGCCAGGTTGATCAGCGGCCGTTCCTGCGCCCAGCGCAGCTCCCAGTTGCGGTCGTCGTAGGTGAGTACCGTACCGGTGCGCAGGCGACGCTTGAGCGCATCACCCTGCTCGCCGGTGACCTCAGCTGCCGCCTGCTGCAGAGCCTGCTGAACTTCAGCCAGCGCCGGCAGCGGGATATTCGGCGGCAGCACCCGGTCGAGAATGCCGTCGCGGCGCATGTAGGCGTGCGCCAGCACGTAGTCGCCAATGGTCTGCGACTGGCGCAGGCCACCGCAGTGGCCAATCATCAGCCAGCAGTGCGGACGCAGCACGGCAAGGTGATCGGTAATGTTCTTGGCGTTGGACGGGCCGACGCCAATATTGACCAGGGTGATGCCCTCGTTCGGCTTGCTGCCCTGCAGGTGATAGGCCGGCATCTGGAACCGGTGCCAGACTACCGACTCGATGATGGCCTGCATTTCACCTTCAGACATGCCGCGCTCGACTACCACGTTACCGGGCAGCACCATGCGCTGAAAGCGTGAGTCGGTCTGCAACATGTTAAGGCCGTGGCGGATGAACTGATCAACGTAGCGATGGTAGTTGGTCAGCAGAATCCACGGCTGCACATGGCGCCAGTCACTGCCGGTGTAATGCACCAGACGGCGCAGCGAGAAGTCGGTGCGGGCGGCGTCGAACAGCGCCAGCGGCAGCGGGTCCTGGTCTTCCCAGTCGTACAACCCATCGGCGGTGCCGTCATTGGCCGCCGACAGATCGGTGCTCGGAAACACCCGCGCCAGCTCGGCTGCAGTCACGCCGGAGGCGCCCAGTTCATCGCCCTGCTCGACCACATAGGGGTACGGAATATTGGCCTGACTCGGACCCACTTCCACCGTCACAGTGAAGTCAGACATCAACGGCCGCAGCTGATCGAGCAGGTAGGTGCGGAAGGCGTCCGGCTGGGTCACGGTCACCGCGTAGGTGCCGGGCACCTGCACCTTGGCGTAGGCGCGCACACTGCTCGGCACCTCGCCCTGACAGTGGTAGGTCAGACGCAGTTCGGGATAGCGGAACGCACAGTGAGGCGCACTTGGCGGCTTGCGATCCTTGAGGTATTGCTTGAGCGCGCCTCGCAGCGCATTGGTCGCTTGCTGATGCAACTCAGCCAGGCGATCGACCGCCGCCTCGGCGGAATCGACCTTCACAAAATCGTCAGGGCAGACTGAATTCACGGGGTGCCTCGGGGTTGTTTACCTGCCCCCATATTGCGCCCCCAGCGCCGTCTGCAACAAGCGATACGCGCACATTCTGCCGATGCGGCGTCCCCTTCACCACGCGGTTCGCCGATGCCATCACCGCCAGACGACCTGCCGCACAGCGCTGCGACAGACCGCCCATTACGCGTCAGTTGCCAGTCTTGTCCTTGATGACGTCACTGGTACCGTTGTTCTTGACCGACTCGATGCCCTTCTCACAGCTGGCCGCTGCAGAGTACATCTGGCTGGTGCCAATCACCTGATGATTAGCCGCCTTGAGGTTGAAGAAATGGCGCCCGTCCTTGGCTTCCTTGCGCTCATAACGACCATCGTCGGCACAGTTTTTCTGTACAGACGCAATGCCGTTCTCGGCACTGGCGCGGGTCTTGTACAGTTCACTGGTGAGAATGGTTTCGGCGTTGCCTGCCTTGAGGACGAAGCGGAACTGCCCGTCCGTGCTGTTGCTCAGTTCATACCAACCAGCCATAGAAACACTCCTTATCCAACGTCGGTGGACTACCTGAGTCACCGCGCCGACTGCGGGCGACGCAACCAGTATAGACAAGGAAAAGTGACTGTCTCAGGACTGGACAAACGGCTCCTGCCGAGACACCCCGGCCAGCAGCGCAGCCGACTCCAGTCCCGGTGCCGTCTCACGCTGCTTCTGCCGCCAGTGCGAAGGTGCCAGACCGGACCAGCGCTTGAACGCGCGGGAAAAGCTCGCCGCCTCGCTATAGCCCAGCTGCAGTGCAATGGCGTCCAGCGGCAGATCGCTGTCGCCCAGCAGGCGTTCGGCCAGACGCCAGCGCACCCGCTCATCCAGCTGACGAAAAGGTTGCCCCTCGGCCGCCAGCCGGCGATGCAGAGAGCGTTCGGAAATCCCCAGCGTCGCCGCCACAGCCGCCGCTCCGGGAGGTTCGCCGGCGTGGCTGAGCAGCACCTGCAGTACCTGCCGCGCCAACGGGGACACAATGTCCTCCAGACCGTCGCACAGCTGTCGACACAGCGCGGCGCAGGCGTTGCGCGTCAACGCGTTGGCCAGTGGCAATTCACTGTGCAGATCCGCCTCGGCGATCAGCATGGCATTGCGTTCGGCGCCCAACCGTACCGGGCAAGCAAAGTAGCTTTCGTAGCGAGCCTGCTCGGCAGCCGGCTCAATTGCCAGTTCAATTTCCAGCGGCGCAAAGGGCCGCTGCAACAGCTCCCCGAGGATGCGCTTCCAGCCCGCCATGCCCCGCTCGACCACTAGCGCGCGCGCATCCGGCGGCAGCACGCTGTCATCCAGTGTCATGCGCACACCCTCGGGCCGCGCCTCGATCTGCACCGGGCAGATCAGCAGCGAGAGTTCGCGGAACTGGGTGCTGACCTGCATCGCCTCGCTCAGGTTGCGACAGGCCAGCATGGTGTAGCCCAGCAGCCCCAGGCTGGTCAGTTGGTAACAGTCACCCACCTGCAGACCGATACCCGGCTGCGGGCACAGCGACACCAGGTTGCGAATCACCGCCAGTTCCTGCCAACGCTGCACCCGCGCGCCTGCTCCCAGTGCGGCCTCGTTCAGCCCGCTGCCACGCAGGCAGGCCTCGACGCTGCAGCCGAGTCGACTGCCGGTTCTGAGCAGGTAGCGAATGTTGGTTGCATCGCGGACTTCCCGCCAGTTCATCGAAGCCCCCGTTGGCAGTTATTGTCATGTCATGGCAGAAATTATCATGGATAGCCAGCAAGTGCCGAGGCAATCTGAACACACAACACAAACAACAGACTGCAGGTGACCGTCATGCCCGAATTCTTCTACACCACTGCCACCAACAACCAGGCTCGCCCGAGCGAGTACTTCCGCACCGTGCCCGTTGCCGGTTCGCTGGGTGCGGACATTTACGACATCGACCTCAACAACCTGAGCGACGCCGGCCAGGCCGCGCTGCGTCAGGCGCTGATGGACCATGGCGTGCTGTACATCCGCGATCAGAATCTCACTGTCGAGCAGCTGGAAGCCGTCACCGAACGCTTCGGCGAATTCGGCAAGGAGCCGTACGTCACGCCGATGGCGGATCACCCCCACGTGGTGCACGTACTCAAGGAAGCCAACGAAGGCACCCCGATCGTGTTCGGCGGCGCCTGGCACAGCGACTGGTCATTCCAGGAACGCCCGCCGGCCTTCACCCTGCTGTACGGCCAGGATGTGCCGGAGAGCGGCGGCGACACCCTGTTCAACAACATGTATCTGGCCTGTGAGTGGCTATCGCCAACCCTGCGCGACCTGCTGCGCCAGCTCGACGGCATCCACACTCCGGAGTTCGGCTACGGCCCGAAGGCCGCGCACAACGCGGGCATCGAGAACATGCAGATCCGCTTCGGCAACAGCGTTGATGAAGACGTACGCACCCACCCGATGATCACCCGTCACCCGGAAACCGGCCGCGAGGTACTGTTTGCCAACCCGGCCTACACCCTCGGCATCGCCGGCATGAAACCGGAGGAGTCGCGCCCGCTGCTCGACTACCTGTTCAGCGTTGCGGCAGCTCCCGCTTTCACTTGCCGCATGCGCTGGACGCCGGGCACACTGGCGATCTGGGACAACCGCTGCGTCTGGCACCAACCGATTTCCGACTACTTCGGCAAGCGACGTGAGATGTTCCGCACCACTGTTGTCGGCGAAAAGCCGAGCCGAGGAGAAACTGCATGAGCAACATCGAACAAGCCGCGCAGGCGCTGCTGGACGCACGTACCAGCGGCACACCGCGGGGGTCGATCGCCACTGAATACGCCCTGACCGACCTGAGCGCCGCCTACGCTGTGCAGCAGGCGCTGATTGCTCGCCAGCTCGGCGCCGAGCGCCCGGCCGGCTACAAGCTCGGGCTGACCGACCCGCGAGCCCGCGCAGCACTCGGCGTACCGGAGCCGCTACGCGGCGTGCTGCTGGCAGCCAACGAGTACAGCGACGGTGCCACACTGCGCCACGCTGACTTCATCGCTCCCCGACTGGAGATCGAAGTCGCCATGCGGCTGGCCCGCGACATCGAGCAGCCGCTGGCAGATCGCGCAGCGCTGGTCGCAGCGCTCGAAGGCGTGATGCCCGCGCTGGAAGTCTGCGACTCGGCGTTCGACGGCTGGCCCAAATCGCTGGTGGACGCTATCGCCGACAACCTGTCCTCCGGGGTTCACGTACTGGGGGCGCCGGTTGCTGCCGACAGCCTGTCGCTCGATGATCTGGCGGTCAGCCTGACGTTGAACGGCGAGCAGGTCGGCAGTGGCAATACCGCCACCTGCATGGGCAACCCGCTGGATGCCGCGCTCTGGCTGATCAATCAGATGGTCGAAGCCGGTCAGTCGCTGCGGGCCGGTGATGTGATCATGACCGGCGCGCTGGCCGGCATGCAGCCAGTCGCCGCGGGTGATCTGGCCGAAGTGGAGATGGGCACGCTGGGTAGTCTGAGCTGTCGCTTCAGCGGCTAAGCGGTGCAAAGGGGGTACGTGCTGACGTATCCCCGGACAAATCGCAGGCAAGAAAAAACCCCGCCGAGGCGAGGTTTTGCAGAATGGTCCTGATCATCCCTAATGCATAGTGCCTCCGAGGCACTGTCCCTGTTCCGTGTTGTTCTGGTCGCTTCCTGCGATGCTCCTAGCGCAATTGATACTACGCAGCATCGCAGGGTGTGCCCATAGGCCAACGCCAGTACAGCATGTAAGCAATTGCTTACATCAACTTCTCAGGCCACCGACGAGGTCGCTGGCCCGATCCAACTCAGCCCTGATGATAGCCGGTCACGCGCTCGACCTCGTCCTTGGACCCCAGGAACACGGCAACACGCTGGTGCAGGGACTCCGGCTGAATATCGAGAATGCGCTGGTAACCATTAGTGGCAGCTCCACCGGCCTGCTCGATCAGCATCGACATCGGGTTGGCTTCGTACATCAGGCGCAGCTTGCCCGGCTTTTCCGGCTCACGTGCGTCACGCGGGTACATGAACACACCTCCGCGGGTCAGGATGCGATGCACGTCGGCAACCATCGCTGCGATCCAGCGCATGTTGTAGTTCTTCTCCAGCGGACCTTCCTTGCCAGCCAGCAGCTCGGAGACGTAGCGCTTGACCGGTTCTTCCCAATGCCGCTGGTTGGACATGTTAATGGCGAACTCGGCGGTGCTGGCAGGCACGGTCAGGTTTTCGTGGGTCAGCACGAAGCTGCCCATTTCGCGATCCAGGGTAAAGCCCATCACGCCATCGCCCAGGGTCAGCACCAGCATGGTCTGCGGGCCGTAGATCGCGTAACCGGCAGCGACCTGCTCGGTACCCGGCTGCAGGAAGGCCTGCTCATCCAGGCTACCAGACTGTTCTGCATACTTGTCGGGGCAACGCAGCACGGAAAAGATGGTGCCGACGGAGACGTTGACGTCGATGTTGCTGGAGCCATCCAGCGGATCGAACACCAGCAGGTAGGCACCCTTCGGGTACTGGCCCGGGATCTGGTAGGCGTTGTCCATTTCTTCGGACGCCATGCCGGCCAGGTGGCCGCCCCACTCGTTGGCTTCAAGCAGGATCTCGTTGGAGATCACGTCCAGCTTCTTCTGCACCTCACCCTGCACGTTCTCGGTGCCCATGCTGCCCAGCACCCCGCCAAGCGCACCCTTGGACACGGCATGGCTGATTTCCTTACAGGCGCGCGCCACCACTTCGATGAGGAAACGCAGATCCGCGGGGGTGTTATGACTGCGCGTCTGTTCGATCAGATAGCGGCTGAGAGATACACGGGACATGAAAAGGCTCCGGGGAGAAAAGTAAAATCGCGCACAGTTTAACCGCTCCGGGAGCGCTTCGCCTCCCGAATACTCCCCTGCGGTCAGATCAATGCAACACAGAAACGAAAAGGCCCCGCCGAAGCGGGGCCTTTCAGGACAGCCTCAGACTCAGAACTGAGCTTCGTCGAGCAGGAACAGCGACTCGCTGCCCGCCTTGACCGATGCCGTCAGCGAGTGGATACGCGGCAGCAGGCGCGCGAAGTAGAAACGCGCGGTGCCCAGTTTGCTCACATAGAACTCGTCCTCAGCCTGCTTGGCCAGCGCGGTACGCGCCATCAGTGCCCACATGTAGGCATAGGCGGTGTAACCGAAGGCCTGCAGGTACTCGACCGACGCAGCGCCGATTTCGTTCGGATTGTTCTTCGCGTGCTCGATAACCCAGGCAGTCAGCTCGTCGAGGTTGCCGATAGCGGCTTCCAGCGGACCGGTGAACTCAGCCAGTGACGCGTCAGCGCTGGCGATGAAGGCTTTGACTTCGTCGCTGAAGTGCTTGTAGAACGCGCCGCCGCTACCAACGATCTTGCGGCCCATCAGATCCAGCGACTGGATACCGTTGGTGCCTTCGTAGATCTGGGTGATACGGCAGTCACGAATCAGCTGCTCCTGGCCCCACTCACGGATAAAGCCGTGGCCACCAAAGATCTGCTGGCCGTGCACGGTAGTTTCCAGACCCATGTCGGTCAGGAACGCCTTGGCAACCGGCGTCAGCAGGGCAACCAGCTCCTGCGCGCGGCTGCGCACTTCCTTGTCTTCGCTGTACTTGGCGGTATCCAGCTGCATGGCAACGTAGCTGGAAAACGCACGACCACCTTCGTTCAGCGCCTTCATGGTCAGCAGCATGCGACGCACGTCGGGGTGAACGATGATCGGGTCAGCGGCCTTGTCCTTGGCAACCGGGCCAGTCGGGGCACGGCTCTGGATACGGTCACGGGCATACTCGATGGCGTTCTGGTAGGAGCGCTCACCCAGTGACAGGCCCTGGATACCCACACCCAGACGCTCGTAGTTCATCATGGTGAACATCGCGTTGAGACCCTTGTTCGGCTCATCAACGATCCAGCCGGTAGCGCCGTCGAAGTTCATGACGCAGGTGGCAGAGGCCTTGATACCCATCTTGTGCTCGATGGAGCCACAGGACAGGGAGTTCTTCTCGCCCAGCGAGCCGTCGTCATTGACCATGACCTTGGGCACCAGGAACAGGGAGATACCCTTCGGGCCGGCCGGGGCATCCGGCAGCTTGGCCAGCACCAGATGAATGATGTTCTCGGTCAGATCGTGCTCACCACCGGTGATAAAGATCTTGGTACCGCTGATCTTGTAGCTGCCGTCAGCCTGCGGCTCTGCCTTGGTGCGGATAATGCCCAGGTCGGTACCAGCGTGCGGCTCGGTCAGACACATGGAGCCCGCCCAGGTGCCGGCATACATGTTCGGCAGGTACTTTTCCTTCAGCTCTTCGCTGGCGTGGTTGAGGATCGACAGGCACGCGCCGGAAGTCAGCATCGGGTACAGGCCGAAGGACAGGTTGGCGGAGTTGACCATTTCTTCAACCTGGGCGCCGATCACCTTCGGCATGCCCATGCCGCCGAACTCGGGAGCACCACCCACGCCAACCCAGCCGCCTTCGGCGTAGGTGCGGTAGGCTTCCGGGAAACCGGCCGGAGTGGTCACGACGCCGTCATTCCAGGAGCAGCCTTCTTCGTCGCCAGAGCGGTTCAGCGGTGCAACCACACCACCGGTTACCTTGCCGGCTTCTTCCAGGATGGCTACAGCGGTCTCTTCGTCCACCACTTCAGCCAGGCCCGGCAGTTGTGCCCAGAGCTTGGAAACCTCAAAGACTTCATTGAGAACGAAGCGCATGTCGCGCAGGGGAGCTTTATAGTCAGCCATGGATATCTCCTCGTGGTTCGGTGCCGGGTCAGACCGGCGCAGGCGGGAGATTGTATATCGGCAACAAAAAAACCTATAGCGTCTTTTTATGACTTTTTATTATTGATTGGTCACCATAAGCAACATTTGTCACCGACCAGTCAAACAGGTGCCATCACCACCAGTGCAGGATAGCAGGCAATAAAAAACCCCGGCAGTGCCGGGGTTTTCGGTCAGACCAGCGGCCCGATCAGAACTGCTCGACGGCGATGTCCATCAGACTGGAGGCACCGGCAGTCAGTGCTTCGGCGTGAGCCTGGGCACGCGGCAGCAGACGCTGATAGAAGAACGCCTGAGTCGCCAGCTTGCCCTTGTAGAAGTCGACTTCAGTGCTGCCGGCTTCCAGCTTGGCCTGGGCAACCAGCGCCATCTTCAGCCAGAAGTAGGCGTGCACGACGTAGCCGGAGAACGCCAGGTAATCAACCGCAGCAGCGCCCACTTCTTCCGGGTTCTGCATGGCTTTCATGCCCACAGAGGTGGTCAGCTCGCCCCACTGGGCGTTCAGCTGGGCCAGCTTCTTGGCGTACTCACCGAAGGCGGCGTTGCCTTCCACTTCCTTGCACAGCAAGTGAACCTGCTTGGTGAAGGTCTTCAGCAGTTTGCCCTGGCTGCCCAGGACCTTGCGGCCCAGCAGGTCGAGGGCCTGAATGCCGTTGGTGCCTTCGTAGATCGGCGCGATACGGCAGTCACGAACCTGCTGCTCCTGACCCCACTCACGGATGAAGCCGTGACCACCGAATACCTGCTGACCCAGCAGGGTGGCTTCCAGGCCGGTGTCGGTCATGAACGCCTTGCAGATCGGGGTCAGGAAAGCCAGCTGGGCTTCAGCATCAGCGCGGGCTTCTTCTTCGGCCGCGTAGTGCGCCTGATCCAGCAGGCTGGCAGTGTGATACGCCAGCGCACGGTTACCTTCGTTGAACGCCTTCATGGTCAGCAGCATACGACGCACGTCCGGGTGAACGATGATCGGGTCAGCCGCCTTCTCCGGTGCAGCCGGGCCTTTCAGCGAACGCATCTGCAGACGGTCTTTGGCATAGGCCAGCGCGGTCTGGTAGGACGCTTCACCGTGACACAGACCCTGCATGCCGGTACCCAGGCGAGCGTGGTTCATCATGGTGAACATGCAGTTCAGACCCTTGTTGATGTCACCGATCAGGAAGCCGGTCGCATCGTCAAAGTTCATCACGCAGGTAGCGGACGCCTTGATACCCATCTTGTGCTCGATCGAGCCACAGATCAGGCTGTTGCGCTCGCCCACTTCGCCGTTCGCATCCGGCAGGAACTTCGGCACGATGAACAGGGAAATACCCTTGGTGCCAGCCGGCGCGTCGGGCAGCTTGGCCAGTACCAGGTGAACGATGTTTTCAGACATGTCGTGCTCACCGCACGAGATGAAGATCTTGGTGCCGGTCACCTTGTAGGTGCCGTCCGCCTGCGGTACAGCGCGGGTTTTAACCAGACCCAGATCGGTACCGCAGTGCGGCTCGGTCAGACACATGGTGCCAGTCCAGGTGCCGGGGGTCAGCTTGCTCAGGTACAGGTCTTTCTGTTCCTTGGTGCCGTGCGCAGCAATCGCCGCAGCACAACCGTGGGACAGGCCCGGGTACATGCTGAACGAGTAGTTGGCAGAGGCGACCATCTCGGCAATGATCAGACCCAGCGAGGACGGCAGGCCCTGTCCGCCGTACTCGGGAGAGGCAGTCATGGAGCCCCAGCCGTTTTCACAGTAGGCCTGATAGGCCTCTTTGAAGCCCTTCGGCGTGGTGACCACACCATTTTCAATATGACAGCCTTCTTCGTCGCCGCTGCGGTTCAGCGGAGACAGCACCTGATTGGTGAACTTGGCGCCCTCTTCGAGGATGGCACTGACCAGATCCGGGGTGGCGTCTTCCAGACCGTACGCAGCGTAGCTGCCGGTCATGTCCAGCAGTTCGTCCATGACGAAGCGCATATCGCGCAAGGGGGCGTTATATTCAGGCATGTCGACTCTCCAAAGGGCGGCCAGTCAATGCTGGCAGCATGGTTTCATACAGGTGTTTGAACACTAGGGACGCGTGACTCCCGGGTCAAGGAGTTTGACCGCTCTATTACCTGTCCTGATGGAGGAACATAACACCGAAGGCATCCTGCGGTAGCATAGGCAAGCCACCCATTACCCAAGGTAAATCGCGTGCCCACTCTGGCTGACCTGCACTTCGACAATCGCTTCGCCGCGCTGGGCGACGCCTTCTCCAGCAAGGTGCTGCCAGACCCGCTGCACAACCCGCGGCTGGTCGTCTGCAGCGAGGACGCAATGCAGCTGCTGGATCTGGACCCCGCCGAGGCAGACCAGCCGCTGTTTACCGAGCTGTTCGCCGGGCACAAGCTCTGGAGCAGCGCGGAGCCGCGCGCGATGATCTACTCCGGACACCAGTTCGGCGCCTACAACCCGCAACTTGGTGATGGCCGCGGCCTGCTGCTTGGCGAGGTGGTGAATCAAGCCGGCGAGCATTGGGACCTGCACCTCAAGGGCGCCGGCAGCACACCGTATTCACGCATGGGCGACGGTCGCGCGGTGCTGCGCTCATCGATCCGCGAGTTCCTCGCCAGCGAAGCCCTGCATGCGCTCGGCATTCCGAGCAGCCGGGCACTGTGCGTTACCGTCGGCGACAACCCGGTCTACCGCGAGCGCGAGGAGCGCGGGGCCATGCTGCTGCGCCTGGCCCGCTCGCATATTCGCTTCGGCCACTTCGAGTACTTTTATTACACCCGCAGGCACGATGAGCTGCGCCAGCTGGTCGATTTCACTCTCGACACCTGCTTCGCGGATTGCCGCAACCAGCCGGAACCGGAACTGGCGATGTTCCGCAACGTGCTGCAGCGTACCGCAAAAATGGTCGCGCATTGGCAAGCCTGGGGCTTCTGTCACGGAGTGATGAACACCGACAACATGTCGATTCTCGGCATCACCTTCGACTATGGCCCCTACGCCTTCCTCGATGCCTTCGACGCTCGGCACGTCTGCAACCATTCCGACCATGAGGGCCGCTACGCCTTCCACCGCCAGCCCGTGATCGCCCAGTGGAATGTCGCCTGTCTGGCGCAAGCGCTGACACCGTTCATTGCCGTGGACACGCTGAAAGCCGAGCTGGCGCAGTTCATGCCGACCTTCGAGCAGCATTATCTGGCACTGATGCGCCGCCGCCTGGGCTGGGGCGACGCTCGCCCCGAGGACGCCGAGCAACTGGACGCGCTGTTGCAACTGATGCAGACCAGCGGCGCCGATTACCACCTGACCCTGCGCAAGCTGGCAGAAGACAACCCGCTGGTGCGCGACCATTTCATCGACCGCGACGCCTTCGACGCCTGGCAGCGCGAGCACCAGCAGCGCTGCAACGCCAGCCCAGCGGACCGGCAGGCCGCCAACCCGCTGTATGTGCTGCGCAACTATCTGGCGCAAAACGCCATCGCTGCCGCCGAGCAGGGCGAGTTCGATGAGGTGCGCCGCCTGCACCAGATTCTGCGCCGACCATTCAGCCCTCAACCCGGTGCCGACGCGTACGCAGCGATGCCTCCGGATTGGGGTAGACACCTCGAAATCAGCTGCTCGTCCTGATATTCAAGCCAGCCTCGCTTATTCCTTGTAAGCATATAAAAATCAGTTTTTGTACTTGGACAAATATAGCGCCGCCTCTTAATGTGACGCCCTGCATGGGTCCGACCGCGGACCCGCTACCTCACGAGAGAGTTCGGTAACCGATGAGCTGGGATTCACTGCCACTGATTGGCGTGGCGCTGCTGTTGTGCTGGGTGTTCTACGCGTTCGCGCGGGAAAAGTTCAGCCCCGACGTGGTTGTCGGCATCGCTGTTGCCGTGCTGCTGGTCAGCCAGTTGCTCAGCCCCGCTGATGTGCTCGGCGTGCTGTCGAACAGCGCGCCGATCACCATCGCCTGCATGTTTATCCTCTCTGCCGCGCTGGAGCGTACCGGTTGCGTTGAAACCCTGGGCAACTGGCTCGCCCGCATGGGTGGCGGCAGCCAATGGCGCACCCTGTTCAGCCTTATGATGACGGCGCTGCTGCTGTCGACCTTCATCAACAACACGCCCGTTGTCGCCATCCTCACACCGGTCGCCATCGCTCTGGCAACCGGCATCGGCAGCAAGCCTTCGAAGATGCTGATTCCGCTGTCCTACGCGACCATCTTTGGCGGCACCATGACCATGATCGGCACCTCGACCAACATTCTGGTCGACGGCGTTGCCCGACAGATGGGCATGGAGCCGTTCGGCATGTTCGACATCACCCTGCCCGGCCTGATCCTCGCCGGCATCGGCATGGCCTTCGTGCTGCTGATCGGCCACCGCCTGCTGCCCGAGCGGGAAAGCCTGTCACGCCAGCTGCGCCCGGATCAGTCGCGCACCTTCATGACCGAACTGCTGGTGCCGCACGACTCGCCGGTCATCGGCCAGACCATCAGTCAGGCCAACCTGAACGGCAACAGCGGCATCCGCGTGCTGAAAATCTTCCGTGGCGAGGATGAACTCTCGACTCCGCTGAACGACACCCGCCTGCTGGCCGGTGACCGACTGGTGCTGCACGCCGGCATGCGCGACTTCGTCGAGCTGCGTCACAACGGCCTGCTGGCGATCAACCGTCCGGACAGTTTCGAGACCATCTCCACCCGTGACGTGCTGCTGGCCGAGGCCATCGTTGGCCGCAACTCACGCTACAGCCATCGCCCGATGCGCGACCTCAACCTGACCGCGCGCTACGGCATTCACGTGCTGGCGGTGCACCGTCACAACGAGAACATTCAGGACAACCTCGACGACTTCGAGCTGCAATTCGGCGACGTCATGCTGGTGGAAGGCACCCCGGCGCAGATCAAGAAGTTTGCCGACAACGGCGAGCTGATCAGCCTGAACTCGGTGCAGGAACGCGCCTACCGCCGCGACAAGGCACCGATTGCCATCGCCGCCGTGCTGGCCGTGATGGTGCTGGCCGCATTCAAGGTCATGCCGATCGAAGGGCTGGCGATGATCGCCGCCGCGCTGGTGGTGGCGACCGGCTGCCTGGATACAGAGGACGCCTACAAGGCCATCGACTGGCGCATTCTGACGCTGATCTTCGGCATGCTGGCGATCAGCATTGCGATGAACAAGGTCGGCCTGGTCGATACCGTGGTCAGCCACGTGATGACGCTGTCACCGTTGCTGGGGCCGCTGTTCATGCTGTCGTTCATCTACCTGCTGACCTCGATCCTCACCGAGGTCGTCAGCAACAACGCGGTCGCGGTGCTGGTCACCCCGATTGCCATCGGTGTAGCCCAGCAACTCGGTGCCGACCCGACGCCCTTCGTGGTCGCCGTGATGTTCGCCGCCAGCGCCAGCTTCGCCACCCCGATCGGCTACCAGACCAACACCTTCGTCTACAGCGCCGGCGGCTACCGCTTCTCGGACTTCATGCGCATCGGCGTACCGCTGAACCTGATCATGTGGGCCGCAGGCTCGCTGATCATCCCGCTGATCTGGCCACTGTTTCCCTGAAGCGCGCCTGCCATAAACTGTCCAAAAGAAAACCCGCGCGACTCAACACCGCGCGGGTTTTGCTTGTGGCTTGTGGCTTGTGGCTTGACGCTCAGCTCCCGCAAAGCGGGAGCTGACTAAAGCGAAGCGTCGAGCGCCTGCGACAGGTCGGCCAGGATGTCGTCGATATGTTCGATACCAATCGACAAGCGCACCATGTCGCGCGGCACGCCCGCCTTGGCCAGCTCCTCATCGTTCAGTTGACGATGCGTGGTGGACGCAGGATGACAGGCCAGTGACTTGGCATCACCAATATTGACCAGCCGCACTACCAGGTTGAGCGCATCGATAAACCGCGCGCCGGCCTCCTGTCCGCCCTTGATTCCGAACGACAGTACCGACGCCGGTTTGCCGCCCATGTAACGCTGCGCCAGCGCGTGCTCAGGGTGATCTTCCAGCCCGGCATATTGCACCCACGCGACCTGCGGATGGTTCTGCAGAAAGCTGGCTACCGCCATCGCGTTGTCGCAGTGGCGCTCCATCCGCAGTGCCAGTGTTTCCAGGCCCTGCAGAATCATAAAAGCGTTGAACGGGGACAGCGCCGCGCCCATGTTGCGCAGCGGCACCACGCGGCAGCGGCCAATAAAGGCTGCCGGGCCAAAGGCCTCGGTGTAGACCACACCGTGATAGGACGGGTCGGCGGTATTGAGCAGCGGGAAACGTTCCGCGTTTTCGGCCCAGGGGAAGCAGCCGCCATCGACCACGATGCCACCCAGCGTGGTGCCATGGCCGCCCATGTACTTGGTCAGCGAATGCACAACGATATCCGCACCATGCTCAAACGGGCGGCACAGCGCCGGGGTCGCGACCGTGTTATCGACAATCAGCGGCACGCCGTGGCGATGGGCCGCATCGGCCAGCGCCTGAATGTCGATGACATTGCCCGAGGGATTGCCGATGGATTCACAGAACACCGCCTTGGTACGCGCATCGATCAGACGTTCCAGCGCAGCGATATCGTCATGGGCAGCGAAGCGCGTTTCGATACCCTGACGCGGCAAAGTGTGCGCAAACAGGTTGTAGGTGCCGCCGTAGAGCTTGGCAACCGAGACGATGTTGTCGCCGGCTTCGGCCAGGGTCTGAATTGCGTAGGTGATCGCCGCCATGCCGGAGGCAACAGCAAGCGCACCGACACCGCCTTCGAGCGCGGCGACCCGCTGTTCCAGCACGTCGTTGGTCGGGTTCATGATGCGGCTGTAGATATTGCCCGGCACCTTCAGGTCGAACAGGTCGGCCCCGTGCTGGGTATTGTCAAAGGCGTAGGAGGTTGTCTGGTAGATCGGCACGGCAACCGCGTGCGTATTCGGATCAGGGGTGTAACCGGCGTGGATGGCGAGCGTTTCGAGCTTCATGGCGCTGTCCTTGTTATTGAAGTTCAGCGCCGAGCATGCAGAAGGAAGCCCGGTCGGTCAATCTAACCGGGCGTGACCTATTGACTCTCGATGTGGTCGTGCAGCGCCATGAACTGCTGGGTCAGCTTGTGCCGACCGTCCAGGAAAATCAGCGGCGTTGCCGCCTCATGCGACTCGCGCATACGCACCGAGCTGTTCAGATGTACCGGCAGCACCGGCAGCCCCTCGGCGATCAGCTCGTCGAGCATCTTCTGCGGCAGTGCCGCACGGGGCTGGAACTGGTTGACGACAATGCCCTCGACCGCCAGATCCTCGTTGTGTTCATCGCGCACGTCTTCCAGCTCGTTCAGCAGGCCGTACAGCGCCTGCCGGGAAAAGCTGTCGCAGTCGAAAGGAATCAACACCCGGTCGGCGGCGATCAGCGCCGACATGGTGTAGAAGTTGAAGGCCGGCGCGGTGTCGATGTAGATGCGCTCATAGTTGTCCTTCAGATCGTTCAGCAGCTTGCGCAGCTTCTGAATCTTGTAGCGCGACTCCAGCTTGTGCTGCAGCTCGGCCAGCTCGGGGCTGGCCGGCATCAGCCAGAGATTCTCGAACGGTGTCTCGGTGACGAAGTTCTCGGCCTTCTTGCTGAACAGGCCGCTGGACAAGGTCTGGGCAAAAAAGTCGGCGACGGTGACATCGACGTCCGACATCCGCTCCCCCAGCAGGTAATGACTGGAGTTGGCCTGCGGATCCAGATCAATCACCAGGGTCTTATAACCAGCCGCGGCACTGACCGCGGCGAGATTGCAGGCGATGCTGGATTTACCGACCCCACCCTTCTGGTTGAACACTACCCTGCGCATACGCCTTCTCCTTGTTCAGTCGCTTCCGCCGTGCGCCATCTTGGCGCAGGAATCGTCAGACCACGATAGCATTCGGATCGTGATAGATCGCTGACAATTCATGTACCGCCTCGATAAAGGCACCCGCGTGAGCCGGGTCGACCTCCGGTGTAATACCGTGGCCCAGGTTGAACACATGGCCGCTGCCCTTGCCGTAGCTGGCCAGAATACGTGCCACTTCCGCACGAATCGCCGCCGGCTTGGCATACAGAACGGTCGGGTCCATGTTGCCCTGCAATGCAACCTTTGCACCAACCCGCGAGCGGGCAACGCCGATATCCATGGTCCAGTCCAGACCCAGCGCGTCGGCACCGGCGTCGGCGATGCTTTCCAGCCACAGACCGCCGTTCTTGGTAAACAGGATGACCGGAATTTTGCGACCGTCATGTTCGCGAATCAGACCGGAGACGATCTTGCGCATGTAGGCCAGCGAGAACTTCTGATAGGCGTCGGCAGACAGGTTGCCACCCCAGGTATCGAAGATCTGCACAGCCTGGGCACCGGCGAGGATCTGACCGTTCAGATAGCTGGTAACCGACTGGGCCAGCTTATCGAGCAGCAGGTGCATGGCTTCCGGCTGGTCGTAGAGCATGGCCTTGGTCTTGCGGAAATCCTTGGAGGAGCCGCCCTCGACCATGTAGGTTGCCAGCGTCCAGGGGCTGCCGGAGAAACCAATCAGCGGCACCCGGCCGTTCAGTTCACGGCGAATGGTGCGTACCGCGTCCATCACGTAGCCCAGATCCTTTTCCGGGTCCGGAATCGGCAGCGCTTCAATGTCGGCAATGGTGTCGATCACCTTGCGAAAGCGCGGGCCTTCGCCAGTCTCGAAGAACAGGCCCTGGCCCATCGCATCGGGGATGGTCAGGATATCGGAGAACAGGATCGCGGCGTCCAGCGGATAACGATCCAGCGGCTGCAAGGTAACCTCGCAGGCCATCTCCGGGTTCATGCACAACCCCATGAAATCGCCCGCCCGCGCACGCGAGGCCCGGTACTCCGGCAGATAGCGGCCAGCCTGACGCATCATCCACACAGGGGTGACATCTACCGGCTGGCGCATTAGCGCGCGCAGGAAACGATCATTCTTGAGTTCGGTCATGGGAGGCACATCCAGTCGAAAAAGTCAGCGGCCATTGTAGCGGCAATTAGCCGGAAAGATCAGGGCCAGAAATGACAAGGGCGCCCTCAGGCGCCCTTGCATGTGTGACGGGTTGTCACACCTCGAGGAAGTCGAGAATACCTTCGGCAGCCTGACGACCTTCGAAGATCGCAGTAACAACCAGATCTGAACCGCGAACCATGTCGCCACCGGCAAAGATCTTCGGGTTGCTGGTCTGGAACTTGAACTGACCTTGCTCGGGCGCAATCACGCGGCCCTGGCTGTCGGTATCAATGTTCTTGTCAGCAAACCAGTCGGCCGGGCTCGGGCGGAAACCGAAGGCAATGACGACGGCATCGGCCGGCAACACTTCTTCGGAGCCCGGAATCGGCTCGGGGCTGCGGCGGCCGCGCGCGTCCGGCTCACCCAGGCGGGTTTCAACCACCTTGACGCCTTCAACCTTGTCTTCGCCAACGATGGCGATCGGCTGACGGTTGAACAGGAACTTCACGCCTTCGTCCTTGGCGTTTTTCACTTCCTTGCGCGAACCCGGCATGTTGGCTTCGTCGCGGCGGTAGGCGCAGGTCACGGCAGTCGCGCCCTGACGGATGGACGTACGGTTACAGTCCATCGCAGTGTCACCGCCGCCGAGCACTACAACCTTCTTGCCCTTCATATCGATAAAGTCGTCAGCGGACTTCTCGAACCCGAGATTGCGGTTGACGTTGGCGATCAGGAAGTCCAGCGCGTCGTATACACCGGGCAGATCTTCACCCGGGAAGCCGCCCTTCATGTAGGTGTAGGTACCCATGCCCATGAAGACCGCATCGTACTCGGCCAGCAAGTCGTCGATCATGACGTCCTTGCCGATCTCGGTGTTCAGGCGGAACTCGATGCCCATCCCTTCGAATACTTCGCGGCGGCGGGACAGCACGCTCTTCTCGAGCTTGAACTCGGGGATACCGAAGGTCAGCAGGCCACCAATTTCCGGGTAACGGTCGAAGACCACAGGGCTGACACCGGCACGCGCCAGCACGTCAGCACAACCCAGGCCAGCCGGGCCGGCACCGATGATGGCAACGCGCTTGCCGGTCGGCACCACGCCGGACATGTCCGGACGCCAGCCCATGGCAAAAGCGGTATCGGTGATGTATTTCTCGACCGAGCCGATAGTGACCGCACCAAAACCGTCGTTCAGGGTACAGGCGCCTTCACACAGGCGGTCCTGGGGGCACACGCGGCCGCAGACTTCCGGCAGGGTGTTGGTCTGGTGCGACAGCTCAGCAGCTTCGAGGATGTTGCCCTCGGACACCAGCTTCAGCCAGTTGGGAATGAAGTTGTGCACGGGGCACTTCCACTCGCAGTACGGGTTACCGCAACCGAGGCAGCGGTGTGCCTGCTCGGAGGCCGCTTCCGGCTTGAACTGCTCGTGAATCTCGACGAACTGGGTCTTGCGCGCGCGCAGCGGGCGCTTCTTGGGATCTTCACGACCTACATCGATAAACTGGAAGTCGTTGTTCAAACGGTCTGCCATATCTCAACCTCTAAACTGCAATGGCGGTCTGTTCACGCCACTGCAAGACTCATCAGGGCCAGCGGCAGGCTGGGGCGCTTGATCGCGCGGCAGCCTGCCTGCGGCGGCTTATTGTGGGTTCGCTCGGGTACTGGTCAGCAGGGCACGCAGACTTGCGGCCTTCGGCTTGACCAGCCAGAAGCGGCGGATGAAGTCGTCCAGGTTGTCCAGCACCTCGGCACCCCATGCGCTGCCGGTCTCGGCAACGTACTCGGTCAGCACCTGAGTCAGGTGGCTGCGGTACATCTCCATCGACTCGTTGCTGATGCGATGCATCTCGACCAGCTCATGGTTCAGCTTGTCGAAGAAGGTGTTGTCCATGTCCAGCACGTAGGCAAAACCGCCAGTCATACCGGCACCGAAGTTATGGCCGGTGCTGCCCAGCACACAGACCATACCGCCGGTCATGTACTCACAGCAGTGGTCACCAGCGCCTTCGATGACCGCATGCGCGCCGGAGTTACGAACGGCAAAGCGCTCGCCGGCCACACCTGCTGCGAACAGCTTGCCACCGGTGGCACCGTACAGACAGGTGTTACCGATGATCGAGGTCTGCTCGGAGCGGAACGGGCTACCCTTCGGCGGCACGATGGTCAGCTTGCCGCCCGTCATACCCTTGCCGACGTAGTCGTTGGCATCGCCTTCCAGGTACATATGCAGACCACCGGCGTTCCAGACGCCGAAGCTCTGACCCGCAGTACCGGTCATGCGGAAGGTGATCGGCGCAGTGACCATACCCTGGTTGCCGTGCACCTTGGCGATCTCGCCGGAAACGCGAGCACCGATGGAACGGTCACAGTTGGTCAGCGACAGCTCGAACTCGCCTCCGGTGCGGCCATCGATGGCGGCGCGCGCCATGTCGACCATCTTCTCGGCAGTCAGGCCCTTGTCGAACGGCTCGTTGCGCGGCGACTCGCAGAACTGCGGCTTGTCAGCCGGTACATCCTTGCTGAACAGCAGCGGCTCGAGGTCCAGATTTTGCTGCTTGGCGGTGTTGCCCGGCAGGATTTCCAGCAGATCGGTACGACCGATCAGCTCTTCCAGGCTGCGCACGCCCAGCTTGGCCAGCCACTCACGGGTTTCCATGGCAACGTAGGTGAAGAAGTTCATCACCATCTGCACGGTACCGATGTAGTGGTTGTCACGCAGGTGCTGGTTCTGGGTCGCAACACCGGTCGCACAGTTGTTCAGGTGGCAGATACGCAGGTATTTGCAACCCAGTGCGATCATCGGCGCGGTACCGAAACCGAAGCTCTCGGCGCCAAGGATGGCCGCCTTGATCACGTCCAGACCGGTCTTCAGACCACCGTCGGTCTGTACCCGGACCTTGCCACGCAGGTCGTTGCCACGCAGGGTCTGGTGCGCTTCGGACAGGCCCAGCTCCCACGGCGAGCCGGCGTAACGGATGGAGGTCAGCGGCGAGGCGCCGGTACCACCGTCGTAGCCGGAGATGGTGATCAGGTCAGCGTAGGCCTTGGCCACACCGGCGGCGATGGTACCAACGCCCGGCTCGGAAACCAGCTTGACCGATACCAGCGCCTGCGGGTTGACCTGCTTGAGGTCAAAGATCAGCTGCGACAGGTCTTCGATCGAGTAGATGTCGTGGTGCGGCGGCGGCGAAATCAGGGTGACGCCCGGTACCGCGTAACGCAGGCGCGCAATCAGCTCGTTAACCTTGCCACCCGGCAGCTGCCCGCCTTCGCCCGGCTTGGCACCCTGCGCGACCTTGATCTGCAGCACTTCGGCATTGACCAGGTACTCAGGCGTCACACCAAAACGGCCAGAGGCAATCTGCTTGATCTTGGAGGTACGCTCGGTGCCGTAACGCTCAGGGTCCTCCCCGCCTTCACCGGAGTTGGAGCGCGCACCCAGGCGGTTCATCGCCTCGGCAATCGCCTCATGCGCCTCGGGAGACAACGCGCCCAGCGAGATACCGGCCGAGTCAAAGCGCTTGAAGATAGACTCCAGCGGCTCGACGTCGTCCAGCGCAATCGCCTGCTGGTCATCACGCACCTTGAGCAGGTCGCGCAGAGCCGCAACCGGACGGCTGTTCACCAGCGCCGCGTACTCCTGGTACTTGTCGTAGCTGTCACCCTGCACCGCGTCCTGCAGTGCACGAACCACGTCCGGGTTGTAGGCATGGTATTCGCCACCGAAGACGAACTTCAGCAGACCACCCTGCTGGATCGACTTACGCGGGTTCCAGGCTTCCTTGGCCAGCAGCGCCTGTTCGGACTGCAGGTCTTCGAAACGGGCACCCTGAATGCGGCTGGCAACGCCCTTGAAGCAGACATCAACCACTTCATCCGCCAGACCCACCGCTTCAAACAGCTGAGCACCACGGTAAGAAGCGATGGTGGAGATACCCATCTTCGACAGGATCTTCAGCAGCCCCTTGGAGATACCCTTGCGGTAGTACTTGAAGGTTTCGTACAGATCGCCGATGACCTCGCCAGTACGGATCAGGTCGCCCAGCACCTCGTACGCCAGATACGGGTACACCGCGGTCGCACCGAAGCCGATCAGTACCGCGTAGTGATGCGGGTCGCGGGTGGTCGCGGTTTCAACCAGGATGTTGCACTCGCAACGCAGGCCCTTGGCCGTCAGGTGGTGGTGAACCGCACCGACCGCCAGCGCCGCGTGCACCGGCAGTTTGCCCTGTTCAATACCACGGTCGCTCAGCACGATCAGCGTCTTGCCCTCGCGCACGGCAGCCTCAGCCTGCGCAGCAATGTCGTTGACCGCGTCGCCCAGCAGTGTGCCTTCGGCGACGTTCAGGTCGATCGTGTGACGGGCGAAACCGGGACGGGACTCCAGGTTCATGATCGCGCGCCACTTGGCCGGAGAAATTACCGGCGAACTCAGAATAGCGCGATTGGCGTGATCGGCAGTCTCTTCGAATACATTGCGCTCGGCACCCAGGCAGGTTTCCAGCGACATGACGATGGCTTCACGCAGCGGGTCGATCGCCGGATTGGTCACCTGGGCGAACTGCTGACGGAAGTAGTCGTAGACCGAACGTACACGACCGGACAGGACAGCCATAGGGGTGTCGTCACCCATGGAGCCGACCGCTTCCTGACCGTTCTCGGCCAGCGGGCGCAGTACCTGATCACGCTCCTCGAAGGTGACCTGGAACATTTTCATGTACTGCTTCAGACGTTCGGCAGACAGGAAGTCAGAACCGTGGTCGCGGTCATCCAGGTGCGCCTGGATGCGTACAGCATTTTCCTTCAGCCACTTGCGATACGGGTGACGGGATTTCAGCCGATTGGCGACGTCGTCGGTGTGCAGCACTTCGCCGGTCTGGGTATCGACGGCCAAAATCTGGCCCGGGCCAACGCGGCCCTTGCTGATCACATCTTCGGGCTGGTAATCCCAGACACCAATTTCGGAGGCCAGCGTGATGTAGCCGTTCTTGGTGATCACGTAACGCGCCGGGCGCAGGCCATTACGGTCGAGCAGACAGACCGCGTAACGACCCTCGGTCAGTACGATACCGGCCGGGCCGTCCCAGGCTTCCATGTGCATGGAGTTGTATTCGTAGAAGGCGCGCAGGTCTGCGTCCATGGTTTCCACGTTCTGCCACGCCGGCGGAACAACCATGCGGATGGCACGGAACAGGTCCATGCCGCCACAGATCAGCAGCTCAAGCATGTTATCCATGCTGGAGGAGTCGGAACCGGTGGTGTTGACCAGCGGCGCCAGGCTGTCCAGATCCGGCATCAGATCGTTGGTGAACTTGTGGCGACGCGCCTGTGCCCAGTTGCGGTTGGCGGTGATGGTGTTGATTTCACCGTTGTGGGCAACCAGACGGAACGGCTGCGCCAGCGGCCACTTCGGCAAGGTGTTGGTGGAGAAGCGCTGGTGGAACACGCTGATCGCGGTTTCCATGCGCGCATCGCCCAGATCCGGATAGAACTTGTCCAGATCGGCCGGCATCATCAGGCCTTTATAGGAAACCACCTTGTGCGACAGGCTGCAGACATAGAAGTTGCTGTCGGCCTGCATGGCGATCTCCGCCTTGCGACGCACGTAGAACAGTTTGACGGCGAACTGCTGTTCGTCCAGACCTTCACCGGAAACAAACAGCTGCTCGATACGCGGCATGCTGCTCAGGGCCAGCGGGCCGAGCACCGACGGATCGACCGGCACTTCGCGCCAGCCCAGACCGATCAAGCCCTGATCAGCCAGCGCATCGGCAAATGCCTGTTTGGCCGCACTACTGCCAGCAGTATCAGCGCCCATGAACACCATGCCCACGGCGTACTGCTCGGGCAGCTCAACGGCCAGCGCCTCACGCGCAACCTCACGCAGGAAACGATCCGGCTTCTGGATCAGCAGGCCACAGCCGTCACCGGTCTTGCCGTCAGCGTTGATACCACCGCGGTGGGTCATGCATGTCAGTGCTTCGATCGCCGTCTGCAGCAGGTGATGACTGGGCTGGCCTTCCATGTGGGCAATCAAGCCGAAACCACAGTTATCCTTGAACTGATCAGGCTGGTATAGACCTGCTTTCATAGGCACTCTCTCAACAAGCTAGTAAATTCGGGCGCATGAGCCGCCAGACCACGGAGAAATCTGGCCTGCGCCGGACAAAAGGGGAGTAATTGTACACAGCAGCATGCGGCCCCACAATTTTTTTTGGGGTAAAAATGCCGCCTGAGCGTACTCAAATGTCGTAAATAGAAAACTTTTTTATCGCGTCAGCGACGCAAAACAAGGCCGATCTCGCCCATTTTGCGCCGCGACCATCGCTGCCGGCGTTGCACCGACAGCGCGCGATCAGCGCAGTCCGCCCTGGATGTCTGCGATGCTGCGCGGCCATGGCTTGCTGTCGCGCAACGCAGCAGGCAGCGAGGCCACCCCGGCCTGCGCCGCAGCGCGTGAGGCATAAATGCCCTGCGTTACAACAAACCAGGGCGCCCCCTGATGGGTCGTCTCAAAATACCCGAGATCCTTGACCCCCGCGTGCTTGGCGATGAAGCCGCGAGCGGCTGCCTCGGAGCGCGAACCTAGCAACTGGACAACATACTCGGAACCCGAGCGCTGCCGGTACCAGTCCGCACCATGAACACCGCCAGCCGACGCCTGCCCAGCCGCTGAGGTAGCGGCTGCGGATGTCGGAGCCGGCGTTGCTGCTGGCGCCTG
>JAYNRF010000014.1:0-55224 GCA_038114645.1 Pseudomonadaceae bacterium | reverse complement strand
AGCTGGAGCTGGAGCTGGAGCTGGAGCTGGAGCTGGAGCTGGAGCTGGAGCTGGAGCTGGAACAGGCTGCGGTGCAACCTCTTCGAGTGCAACCTCAGCATCATTAGCACTAACCAGCACCGGCGCATCTACCAAGCCGGTCACCGGTGTAGCCGCTTCCTCGACAACCGTACTGGCGGGCTGCTCCGGCTGCGGCGGCGCGACCGGCGCAGGAGGCTCAATCTGCGCCTCAACCACCGGCTCTGGCAACTGCAATACCGTTCGCTCTGGCTCCGCTGGCCGCTGATCGCCCATATACCAGGCAACAGCAATACCGACGGCGATCAGCCCAAGCGCGGCCAGCGCTTTGACTGGCATACCCCGAGCGCTGCTTGCACGCAACGCAACCGGCGCCTCTTGCATGGCCTGCAGCATTACCCGACGCGCGACCTGGTTGATCAGCCCCGGCCAGCCACCACTCAGACGCTGGATTTCGGCAACCTGCTCATCATCAAGCAGCTCAATCCCCTGCCCCGCACCTTCCAGGCGCTGCGCCAGGTAGTCCCGGGTTTCCTCCAAATCAAACGCGGCCAAGGCGACAATATGCACATTGCTCGACCCGTCTTCGCCCTGAAGCGCGGCAAATCGGGCCTCTGCCTCGCTGTCGGCAAACAAAAACACCCTGGGAGCAAAGCTGCCTGCCTCGGCAATTTCACCCAGCATGCCGACAGCTGACGGCTCGAGCAGCTCGGCATCATCGACTACCAGATACAGCTGAATACCAACAAGCTCACTCTGCTGCGCCTTTTCCAGCACACTCGCGACATCGCGGCGCTCAGTGTTCAACGCCTGGCATATCTGCGCGAGCAACGCGGTTTCGGTCGCTAGCTCACGGGCGGAAAGCACAACACACTGAACGGCATCCTTGTTACTGCTGGCAACCAAGGCCTGGCGCAACAGCGTCTTACCCGCGCCCTGAGGCCCGGAGACAACCAGCACCCGCTCGCCATAGCGAGCCAGATGGTGCAATTCGGCCAGCACCGGCTTTCGCTTCGGGGTGAAAAACTTGAAGCCCGGCACCCGCGCAGCAAAAGGATCATGACTGAACTGATAGTGTTCCAACAGCTCGTCAGACTTGTTCACCGCGCTCAACACTTCATCAAAACCAGCACTCATCGTTCACTTTCCTGCAAACAGGTGCGCAGCGCCTCAACACCGTAATCGGCCGTTACATCAGCGTCGCCCAGCTGACGCAGCAGCACCAGGCGCAACTGCCCATCCAGCACTTTCTTGTCCACCGCCATCAAACGCTCGAAATCCGCTGCCCGCATTCCGACCGGAGCGGCTACCGGCAGTCCGGCCGCTGCGATAATCGCCTCAGCTCGCGCGCGCTCCTTCTCATTGATCCGCCCTAGACGGCATGACAGATCCAGCGCCATCACCATACCGGCGCCAACAGCCTCGCCATGCAACCAGCTGCCATAGCCCTGGTGCGCTTCGATAGCGTGGCCGAAGGTATGACCCAGGTTCAGAATCGCGCGCACACCGCCCTCGCGCTCGTCGGCAGCCACCACGTCCGCCTTGATGGAGCATGAACGGATTATCGCCTGCGTCACCAGTTCAGCATCGAGTGCCCGTAAGCCTTGCATGTGCTGCTCCAGCCAGCCGAGGAATTCATTATCCCTGATCAGGCCATACTTGATGATCTCGGCCAGCCCTGCACTCACCTCCCGCGCGGGCAACGTCTGCAGGCTATCGGTATCAATCAGCACGGCCTTGGGCTGATAAAATGCACCGATCATGTTCTTGCCGGCCGGATGATTGATTCCGGTCTTGCCGCCGACCGAAGAGTCGACCTGAGACAGCAGCGTGGTCGGCACCTGAATGAAATCCACACCGCGCTGATAACTGGCCGCGGCAAAGCCGGTCATATCACCAATAACACCACCACCGAGCGCAATCAGCGTCGTTCTGCGATCGTGGCGGGCAGCCAGCAGTGCATCAAAAATCTGCTGCAACGTAGACCAGTTCTTGAAGGCCTCGCCGGTAGGCAATATCACCGAGATGACCTGATAACCGGCCAGCACCTGCTTCAGCGAATCAAGATAGAGTGGCGCAACCGTATCGTCCGTGACGATGCAAACCTGCCGACCGGCAATGTGCCGGGCGAACAGCTCAGCCTGCGCCAGCAGCCCGGAACCGACGTAAATTGGATAACTGCGATCAGCTAGATCGACGTTGAGACACTGCATAAAGCTCTCCCATTTCAGCGGGCACAGCATACAACAGGAGCGGGAATCGGCGATACGGGAGGGCTGCCGAGGGAATGTAACGCTCAGGCGTCTTGCAGCTTGGCCAAAATAGCGTTGACCACGACCTTGGGGCCGCGCTGATCCGTCTCGATTATCAGGTCAGCAATTTCCCGATATAACGGATCACGCTTGGCCATCAAGTCTCGCAGCACCGCCTCCGGGTCGGCCGTTTGCAGCAATGGACGCTGTCGGTCTTTCGCCGTGCGCTGCAATTGCTGATCAACACTGGTGCACAGATAGACGACCAGCCCACCGCTTTTCAGAGCCGCGCGGTTGGCAGGCCTCATCACAACACCACCACCGGTGGCCAGAACAATGCCGTCCTCATGCACCAGCTCAGCGATCATCGCTTCTTCACGCTGGCGAAAGCCCTCTTCGCCCTCGACATCGAATATCCAGGGGATATCAGCACCCGTACGCACTTCGATCTCACGATCGGAGTCTTTGAACGGGTACTTCAGCTCTTTGGCAAGAAGACGCCCGATGGTGCTTTTGCCAGCACCCATCGGGCCAATCAGAAAGACGTTGCGCAAGAAGATTACCTGGCCAGCGTGATCGCACCGTTGTTGATGATGCGAGGCGTCAGGAAGATCAGCAGCTCGGTCTTGCTTTCAGCAGAGATATCGCGACGGAACATCTTGCCCAGCAACGGCAAATCACCAAGGAACGGTACCTTCTCCTGCGAGGTAGAGGTCTCACTCTGGAATACACCACCGATCACAATGGTCTCACCGTCAGCGACCAGGATATTGGCGTTGACTTCATTCTTGCGAATGGTCGGAACACCGTTAACCTGGTTGGAGAAATCAGGCTCGTCCTTGGTAACGATAACTTCCATGATGACCTGATTGTCCGGGGTGATTTGCGGGGTCACTTCCAGCGACAGAACCGCATCGGCAAAGGATGTAGTGGTAGCACCGCTTGAGCTGGCTTCCTGATACGGAATCTCCGAACCTTTGAGGATCTTTGCGGTTTCCTTATCCGAGGTGACAACCTTGGGCTGCGAAATAACCTCGCCATTACCCGTGCTTTCCATCGCCGACAGCTGCAGATCCAGGACCGTGTTGTCGGTCACGAAACCGATACCGATACCGGACGTGGCGGCATTTACACCGAGATCAACAAAAGGTGCGTTGGCAGTTGAAGCCAAGCCGTTGTCGCCGTACAAGCGATACTTGTCACTATTGCCCAGGCTCAGCTCGCCGCTCCAGTTAACACCCAGCGCCTTGTCAAAGCCGACGTTGGCCTCAACGATGCGCGCTTCAATCATGACCTGACGAACCGGAATATCCAGCTGAGTCACGATGCGACGCAGCTCGTCCAGCTTCTCCTGGGTTTCCAGCGCGATAATGCTGTTCGTGCGCTCATCAACAGTCAGGGAACCGCGTTGCGAGTCTGCATCGGCCGCTGTCACGGAGGCGAACAACTTGGCAATATCCGCCGCCTTGGCGTAGTTGACCTGAATCAGCTCACGGCGCAGCGGAGCCAGCTCGGCAATCTGCTTCTGCGCCTCCAGCTCCTGACGCTCACGCGCAGCAATTTCATCGGCAGGCGCCACCAGCAGGACATTACCCACCTGACGCTTATCCAGCCCCTTGGTTTTCAACACCAGGTCCAATGCCTGATCCCAGGGAACGTTCTGCAGACGCAGGGTAATGCTGCCCTGCACGGTGTCACTGGCAACCAGGTTAAGGTCGGTGAAGTCGGCAATCAGCTGCAGCACCGAACGAACTTCGATGTCCTGGAAGTTAAGCGACAGCTTCTCACCCGTGTAAGTAAAGGCGTCAGCGCGGCGCTGCTCAACCTCGGCGCGGGTCAGCGGCTTGAAGCTAACGGTGAGGCGATTGTCCGCCTGATACACCAGGTGCTCGTAATAGCCGGTCGGCTCAATGACGATAGACGCGTTGTTACCACTGCCACTGGCGTTTACGAAATTCACTGGAGTAGCAAAATCCTTCACATCCAGCTGTACGCGCAGCTCATCCGGCAGACGGGTATTGGGGAAGTTCAGCTTGACGCGACCGCCTTGCTCTTCGACATCTACCTTGATGCTCGGATCGGTAAGATCGACGATGACATTACCGGAGCCGTCACTGCCGCGCTGGAAGTCCAGACTGCTGATTGCACGACCGCTGACTGTGGCAGCCGACACTGCAGGCTCGTCGCCCGACCGCCAGTTGCTATTGGTCACGACCGGCGTCGCAGGTGCGGCGGACGTGCTGGCAGCAGCAGTCGCAGCGGCACCAACCATCACGTACAGATCGTTGCCGTCGGCGCGCGTCGTGTAAGGCGCCAGGTTGGTCAGATTGATAATAAGCCGCGTACGATCGCCAGCCTCAACCACCGTAACGCTGCGCGCATTACCCAGGCCCAGTTCACGACTACGCTCACCAAGCTTGTTTTTGACGCCGGGCAGGTCCAGCGCGATACGGGCTGGCTGATCGATGGTGTAGCCCTTGGGCGAACCACTGACGGGCTCGTCAAAGCTGAGCTTGAGCTCAACCCGGTCACCCGGCAGCGAAGACACATCCATTTTTTGCAGATCGGCAGCCAGGGCCAACGGACTCAGCAGTGCCATTACGGCTGCGAGCGGAATAATTCTGGTCAGAGACATTTGCTTGCGTTCCACGCGTGACTGTTTGCAGTTCATGTTTTCTCTCCCTGGTTGTCCTACCCGCGCTCAGCAAGGCTGAGGGTGCGCGGTCGTTCCAACCACCCGCCTTCTCCGTCCGGCACGATTTCCACTACATCAACGCGATTTTCTTCGATCCCGGTGATACGCCCATGATTACGCCCGAGGTAGTCGCCGACCTTGACCCGGTGCACACTGCCCGCACCCGATATCAAAGCCTGCATGCCATCAGTATTGCTGATGGTGCCGACCATCCGGAAGCTCTCGATATTGAAGCCTTCCAGGAACTGCTTGACCCGATTCTCGTCAGGCTTGATGTCCTGTGAGCCTTTCTGGCGCTGAGACAGGTCAATCTTGATCGGCGGCTGGAAGGGGCTGCGCAGCGAAGCGGCGCTGTAGGTAAATGCTTCATAGGGCTCGAAGCGCGGCAAAGGCTCGATCTTTCCAGCCGGACGGGCACGCACCTCGTCCATAAAACGCTGCAGATCCGAGAAGTCATTGCCACCGCACCCACTCAGGGAAAGCGCCGCCAGAACAGCAGCGAAACCGGTCATTCGCCTGGTCATGTTCATTGCTGACCTCCGGTATCGTTGTAGCGGTAGGTCTTGGCGACAATGCTCATCACCAGCAGATCAGGATTGCCCGCGCTTACCGGTCGAATGTTGAAGTCGCCCAGCGTCACGATTCGCGGCAAACCGGCAACCCCGCTTACGAAAGTAGCAAGATCGTGGTAGCTGCCGCGCACCACGATATTGATCGGCAGCTCCACATAGAACTGCTTGGCGACTT
The DNA here is from genome assembly GCA_038114645.1 of Pseudomonadaceae bacterium. GTDB lineage: Bacteria > Pseudomonadota > Gammaproteobacteria > Pseudomonadales > Pseudomonadaceae > Halopseudomonas. The sequence continues at coordinate 49,512 of JAYNRF010000014.1, read as the reverse complement.
CCGGCCGCAGCGTGATCGACTCAAACTCCAGACCGCTGTTCAGGCCCATCTGGGTAATATCTTCAAGCAGACCGGGAACTTCACTGTCTTTGGGAAGCTGCTTCAGCAGGCCGCTGAAACGCTCTTCGATCTCAGCAAGCTGCTCCTTGTACGCCTCAAGATTGGCAGCGCGGAACGACTTGTCTTCAAACTCCTTGCGAAGGGTAACCTCTTGCGCCTGAACGCGCTCAAGGCCGGCTTTGAGGTCTTTGAGATGGAACTGATAACCCGCAGCCAGCAGAGCAACAAAGACCACAATACAGACGATGACCTTCAGCGCTCCCGGCCAGGAGCCGATGTTATTGAAGTCCAGGTCATTGAAGTCGACCTTCTTCAAACTCTCCATAGATTGAGCAAAACTCATTGCTGCTGCTCTCCCTCAGCGGCACCGGCTCTGGGCTCGGTTTGTTTTACAGTCAACTGGAACACGTTGGCCTGATCCAGAGCACCCGAGGTAACCGCTTTAACAGCAGTCAGGTTCGGCGCGGTCAGCCAGTCAGACGCATCAAGCTGACGCATCAGATTGGAAACACGGCTATTGGACTCAGCTCCACCCTTGATGGAAATGGCGCTGCCTTTCAGCCCTATGTCAGTGAAATAAACGCCATCGGGCAATGTACGCGCCAACTCATCAAACACTCGCACGATGATCGGTCGCTTGCCCTGCAGGTCCTGAATAATTTTCATCCGATCCAGCAGCTGCGCACGCCGAGCCTGCAACTGCTCGATCTCCTTGATACGGCGTTCCAGCTGGGCAATTTCGCTTTTGATGAATGCGTTACGCGCATTCTGGTTTTCAATCTGACCGTTCACATAACGGTCACCCAGAAACACCAGTGCTCCGGCAAACAGCACCACCAATGCCAGGATGGTCAAAAATTCCTTTTTTCGTTCTTCCCTTAGCTGCTCGCGCCAGGGCAACAGGTTAATGCGAGCCATCAGTCAAAACTCCTCATTGCCAGACCACATGCAATCATCAGGGCTGGCGCATCGTTACTCAGCGCAACCGCGTCAACCTTGTTTGAGAGGGTCATATTTGCAAAGGGGTTGGCAACCAGAGTGGTGGTACCAATTTTCTGCTGTACCAACTGATCCAGCCCGGGGATCGAAGCCGTCCCCCCTGCCAGCAGAATGTAGTCAACATCGTTGTACTGACCGCCGGCAAAGAAGAACTGCAGCGAACGGGAAACCTGCTGCACCACCGCATCCTTGAACGGTCCCAGCACCTCGACCTCGTAGTCGTCCGGCAGGCCGCCCTGCTTCTTCGCCAGGCCGGCCTCTTCCTGCGACAACCCGTACCGACGCTGAATCTCGTCGGTCAGTTGCTTGCCGCCGAACAGCTGTTCGCGCGTGTAAATTGTTCGACCACCGCTGAGTACGCTAAGCGTCATCATCGTAGCGCCGATGTCGATCACGGCAATGGTCAGCTCGTCGTCACCACCCTCAAGCTGCCCAATCACCAGCTCACAGGCGCGCTCCATCGCATACGCTTCGACCTCGACGATCTTTGCCGAAAGCCCGGCCAGCGCAAGCGCCGCCTCGCGGATATCGACGTTTTCACGACGACATGCCGCAAGCAGCACTTCTTCTCTGGCGGGATTACGAGGGGAGACGCCCTGAACTTCGAAGTCGATTGCAACTTCATCGAGCGGATAGGGAATATATTGATCAGCCTCGATCTTGATCTGCTCTTCCATCTCGTCAGGGTCAAGCCCGGCGTCCATTTCGATCACCTTGGTGATGACCGCGGACCCGGCTACCGCAACGGCACCCTGTCTGAGCGATGATTTCGAGCGCGCAAGAACCTTTTCGAGCGCCTGACCGACGCCTTCCAGTTCAACAATATTCTTCTCGACCACAGCACCAGCCGGAAGAGGTTCGACCGCGTAGGCCTCGACCTTGTAGCGGCCACCGGAGCGGCTGAGTTCGAGCAGCTTCACGGTGGTGGAGCTGATGTCGATGCCCAGCAGCGTATTCGCTTTTTTCTTGAAGAGCCCTAGCACAGCCAATTTCCTATCAGCATCCGACACTTACGGACGGTTTATGTTTTCCTACATTAAATAACAGGACCTGTACAAGCGCAAATGGCTAAAACAAAAAAAATACGCTTATAATGCGAACTGTTATCCCGTTCTCGTTTAGCTGCTAGCTAACATCCTAATTACTCAGGGAATTCCGCGTCCCTTATGCGATTTCTGAAGTTTTTATTCTGGTCAGTACTAGCCCTGGCATGCGCGCCGGCACTGGTTCTCAGTGGCGTTGCGCTTTATCTGAGCCCGTCTCTTCCTGACGTCGACACCTTGCGTGACGTCGAACTTCAGACCCCGTTGCGGATATATAGCACAGATAACAAGCTGATTGCAGAATTCGGCGAAATGCGCCGCTTCCCGATCAGCTATGAGCAGATTCCACCTGATTTTGTCCACGCGCTGCTGGCCGCAGAAGATGACAACTTCCTGAACCACCACGGCGTCGACCCCATGGGGCTACTTCGTGCGGCAGCAGAACTGGTTCAGACCGGTCACATTCAGACTGGTGGCAGCACCATCACCATGCAGGTGGCGAAGAACTACTTCCTGTCGAGCAAGCGGGTTTTCTCCCGCAAGCTGAACGAGATCCTGCTGGCGCTGCAGATAGAACGCAACCTGAGCAAGCACGAAATCTTCGAGCTGTACGTCAACAAGATTTACCTGGGCAACCGCGCCTACGGTATCGAGGCGGCCGCGCAGGTCTATTACGGCAAGTCGATCAATGAGTTGCCGCTGGCCGACCTGGCGATGATTGCCGGCCTGCCCAAAGCTCCCTCGCGCTACAACCCGATCGCCAACCCGGAACGCACCAAGGTTCGCCGCGACTGGATTCTCGATCGTATGTTGACGCTCGGCTACATCGATGAAGCCAGCTACAGCGAGGCAGTCGCCACGCCGATCACGGCACGCAACCACGGCGCAAACCCGGAAATGGAAGCGCCCTATATTGCCGAGATGGCCCGACTGGAGATGGTCGAACGCTACGGTGATGAGGCCTACACGCAAGGCTTCAGCGTGTATACAACAGTCGATAGCCGACTGCAGGCATTCGCCAACAGCGCTCTGCGTGACGGCCTGCAGGAATATGATCAGCGCCACGGTTATCGCGGGCCGGAAGCGCGCAACCCGGACATCACTCTCGAGCAAGGACTGTCGCTACTCGACGGTTACCGCAGCATGGGCGGCCTTGAGCCGGCACTGGTTTCTGCGGTCAACGCCGACAATGTCGAGATTCGCCTGCGCCGCGAGCAAACCGGCACCATTGCCTGGGACGCCATGAAGTGGGCGCGCCCTTACCTCAGCGCCAACAGCATGGGGCCGCGACCCGGCAAGCCCGCGGATGTACTCAAGCCCGGCGACATCATTCGCGTCAGCCGCCTGGAGGGTGACACTTTCAGCCTGGCGCAGGTGCCGCAAGCTCAAAGCGCCCTGGTAGTGCTTGGCCCACAGGATGGCGCGATCAAGGCACTGATCGGCGGGTTTTCATTCCTGCAGAGCAACTACAACCGGGTCACCCAGGCGCGCCGCCAACCGGGCTCCAGCTTCAAGCCGTTCCTGTACTGCGCGGCGCTGGACAACGGCTACAATCCGGCCAGCATGGTCAACGACGCACCACTGATCTTCGTTGACGACTACCTTGATTCAATCTGGCGCCCACAGAACTCCGGCGGCGATTTCCTTGGTCCGATCCGATTGCGCGAGGCGCTGTACCGTTCGCGCAACCTGGTCTCCATCCGGCTGATGCAGGACCTCGGCGTCGACAACGCGCTGACCTATATCGAACGCTTCGGCTTCAGCCGCCAGGAACTGCCGCGCAACCTGTCTGCCTCGCTCGGCACATCGGAGCTGACTCCGCTGCAGATTGCCCAGGGCTACACCGCATTCGCCAACGGCGGCTATGCGGTCAAACCCTACCTGATCGAGCGCATTGAAGACCGCTACGGCAAGCTGATCGACTACGCGCGCCCGGCGGTGACACCCGAGCTTACCGAGCAACAGTCCGAGCGCCTGCAAGCCTACGCCGAACGCCTTGAAGCCCCCCAGGCGGAAGAACCAGTCGCTGCCGAACGCATCGTTGACGCGCGCACCATCTATCAGCTCGACAGCATGCTGCAGGACGTTGTGCGGCGCGGCACAGCAGTTCGCGCCCGTGCCCTGCAACGCAACGACCTGGCCGGTAAAACCGGCACTACCAACGACCAGAAGGATGCCTGGTTCTCCGGCTTCAACCCGGATCTGGTTGCCACCGCCTGGGTTGGCTTCGACCAGCCTGCCACCCTCGGTCGCCGTGAATACGGCGGCACAGCCGCCCTGCCCATCTGGATGCGCTTCATGGGGCCGGCACTGGAAGGGGTTCCTGACCGCGAGATCCCGATGCCCAGCGGACTGGTAACGGCGCGCATTGATCCGGCCACTGGCCGCAGCGCACCGCCCGGCAGCAGCGATGCCTTTATGGAAATCTTCAAGCAGGAAGAGGCGCCGCCGCCCTACAGTGAGTTGGAGATGGGCGGTTACAGCAACAGCGATGGCAGCGTGTCGCCGCTCGAACTGTTCTGAGCCAATGCATGCACCTGGCGCCGCAGCCAGCGGTTGACCGGGTCATGCTCCATGCCCTTGTGCCAGTAGAGTGTCAGGCCGATCTCCGGTAATGGCAGGGGCATCGGCAACAACCGGTTGCCCAGCGGACGGTTGATCAGTTCGGCATGGCGCCGCGACATGGTCAGCAGCAAGGGCGTCTGCGCGACCACCAGGCTGGCCGCCTGATAACTCTGGCATTGCTGCACCACGTTGCGCATCAACCCCAGATGGCCCAGCGCCAAATCCTCATACGAGAGCCCCCGGCGCCAGGACGCCACGGCGATGTGCTCTGCAGCCATATAGCCATCCGCCGTCAGCGAGCCCTCAAACTGCGGCCCAGCCACCACACACAGCGGCTCCTTGACCAGCTGCATCTGCCGCAGGCTGGCGTCAGCCGGCCGCGCGATCTGCACCGCGAGATCAATCCGTCCTGCAGCCAATTCCAGTTTTAGCTCTGACCACCGGACGCCCACCGTGCGCACCCGACTGCGTGGCGCCTGCTTGCGCAAGTGCGCCAACAGCGGCGGGATCAATACCGGTTCCAGCTGTTCGGGGAGGCTGATGGTGAACGTGCGCGCGTCTTCCTGCGGATCGAATTGCTGCAGATAGCCGAGGCTTTGCTGCAGCCGACTCAGACTATCAATGATGCCCGGCGCCAACCGCATCGCCGCCGCCGTCGGGGTCACACCCCGGCCCTCACGCACGAACAGCGGATCGGAAAAATGCTCTCGCAAACGCGCCAGCGAGTGGCTTACGGCAGACTGACTGACATGCAGCACTGCGGCCGCGCGCGTCAGATTGCGCTCCCGGTAAACCACCTCGAATACGCGAAACAGGTTAAGGTCGATCCGGGCCAATGATGGAGAATCATTCTTTTCACTCATCTGCAGACACCTGCGCCATGGGCAATAGCCCCGAGATTACGCGCCTGCAGCCAAACCATGAATAGCAATCATGATTCTGAATGAATATTGATCGCTTCTTATCCGCCTCGACAGCTCCTAAGCTTGAGCCACAACAACAGCAAGAGGCACGGACATGCACGAGCAGGACTATCTCGACACCCTCCAAGCGATTCAGGCCAAGGTCTGGCCAGCGGGCAAGCCGACCACGCCGGTCTACCCGCAGGGCGAGCGTCCGCTGACCGAGTACCTGTCCCACTGGGCCCGCACCACGCCCGACCGCGTAGCCGTGCACTTCTACGGCTACCAGCTGACTTACGCCGAACTGGATGACCTGAGCAACCGCTGCGCCGCGCTGCTGCAGGCGCAGGGCATCAAGCCGGGCGATCGGGTTGCAGTGTTCATGCCCAACTGCCCGCAGCTGCATATCGCCTTCTACGGCATTCTCAAGATGGGCGCGATCCACGCCCCGGTCAGCCCGATGGCCAAGGGCATGGAACTGAGCTATCAGCTTAACGACTGCGGCGCCCGCGCCATTATCTGCTTTGATCAACTATTGCCGGTGGTGCGCGAGGTTCGCGAGCAGACCTCGCTGGAAATGGTATTCAGCACCAGCCTGTCCGAACTCTGCCCGGCCCAGCCGCCGATCCCGGTGCCGGACCTGCTGCAGGCACCCAAGCTGCCGATCACTGACAGCATCGACCTGATGCCCGCACTGGCAGCCACCGTGCCTGCGCCACAGAACCTGCCCACACTGAATCTGAATGACACCGCCGCACTCAACTACACCGGCGGTACCACCGGCCTGCCGAAGGGCTGCATTCACACCCATGGTGACATGCTCTACACCTGCGCCAGCTTTGTTCCGGTCGCCATGGGGTTTGATGAGGAACGCATCGGCCTGAACTTTATGCCCGAGTTCTGGATCGCCGGCGAGAACTCCGGCCTGCTGTTCCCGGTGTTTGCCGGCACCCCACTGGTGCTGCTGGCCCGTTGGGACGCGTTGACGTTCATGAGCGCCGTTCAGCACTACCGCGTCACCCAAACCGGCCTGCTGGTCGACAGCGCTTCCGAGATTCTCGATCACCCGCAGGTACGCGAGTTCGACTTCAGCTCGCTTGAAACCACCAGCTGCGTTTCCTTCATCAAGAAGCTGACCCCGGAATACCGCCGCCGCTGGCGCGAGCTGACCGGCTGCACCCTGTTCGAAACCAGCTTCGGCATGACCGAAACCCACACCTGCGACACCTTTACCGCCGGCCTGCAGGACGATGATTTCGATCTGAAATCCGAGCCCACCTTCGTTGGCCTGCCGGTACCCGGTACCGAATTCAAGGTCTGCGCATTCGAAACCGGCGAGCTGCTGCCGCTGGGCAGCGAAGGCGAGCTGTGCCTGCGCAGTCCGTCGCTGCTCAAGGGCTACTGGAACAAACCCGACGCCAGCGCCGAAGCGCTGCGCGACGGCTGGCTGCACACCGGCGACAGTGGCGTGATCACCGAGCAGGGCTTTATCCGCTACCTCGGTCGCCGCAAGGAAATGCTCAAGGTCAACGGCATGAGCGTGTTCCCCAGCGAGCTGGAGGCCATGCTCGGCCAACACCCGGATATTCTCGCCTCCGCGGTCATCGGCAAACCCGACCCGCAGCGCGGCCAGACGCCGCTTGCCTTTATCATCACCAAACCCGGCAGCCAGGCCAGCGCCGAGTCGCTGCGCGACTGGTGCAAGCAGGCGATGGCAATCTACAAGGTGCCGGAGATTCGGCTGGTAGATACACTGCCGATGACTGCGACCGGCAAGGTCAAAAAACAGGAACTACAGGACTGGATCAACTAACCCATGGCATTCAACCGCATTCTCATCGCCAACCGTGGCGAAATCGCCATTCGCCTCGCCCGCGCCATCGCTGACTGTAGTGCCGAGAGCGTCGCTGTTTACGCCGAAGACGACGCCCAGTCGCTGCACGTACGCAGCGCCGATCAGGCCGTTGCGCTCGAAGGTCAGGGCGTTGCCGCCTATCTGGACACCGCCCAGCTGATTCGCATCGCCAAGGAGCAGAACTGCGATGCCATCCACCCCGGCTACGGTTTCCTCAGCGAAAACGCCGACTTCGCCCGCGCCTGTGAGCAGGCTGGCATCACCTTTATCGGCCCCGCGCCAGAGGTACTCGACACCTTCGGTGACAAGGCCAGCGCCCGCCGTCTCGCTAAGCAGCAGGGCGTGCCGCTGACCCAGGGCACCAACGAGCCGACCACGCTGGAGCAGGCCCGCGACTTTATGCAGTCGCTCGGCGACGGCGCCGCGGTGATGCTCAAGGCACTGGCCGGCGGCGGCGGACGCGGCATGCGTGCGGTCCACGACCTTGCCGAGCTGGACGACGCCTTCGCCCGCTGCAGCTCAGAGGCCACCGCCGCCTTTGGTCGTGGCGAGCTGTATGTCGAACGGCTGATCCGCCGCGCCCGTCATATCGAAGTGCAGATCATCGGCGACGGCAACGAGGTTGCCCACGTCTGGGAGCGTGACTGCACGCTGCAACGCCGCAACCAAAAGCTGCTGGAAGTGGCCCCGGCGCCAAGCCTTGATCCTGCGCTGCGCAAACAACTGCATGACGCCGCCTGCACCCTGACTCGCGCGGTCGGTTACCGCGGTCTGTGTACCGTCGAGTTTCTGCTTGATGAAGAACGCGGCGACTTCGTCTTTATGGAAGCCAACCCACGCATTCAGGTCGAGCATACGGTAACCGAAGCGGTAACCGGCCTTGATCTGGCAGTGCCCCAGATTCAGCTAGCCGCAGGCAAGACATTGGCAGAGCTTGGCCTGACCCAGACCGAGATCCCGGCAGCACGAGGTTTTGCCGTGCAGCTACGCATCAATCTGGAAAGCATGGCCGCCGACGGCAGCACCCGCCCGGCTGGCGGCACCCTCAGCGCCTATCAGCCGCCCAGCGGCCCGGGCATCCGCGTCGATGGCTACGGCTACGCCGGTTACACCACCAGCCCGCGCTACGACTCGCTGCTGGCCAAGCTGATCGTGCACGCAAACGGCGACTATCCGAACACCCTGCGCCGCGCCTATCGCGCGCTGTGCGAGTTCCGTCTGGACGGCGCCGCCAGCAACCTGCACCTGCTGCAGAACCTGTTGCAGCACCCGCAGGTGCAGAGCAACGCCGTATCAACCGCCTTTATCGAGGCCGAAGCTGCCAGCCTGACCGCCGCCCACGCCAGCGCCCATCCGCACCGGTTCTTCCAGAGCAGCACGAGCAGCGCCGCCGCCAGCAGCACGCAGACCGATGCACCCGCCGGCACCGAGCCGCTGAATGCACCGGTACAAGGCGTACTGGTCAGCCTGGATGTACAGGTTGGCGACAGCGTCGCCGTCGGTCAGCAGGTCGCGATCATGGAAGCCATGAAGATGGAGTTCGTGGTCAAGGCGACTCAAAGCGGCATCGTCCGCGCGCTGGCCGCCAACGCTGGCGACAGCCTGTTCGAAGGCAGCGCCTTGCTCTATCTGGAGCCCGCCGAAGTGGCGGGCAATGCCCAACAGGATGAAGAAAGCGTTGCCATCGACCACATCCGCGCCGACCTGCAGGAAGTGCTGGAGCGCCGCGCCGAGCTGACCGACGAGCGCCGCCCGGACGCCGTGGCCAAACGCCGCAAGACCGGCCAGCGCACCGCCCGCGAAAACCTCGCCGACCTGCTCGACGACGGCAGCTTTATCGAATACGGCGGCTTTGCGCTGGCTGCCCAGCGCACTCGTCGCACCCACGAAGAGCTGCTCAAGATGAGTCCGGCCGACGGCCTGATCAACGGCATCGGCACCATCAATGCCGACAAGTTTGGCGAACACGCCGCCCGCTGCATGGCGCTGTCCTACGACTACACGGTGTTCGCCGGCACCCAGGGCGTCACCAACCACAAGAAGACCGACCGCATGCTGGAACTGGCCGAGCAGTGGAAGCTGCCGCTGGTGTTCTTCACCGAAGGTGGCGGCGGTCGCCCGGGCGACATCGACAAGGTCGGCGTGGCCGGTCTGGACTGCACCACCTTCATGCGCATGGCGCGGCTGTCCGGCATGGTGCCGACCGTGGGTATCGTCTCCGGCCGCTGCTTCGCCGGTAACGCCGCGCTGCTCGGCTGCTGTGACGTGATCATTGCCACCGAGAACGCCACCATCGGCATGGCCGGCCCGGCGATGATCGAAGGCGGCGGTCTGGGCCGCTTCACCCCCGAACAGGTTGGCCCGACCAGCATGCATGGCCCGAACGGCGTGATCGACGTGCGGGTGCAGGACGAGGCCGAGGCCACCGCGGTGGCCAAACAGTACATCTCCTACTTCCAGGGCGATCTGACGGAATGGGAAGCAGCAGACCAGCGCGAGCTGCGTCACCTGATTCCGGAAAACCGCCTGCGCGTATATGACATCCGCAAGGTGATCGAGACGCTGGCCGACCGAGATTCTGTGCTGGAGCTGCGCCGCGAGTTTGCGCCGGGGCTGATCACCGCACTGATCCGCATCGAAGGTCGCGCCTTTGGCCTGATCGCCAACAACCCGATGCATCTGGGCGGCGCTATCGACGCGGTAGCGGGCGACAAGGCCGCGCGCTTTATGCAACTGTGTCAGGCCCACGGCCTGCCGATGGTCTCGCTATGCGACACCCCCGGCTTTATGGTCGGCCCGGATGCCGAACAGCAGGGCACAGTACGCCACGTCTCGCGCATGTTCGTCACCGCCGCCAGCCTGAGCATCCCGTTCTTCACCGTGGTGCTGCGCAAGGGCTACGGCCTCGGCGCGCAGGCAATGGCGGCGGGCAGCTTCCACGCGCCGATGTTTACCATCGGCTGGCCGAGCAGCGAGTTTGGTGCGATGGGTCTGGAAGGCGCGGTACGCCTGGGCTACTCGAAAGAGCTGGCGGCGATTGAGGACGAAGGCGAGCGGCAGGCAACCTTCCAGAAACTGGTCGCCGAACTGTACCAGCGCGGCAAGGGCATCAGCATGGCCAGCTTCCTCGAGATCGACGCCGTGATCGACCCGCTGGAAACCCGCGACTGGCTGATGCGTGGCCTGCACTCGGCGCCGGACGAGGCGCTGAAGAAGGGCACACGTCCGTTCGTTGATACCTGGTAATCAGGTGCTGCTGCTGTTTCGTTCGCCTGCCGGCCGGGGGCTATTTTTCGGCCAGGCAAGGCGGAGGGAGTGCAGTGTGGTCATCCCACATAAGCGACCGACAACGCAGCATGGCCGGAAAATAGCCCCGGCCCTCAGCCAATACGCAGGTGGCGGGCCTCCGGGACCGTCACCTGCTGATGGCTGACGATCACGATAATGCCCTGCTCACGCCGACGCAGCAGGGACGCCAGCACCCGCTCGCGGGTCTCCACATCCAGCCCGGCAAAGGGCTCGTCCAGCAACAGCAAAGGCCGCTTGGTCAGCAGCAAGCGCGCCAGGGCGATACGCCGCGCCTGCCCACCAGACACCTTCGCGCCAAACTCGCCCAGCGTGGTGTTCAGGCTATGCTTGCGCCCGCGTACCCAATCAGCCAGCGCGACATCTTCCAACACCTGCCAGAGCGCCTCGTCGGTAGCTTCGGGGTCTGCCAGTCGCAGGTTCTGCGCCAGCGTCATATCAAAGATATCCAGTTGCTGCGGCAGATAGCCGATCAGCTCGCGCAGATTCCAGTGCTCATAGCTCTGCCCGTTGAGCAGCCGATCACCGCTGAACGCCAGCGGCTCGCCCGCCAGCACCTGCAACAGCGTGCTCTTGCCGCCACCGGACGGCCCTTCGATCAGCAGCACATCGCCCTGCTGCAGTGTGATGGATACGTTCTCCGGGCCGTTTAACGCGCCGGGCATTCTGGCGCTCAGGCCAGACAGCGCCAGGCTAAGTGGCTGCTCGGGCAACGCAGTTGCCGTGCTTGCAGGGTCCGTCTCGGCAGCCGTCAGCAGGTTCAACCTGTCCCGCGCCGCCTGACTGAAACCCAGCGAAATAAAGCTCGCCGCCAACGGCAACAACGCTTCGACCAACCCCATCACCGACAGCAACGCCGCCAGCAACCAGGGCACACCCAACTCGCCGGCCTGCAGCAGCGCATGCCCCTGCCAAAGCACCGCCAACAGTGCAAGCGCCAGCCCGCACTGCTGCCCCAGCGCAGTCAGGCTGACCAACTTCTGCTGGCGCAAGCGCTGCTGCAGCCACTGATCATCCTGCTGGAGAAATGCCGCCTGCTGATCGTCCCAGCGCTGCCACAGCAGCAGCGAAGTCAGCAGCTGCAAGCGGTCGAGCAAAAACTCTCGGCGCTGTTCGGCCAGTTCGGCATCACGTCGCGCCAGCCGCGCAGCCAGCCGACCGCCGAGCATCGGCACCACCAGCCAGGCCAGCAGCAGGCCCGGCAGCGCCGCGATCGCCAGCGAGCGGTCGAGCAGCGCCAACCAACCGAGCACCAGCAGGGTCAGCGTGGAAGCCCAGAACCAGGGCGCGACAAAACGCAACGGGAAGAAGTCGAGCAGGTCGATATCGGCGACCAGCCGGTGCATGGCGATGGCCGAGCGCGCAGCCGGGGTCAGCCGGCGCTGCCCGGCAACACGGGCAAACAAGCGGGTGCGCAAATCCTTGAGCAGCGCCAGCGCCGCGTTATGCGACGCCAGTCGCTCTGCGTAGCGGCCGGCGGTACGCACGATGGCGAAGAAGCGGATGATCGCCGCCGGACGGAAGTAATCGAAACCGTAGGCCGCGACCGTCGCTAACCCGGCCAAGGCGGCGGCGCTGATAAACCAGCCCGAGGTTGCCAGCAACCCGGCAGCGGACAGCAAGGTCACGGCCCCCAGAAACAGCGCCAGACTCCACTGACCGAAGCGACTGCGCAGCAGGCCGCGCAACCGGATAGGTTGCTCAGACATCGGCGCCCTCCTCGTTTTCCATGCGCTGGCCGAGCGTTACCACTCGATCAGCCCACTCCAGCCCCTGCATATCGTGACTGACCAGCAGCAGTGTGCGGCCCTGACTCAGGCGTTCCAGCAGCGTATGAATGACCTCGGCAGTATCGGCATCCAGATGGGCCGTTGGCTCGTCCAGCAACCAGACCGGCGTATCGCGCAGCAGCAGCCGCGCCAGCGCCAAGCGGCTCAGTTGCCCACCCGACAGCCCCAGCCCACGCTCGCCCAGCTCGGTCTCCAGCCCTTTCGGCAACTGGCGAATCAGCGGCCAAAGCGCGACCTGATCCAGCACCGCAATCAGCTCAGCGTCACTGGCATGGGGCGCAGCAAGGCGCAGGTTATCGGCGATGCTGCCGTGGAGGATCGGCACCTGTTGGGCCAGATAGCCGACATGGCGCAACCAGTCCGGTCGCGACAACGCCAGCAACGACTGGCCATTGACCAGCAGCTCGCCCTGCCAGGACACAAAGCCGAGCAGCGCCTCCAGCAGGCTGGACTTGCCGCTGCCACTGGCGCCCTGCAGCACCACCCGCTCGGCGGGCTGAAGATTCAGATCAAGCGGCGCCAGGCGACCCTCAATTGCCAGCTGATGACAGTCGATACGGGGCGCGGAAGAGAGCGCCAGCGGCTCACGGCCCGGATGCGCCCAGACCTGCTGATTGAGCAGTGGCAGCAATTCGGTCATCGCTCCTTCGGCTTCTGCCTTGGCGTGGTAATCCGTACCGAGCTGACGCAGCGGCGCATAAAACTCCGGCGCCAGCAGCAGGATGAACAATGCGCCCAGATAAGGCACGGGAATCTCGCCCTTGGCCCAAGGCAGGATGCCGAGCAGGCCAAGCCCGAGATAGACCGCCACCAGCGCAATCGCCAATGAGGCAAACAGCTCAAGCACCGCACCTGACAAAAAGGCCATGCGCAGCACCCGCATGGTACCGGCGCGGTAATGCTCTGCGGCGGTTTCTACTTCTGCTTCGGCGGCGGGCAGCGCGCCCAGGTGGCGCAGCGTCCAGCTGCCGCGCAGCAGATCGCTGAAACGCCCACTCATGCGCGCCAGTGCGATGAACTGGCGCTGACTGGCAGAGGCCGCCGCCTTGCCCAGCAGAATCATAAACACGGGCACCAGCGGGGCCGTGAGCAGCAACAGAACCGCCGCCAGTGGACTGAAAATGGCAGTACAAACAACCAGCAGCAGTGGCACCAGCAGCACCAGCTGACGCTGCACCCGGTAGCGGCTGATATAGCCGTCCAGCGCTTCGACCTGCTCCAGCAGGCGACTGCCCAGCTCAGCATCGGCGCCCAGCTGCGCCCTTGCTGGCCCCAACGCCGCCAAGCGTTGCAGCAACGTGCGTCGCAAGTCACTGCGCGCGCGCAAACTGGCCAGCTGACTGGCCTGTTCACGACCGTACTGCAGCAGCGGACGCCCGATCAGGCACAGCGCCAGCCAGGGCAGCAATGCCATCAGCAGCTGCGCCTGGGCATCACCCAGACCACCCTGCTGCCAGGCCACCAGCCAGCCGGAGAACAGCTGCGCCAGCAACCAGCACTGCCAGACAAAAAGCCCCGCCGCCGCAAGCGCGAACAGCAGGGCCAGATTGAGCAGGGAAGCTTGCGGTGCCAGCAGCTGCTTCAACCAGCTGCCGGCGGTACGCGGATCAATCTCAGTCGACTTGATCTTCTTCACCTACATAGCCGTTGAGTTCCAGCCACATGGCATTGACGATGCCGAAAGCACAGGCCAGCAGTACGCCGAGAATCCAGGTGAAATACCACATAACGTTCTCCTTAATGTCTCAATACATGCTGTGAGTGTTGTCGCGAATATGCTGCTCGTTCAAACGGCCGCGCATCACGAAGTAACCCCAGGCGGTATAACCAAGGATCAACGGAACGAACACGCAGGCCACGCAGAACATGATGAACAGCGTGGTTTCACTGGCGGTCGCATCCCACATGGTCAGGCTGTGGTTCGGCACACTGGAAGACGGCATGACGAACGGAAACATGCTGATGCCGGTGGTGATCAGCACCATCGCCATCGCCAGCCCGGAGCTGACAAACGCCATCGCATGCACCCGCGCCTTGCTGAACAGCGCACAGAGCACGAAGCAGAGCACGCCCAGGGCCGGAACAGCCCACAACAGCGGCACCTTGCCGTAGTTGATAAACCAGGCGCCGGACACCACTTCGACGGTCTTTTCGATAGTCCGGTTGCTGCCGTTGGTATCGATCACACTGGTGACGATATAGCCGTCTACGCCCATCCACAGCCAGACCCCGGCCATGACAAAGACCACCGCACAGACCAGCGCCAGCAGCGATGAGATCGCCTCGGCGCGGGCCTTGATCTGGCCTTCGGTCTTGAGCTGCAGGTAGGTCGCACCGTGGTTGACGATCATCAGCAGACTCAGCACGCCCGCCAGCAGCGCGAAGGGGTTGAGCAACGCCCAGAAGCTGCCGGTGTACTCAAAGCGCAGCAGGTTGTCGAACTGGAACGGCACGCCCTGCAGCAGGTTGCCGAAGGCCACACCGAAGATCAGCGCAGGAATCGCCGAGCCAGCGGTCAGCGCCCAGTCCCAGCGGCTGCGCCAGACTTCGCTGTCGATCTTGGCGCGGTATTCAAACGCCAGCGGACGCAGGAACAACGCAAACAGGGTCAGCATCATGGCGATATAGAAGCCGCTGAACGAGGCCGCGTACACCGTCGGCCAGGCGGCGAACAGCGCGCCACCGGCGGTCACCAGCCAGACCTGGTTGCCGTCCCAATGCGGGGCAATCGAGTTGATCATCACCCGACGCTCATCATTGCTCTTGCCGATCACCTTCAGCAGCGCGGCAACACCCATATCAAAGCCGTCGGTGACCACAAAGCCGATCAACAGCACGCCGATCAGCACCCACCAGATGAACCGTAATGCTTCGTAATCCATGATCAGGCCTCCTGTGCTTCGGCAGTTTCCAGGTCATAACGACCGGTATGCAGGCTCGACGGCCCCTTGCGCGCGTACTTGGTCATCAGCCAGATCTCGATGATGACAAAGATGCTGTACAGCACCGCAATCGAAATCAGGGTGAACAGCACATCGCCCGGGCTCAGCTGCGACGCGGCCAGGTGGGTCGGCAGGATTTCACCGATAGCCCAGGGCTGACGGCCGTACTCGGCAACGAACCAGCCCATCTCACTGGCAATCCACGGCAGCGGCAGGCTGAACACGGCAAATTTGAGCAACCATTTTGGCTTGTCGACAGTGCGGCGTGCGCTGTGCCAGAAGGCGCAGGCAAACAGCAGCAGCATCAGGAAGCCGCAGGCAACCATTACACGGAAGCTCCAGAACAGCGGCCAGACCTTGGGCACGGTGGCCTCTACCGCATTGGCAATTTCTTCCGGCGTGGCGTTCAGCACATCATCGGTGTAGCCGCTGAGCAGCAGGCCAAAGCCGAGATCAACACGGACTTCATTGAAGCGTTCAACCGTGGCAGAAGACTTGTCCCCAGCGCGGATACGCTGCATCAGGTCATAGGCTTCCTGACCGCGGATGATGCGCGCAAGGTTTTCTTCCTTGATCTGCTGCAGGCCCTTGACCTCTTCGTCCAGCGAGCGGGTCGCAATCAGGCCAAGTACCGCCGGAATTTTCAGCGCGTAATCGGTGTGCTGGGTTTCTTCGTTGGGCAGACCGAACAGGGTAAAGGCCGCCGGTGCCGGCTGGGTCTCCCACTCAGCCTCAACCGCCGCCAGCTTGACCTGCTGTACTTCACCCACCTCGTAACCGGACTCGTCGCCCAGCACGATGACCGACAGCGCACTGGCCAAACCAAAGGCTGATGCAATCGCAAAGCTGCGGCGGGCAAAGGCCAGATCGCGGCCCTTGAGCAGGTAGTAACTGGAGATCGCCAGCACGAAGATCGAGCCGGTCACATAGCCGGCCGAGACAGTGTGTACGAACTTGACCTGCGCAACCGGGTTGAGCAGCACCTCGGCGAAGTTGGTCAGCTCCATGCGCATGGTTTCGATGTTGAACTCCGAGCCAACCGGGTGCTGCATCCAGCCGTTGGCAATCAGAATCCACAACGCCGACAGGTTGGTCGCCAGCGCCATCAACCAGGTCACCGCCAGGTGCTTGACCTTGCTCATGCGCTCCCAGCCGAAGAAGAACAGACCAAACAGGGTCGACTCGAGGAAGAACGCCATCAGCGCTTCAATCGCCAGCGGCGCGCCGAAGATGTCGCCAACGTAGTGGGAGTAGTACGCCCAGTTGGTACCGAACTGGAATTCCATCGCCAGACCGGTGGTCACACCCAGCGCGAAGTTGATACCGAACAGCTTGCCCCAGAACTGGGTCATGTCGCGGTAGATGGTCTTGCCGGTCATCACATAGACCGACTCCATGATCGCCAGCAGAAAGGCCAGGCCCAGCGTCAGGGGGACAAACAGGAAGTGAATCATCGCCGTCATGGCGAACTGCATTCGGGAGAGCTCTACGATATCCATCTGCGTACTCCGCTCGGAGAAATCATCGTCAGGTCAATTCAGCACAGCAGACAGACCCGGTCGCCCGAGCCTGTCTTATCAGTGTGCCGCAATCACAGCTCCAGCTGCGATTGGGCGAATTGACGCATATCAAACAGGACGCAGATTAGTCCAGAAAACAGCCGACGGCCGGCGGTTTTCCTACCACATCATCCAGATGGATACCGCCAGCGGCAGCAACAGGGCCGTTGCCGTGCCCATCAGGCTCATCGCCAGGGCCGCAAAGGCGCCGGCCTCCTCCCCTTCCTCCAGCGCACGTGAGGTACCAACCGCGTGGGCGGTGAGGCCCATTGCCATACCCCAGGCTGCCGGATGATCCACGCCGCACAAGCGCAGCAGCATCGGTCCGAAAATCGCACCCAGCACACCGGTGAACATCACGAACACCGCCGCCAGCGCCGCCACGCCACCAATCTGCTCGGCCACCAGCATGGCAATCGGCGAGGTCACCGACTTGGGCGCCAGAGTCATCATGATCATGTCTTCGGCGCCCAGCGCCCAGGCCAGCACGATAGCCAGAATGGTCGCGACAGTGCCGCCCACCAGCAAACAGGTGAGTACCGGCACCAGATAGCTGCGAATGCGCTTGAGGTTCATGTACAGCGGCACCGCCAGCGCGACCGTTGCCGGCCCCAGCAGCACCAGCAGCGGCTGCACCGCGTCACGGTAATGGGGGTAATCCTCACCAGCCAGCCAGATCGCCAGCACCAGCACCGGGGTCGATACCAGCACCGGATGAAACACGGCCAGCCGGGTGCGCTGATACAGCGCCAACCCGAACTGATACGCCGCCAGCGTTACCCCGACCCAGAACAGCGGATGAGCAACAATCGCCTGCCAGGCCTGCAGCACGGTCCCGCTCATTGGCCGCTCCTCCGTTCCTGACGCTCAATCATCTTCTGCATCAACCAGCCGCAGAACGGCAAGCTGATTGCCAGGGAGACGCCGAGAGTAACCAGAATCGCGGTGGCATCCGCCATGATCTCGGCACCATAAGCCATGATGCCAACCGCCGGCGGCACCAGGATCAGCGGCAGATAGGTCAGCAGCCCGCTGGAAGCCAGACTGATCGACTCACTGACGCCCCCACGCAGGATCAGATACACCACCATCAGCAGCATGCCGATGATCGGCCCTGGCAGAAACGGCAGCAGCAAGACATTGAGACCAGTACCCAGCAGCTGGAAGAACACCAGCCAGGTCATTCCGCGTAACAGCATTGATTTGAATCCAGCAGGATAGACACCTCGAAAGGGTAAACACTCAGCCCCGCAGTGCCTAGTACCGCACGGCCAAAAACACGCTTTTCGGGCAAATACCGACTTGGATCAATGGCTAATCGACAAAGCGCTGATACAGTGGTTCTTATCTCATTCAGCCATACAACTCGTCATACCGCGTACATGCCGATTCCCTTGCGCCACCTTTGGCAGTTTTCCAGCCGTCACCCCAGCCACCGCGTTGGCCTGCGCCATACCGCGCTGCTGATCGGGGCGATGGGCCTTGTGCTGCTGGCGGTCGCCGTGCTGCCGATGCCGGAGTGGGTTCGCGGCCAGGCCCACTACCCGCCGCTGCACATGCTGCTGGAAACCCTCGCCATCGTGGTCGCCGCGATGGTGTTTGCCATCAGCTGGGCCAGCTACCGGCGGATCAAGGCCGACACCCTGCTCAGCCTGGCCTGCGGTTTTGCCGGTGTCGCCATTCTCGACTTCAGCCACATGCTGTCGTTTCAGGGCATGCCTGACTTCGTGACCCCGGCAGACCCGGAAAAAGCCATTACCTTCTGGCTGGCAGCCCGCGGCATGGCCGCCGGCACGCTGCTGTGGGTCGCGCTGCGCCCCTGGAAGGCATCCGGTCAGCGCTTCGAGCGTTGGGCCATTCTCGGCCTCAGCCTGCTGGCCGTCGCGGTAGTCCACTTCACGGTGTTCGTGCACCCGCACCTGCTGCCGCGTACCTTTGTCAGCGGCCAGGGGCTGACCACCTTCAAGATTGGCAGTGAGTACCTGCTGATCGCCGTGCATCTGTTCACCGCGTTCTCGTTCTGGCGCAGCATGCGCACGCCGCAGCCGTTCAACATCGCCGCCCTGTTCTGCGCATCGCTGGCGATGGCGCTGGGTGAACTGTGCTTCACGCTGTACGCGACGGTCACCGATCAGTTCAACCTGCTCGGCCACCTGTTCAAGGTGATCGCCTACTGGTTGCTCTACAAGGGCATTTTCGTCGAGGCGATTGAACAACCCTACGATCAGCTGGCGCAATCACGCGCCCAGCTGCAGGCGACCTTCGACGCTATTCCAGACATGCTGTTCGAACTGGACGAGCAGGAGCGAATTATCAACTGCCATGCCTCGACCGATACCAGACTTAAGATCGAGCCACAGCAGCTGGTCGGCAAATTGATCGCAGAGCTGCTGAGCGACGACGTGCTGCCGCTCTGTCGCCAGACCATGCAGAACGCCAGCGCCCGCGGCTATGCGCAGAGCCAGCCATTCGTCTTTGAACAAGCCGGGCAGAGCCTCTGGCTGCAACTGTCGGTATCCGCCCGCAAGATCGGTGGTCGCCCCAACGGGCACGTGCTGCTGGTACGCGATGTCAGTCAGCTGAAGCAGCAGGAGGAGCGGATCCTCCATCTCGCGCACTTCGATCCGCTGACCGGGCTACCCAATCGAACACTGTTCCGACAGCGGGTAACGCTGTCCCTTGGAGTCGCCCAACGCCACCAGCAATCGGTGGCGTTGTTGCTGATCGACCTCGACCATTTCAAGCACATTAATGACACGCTCGGCCACAGCGCCGGCGATCAACTGCTCTGCGCGGTTGCCGAGCGCTTGCAGCCGCATCTGCGCGCAGAGGACATCGTGTCACGCCAGGGTGGCGACGAATTCATTCTCGCGCTGCCGGATGTCGACGCCGCCGGTGCCATGCACGCCGCTCGCCGGATTCTTGATGATCTGCTGGAGCCACTGCACTTTGCCGGCCATGTCACCACGCCAAGCGCCTCCATCGGCATCGCCCTGTTTCCCAACGACAGCGACGATCTGGACAGCCTGCTGCAGCACGCCGACGCCGCCATGTATCTGGCCAAGCAGCGCGGGCGCAACAACGTGCAGTTCTACACCGCCGACCTGCAGTCGCGCATGTCTCGCCTGCTGGAACTGGAGAACGCGCTGCGCACGGCGATTGAACGCAACGAACTGAGCCTGTACTACCAGCCCCAGTGGGCGCTGGCGGGGCAGCGCCTGCTCGGCTTCGAAGTCCTGCTGCGCTGGCATCACCCGGTACTGGGGAACGTCTCGCCGGCCGAGTTCATCCCTGTTGCGGAGAGCAGCGGCCAGATCGGAGAAATCGGCCACTGGGTACTGGAGCAGGGCGTCGCCCAGTTGGCTCGCTGGCGGGCAGCCGGCTTTACTGCGATCACGCTCGCCATCAATCTCTCTGCCGTGCAATTTCGCCGCACTGATCTGGCCAGCCAGATCGCCGCGCTGCTGACCGACGCCCAGGTACCACCCGAGAAGCTGGAACTTGAGCTGACCGAAGGCACCGCGATGGAAGACCCGAAGCAGGCCCGACAGCAGCTGAGCAGCCTGCATCAGCTCGGCGTGCGGCTGGCCATCGATGACTTCGGTACCGGCTTTTCCTCACTGGCGCAGCTGCGCCATTTTCCGGTCGATACCCTGAAGATCGACCGCAGCTTCGTACAGGACATTGATGTCGACCAGGGCAGCGCCGACATGGTCCGCAGCATCATCCAGATGGCGCACAACCTGGGCATCAGCACCCTGGCTGAGGGCGTCGAAACGGCTCGTCAGCTACAGTTGTTGCAGCAGCTTGAGTGCGAAGCCATTCAGGGATACCTCTGGGGCCGGCCACTGGACTGCGCCAGCGCGGAAGAACTGCTGACCAGCCAGAGCCCAGCCGTCGTCCTGCCCTGATCCCTCGCTTCCGGGGCGCGGCAAAATGTAGCAAAGCGCCCGCCTGCCGCTGCTTCCAGCCGCATTTTGCTATACCATGCGCGCCGGATATTTGGCCCACCCGAGCTGTGCATTACCGGGCCACTGCGTTACACCCACAATGCCAATACAAAATGGAGCAACATCCATGAACAGCCTGACCCGCGCCGCACTGGGTAGCACCCTGATGCTGGCCAGCAGCCTTGCACACGCCTATCCCCTGCTGTGGCAGAACAACAGCATCACCTACCTGTACGGCACCGACTTCCAGGTCGATCCGGACACCCAGCAGACCGTGACGTTTGAGCACGCCAGCGGCTGGACCAAAGGTGACCTGTTCGCCTTCTTCGACACCATCCACTACAACGGTGGCACCAACGCGGCCGGCGACAACAGCACCTACTACGGTGAAATCTCGCCGCGTCTGTCGCTGAGCAAGATCACTGGCCAGAGCTTTGCCTTCGGCCCGATCACCGACGTACTGCTGGCTGGCACCTACGAATTCGGTCGTCACGACATCAAGAACTACCTGCTCGGCCCGGCGATTGACCTGAGCATCCCCGGCTTCGATTACGTCCAGCTGAACACCTACTACCGCCACGCCGACAACGACGAAGGCGGCCGCGGCATCTGGCAGATCACCCCGGTCTGGGCCTACACCGTACCCGTGGGTAACTCTGACGTGCTGATCGACGGTTTCATCGACTGGGTTGTCGACAACGACGGCGATAACTACCACGCCAACCTGCACATCAACCCGCAGATCAAATACGATCTGGGCAAGGCACTGGGCTGGTCCGCCAAGCAGCTGTATACCGGTATCGAATACGACTACTGGAAGCACAAGTACGGCATCCCGAACGGCACCTTCGGTCTGGATACCCACCAGAGCGCAACCAACCTGATCGCCAAGTACCACTTCTGATCAGGGCATAAAAAAACCGCAGCCAAGGCTGCGGTTTTTTTGGTTCCGGGAGGGGTGAGCTCCTGCTCGGCCAACAGGCGACCTGCAACACCGTGGCCGAGTGGGAACTCGGCCCTCCCGGCATCAAGCAGATAACCTACCCAGACAGTCTAGCCCCAACGCGGACACCGGGAAGGTCGAGCTCCCGCTCGACCAGCGGCTACCTTGCGACACCTTGGCCGAGTTGGAACTCGGCCCTCCCACTCAGTACCCCCGCAGCGCCGCAAAGCGGTTGGCGTGATAGCGGTAATCGCCAAACAACGCCTGCACACTGCGCGCGCGCTTCATGAACAGACCGATATCAAACTCGTCGGTCATGCCCATGCCGCCGTGCATCTGTACCGCTTCGTTGGTCGCCAGTTCAGCTACTTCACAGGCCTTGGCCTTGGCCAAACTGACCCACTGCGCCGCTTCGGCATCACCGTCGTCCAGCGCCATCTGCGCCTTCAGCACCGCCGATTTGACCAGTTCCAGTTCGCTGAACAGGTGCGCACAGCGATGCTGCAGCGCCTGGAAGGTGCTCAGCGCCACCCCAAACTGCTTGCGTTCCTGCAGGTAGGCGACCGTCCGCTCGAAGACCTCCAGCGAGATACCCAGCAGTTCACCCGCCAGCTGTGCGTTGACCACATCCAGCGTCAGCTCCAGCGCTGCCCAGGCGTTGCCCGCCTCTCCCAGCAGATCAGCAGCAGCGACCTTGACGTTTTCAAAGCTGACAATCGCCGCATTGCGGCTGTCGGCCATGATGGTGCGCTCAACACTTACGCCGGGGGCGTTGCGGTCTACCAGCAGCAAGCTGATACCGGCCTGATCGGCTTCAGCGCCCTCGCTGCGGGCGGAGACGATCAGCTTGTCGGCAACATGGCCGTCGACCACAAAGGTCTTGCGGCCATTGAGCAGATATCCGCCATCAGCCACCTGCAGCCGGGTTGCTACCCGGTTCGGCGCATGACGCGGCGCTTCGTCGACCGCCAGCGCCAGCAGCAAGCTGCCCTCGGCGACCTGCGGCAGCAACGCCTGTTGCTGCTCGCCCGAACCGGCCAGCAACAGCGCAGCGACACCCCCCACTGCCGTGGACAGCAGCGGCGACGCACTCAGGTTGCGCCCCACCTGCTCGCTCACCTGGCCCATGCCGACGTAGCCGAACTGGGCGCCGCCGAGCGCCTCAGGAATCAGCGTGCCGACAAAGCCCATCTCGACCATGCTCTGCCACAGTTCACGGGAGAAGCCGGTTTCGTCACGGTTGTCGCGCAGCGCCCGCAGCTGACTGACCGGCGCGCTTTCGCTCATGAAACGCTTGGCCGCGTCCTTGAGCATCTGTTGTTCTTCGTTGAGTACCAATGCAGACATGACAGTGCTCCCTTACTGAAGGCCGAGAATGTTGCGGGCGATGACGTTGAGCTGTACCTCGGTGGTACCGCCTTCGATCGAGTTGCCCTTGGAGCGCAGCCAGGTACGCGGAATCGCACCCTCGCGTGACGCCTCCCCTTCCCAGACCATGGCATCGCTGCCATGCAGAGCGACCATCAGTTCCTGCCGACGCTTGTTAAGCTCTGTGCCGTAGTACTTGAGCATGGCCGACGCCGCTCCGACACCCTGTCCGGCCTTGGCTTCATCCAGCACCCGCTCGGCGGTCAGTGCAAAGGCCGCCGCGTCCAGATCCCATGTCGCCAGTTCGCTGCGCAGCATGCCGTCGGCCAGCTTGCCGTCTTCCAGCCCAACAGCATCCACCGCGATCTGCGGCAGGGTCTTCTGACCTGCAGCCGTGCGACCCATGCCGCCAATCATTTCCCGCTCGTGGGTCAGCAGGTACTTGGCGATGGTCCAGCCAGCGTTGATCTCGCCGACAACCTGATTCTTCTCCACCCGCACGTTGTCGAGGAAGGTTTCACAGAACGGCGAGCTACCGGAGATCAGTTTGATCGGGCGCGTGCTGACGCCGGGCGTGGTCATGTCGAACAGCACCAGGCTGATGCCCAGCTGCTTCTTGGCATCGGGGTTGGTGCGCACCAGACAGAACATCCAGTCAGCCTTGTCGGCGTAGGAGGTCCAGATCTTCTGACCGTTGACGATAAAGTGGTC
This sequence comes from Pseudomonadaceae bacterium, assembly GCA_038114645.1. Taxonomy (GTDB): domain Bacteria; phylum Pseudomonadota; class Gammaproteobacteria; order Pseudomonadales; family Pseudomonadaceae; genus Halopseudomonas. The sequence continues at coordinate 25,519 of JAYNRF010000014.1, read as the reverse complement.
GCCGTGATCTTCGGCGCGGCTCTGCAGACCAGCCAGATCGGAGCCGGCACCCGGCTCGCTGTAGCCCTGACACCAGCGGATTTCGCCGCGAATGATCGGCGGCAGGTGTTGACGTTTCAGTTCTTCGGAGCCGAACTTGAGAATGGCCGGGCCAATCATCCAGATACCGAAGCTAGACAGCGGCGGACGGGCGTTGATGCGCGCCATCTCTTCACGCAGCACCTTGTGCTCCTGCTGGCTCAGGCCACCACCGCCGTATTCGGTCGGCCACTCGGGCGCGGTCCAGCCGCGCGCTGCCATGCGTTCCAGCCAGAGTTTCTGGTCCTCGCTGGCGAAGGTGAAGTTACGTCCACCCCAGCAGGCATCGTTGTCCGAGCGCTGCGGAGTACGCATGCTTTGCGGGCAGTTTTCTTCCAGCCAGGCGCGGGTTTGCTGGCGGAATACGTCCAGATCGGCCACGGGCATTCTCCTTTGTTGTCGTTTGTTTGCAGAAAGTGCTGAACAGGTCCGACAGCAAAGATACCGCGCCAGCGGCCTCACCGAAGCGCCCGTTGACTGACCGAATAGTCACCCATCAGTCGGGCTGATACATCAGTTCCGCGGCTGCCGGGCAAAGCGCCGCGGACTGATGCCCTTCCAGCGCCGAAACGCATGCACGAAACTGGAAACCTCGCCATAGCCAAGCCGCTGTGCGATCTCGTCCAGCGACAGCCCCGGCACCCGCAGCAGCTCTTCGGCCAGCGCCTCGCGGGTTTCTTCCTGCAGCTGGCGGAAGCTGGTCTGCTCATCACTCAGGCGCCGCCGTAGGGTGCGTTCGGTCAGGTGCAGCCGCGCGGCGACCGACGGCATATCCGGCAGCGCCGCGCCGCCCTCCAGCAACAGTTCGCGTACCCGCCCGGCCAGACCGTCACGCACCCGATAGCGCTGCAGCAACTGGTGGCACTGCTGCTCGCAGGCCTGGCGGACCGCCGGATTGTCGCCGGGCAGGCCACGCGCCAGCAGCTCGGGATCAAGCTCCAGCAGAGTTTCCGCGGCATCGAACTGCGGCTTACAACCATAGGCTTCGGTGTAGGCACTGAGGAGTGCGGCGGGCGGCGCGGGCAGCGCCAGCTGCACCGACTTGAACGGCTGCCGGAGCCCGGTCAGCTCACGTTGAATGCGGGTAATGGCGGAGCTGTCGCGCAGCAGCAGAAAACGGCGCAGTTCGGGTGCGATCCAGCTGTCGTCAACCACCAGCCAGTGGCCGCTCGCCTCCTCACGGGCCTTGATACGGCAGAAAGCGAAGGTCAGATCGATGTAGCGCAGCCCCATTTCCAGCGCCTCACCCAACGAGGCACTGCTGAGCAGCGCATAGCCCCAGATGCCGTAGCGACTCAGCTGATAGCGACGACCAGCCAGCAGGCCGAGCAACGGCTGCTCGGGCAGGTTGTCCAGCAGGTTGGCAATCACCTGCAACTCTTGTGCGGCCTCAACCTGCGCCTGCCCATCGGCCAGCGCCATCACATCCAGCCCGGTGTGCTGCAGGCACTGCTGTACCGTCAGGCCCAGCTCGGTGCCCAGCTGGGTCATCAATTGCACGCTGCCGATATTGCGCAGACGCGGCCAGGGCGGTGTGATGGCGGTCATGAGGTGTCCGAAACTCACAATTTTTTGACCGACTATGCCATACCCGCGGCCACAGGCAAGGCCTAATATGCTGGCAACAGGAGGAAGCACACAATGAACAAGAAAAGCTCACCTGCCGCTCCACTCGACGCCATCATCATTGGCAGCGGGTTTGGCGGCCTCGGCATGGCCATCCAGCTCGACCGCTCTGGCATCAGCAATTTCGTCATTCTGGAAAAGGCTGCAGACATCGGCGGTACCTGGCGCGACAACCACTACCCGGGTTCCGGCTGCGACGTACCCTCGCACCTGTATTCCTACTCGTTTGAGCCGCGCACCACCTGGCCGCACAAGTACGCCCGTCAGGACGAAATCCACGCCTACATCCGCCACTGCGCCGACAAGTATCACCTGCGCCAGCGTATTCGCCTTAACTGCGCGGTCAGCGACGCCCACTTTGACGCCGAATCCGGCTGCTGGCTGGTCACCACCGCCACTGGCGAAACCCTGAAAGCGCGTAATCTGGTCGCTGCAACCGGGCAGCTCAATCGCCCTCTGCTGCCGAAGATCGACGGTATCGACAGCTTTGCCGGCCCAGCCTTTCACTCTGCCGAGTGGCAGCACGAGGTTGACCTCAAGGGCAAACGCGTCGCGGTGATTGGTACGGGCGCGTCGGCGATCCAGTTTGTGCCGCAGATCGTCCCCACGGTCGCCCATCTGGATCTCTACCAGCGCAACGCCGCCTGGATTCTGCCCAAGGATGACGCCGAGTACAGCGACGCACGGCGCCGCTGGCTGAGCCGCCTGCCGCTGCTGCACCAGCTCGACCGGGCCTGGCAATATCTCAGCCACGAAGTGCGGGCGCTGGGGTTCGTGCACTTCCCGTCGCTGGTCAAGCAGAGCGAGAAAGCCGCCCTGCGCCATCTCGAACGCAGCGTCACTGATCCGGCCAAACGCGCGCAGCTCAAACCCGACTACCCGATGGGCTGCAAGCGTATTCTGATCAGCAACAACTACTACCCGGCACTGGACCAGAAGCACGTCGACATCGTCAGTGACGGCATCGAAAAGATCGTCCCGGAAGGCGTCGTCACCAGGGACGGCACCCTGCACCCGGCTGACGTGCTGATCTACGGTACCGGCTTTGCCGCCACCGAATTCCTCGCCCCCATTCGCATCACCGGCCTCGATGGCCGCGACCTGAACGAGGCCTGGCGCGACGGTGCCGAAGCCTACAAGGGCATGTCGGTAGCGGGCTTCCCGAATCTGTACATCCTCTACGGCCCGAACACCAACCTCGGCCACAACTCGATCATCTACATGCTGGAAAGCCAGTTCCGCTATGTCGTGTCCTGCATCAGGGCCGTGCGCGACCGTGGTCTGCGCTATCTTGACCTGCAGCAGGAAGTTCAGACGCGCTACAACCAGCAGGTGCAGGCCGATGCCCGCGGCACCGTCTGGGCGCAGGGCTGCCAGAGCTGGTATCTGACCGCCGACGGTAAGCAAACGGTCAACTGGCCCGGCTTTACCTTCACCTACCGCCGCATGACCCGCAAACCGACATGGAGTGACTATGTCCAGGTACGTTGATGAGCTGTATCGCAACCCCGGCCAATCGGGTCTGCGCGCAACCCTGCGCGGCATGCTGAGGCTGCTGTTTCGCGGGCTGGTGCGGCCACCGATCCCGTTTGCCGTGCAGGCGCTGATCCTGCGCCTGCTGACCCTCGGCATGCCGCTGGCCAGAGGCGTCAGCCGCAGTGCGGAGCAAATCGCCGGACGGCCCTGCCTGTGGCATCGACCGGCTGCCGGTGGCGACGGCCGCGTGGTGCTGTACCTGCACGGCGGCGCCTTCGTCATTGGCTCACCGCAGACCCACCGCGGCATCTGCTCCGCCCTGGCCGCCCGTGGCCAGTTCGATGTCTGCGCGCTGGACTACCGACTGGCTCCGGCGCATCCGGCACCGGCCGCCTGCGAAGACGCCGTCGCGGCCTATCAGGCACTGCTGCAGCGGGGCTACACCGCAGCGCAAATCACCCTCGCCGGTGATTCGGCCGGCGGCAATCTGGTGCTGGTGACCGCACAGAAGCTGGCCGCACTCAAGCTGCCGCTGCCGGCGTCGCTGATCTGCTTCTCGCCAGTCACCGACATGACCGCAGAGCAGCTGCACAACCCGCCTGCCGGTGACCCGCTGCTGCACCCGTCATGGCTCGACAGCGCCCGCGACGCCTACTGCCCGGCCGGGCTGGACCGCGCCGACCCGATGCTGTCGCCGTTGTTCGGTCAGCTGAAAGGCTTGCCGCCACTGCTCCTGCAAGTCGGCGAAGATGAGGTGCTGCTGAACGACAGCCTGCGGCTGGCCGAGGCGGCACGAGCACAGGGTATGGACGTGAGACTGGAGCGCTACGAAGAACTCTGGCACGTGTTTCAGGCCCACGCCGGCCTGCTGCAGGCATCGAACGACGCCCTGCAGCGGGTGGTGGCGTTTGTAAACAGCGCTCAGGCCGACTCGGTAAGCTGATCCCGGTGAATCGCGTAAGGCCCCCAGGCCTGACGCACCGGCACCACTTCCAGTCGGTTGATGTTCATGTGCGCCGGCAGCGCTGCGATGTAGCCGACCTGTTCGGCAACGTCGTTGGCGCTCAGCGGCACTGTACCCTGATAGACCTTGTCCGCCGCCCCGCTGTCTCCGGCGTTGCGCACCAGACTGAACTCGGTCTCGGCGATGCCTGGTGCCAGGTCGGTAACCCGCACGCCAGTACCCTGCAGGTCGCAGCGCAGGTTGTAGGAAAACTGCTGTACGAACGCCTTGCTGGCACCGTAGACGTGGCTGCCGGGATACGGGTTACCGGCGGCGGTGGAACCGATGTTGATAATGGTTGCACCGCTTCCCCAGGCGATCAGCTTGGGCAGCACTGCGTGGGTGACGTTGACCAGCCCGGTGATGTTGGTGTCGATCATGGTGTGCAAATCACTCAGCTCAACCGCCTGCGCCGGCCCGGGCGCCAGCGCCAGCCCGGCGTTGTTGACCAGCACCTGAATGCCGGAGAACGGCTCCGGCAGTTCATCAATGGCGCGCTGCACGGCGATGGCATCGCGTACGTCCAGCTGCAGCGGCAGCACGCTGGTCAGCTCGCTGAGTTCATCAGCCAACGCCTGCAGCCGCTCCAGTCGGCGACCACAGAGAATCAGCGGCCAGCCCTGACGCGCCAGACAGCGCGCGCTGGCGGCGCCAAACCCGGAGGTCGCGCCGGTAATCAATACTGCACCTTGCATGGGTATATCCTGTTTTCAGTTGCGGGCTAGCGGTGTTGAAAGCGCTGGCCACGCAGCCAGCTTTCAACGCGGCTAGCGTCTCTCTTCTCGAATAAAGGGCTCTCCCAACGCCCCGGGCTGGCTGCTGCTGTCGCGGCTGGCCAAGGCTACCCAGATCATCACCCCGAGGGTGACGGCGTAGGGGGTCATAAATACGAAGTACTGCGGCAGGCGGATACCGGAGGCCGCCATCTGTGGAATCAGCGCCTCGATACAGCCAAACAGCACGGCACCGGCCAGCGCCTTCCACGGCGACCAGCGGGCAAAAATCACCAGCGCCACAGCAATCCAGCCGCGACCGCCAACCATGTCGGCAATCCACATCTTGGTGCTCAGCACCGAGATATAGGCACCGGCCAGACCGATCAGCATGGAGCCCGCGACGATGGCGGCGCAGCGATAACCCAGTACCGGAATACCGGCGGCATCGGCGGCCTGCGGGTTCTCGCCGACCGCGCGCATGCGCAGTCCCAGCACGCTGCGATGGAGCACCAGCACCACCGCAAGGAAGATCAGTGGCGTGACGAATACCAGCGGGTTCTGCACAAACAGCTTGCCCACCACCGGCAACTCGGAGAACGGCCACAGCGACACCGCCTTCAACCCGGCGACCGGCTTGTTGGTCCAGTCCAGCAGGGTGCCGAGCAGCCCGGTCAGGCCTTGGCAGAAAAAGACCAGTGCCAGACCGGCGATCACCTGATTGATGCGCATCACCAGCACCATCAGGGCGAACAGCAGCGAGACAAAGCCGGCTGCGCACATCGCCAGAATCAAAGCCCATACCGTCGCGCCACCCGTCATCAGCGAGGCGCCGATACCCGCCAGCGCGCCCACCAGCATCAAGCCTTCAGCCCCCAGCGCCAGCACCCCGGTGCGCTCGATCACGATCAGTCCGAGGGCCGCCAGCGCGAAGGGCACGGCGAAGTCGGGAATGTTGCCAATCCAGCTTGCAATCATGTCCATCAGACCTGCCCTCCCTGAATGCGGCGAATACGGTGACGGATAAAGAACTCCGACGACGCCACGCAGATCACCAGAATCGCCTGAATCAACTGCACCATCGAAAACGGAATCTGATAGAACACCTGCAGACTGCGCCCGGCGACAAACAGCGTGGCCACCAGCACCGCGACAATGGTGGCGGCTATCGGCTGGTTACGCGCCAGGAAGGCGATCAGAATCCCGGAAAAGCCATAACCGGCGTAGAACGAGTGGGTCAGTCGCCCTTCCTGCCCGGCGGTAATCATCAGCCCGGCAAGGCCAGCCAGCGCACCGGACAGCAGCACCGTGCCGAGGATCACCCGCTTGACCGGCACACCGACCGCCCGCGCCACACCCGGGCTGCTGTCGACAAAGCGCAAGTACAGGCCAGCGCGTGAGATGCCGGTGAACCAGAGCACGAACAGCGCGACCACCAGCGCCAGCACCACCGCCAGACTGACGCCATCGAACAGCTCGGGCAGACGCTCGAATACCTTGTACTGCGGCGAATAGGGGAAGGAATCGCGCGGGTCCTTCCAGTTGCCATAGACCAGATGCAGCAGGAAGTTGATCGCAATGTAGTTGAGCATCAGCGTGGAGATGATCTCGTTGACCTTCAGGTGCAGCTTGAGCAGCACCGGCGCCAGCGCCCAGAGCAGGCCGCAGGCCATGGCGCAGGCCATCATCAGCGGCAGGCGCAGTGACGGCGGCCCGATCTCGAACAGTGAAACGGCGGTCGCACCAATCGCGCCCCAGATCATCTGGCCTTCCAGCCCGAGATTCCAGAACCGCGCACGAAACGCCAGACAGCCCGCCAGACCGACCATGATCAGCGGTGCGGCCTGGAACAGCACCGCACGCAGGCTCTGACTGTCGAACAGCGTGAGGATGACAAACTCATTGAGCAGCTCACCGGCAGGCACCCCGGCGCTGACCAGAATCGCCGCCGAGATCAGCATGCCGACTACCAATGCCAGCGCGATGACCAGCGCCTGCCAGTACCAGGCCATCTGCTGGCGTACTTCAAGGGTGTAGCGGCGCGCCAGCAGCGGTTGAAAATTCGTTGTATCAAACATGATTCACCATGGCCTGCCCGATTGCCTGGCGGTCTGCCGGCTGGGCAAACTCGCCGATGATACGTCCTGCCGACATCACGCCAATGCGATCTGCCAGCGCCATCACTTCGTCCAGGTCTTCACTGATCAGCAGCACCGCAGCGCCCGCATCACGCGCGCTGCGCAGCCGTTCGTGCACCGCCAGCGTGGCGCGCACATCCAGCCCGCGGCTGGGGCTGTGGACGATGACCAGTTGCGGGGTGCGGGCAAACTCGCGGGCAATCACCAGCTTCTGCGCGTTACCGCCCGACAGCAGCGCCGCCTTCTGTTGCAGCGAGCGCACGCCCTGCACATCGAACTCGGCGACTGCGGCGGCAGTGTCGGCTTCAATTCGCTTGTGGCGCAGGAACCAGAACGGCCCGTAGCGCCCGCTGTGCACGTCGCCCATGGCAAAGTTGTCGCTGATCGACAGCGGTGCGGCGAGCGCCGAGCTGTAGCGGTCGGCGGGAATGCAGGCGATACCCAGCTCGCGGCGACGGGCCGCGCTGAGGCTGTTGAGATCACCTTCCCCGACCAGCTCCATCTCGCCGGAGACCGGCTCAGGCAGGCCCATCAGCGCGCCGGCCAGTTCACTCTGACCATTGCCACCAACCCCGGCGATGCCGTAAATCTCACCGGCACGCAGCTCCAGATTGACGCCGCGCAGCACCGGCGCAGCGCTGCTGGAGCGCAGGTCACGCACCGCCAGTTTGACCTCACCCGCGTCTCGGCTGGATGGAATCTGCGGTGGAGTCGGCGCGTCGCCGACGGTCAGCTTGACCAGCTCACCGACCGACACGGTCTGCGGCTTGAGGCTGGCGACCGTTGAGCCTGTGCGCATCACCGTCACTTGGTCGGCGTAGCGCATGACATCATTCATCTTGTGGGTGACCAGGATGACGGCAGCGCCTTCCTGATGCGCGAAATTCTGGACCGTGGTCAGCAGGTTCTCTGCCTCCGCATCGGTCAACACTGCGGTGGGCTCATCGAGAATCAGGATGCGGGCACCGGCCAGCAATACCTTGAGAATCTCGACCCGCTGCTGCTCGGCTACCGACAGTTGATCCACCCGCGCATGGGGTTCAATGCTGAACCCCAGGCTGGCGGCCATGGCCGTGATCTGCTCGGCGGTCTGCGCCAGCCGCTGCCGGTAGGTACCGGTTTGCAGATGACGCAGGCCAAGCAGAATGTTCTCTGCCACGGTGAAGGGTTTCACCAGCTTGAAGTGCTGGTGAACCATGCCGATGCCCTGTGCTGCAGCATCGAGCGGCCCCTTCAGACGAACCGGGTTGTCGTCGATGAACAGCGATCCGGTTTCCGGCGCATAGAGCCCTGCGGCGATGTTCATCAGGGACGACTTGCCCGCTCCGTTCTCGCCCAGCAGGGCATGTACCTCGCCCCAGCGTGCGGTGAAGGAGGCCTCGGACAGCGCTTTGAAGCCGTCAAACGACTTGCTTACGCTGTCCAGCCGGATCGCGTTCGGGTTACTCATTGCTGGGTAATCACTCCCTTGACGAACCAGTCCATGGACCACAGTTCACCGTCTGACAGTGCTTCGCCTTCCGCCGCCTTGACGTTGCCGTCACGGTCAGAGATCGGGCCGGCGTAGATCAGTTTTTCGCCGTTCAGCAGCTCTTCGCGGGCAGCCATGATCTTGGCTTTCTCTTCTTCATCGATACCCTTTCCGCAGCAGGCGACATCGGTACCGCCCTGTTCCATCGACAGCAGCGCACCGTGCTCAGCCGGTACCCAGTTGCCGGCCATGATCTTCTTCAGCTCAGGCGCCAGGAAACGATCCCAGACCCAGACCGAGGAACACACGGTGGCTTCCGGGGCGAACTCACTCATGTCACGGTGGTGACCGGTGCCGTGTACGCCGCGTTCCTGGGCAACGATCTGCGGGGTCGGGCTGTCCACGTGCTGGCCGATGACGTCAGCGCCCTGGTCGATCAGCGCGGTTGCTGCAGCGCGCTCCTTGACCGGGTCGTTCCACGCGCCGGTGTAGATCACGGTGACGGTGGCATCGGGATTCATCTGCTGGGCGCCCATGGCGAAGGCGTTGACGGTCCAGTTGACCTGGCCGAAGGGGTTGGCTGCAACAAAGCCCAGCTTGCCGGTTTCAGACGCAGCGCCGGCAGCCATGCCGCACAGGTACTGGCTCTCGTAGGTACGACCGTAGAAGGATTCCAGGTTGTGCGAGTTGGTGGTGCCGGAGCCGTTCAGGAAGGCCACTTCCGGGTACTTGTCGGCCAGTTCCTTGAAGGTGTCGGAGTAACCGAACGCGGTGCCGATGATGATGTTGGCGCCACGCTGAATCAGCCGCTCAACGGTCGGTTTGATCGCCGAGGCGGTCTCCGGAACGCTTTCCACGTACTGAATCTTCTGACCAATCTCGCCTTCCAGACGCTGACGCGCCTCATCGAAAGCCTGAGTCCAGCCGCCGTCGTTGCGCGGGCTGATGTAGAGCATGGCGATCTTCGCCGGGCCGGTCAGGGTAAATCCGCCTTCCTCGGCAGCAGCCAGGGTCGGCAGGCCGCAGGTGGCCAGGGCGCAGACGGCGCCCGCAATCAGTTTTTTCATTGCCAAAGTCCTTCTTGCGATCAGGTGGTGTGACTACATCATGTGGTTGATACGGAACACGTTGCCTTCCGGATCCATCAGCACCGCCTGATACCAGTTGTAATAGGTGGTATACGGCGGCTTGATCAGGGTGGCGCCGGCCTCGACGGCGATCGGCACCATGCGGTCGACCTCCGCTGGGCTGTCGACGTCGATGTTGAGCAGAAACTTGCAACCGCGGGTGTCGGAGTGCTCGGCCAGATGCAGCAGCTCGTAGGCGTCCGGCGCGTTGAAACCGATGCAGCAGGTGCCGGCATCCAGACCGACGAAGATCGGCGAGCGAATCGCCTCTACTTCGGGAAAGTCGAATACGCGCTGGTAGAAGCCGCTGAGTGCTTCGATATCGCGGGCGAAAACATTGACGTAGGAGAGTTTGCTCATGTCAGGCCACCTTGCTGCCGCCGAAGGTCGTCTGGCGGACGAACTTGGACTTGAGGTGATCGCCCGAGCTGACCGGTGCATACAGCGGCTTCTCGCCATCGGCCAGACAGCTCGGCAGGCACTCGACCATGACGTCGTAGTTGGGCTGATGGAAGAACACCAGCGACTGGCGCTGCTGATCACCGGCGGCGTCTTCCGGCGGATTGACCACGCGGTGCAGGGTCGAGATCCATTGATCGTTCGTCCACTGCATCATCAGGTCACCGATGTTGACCACGAAGCCGTCTTCAACAAAGGGCACATCGACCCACTCGCCGTCGCGGTTGCAGACCTGCAGACCACCCAGCGCGCCGTCGGGCTTGACGATGGTCAGGCTGCCGTAGTCGGTATGCGCACCGGCGCGCAGCTGGCCTTCCTCGATACCCTCTTTCAGGTGCGGGTAACGCAGGCTGCGGAACATGCTGATGTGCTTGTCGATCTTGTCATCGAAGAAGGTTTCCGGCAGCTCCAGCGCCAGCGCGAAGATACGCATCAGCGAACGGGCCAGATCGCCCATCGCCTCGAAATACTCGGCGTAGGCTTGCTGAAAACCGGGCAGCTCCGGCGGCCAGACGTTCGGCGCAAAGTGCGGGCCGGCCATGGCTTCGGAGTAGTAGGGTTCGGCCGGCACATCGGTCGGACCGATAGAAAAGGATTCCTTGAGGTCGCCCGGCGCCGCTTCTTCCATCGAGTAGGACAGGCTTTCCTCGGCGACTGCGCTGTAACCACGAACCATGTCCGGACGCGGACGATCCGCCTTGCGCTTGTCTGCCATCGGCAGGTCAAAGAACTGTGAAGTCAGGGCATAAACCCGCTCGATCAATTCCTTGGGAATCTGGTGCTCGGTAATGACCAGAAATCCGATGTCACGGCAAGCCTGGTTGACCGCTTTGGCCACCTCAGCCTTGCCCTCGGCAGTCCCGCCGAAATAGGGTCCAAGATCGATGATGGGAACGTATTGAAGCGTCATACAACCGTTTCCTCCAAGTGGAGCCCAGCAGGGGCGCTGGGCAGAAGAAGCGGAGCGCGAAGCGAGTTCAGCGCACCATTTTCCAATCACCGGAGACGTTTGCAGCAACTATGCCAAAAAGCGTTTTCTCTTTTAAAACATGGAGATAATGAAAAGCGACCGCTTATTTTGGAACAAACGGTCTGATTTAGAGCACTCGGTTTGTGCGCTTAGCCCAAAAACAGGGCGGGAGCATTGATGCAGATCAAGTGCGCGGACAGATGCCTTGCAACACCAGCGCCTTGAGATTGGTCAGCGTCTCGGCGAAGAACGCCGGATCGGCCAGCGTACGACCAGATACCGCTTCGACCTGGGTGCGGAAGTCGGCGTAATGCTGGGTCATCGCCCAGAGCGAGAAGATCAGATGATGGGCCTCGATCGGCGCCAGCTTGCCCGCCTCGATCCAGGCATTGATAACGCTGACCTTGGACTCAACGATGTCGCGCAGCGAGCCCTGCAGCTCGCCCAGCAGCAATGGGGCGCCTTGAATCACTTCCAGACAGAACAGCCGCGACTCGGCCGGATGGTCACGCGACAGCTCCAGCTTGACCCGCAGATAGTCACCAATGGCTTCAACCGGGTCCTGCTCGACACTGAACGCCTTGAGCGGGCTCAGCCAGACATCCATCAGCTGACGCAGCACATTAACGTACAGGTCTTCCTTGGAGGCGAAGTAATACAGCAGGTTGGTCTTGGATACATCGGCCTGACTGGCGACCTGATCGAGACTGGTGCCGTGCAGCCCGTAGCGGGAAAACACATCCAGCGCCGCCTCCATGATGGCGCCACGCTTGGTCTCCATCAGCCTTTTACGGCGATTCAGCGTCGCCTCACTCGGCACCCGACTACGGGCCTGAGGCTTCTTTGCAGGTGTTGCGGGACGCTGTATTTGTTTGCTCACTGGAGGGGCAGCCTTAATCCTTGGTGGTCGCATTCTACCCTTGGTAATAGCGTCGAACTCAAGCCCCAAAATGGGCCCCAACGCGGATCAGCATGCACAAACCAAGTGCTCTAATTCGGACTAAATGGTCTAACTTAAACCGCTCAAACCACTCAACTCATTGATTTAAATCAACAAAAAAAACATGGCCTGGATTGTGCTTTTTGCCTGTTCAGCGGCCGGCCGCATGCGCCGACCTTCTGAACAAATGGACCACGGAGTGCAATCCAATGAATGTAGGTATCTTCATCCCGATCGGGAACAACGGCTGGCTGATCTCCAAGAACGCACCGCAGTACATGCCGACCTTCGATCTGAACAAGGCCATCGTGCAGCGGGCCGAGCACTACGGCTTCGAATTCGCCCTGTCGATGATCAAGCTGCGTGGCTTTGGCGGCGAGACCGAATTCTGGGAACACAACCTGGAGTCCTTCACCCTGATGGCCGGTCTGGCCGCCGTGACCGAGCGCATCCAGCTGTTCGCCACTGCCGCCACCCTGACCCTGCCGCCGGCCATCGTCGCGCGCATGGCCTCGACCATCGATTCGATCTCCAACGGCCGCTTCGGCGTCAACCTGGTGACCGGCTGGCAGAAGCCGGAGTACAGCCAGATGGGCCTGTGGCCCGGCGATGAGTTCTTCGCCAACCGCTATGACTACCTCGGCGAATACGCCACCGTGCTGCGCGACCTGTGGACCACCGGTCGCAGCGACTTCAAGGGCGAGCACTTCCAGATGGACGACTGCCGCGTCAGCCCCAAACCCCAGGCCGACATGAAGGTCATCTGCGCCGGTCAGAGCGAAGCCGGCATGGCCTTCACCGCCAAATACGCCGACTACAACTTCTGCTTCGGCAAGGGCGTGAACACGCCGACCGCCTTTGCCCCGACCGTCGAGCGCCTGGTCAAGGCCACCGAGGAAAGCGGCCGCGATGTCACCTCCTGCGCGCTGTTCATGATCATCGCTGATGAGACAGACGAAGCCGCCCGCGCCCGCTGGGAGCACTACAAGGACGGTGCCGACCACGAAGCCATTGCCTGGCTTGGCGAGCAAGGCGCCGCCGACACCAAGTCCAAGGGCGACACCAACATCCGCCAGATGGCCGATCCGACCTCTGCGGTGAACATCAACATGGGCACCCTGGTTGGCTCGTACGAGAGCGTCGCCCGCATGCTCGACGAAGTCGCCACCGTACCCGGCAACAGCGGCGTGATGCTGACCTTCGACGACTTCATCAAGGGCATCGAAGACTTCGGCAGCAAGATCCAGCCGCTGATGAAAAGCCGCCAACACGTTAACGAGATGCTGGAGAGCGCGTGATGAACAGCCTGACCAAACCTGTTGTCGGTCATGCACCGGTACGCAATAACCCGACCGATGTGATTCTGCCCGCGCGCCCCGAGTCGCTGGCGATCAACAGCGGCGAGACCGCGCTGATCGTAGTCGATATGCAGAACGCCTACTCGACCAAGGGCGGCTATCTGGATCTGGCCGGCTTTGATGTCTCCAGCACCGGGCCGGTGATCGAGCAGATCGCCCGCGCCATCGAAGCGGCCCGCGCCGCCGGCGTGCAGGTGATCTTCTTCCAGAACGGCTGGGACAGCGAGTACGCCGAAGCCGGTGGCCCCGGCTCGCCGAACTGGCACAAATCCAACGCGTTGAAGACCATGCGCAAGAACCCGGAACTGCAGGGCAAGCTGCTGGCCAAGGGCACCTGGGACTACGATCTGGTCGACGCCCTGCAGCCCCAGCCGGGCGACCTTGTGGTGCCAAAACCGCGCTACAGCGGCTTCTTCAACACCGCCTTTGACAGCCTGCTGCGCGCCCGCGGCATCCGCAATCTGGTGTTCACCGGCATCGCTACCAATGTCTGCGTGGAGTCCACCCTGCGCGACGGCTTCTTCCTCGAATACTTCGGCGTGGTACTGGCCGACGCCACCCATCAGGCCGGGCCGGAGTTCGTCCAGCAGGCCTCGCTGTACAACATCGAAACCTTTTTTGGCTGGGTCAGCACCGTCGACGACTTCTGCGCTGCATTAACCACGCCTGCAACTCAAGGAGCATCCGCATGAGCAAAACAACCGTACTCCCCGCCGGCACCGGCAAACCGCTGGCCCCCTACGTTCCGGGCTCGATGGCCGATGGCATTCTCTACATCTCCGGCACCCTGCCCTTCGACAAGGACAACAACGTGGTGCATGTCGGCGATGCGACAGCGCAAACCCGCCACGTGCTGGAAACCATCAAAGGCGTGGTCGAGGAAGCCGGCGGCACCATGGATGACGTCACCTTCAACATGATCATGCTGCGCGACTGGAGCGATTACGCCGCGATCAACACCGTCTACGCCGAGTACTTCCCGGGCGAAAAGCCGGCGCGCTATTGCATCCAGTGCGGTCTGGTAAAGCCGGACGCACTGATCGAAATCGCCAGCATCGCCCACGTCGGCTGAGGCCACGGCCGTGATGCATATCGAAATCCACGGCCGGCGTGATGCCGACGCCCCGACGCTGGTGTTCAGCTCGGGGCTCGGCGGCGCGGCGCACTTCTGGATGCCACAACTGGATGCCCTGACCAGCGACTATCGCGTGGTCCTGTACGACCAGCTCGGCACCGGCAAGAGCCCTGCAGCGCTGCCCGCCGATTACAGCATCGACGCCATGGCCAGCGAGCTGCGCACGCTGCTGGCTAGCCACGGCATCGGCGACTATCACCTGATCGGTCATGCCCTCGGCGGTCTGGTCGGTCTGGCCCTGGCCATCCAGCAGGCGCCGGGGCTGCGCAGCCTGACGCTGATGAACGCCTGGTCGCGGGTCAGCCCGCACACCGCGCGCTGCTTCTCGGTACGCAAACAATTGCTGGCCGGCAGCGGCCCGGCAGCCTACGTCGAAGCACAGGCGCTGTTTCTCTACCCGCCGGACTGGATCGCCGCCAACATCGCACAGCTGGACGCGGATGACCGCAAGCACGTCGCGGGCTTCCCGCCAACCGACAACCTGCTGCGGCGCATCGCTGCGCTGCAAGCCTTTGCACCGGACGCACAAGCGCTGGCCAACGTCCGCCAGCCGACCCTGCTGATCGCCAACCGCGACGACATGCTGGTGCCCTGGCAGTGCTCACAAGAGCTCGCCGAACAGCTGCCGAACGCCCGGCTGGAATGCTTCGACTACGGCGGCCACGCCTCCAGCGTGACCTGCCCGGACACCATCAATACGACGCTCAGGCGCTTTCTTGCCAGCGTCATTCACGACACCGAATACGCCGCCTGAGTGAGGGCAACCATGCACGAAATACTGGATCAAAGCGCCCTGGCGCAACTGTTTACCGAGGCCCGCAGCCACAACGGCTGGCTGGATCAGCCGGTGCCGGACAGCCTGCTTGAGGGCATCTACAACCTGACCAAAATGGGCCCCACCTCGGCCAACTGCAGCCCGGCACGCTTCGTGTTCGTGCGCACCCGTCAGGGCAAGGAAATGCTCAAGCCGTGCCTGTCATCCGGCAATCTGGAGAAGACCATGAGCGCGCCGGTCACCGTCATCGTTGCCTACGACTCGCGCTTCTATGACGCGCTGCCCGAGCTGTTCCCGCACGCGGATGCACGCAGCTGGTTCACCAGCAGCCCGGAGATGATTTACGAGACCGCGTTTCGCAACAGCTCAATGCAGGCCGCCTATTTCATCATGGCCGCACGCAGCATGGGGCTGGATACCGGGCCGATGTCCGGCTTCGATGCCAAGGCGCTGGACGAGGCGTTTTTCAGTGACAGCCACTGGAAGTCCAACCTGTTGATCAACCTCGGCTACGGCGACAGCAGCAAGGTGTTCGACCGTCTGCCGCGTCTGGCCTATTCCAAGGCCTGCATTCTTACCTGAAGGAGCCCGTCATGCTCGCAGCCAAGATAGTGGAACCCATGCCCGCCCCGGTCACCAAGGACGCGTTCCGCAACGCCATGTCAGTGCTCGCTGCCGCGGTCAACGTCGTCACCACCGATGGCCCCGGCGGCCGCGCCGGCTTCACCGCCACCGCCGTCTGCAGCGTCTCGGAAGAGCCGCCCAGCCTGCTGGTCTGCCTCAACCGCAGCGCGTCGGTGTATGACATTTTCCGTACCAACGACCACCTGTGCGTGAACACGCTGACCAGCGACCAGCAGGCGCTGTCCAACCTGTTCGGTGGCAAGACGGCGATGGACGAGCGCTTCGCCAGTGCCCAGTGGAGTACCGACGTCAGTGGCGCGCCGATGCTGGATGACGCACTGATCAACTTCGATTGCCGCATCAGCAGCCGGGTCTCAGCCGGCAGCCACGACATTCTGATCTGCGAGATTCTGGCGATCCGCCAGCGCGACAGCGGCAACGGCCTGGTGTACTTCCAGCGGCGCTATTGTCAGCCGATGTAAGACCGGATGCCTCGCCGCGCTGACGGCGAGGCATCTCCCACCTCAACTCACCACGCAGTAGCACGGCTCATAGGCCGCGCCACCCGGCAGCTTCATCCGGTGCTGATCGACAAAGGCCTGCAGCAGTGCATCTAGTGGCTGCATGATGCGCGGGTCACCGTGGATACGATACGGCCCGTGCTGCTCGATCAGGCGAATGCCCTTGTCCTTGACGTTACCGGCAACGATCCCGGAAAACGCGCGGCGCAGGTTGGCGGCCAGCTCGTGCGGCGGCATATCCAGCGTCAGCTGCAGCGCTTCCATGTTGGCGTGGGTCGGATCGAATGGCCGCTGGAAACCTTCCTCGATGCGCAGCAGCCAGTTGAAGTGGAAAGCATCGTTGCGTTCACGGCGGAAGCGCTCCACCTCTTTCAACCCGGCAGCCATGCAGCGCGCCACCTCGGTTGGGTCATCAATGACGATGCGATAGTGCTGCTGCGCTTCTGCCCCGAGTGTTTCGCCGACAAACGCATTCAACTGCTGCAGATAGGCTTCGGCACTGCGCGGGCCGGTGAGAATCACCGGGAAGGGCACATCGCGGTTATCCGGATGCATGAGGATGCCCAGCAGGTAGAGAAACTCCTCCGCCGTGCCGGCACCGCCCGGGAAGATGATGATGCCGTGACCGACCCGCACAAACGCCTCCAGACGCTTCTCGATGTCAGGCATGATCACCAGTTCGTTGACGATCGGATTCGGCGCCTCGGCGGCGATGATCCCGGGTTCAGTGATCCCCAGATAGCGCCCCTCGACGATGCGCTGCTTGGCATGCGCAATGGTCGCGCCCTTCATCGGGCCTTTCATCACCCCCGGCCCACAACCGGTACAGATGTCCAGATTGCGCAGGCCCAGTTCGTGGCCGACCTTCTTGGTGTACTTGTATTCCTCGATGCTGATCGAGTGCCCGCCCCAGCACACCACCATCTTCGGCTCCAGCCCCGGCCGCAAGGTGCGCGCGTTGCGCAGCAGGTGAAAGACGTAGTCGGTAATACCGGCGGAGCTTTCCAGATCGACCCGTGGGCCGCCCAGCTCGCTTTCGGTGTAAACGATATCGCGCAGGGCGCTGAACAGCATTTCACGGGTACTGGCGATCATTTCGCCATCGACAAAGGCGTCAGCGGGCGCGTTAATCAGCTCCAGTCGCACACCGCGATCCTGCTGATGAATCTGCACTTCAAAATCGGCGTAAGCCTCAAGGATGGTCTTGGCGTTATCGACCCGCGCGCCGGTGTTGAGAATCGCCAGCGCGCACTGACGGAACAGCTGATGCAGGCCACCGGAGCCTACCTTGCTGAGCTGTTGTACTTCACGTTGAGAGAGGGTTTCCAGGCTGCCTTTGGGGCTGACCGATGCATTGATTACGTTGGGTCTTGTCATGCGAGGCTTCCTTGGCAGACGCCGAACAAACCGCTGTCGGCGTTAGGGTAGATACGACCAGTCCGGTCGCAACGGCTGAGTTCATTCTTGCGCCGAGCGCAGCAGCTTGGCAATCGCCGAGTGCTATGCCTCTTCCGGGGGATAGTCAGCGCGGGGGGGATTTTTGCTATACAGCTAGGTATGACCGCATTGATCAAAACCACATCCCTGACCGGCTTCATTCCGCTGGTACGCGAACTCGGCGGTGACCCGCAGGCACTGCTGCGTCAGTTCGCCATCGACCCGCAGACGGTAGAAAACGTTACCAGCGTGATCCCTTACCGTTCGCTGATTGGCCTGCTTGAGTACAGCGCTGAAGAGCTCAGCTGCCCCGATTTTGGCCTGCAAATGGCCGAGCGTCAGAGCATCTCGATTCTCGGGCCACTGGCAGTCATCGCGCAAAATGCGCTCACTGTCGGCGACGCGCTGCGCGAAGTCGCCCGCTTCATGCATACCTACAGCCCCGGTATCAGCCTGCGGCTCGACAACAGCGACCCCAAACGCCCGCAACTCGAATTCGACCTGCGCCTGACCGCTGTCCCCCGCATTCGACAGACCATCGAGCTGTCGCTGGGTGTGGCCCACAAGACGCTGCAGATGCTGCACGGCCCGGACTTTCATCCCACCGCGGTGCTGCTGCGCACCAACACACCGCTACCGCAGAGCCGCTACCAGCGCTTCTTTGGTGCCAATACCTACTTCACCCAAGCCTGCAACGCGCTGGTGTTGCGCCCGGAACACCTGACCCAGCCAATCAGCGCGCACAATCCACAGTTGCACGATGCGATGCTCGACTACCTGCACAGCCTGAGCGCAGCCAATCCGCTGGATCTGCGCAGTCAGGTCCTCGATCTGATCAAGCGCCTGATGCCGACCCGGCACTGCACACTGCGCGTGGTTGCCGAACGCATGGGGCTGAACGAGCGCACCCTGCAACGCCGACTGGAGGCCGAGCAACTGGTCTTCGAGCAACTGGTCGACGAGACCCGGCGCGAACTGGCCGACCTCTATCTGATCGAACAGCACATGCCGATGGCGCAGATTGCTGCGCTGCTGGGCTATGCCGAGCAGAGTTCGCTGAACCGTGCCTGCCGCCGCTGGTATGCGGTGTCGCCCAGCCTCCGGCGCCAGCATCTGCAGCTCTAGGGGACAATCCTGGCTGTCGTCAAATGCCAATCAATTGTCGGCTAATGACAATCAAAGACCGTCGAAGACTCCGAAAATCATTCTGCTGGCACCTGCGAGCTACGCTGACGTTTCAGCGCCTCAAACGCTGCCATTGGCCGCCTGCGCCACCAGAACAATGACAAGAACATCGGAGGATATACCCATGGCACTGCCAGAAGCCTTTACCCATCAAGACGCCCTGCTGACCATCAACACCAACGACGAAAAATTCCTCGAAGGACTGCTGCACCCCGGCATCAAGGCCTACCCGCTAATGCTCGACCCGTATAACGGCGTCTGGGTCCTGCGCGTTAAATTCGCGCCGGGCGTCACCCTGCCGATCCACTTCCACACCGGCTGTGTGCACCTCTACACCATGACCGGCTGCTGGTACTACACCGAGTATCCCGATCAGAAGCAGACCGCCGGCTGCTACCTGTACGAGCCGGGTGGTTCGGTACACCAGTTCAACACCCCGGCGGACAACACCGAGGATACCGACACCTTCATGGTGGTATTCGGCACCAACGTCAACTTCGACGAAAGCGGCAACTATCTGGGCATGATGGACGCCAGCCTGATCAAGTCCTGGGTCGACCAGGGCATCAAGGATCAGGGTGCCGACAAGATGACCTACATCACCCCGCCGATCCCGACCTACGCCCGCACCCCAGCGGCGAAGTAAGTCTGCATGCTGCCCGGCGCACAGACCGGGCAGCCACGATCAACATGGGAGAAACACCATGAAAGCAGTTGTCATGCGCGACCAGTCGCTGCAGGTCGAGCAGATAGATACGCCCACACCGGGTGCCGGTGAAGTGCTGGTCAAAACCCTGGCCTGCGGTATCTGCGGCTCCGATCTTCACATGTTCCATCACTGCCAGAACGTACTGACCGCGTTCCAGAGCGCCCACGTGCCGGTTTCCTTTGATCCCAAGCCCGGAGTGGTATTCGGCCACGAATACTGCGCGGAGATCCTCGATCACGGCCCCGGCAGCAGCAAGCAGCTGAAAGCCGGCACCCGCGTGGTGTCATTACCCTTCGTGCTGGCCCCGGATCGCTTCGATCTGGTCGGCTACTCCAACCGCTATCCCGGCGGCTACGGCGAACAGATGGTGCTGTCCGAGCAGATGCTGCTGCCGGTGCCCGGCGACCTGCCCAGCGACGTCGCGGCTCTCACCGAACCCCTGTCCGTCGCTACCCATGCGGTCAATTGCGCGCAACTGACTGGTGACGAGGTGCCTGTGGTGATTGGTTGCGGTCCGATTGGTCTGGCGGTCATCGCGGCGCTCAAGGCCCGCGGCATCGGCCCGGTTGTCGCATCGGACTTTTCCCCTGCTCGCCGCGCATTGGCCGAGAAGCTGGGCGCCGACGTGGTGGTCAACCCGGCCGAACAATCGCCGTGGAGCTCCTGGCTGCAGGTGGCAGCACCTGAGAACTACGAGATCCTCGGCCCGATGTCGCTGCTCGGCCTCGGCCCCCAGCCACGCCCCTGCGCTATCTTCGAATGCGTGGGCATCCCCGGCGTGATGCAACAGATCATCCAGCACGCACCGCCGCGCGCGCGGCTGATCATCGTCGGCATGTGCATGGAGAAGGATCAGTTCGAACCGCTGATGGCGCTACCCAAGGAGATCGGCATCCAGTTCGCGTTTGGCTACAGCGCCGAGGAATTCAGCAGCACCCTGCATTCGCTGGCCGACGGCACGCTGAACGCAGCGCCGATGATTACCAGTCACGTCAATCTGGAGCAGGTTCCGGCCGCATTCAGCGCGCTGAGCCAGCCGGAAGATCAGGCCAAGATCATCATCACCATGGACTAGCCGGCGGGCACGGAGCGGCGCGGTAACGCGGCCGCTTCAACCGGCCGACCAAACAGGTAGCCCTGAAAGACCTGACAGCCGTTTTCAACCAGGAAGTTCATCTGCTCTATCGTCTCGACGCCTTCAGCAACCACCCCGAGTCGCAGGGTGCGCGCGAGCGCGACAATGGTGCCGGCAATCGCCGCGTCATTGGCGTCGGTGAGTACGTTATCGATGAACGATTTATCGATCTTCAACTGGTCCAGCGGCAGGCGCTGCAGATAGCTGAGCGATGAATAGCCCGTACCAAAGTCATCCAGCGAGAAACGAATACCCATCTGCCGCAGCACCTTCATCTTGCTGATTGTACTGGGCAGGTTGTCCTGCAGCATGCTCTCAGTCAGCTCCAGACGCAGCTTGTCAGCCCGTGCGCCGCTGCAGTCGATGGCTGCAGCGACCTGCTCGACAAACTCGTCCTGATTCAGCTGGCGGGCGCTGACATTGACCGCGATGTGCCAATCAGCGCGCTCCGGGTCCTGCGCCCAGCTCGCCAGCTGGCGGCAGGCCGTCTCCAGCACCCATTGGCCAATCGGCAGAATCATCCCGCTGTCCTCTGCCAACGGTATAAAAGTCGCCGGCGAAACCATGCCTCGTTGCGGGTGCTGCCAGCGAATCAGCGCCTCTACGCCCAGCACCCGTTGCTGCTGATCAACGACAGGCTGATAGAACAGGCGGAACTCATGGTTATCCAGCGCCAACCGCAAGTCTCGCAGCAGCATCGCGCGCTGGACCACCTCGTTCTGCATTGCCGGATCGAAGAAACAGATCTGATCGCGCCCGGCGTCCTTGGCCCGATACATGGCCATATCCGCCTGTTTGACCAGCTCCTCGGTCTGGTCATCAGCCAGGGTAAACAAGGTGGCACCAATGCTCGGCGAGACATCCAGCTGTACGCTGCCAAGCTGATAAGGCTCGCCCAGCGCCTGACGGATGTGCTCGGCACGGATCGCCACCGCCTCTACGGCACCGTCTCGATCAGTGCCCAAATCCTCTAGCAGCAACACAAACTCATCGCCGCCGATGCGCGCTACCGTATCCACCTCACGCACGCGCTGGCGCAGTCGCTCGGCAACCTGGCAGAGCAGCTCGTCGCCCTGAACGTGCCCAAGGGTGTCGTTGACCTCCTTGAAGTTATCCAGATCGATCATCAGCACCGCACCGTAGCTGCCACTGCGCAGCGCGCGATGGGTTGCCTGCAGCAGTCGCTCGGTCATCAAACGACGGTTCGGCAACCCCGTCAGCTCATCGTGCAAGGCAACATGCAGCGCCTGCGCTTCGGCCTGCTTGCGCTTGCTGATATCGGCGCGAATAGCGATGTACTGCTGGGGCAATCCGTTGTCGCCGACAAAGGGCACAATCGTGGTCTGCACCCAATACAACGACCCGTCCTTGGCGCGATTGCAGACCTCCCCGTTCCAGACGTCACCACGGCCAATGGTCCGCCACAGGTCGGCGAAGAACTCCGGCGGGTGAGTGCCCGAGTTGACCAGGCTATGGGTCTGGCCTATCAACTCATCACGCGCGTATTGGGAGATCGCGCAGAACTTGTCATTGACCTTGGTGATCACACCGCGCGCATCGGTAAAGGCCACAATCGCGTGGGCGTCGAGGGCCAGTCGTATATCGCTGTTCTCCCGCAGCGACAGCTCCAGCTTGCGCAGGCTCTGCTCACGGACGGTGGTGTCGGTAAAGATCGCCATAACCCCGCTGGCATCCGGCACGACAATCGCGTGGCCATGTCGAATGGCGCCCAGCGGCGTGGTGTACTCGCCGTCCAGATCACCACGCAGGCCAAGCAACGCGGCCTGCAGGTGTGGCAGCAGGCTGGCGTGAAAGTCAGGATCAACCAGATCCCGCAACGCCTGCCCCTGCGCGGCTGGTGGCGATGCCAGAAAGCTGCGATCAAACGCTGGATTGCTGTAACGAACACGCAAGCGGTCGTCCAGTCGCACCACCCCGACTGGCAGATTGTGCATCAGCCGGTTCAGCTCCTGCTCCTGCGCCAGCGCGCGCGCGGTGGATTCACTGAGCAGCGCAAAGGGCTCATGCACCGCCACGATGAAAGCGGCGCGGTAGATAAAGACATACGCAGCAACCTTATAAAGGTGGCCGACAAGATTTATCGCGTCCGACGGGGTGACATAGCGGGCGAAGGCCAACTCGCCAATCCCCATGACGAAACTGGCAAGACCCAGCCAGAGGAAACGCAGGTTGTTTTCCCGCTGGTAGCGCACAAACAGCCACACCGCCAACAGCAGGCTTGCAGCACAGAGTACGTACTCAAAGTGCTTCTTGAACGCGGTCACACCCTGCCCCGGAACAAAGGTGTCCGGGAGCCAATGCAGACCATAGGCCCCGGTCAGCAGCAGCGCCGCAAGCACCAGCAAGGCTGCCCCCAACCAGCGCACAGACGGTCCGGGCAGACGCGCGCCGGCCGCAACCAGCAACAGCGAGATCGCCTCGAAGCTGCGACCTGCGAGCCAGTAGAAAATGGTCAGGTCAGTGCTGCCGTCGGCGAACAGCGACGGCATTCCCTCGAACACCAGGGCATGCGCCAGATCAGTGCCCGCAACCACGGTAAAGCCGAAAATCAGAATATTGGCACGCGGCAGATCACGCTTGCCAAGCGATCCCCAGGCAATCGACACCACCATTACCGACACGATCACCGCGACCAGTTCCAGCAGCAGGTGGACCGACAGGTAATCCTGCGGCCGCTCGACAAACAGCGGGGCGCGCGGCAACGCCTGAGCCGCCGCCATCAGCAACACTGCCGCAGTGCAAACCACCAGCGCATATCGCCACTTTCGCTCGCCAGCAGACCTCATCAGATACTCCCAAAACACTGTATTGATTCTGCTGCGCAGAACACTGCTACCGCGTGAGCGCGAATTCTAGCGACGGACCCACGGTTAGAACAGGGACGTCATGCCAAAGTAGCATCAGGTGATGTTCATTTGCCGCGATGCGAGCACCCCGCTCCTGCGAATAGCCCGCGCGACTCTTCTCACACCAGAGCACGCGATCTATCTGGGATATGGAAGGAACCCGGGGGACTCATCGTCGTACAGCACCCGGGCGATACGCCAACGAAAGCCCCGGCGCTGACCACGTCAGTGCCCGGCATCCTTGCCGTTCCAATAGGAAAGTTCAGAACTGCGGATCACGCTGATGTGGAGCCGAGCTGGCCGCCTGGATAGCGCTATTTCACATCGCAGTTTCGAGTACGCAGAAACAAAAAAGGCCTGCGATTTCTCGCAAGCCTTTTGTGTTGTGGTGCCGGCACCAAGAGTCGAACTCGGGACCTACTGATTACAAGTCGCTAGATGTTACGCCAAGGCCCGTAAAGTCTAGGCTAGTATTGCCGAGGGTACAATAGGGTTAACTAGTTGTTTATGCTTGGTTTTCACGAGTTTTTCCGAGATCGCAAAAACTGGGCACTGTACCGCTACTGTACCTTTTTGCTGTACCTATTTTGTACCTTTTGAGGGTGTGAACGTCTGTCGAGGCATGGACATTGCTGCTTCGCCTAGCCCCCCAGCTTTCTGCGGCTCTGCCGATCAATAATGTCCTATATGCTACCCTAGCCATCGGCATGGTTCGTCCAGAAAAGGATATAGGTCGTCTGGGGAAGCCGTGGCAACTCAACGGTGTTTGACAAGGAGAGTTCATGGATCCAAACGCATTTTTCTGGCAGATACAGGAAGGAAAACTGCCACAGCCAGCCGCCGCTGTAACCCTCGGCATGTCGATCCTTAATGTTGATTCAGATCGAGGTGTCCTGGAAGCAGAGTTTGATGGGAAACCAGAATTCGCTAATCCTGCGGGCAACATCCAAGGTGGCTTTTTGTCGGCAATGCTCGACGACACGATGGGACCTGCGCTTGCTTCTCAGCTAGCGGAGGGCGAGTTCGCACCGACATTAAATCTCAACGTGCAGTTTTTCGCTCCCGCTCAGCCGGGGCGCCTGAGGGGCGTCGGGAAGGTCGAGAAGCGAGGTGGAGGGATATGCTATCTGTCTGGTGAGCTGTTTCAGGGAGATAGGGTGGTAGCAAAGGCTACGGCAACTGCAGCTATCCGTAAGCTGTAACGAGCGCGGTCACCGGGCTGACGAAGACGGAATGACGTATCTCGCCTTCGCTTCAGCCTCCAGCTGGGTAATTGCACTGACTTGACCACCTGTTTGCATTCGACTTGACCAGGCATTTGCGTTCGATTTGACCGTCACGCCTTGCGATCGTAACCGGCAGAAATCGGCCAATCGCGGACGCCAAAAGATGCCTACGAAACCAGGGGCGACTCAACGGCGTAGTCACCCATGCCATTATCTCCTGCATAGCTACCGTTGAACTCACCTGTACATCCAATGAGCCAAAAGTAGGCACCGACGCTTGCAACACAGTGTTTGAGCATAACGACTTCCTCACCGTGGCTGTAGGCTCTCAATACTGAGTACCTGGCTGGCGAGTCAGAAGCTCGCCGGCAGGCGAAATGCTGGCAATCTAAACTGCGCAAATTGAGGGAATAGCATGGCCTCTAGGGTCGACTAAGTTATTACTCGTCAGCCTGGCTGCTCGACACAGAAGCTTGCGGGCCAACGCCCTGTTGAACCGCCCCGGGTTTCGCGGAGGCTTCAACTCCTGAGAAGATGAAGCCATGA
>JAYNRF010000013.1:0-95537 GCA_038114645.1 Pseudomonadaceae bacterium | reverse complement strand
CGATCCGCGAAGGCGGTCGTACCGTTGGTGCCGGTGTAGTAGCCAAGATCATCGAATAATATCGATTGATCTTGAACTGTCGGGCCGGTAGTATTGCCGGCTCGACTGCGATTACAGGCCAGTAGCTCAATTGGCAGAGCGGCGGTCTCCAAAACCGCAGGTTGGGGGTTCGATTCCCTCCTGGCCTGCCAGATTTTAATCTGGCTTCCAAAACAGGACTTGATGATTCATGAGCGCTAAGGCAGAGCTTAACGATAACCGCTTCGACGTGATCAAGTGGGTTGTTGTGGCTTTAATTGTCTCCGTTGGTGTGTTCGGGGATTCCTACTTCTCTGCCGAGCCTGTTTTGTATCGCGCGATCGCGCTGGTTGTTCTGGGTCTGGTTGCGGGCTTTGTTGCTCTGCAGACTTCCAAGGGCAAGGCGTTCTGGTCGCTGCTGAAAGAAGCGCGTATCGAAATACGCAAAGTTGTTTGGCCTACTCGGCAGGAAACTACTCAGACAACTATGATTGTTGTCGCGGTGGTTCTGGTCATGGCTCTGATCCTCTGGGGGCTTGATAGTCTGCTGGGTTGGATCGTCTCTCAGTTCATTGGTTAAGGGTGCTCCGTGTCTAAGCGTTGGTACGTAGTGCATGCCTATTCGGGCTTCGAAAAGCACGTAATGCGCTCTCTGCAGGAGCGTGTCAAGCTGGCCGGAATGGAAGACCAATTCGGCGAGATCCTCGTTCCCACTGAAGAAGTGGTCGAGATGCGCAACGGTCAGAAGCGCAAGAGTGAGCGTAAGTTCTTTCCTGGTTATGTTCTTGTTCAAATGGAAATGAACGAAGGTACATGGCACTTGGTTAAAGACACTGCTCGCGTCCTTGGTTTTATTGGTGGTACCGCCGACAAGCCGGCGCCTATCACTGATAAGGAAGCCGAGGCAATTCTGCGTCGTGTCGCGGACGGTACTGACAAGCCGAAGCCGAAGACTCTGTTTGAGCCGGGTGAGGTTGTTCGAGTTACTGATGGTCCCTTTGCTGATTTCAATGGGGTCGTCGAAGAAGTTAACTATGAGAAGAGCCGTGTTCAGGTGGCTGTTCTTATTTTTGGCCGCCCCACGCCAGTGGAGCTAGAGTTCGGTCAGGTCGAAAAAGGCTGATCTCTCCTGATTTCCTGAGCCCTGCAGCGCCTCGCGTGTTGCGGGGCTTTGTTGTCGCTATCAGGGGCTGCTTTTAAACGGGAAGCCGCGAGGCGCTATTACCCTTCGGAGAAAGACAATGGCAAAGAAGATTCAGGCTTATATCAAGCTGCAAGTCAAGGCCGGTCAGGCTAACCCGAGTCCGCCGGTAGGTCCGGCTCTGGGTCAGCACGGCGTAAACATCATGGAATTCTGTAAGGCGTTCAACGCCAAGACTCAGGGCATGGAACCTGGTCTGCCGACTCCCGTGATCATCACTGTATACAGTGACCGTAGTTTCACTTTTGAGACCAAGAGCACTCCGGCAGCTGTTCTGCTGAAGAAGGCTGCAGGTCTGAAGAGCGGCTCTCCGCGTCCGAACAGCCAGAAGGTGGGTACCGTTACCCGCGCTCAGCTGGAAGAGATCGTTAAAGCTAAAGAAGCTGATCTGACCGCTGCTGATCTGGAAGCTGCACTGCGCACCATCGCTGGTTCCGCGCGCAGCATGGGCCTTAACGTGGAGGGTGTGTAATGGCTAAGCTGAGCAAGCGTCAAAAGGCAATCGCCGAAAAGGTACAAGCCAACAAGGCTTACACCTTCGAAGAAGCTGCTGCTGTTCTGGCTGAAGTTTCCAACGTCAAGTTCGTTGAGTCCTTTGACGTCGCAGTTAACCTGGGTGTTGACCCGCGTAAATCTGACCAGGTCGTTCGTGGCGCTACCCTGCTGCCGAACGGTACCGGCAAGACCGTACGCGTAGCTGTGTTCACTCAGGGCGCCAATGCTGAAGCTGCTCTGGCAGCTGGTGCTGACAAGGTCGGTATGGACGATCTGGCCGCCGAAATGAAAGCTGGCGATCTGAACTATGACGTCGTTATTGCTTCCCCGGATGCCATGCGCGTTGTCGGTCAGCTGGGTCAGGTTCTGGGTCCGCGCGGCCTGATGCCGAACCCGAAAGTTGGCACCGTTGCTGCCGACGTAGCTACCGCCGTCAAGAACGCCAAGGCTGGTCAGGTTCGTTACCGTACCGACAAGAACGGCATCATCCATTGCTCCGTAGGCAAGGTCGGCTTTGACGCCGCTGCGCTGAAAGAGAACGTTGAGGCGCTGCTGGCTGACCTGAAAAAGGCCAAGCCGTCTACCTCCAAGGGTGTATACCTGAAGCGCGTGACTCTGAGCACCACTATGGGTCCGGGCGTACAGATCGATCAGGCTTCCCTGAACATCTGATGTTGTTTGGGCGCATCGTCGATGGCGATGCGCCCTTCTTTGATTGGGGTCCCTGCAGTGCGGGGGCTGTCCAAGACCGTAGGTGGCGCAAGCCTTAAATTCCGGGAGTGATCCCCTAGACCTACGCAGATGGTGCTCCCGATTCAGTGCAGGCTGGATCAGACACCAAAACACGCCGCTCGCATGAGCGGTCAATGGTAAATCCAGGAGTAAAACCCGTGGCAATTAAGCTCGAAGACAAAAAAGCCATCGTCGCTGAAGTCAACGAAGCTGCCAAAGGTGCGCTGTCTGCCGTTGTGGCTGATGCCCGCGGTGTGACCGTTGCTGCTATGACTGGTCTGCGCAAGGAAGCACGCGAAGCCGGTGTTTACGTACGTGTCGTACGTAACACTCTGCTGCGTCGTGCGATCGAAGGCACTGATTATGAGTGCCTGAACGAGACTTTCGTAGGCCCGACTCTGATTGCCTTCTCCAACGAGCACCCGGGCGCTGCTGCCCGTCTGTTCAAGGAGTTTGCTAAGAATCAGGATAAGTTCGAGATCAAAGCAGCTGCGTTCGAAGGCAACTTCCTTGCAGCAGGTGAAATCGACAAGCTGGCTTCTCTGCCGACTTACGACGAAGCAATCGCACAGCTGATGAGCGTTATTCAAGGCGCTACCAGCAAGTTCGTTCGTACTCTGGCTGCAGTCCGCGATCAGAAGGAAGCAGAGGCCGCTTAATACGCGCCTTTCGTTTCTCTTTAACGCTTTTTTTCGACGGCTCAGCCGTCCCCAATACAGGAATTTAGAGTCATGGCTCTGACCAACGAAGATATCATCAACGCCGTATCCGAAATGTCCGTAATGCAGGTTGTCGAACTGATCTCCGCTATGGAAGAAAAGTTCGGCGTATCCGCTGCCGCTGCTGTTGCTGCTGGCCCGGCTGCTGGTGGCGCTGCTGCCGCTGAAGAGCAAACCGAGTTTGACGTTGTTCTGACCGAAGCTGGTGAGAAGAAAGTTAACGTCATTAAGGCAGTTCGCGAACTGACCGGCCTGGGCCTGAAAGAAGCCAAGGCTCTGGTTGACGGCGCTCCTGGCACCATCAAGGAAGGCGCTTCCAAGGAAGAGGCCGAAGCTGCCAAGAAAGCTCTGGAAGAAGCAGGCGCCAAGGTCGAGCTCAAGTAAGCTCGCGTCTTGCGTCGACAATCTGGTTTTATCTAATCAGATTGATGGCTGGTGGCCTGTGTGCCACCGGCCTTTTTCCGTTGTACCACGCCGAACTGGCGTACAACGCCCGCACTCCCGAGGGAGTGAGCAAGACTCAGGGCTTGCACGCATTTTCAGGTTTTCCCGCGCAGCGGGGAGGCCAATCAAGCAGGTGACCAAGCTGGGGAACGCTGATGGCTTACTCATATACTGAGAAAAAACGTATCCGCAAGGACTTTGGCAAACTGCCGCATGTGATGGATGTGCCCTACCTGTTGGCCATTCAGCTGGACTCCTATCGGGAGTTTCTCCAGACTGACGCCGGCCAGGGCCAGATCCGTGATATCGGTCTGCACGCGGCCTTCAAATCTGTTTTCCCCATTATCAGCTATTCGGGTAATGCGGCTCTCGAATACGTCGGTTACCGCCTTGGCGAGCCGGCTTTCGACGTCAAGGAATGTGTTCTGCGCGGGGTTACCTTTGCGGTGCCGCTGCGCGTTAAAGTGCGCCTGATCATTTTTGATCGTGAGTCTTCCAACAAGGCGATCAAAGACATCAAGGAGCAGGAAGTCTACATGGGGGAAATTCCCCTGATGACCGAGAACGGTACCTTCGTCATCAATGGTACCGAGCGAGTTATCGTCTCCCAGCTGCACCGCAGCCCGGGTGTGTTCTTCGACCATGACCGTGGCAAGACGCACAGTTCCGGCAAGCTGCTGTACTCCGCTCGCGTGATTCCTTACCGCGGCTCTTGGCTGGACTTCGAGTTCGACCCCAAAGATTGTGTATTTGTCCGTATTGACCGCCGTCGCAAGCTGCCGGCGAGCGTTCTGCTGCGCGCCCTGGGCTACCAGACAGATGAAATTCTGGACATGTTCTACGACACCAACGTATTTGAGGTTCAGGGCGAAAACCTGATGCTCGAGCTGGTGCCGCAGCGTCTGCGTGGCGAGATCGCTACCTTTGACATCAAGGATGCCAAGGGCAAGGTCATTGTTGAGAAAGGCCGCCGTATTACCGCGCGCCACATCAACCAGCTGGAAAAGGCCGGCATTACCAGCCTGGAAGTACCGTTCGACTACCTGATCGGCCGTACCATCGCGAAGCCTGTCGTTCACCCGGCCACTGGTGAGATCCTGGTTGAGTGTAATACCGAGGTCACCTCCGACCTGGTCATCAAGCTGGCCAAGGCACAGGTTGCTCGTCTGGAAACCCTGTACACCAACGAAATCGACTGTGGCCCGTTTGTCTCCGATACCCTGCGTATCGACAACACCAGCACTCAGCTGGAAGCACTGGTCGAAATCTATCGCATGATGCGTCCCGGCGAGCCGCCGACCAAGGACGCGGCCGAGACTCTGTTCGCTAACCTGTTCTTCAGCAGTGAGCGCTACGATCTGTCTGCCGTAGGTCGGATGAAGTTCAACCGTCGTATCGGCCGCGAAGAGATCGAAGGTGCTGGCGTTCTGAGCAAGGAAGATATCGTCGAGGTTCTGAAGACTCTGGTCGATATCCGTAACGGCAAGGGCGTGGTCGACGATATCGACCACCTGGGTAACCGTCGTATTCGCTCTGTTGGCGAAATGGCTGAGAACCAGTTCCGCGTCGGTCTGGTTCGTGTTGAGCGTGCGGTCAAAGAGCGTCTGTCCATGGCCGAAAGCGAAGGCCTGATGCCGCAGGATCTGATCAACGCCAAGCCGGTTGCTGCAGCGGTCAAGGAGTTCTTTGGTTCCAGCCAGCTGTCCCAGTTTATGGACCAGAACAACCCGCTGTCCGAGATTACCCACAAGCGCCGTGTATCGGCCCTTGGCCCGGGTGGTCTGACTCGCGAGCGCGCAGGCTTCGAAGTGCGTGACGTACACCCGACCCACTACGGTCGCGTATGTCCGATCGAGACCCCTGAAGGTCCGAACATCGGTCTGATCAACTCGCTGGCTACCTACGCCCGCACTAACCAGTACGGCTTCCTGGAAAGCCCGTACCGTCGCGTCAAGGATGCGATGGTTACCGACGAGATCGTGTTCCTGTCTGCCATCGAAGAGGCTGATCACGTTATCGCCCAGGCCAGCGCGAAAGTGGTCGACGGCAAGCTGGTTGACGATCTGGTTGCGGTTCGTCACATGAACGAATTCACCGTTAAGGCGCCGGAAGACGTCACCCTGATGGACGTTTCTCCGCGTCAGGTTGTGTCCGTTGCAGCGTCGCTGATTCCGTTCCTCGAGCACGATGACGCCAACCGCGCGCTGATGGGCTCCAACATGCAGCGTCAGGCTGTGCCGACGCTGCGTGCCGAGAAGCCGCTGGTCGGTACCGGCATGGAGCGTAACGTTGCTCGTGACTCCGGGGTTTGTGTGACCGCGCGCCGCGGTGGTGTGATCGACTCGGTCGACGCCAGCCGTATCGTTGTTCGTGTCAATGATGACGAAGTCGAAGCCGGTGAAGCGGGCGTCGACATCTACACTCTGACCAAGTACACCCGTTCCAACCAGAACACCTGCATCAACCAGCGTCCGCTGGTGAAAAAAGGTGACAAGGTGGCGCGCAAGGACATTCTGGCTGACGGCTCGTCCGTCGACATGGGTGAACTGGCCCTGGGTCAGAACATGCGCGTCGCGTTCATGCCCTGGAACGGTTACAACTTCGAGGACTCCATCCTGGTGTCCGAGCGTGTTGTGCAGGAAGACCGCTTTACCACCATCCACATTCAGGAACTGACCTGTGTGTCTCGCGATACCAAGCTTGGGCCAGAGGAAATTACCTCTGATATCCCGAACGTGGGCGAGGCTGCGCTGGGTAAGCTGGATGAAGCCGGTATCGTCTACGTTGGTGCCGAAGTAGGCCCGGGCGACATTCTGGTAGGCAAGGTAACGCCGAAAGGCGAAACCCAGCTGACGCCGGAAGAGAAGCTGCTGCGCGCGATCTTCGGTGAGAAGGCGTCTGACGTGAAGGACACGTCCCTGCGCGTGCCGACTGGCACCAAGGGTACTGTCATCGACGTTCAGGTCTTCACCCGTGATGGTGTCGAGCGCGACACTCGTGCCCTGGCGATCGAGAAAGAGCAGCTGGACGAGATCCGCAAGGATCTGCAGGAAGAGTTCCGTATCGTTGAAACCGCGACTTTTGAGCGTCTGGCCTCTGCGCTGGACGGCCAGATCGTCGAGGGCGGCGCTGGCCTGAAGAAGGGCACTGCGCTGAATGCTGACATCCTGGCAGGTATCGAGCGTGGTCAGTGGTTCAAGCTGCGCATGAGCGAAGATGCTCTCAATGAGCAGCTGGAACTGGCTCAGGCCTACCTGGTTGATCGCCGCAAGCTGCTCGACGAGAAGTTCGAAGACAAGAAGCGCAAGCTGCAGCAGGGCGATGACCTGGCACCGGGCGTACTCAAGATCGTCAAGGTTTACCTGGCTATCAAGCGTCGCATTCAGCCTGGTGACAAGATGGCGGGTCGTCACGGTAACAAGGGCGTTATCTCGGTCATCATGCCGATCGAGGACATGCCGCACGACGAGAACGGCACGCCGGTCGACATCGTACTGAACCCGCTGGGCGTACCGTCACGTATGAACGTCGGTCAGATCCTCGAAACCCACCTGGGCCTGGCGGCCAAGGGGCTGGGTGAGAAGATCAATCGGATGATGGAAGAGCAGCGCAAGATTGCCGAGCTGCGCAAGTTCCTTGACGAGGTCTACAACAAGGTAGGCGGTCGTCAGGAAAGCCTGGATGACCTGAGTGATCAGGAGATCATCGAGCTGGCTAACAACCTGCGTGGCGGTGTACCGATGGCAACCGCCGTATTTGATGGTGCCGCGGAAAGCGAGATCAAGCACATGCTGCGTCTTGCCGACCTGCCGGATAGCGGTCAGATGCGTCTGTGGGACGGCCGTACCGGTAACGCATTCGACCGCCCGGTGACCGTTGGCTACATGTACATGCTCAAGCTCAACCACCTGGTTGATGACAAGATGCACGCACGTTCCACCGGTTCCTACAGCCTGGTTACCCAGCAGCCGCTGGGTGGTAAGGCGCAGTTTGGTGGTCAGCGTTTCGGGGAGATGGAGGTCTGGGCTCTGGAAGCATACGGCGCCGCCTACACCCTGCAGGAAATGCTGACAGTGAAGTCGGACGACGTGAACGGCCGTACCAAGATGTACAAGAACATCGTGGACGGAGACCACCGCATGGAGGCCGGCATGCCCGAGTCCTTCAACGTACTGGTCAAGGAAATCCGTTCGCTCGGTATCGATATCGAACTGGAATCCGAATAATCACCAACTGCCCACGTCTCGGGCGGCGAGCGCCGCCCTTGAGACACTGCGAGGAGTATAGGCCTTGAAAGACTTATTGAACCTGCTCAAGTCCCAGGGACAGATTGAAGAGTTCGATTCCATTCGAATCGGCTTGGCATCCCCGGAGATGATCCGGTCCTGGTCCTACGGCGAAGTTAAAAAGCCGGAAACCATCAACTACCGTACCTTCAAGCCGGAGCGTGACGGCCTGTTCTGCGCCAAGATCTTTGGCCCGGTAAAGGACTATGAGTGCCTGTGCGGCAAGTACAAGCGCCTCAAGCACCGTGGTGTGATCTGTGAGAAGTGCGGCGTTGAAGTCGCGCTGGCCAAGGTCCGTCGCGAGCGCATGGGCCACATCGAATTGGCCTCTCCGGTAGCCCACATCTGGTTCCTGAAGTCGCTGCCGTCCCGTATCGGCCTGCTGCTGGACATGACCCTGCGTGATATCGAGCGCGTGCTCTATTTCGAGAGCTACGTCGTAATCGAGCCGGGCATGACTACCCTGGAAAAGGGCCAGTTGCTGAACGACGAACAGTACTTCGAGGCGCTGGAAGAGTTCGGCGACGACTTTGATGCGCGCATGGGCGCTGAAGCTGTTTACGAACTGCTCAGCTCCATGGATCTGGCTCACGAGATTGGCAAGCTGCGTGAAGAAATTCCGCAGACCACCTCCGAGACCAAGATCAAGAAGCTGTCCAAGCGTCTGAAGCTGATGGAAGCATTCGACGGCTCCGGCAACAAGCCGGAGTGGATGGTCATGACCGTGTTGCCGGTGCTGCCGCCGGACCTGCGTCCTCTGGTCCCGCTGGACGGCGGCCGCTTTGCGACCTCTGACCTGAACGATCTGTATCGCCGCGTCATCAACCGTAACAACCGTTTGAAGCGTCTGCTTGATCTGGCTGCGCCCGACATCATCGTGCGCAACGAAAAGCGCATGCTGCAAGAGTCGGTTGATGCGCTGCTGGACAACGGTCGTCGCGGCCGCGCCATCACCGGCACCAACAAGCGCCCGCTGAAGTCCCTGGCTGACATGATTAAGGGTAAGCAGGGTCGCTTCCGTCAGAACCTGCTTGGTAAGCGTGTTGACTACTCCGGTCGTTCGGTGATCGTGGTAGGCCCGACCCTGCGTCTGCACCAGTGCGGTCTGCCCAAGAAGATGGCTCTGGAGCTGTTCAAGCCGTTCATCTTCGGCAAGCTGGAGCACCGTGGTCTGGCGACCACTATCAAAGCAGCCAAGAAGATGGTTGAGCGCGAGCTGCCGGAAGTCTGGGACATCCTGGCTGAAGTCATCCGCGAACACCCGGTTCTGCTAAACCGTGCACCGACCCTGCACCGTCTGGGTATCCAGGCGTTCGAGCCGGTTCTGATTGAAGGTAAGGCAATCCAGCTGCACCCGCTGGTCTGTGCGGCCTACAACGCCGACTTCGACGGTGACCAGATGGCTGTACACGTTCCGCTGACCCTCGAGGCCCAGCTGGAAGCGCGTGCGCTGATGATGTCCACCAACAACATCCTGTCGCCGGCGTCGGGCGAGCCGATCATCGTGCCGTCCCAGGACGTGGTATTGGGTCTGTACTACATGACCCGTACTCGCATCAACGCCAAGGGCGAAGGCATGGCCTTCTCCAATGTCAACGAAGTTGAGATGGCGTACCGCAGCGGACAGGTTGAACTGCACGCGATGGTCAAGGTGCGTATTACCGAGACCGTCAAGCACAAGGACGAAAGCTGGACCACCGAGACGCGTATCGTCGACACCACTGTCGGCCGCGCACTGCTGTTCCAGGTTCTGCCCAAAGGTCTGCCCTATGAAATGGTCGACCAGCCGCTGAAGAAGAAGGCTATCTCCAAGCTGATCAACCAGTGCTATCGCGTGGTGGGTCTGAAGGAAACCGTCATCTTCGCTGACCAGCTGATGTACACCGGTTTCGCCTATTCCACCATCTCCGGTGCGTCGATTGGCGTGAACGACTTCGTCATTCCTGACGAGAAGGCGCGCATCATTGATGAGGCAACCGAAGAAGTTAAGGAAATCGAAGATCAGTACGCTTCCGGTCTGGTAACCCAGGGCGAAAAGTACAACAAGGTCATCGACTTGTGGTCCAAGGCCAACGACGAAATCTCCAAGGCCATGATGGACAACCTCAAGACCACGCGTGTTCTTGACCGCGAGGGTAAAGAGGTTGATCAGGAGTCCTTCAACTCCATGTACATGATGGCTGACTCCGGTGCGCGGGGTTCTGCCGCCCAGATTCGTCAGCTGGCAGGTATGCGTGGTCTGATGGCCAAGCCGGACGGCTCCATCATTGAGACGCCGATCACTGCGAACTTCCGTGAAGGTCTGAACGTACTCCAGTACTTCATCTCGACCCACGGTGCTCGTAAGGGTCTGGCGGATACTGCACTTAAGACTGCGAACTCCGGTTACCTGACTCGCCGTCTGGTTGACGTTGCTCAGGATCTGGTTATCACCGAGCCTGACTGCGGCACCGACAAGGGTCTGCTGATGTCTCCGCACATTGAAGGCGGCGATATCGTAGAGCCGCTGGGTGAGCGCGTTCTGGGTCGTGTGGTTGCCCGTGACGTTCTCAAGCCGGGTAGTGACGAAACTATCGTTGCTGCGGGTACCCTGATCGACGAGCAGTGGGTCGAGTTCCTCGAGAAGAACAGCGTTGACGAGGTTATCGTTCGTTCGCCGATTACCTGTGACACCCACTACGGTGTGTGTGCCACCTGCTACGGTCGTGACCTGGCGCGTGGCCACCTGATCAACATCGGCGAAGCAGTTGGTGTAATCGCTGCCCAGTCGATCGGTGAGCCGGGTACCCAGCTGACCATGCGTACGTTCCACATCGGTGGTGCGGCGAGCCGTACTTCTGCCGCTGACAGCGTTCAGGTCAAGAATGGCGGCACCATTCGCCTGCATAACCTGAAGCACGTTGAGCGCGCTGACGGTGCACTGGTCGCGGTGTCCCGTTCCGGTGAGCTGGCAATTGCCGACGAGTTCGGTCGCGAGCGTGAGCGTTACAAGCTGCCGTACGGTGCTGTTATTTCGGTCAAGGAAGGTGACAAGGTGGATGCCGGCGCAATCGTCGCCAAATGGGATCCGCACACTCACCCGATCGTTACCGAGATCACCGGTACCGTTGCGTTCTTCGGTATGGACGAAGGTATTACGATCAAGCGTACCGCCGACGAGCTGACCGGTCTGACCAATATCGAGGTCATGGATCCGAAGGATCGCCCGGCCGCCGGCAAGGACATTCGTCCTGCTGTGAAGCTGGTTGACGACAATGGTAAGGAGCTGCTGCTGCCGGGTACCGATGTGCCGGCCCAGTACTTCCTGCCGGCGAACGCATTGGTCAACCTGTCCGACGGTGCCAAGGTGAACGTGGGTGACGTTGTTGCACGTATTCCGCAGGAAACGTCCAAGACCCGTGACATCACCGGTGGTCTGCCGCGCGTTGCTGACTTGTTCGAAGCGCGTCGTCCGAAAGAGCCGTCCATTCTGGCGGAGATCAGCGGCACCATCTCGTTCGGTAAAGAGACCAAGGGCAAGCGTCGTCTGGTCATCACGCCGAACGACGGTAGCGATCCGTACGAGGAGCTGATTCCGAAGTGGCGTCACCTGAACGTGTTCGAAGGTGAACAGGTTACCAAGGGTGAAGTTATCTCCGACGGTCCGAGCAACCCGCACGACATTCTGCGTCTGCTGGGTGTCAGCGCGCTGGCCAAGTACATCGTCAACGAGATTCAGGACGTTTACCGCCTCCAGGGTGTGAAGATCAACGACAAGCACATCGAAGTGACCATTCGTCAGATGCTGCGCAAGGTTGAGATCACAGACTCCGGCGACTCCAGCTTCATCAAGGGTGACCAGGTTGAGCTGACCCAGGTGCTGGAAGAGAATGCGGAACTGGCTGCGCAGGATAAGTTCCTGGCCAAGTACGATCGCGTGCTGCTGGGTATTACCAAGGCGTCGCTGTCGACCGAATCGTTCATCTCTGCGGCTTCCTTCCAGGAAACTACGCGGGTTCTGACCGAGGCTGCCGTTACCGGCAAGCGCGATCACCTGCGTGGCCTGAAAGAGAACGTCGTTGTAGGTCGTCTGATTCCGGCCGGTACCGGTCTGGCCTATCACGCCGAGCGCAAGCGTCAGCGTATGGCCGACAAGCCGGTCAAGGTCAGCGCGAGTGAAGTCGAGCAGGCTCTGTCTGACGCACTGAACTCGAGCGAAGGTTAAAGGTAGGCCCGATCCCGCTTGGATCGGGCGCCTTGACGACAGGGAGCGGGGTCTATAGAATTCCGTACCCCTAAAATTGGCGGGGCGCTTCGTCCTGCCATTTTTTATTAACTATGTCTTACCGACATCAGTGGAGTTTGCTAGATGGCAACAATCAACCAGCTGGTTCGCAAGCCGCGCAAGCGCGTTGCTGAAAAGAGCGACGTGCCGGCCCTGCAGAACTGCCCGCAGCGTCGTGGTGTGTGCACTCGCGTGTATACCACTACGCCGAAGAAGCCGAACTCGGCTCTGCGTAAAGTCTGCCGTGTTCGTCTGACCAACGGCTACGAAGTTTCTTCCTACATCGGTGGTGAAGGTCACAACCTGCAAGAGCACAGCGTCGTTCTGATTCGCGGCGGCCGTGTAAAAGATTTGCCGGGTGTGCGTTACCACACTGTTCGCGGTTCTCTGGACACCTCTGGTGTTAAAGACCGTAAGCAGGGTCGTTCCAAGTACGGCGCCAAGCGTCCGAAGTAATCCTATTTTCATCTATCAGAGTCGATAAGAGTAAGGTCGGACGTAACCAGATCGTTACAGTTCCGGGCTAACCTGAAGACCGTTTGAGGGCTTATCATGCCAAGACGTCGTGTAGCGGCAAAGCGTGAGATCCTGCCAGAACCTAAGTACGGCAGCCAGATTCTCGCGAAATTCATGAACCACGTAATGGAAAGCGGCAAGAAGTCCACTGCCGAGCGTATCGTTTACGGTGCACTGGACAAGCTGAAAGAGCGTACCAAGGCCGAAGATCCGGTCGAGCTGTTCGAGAAGGCTCTCGACGCTATCGCTCCGCTCGTGGAAGTTAAATCTCGCCGTGTAGGTGGTGCTACCTACCAGGTTCCGGTTGAAGTGCGTCCCTCCCGTCGTAACGCCTTGGCGATGCGTTGGTTGGTTGATGCTGCCCGTAAGCGTGGCGAGAAGTCCATGGCTCTGCGCCTGGCCGGTGAGCTGGGTGATGCTGCAGAAGGCAAGGGCGCTGCTGTCAAGAAGCGTGAAGACGTCCATCGTATGGCTGAGGCCAACAAGGCGTTCTCTCACTACCGCTTCTAAACGGCTCAGGAGACTGTTGTGGCTCGTACAACCCCGATCAATCTGTATCGCAATATTGGTATCTGTGCGCACGTCGATGCGGGCAAGACCACGACTACAGAGCGAATTCTGTTCTATACCGGCGTGAACCACAAAATGGGCGAGGTCCATGATGGGGCCGCGACCATGGACTGGATGGCGCAGGAGCAGGAGCGGGGTATTACCATTACTTCTGCCGCGACCACTGCTTTCTGGCAGGGGTCCGAGAAGCAGTACGACAAGCATCGCGTCAATATCATCGACACCCCCGGCCACGTTGACTTCACTATTGAAGTTGAGCGTTCGCTGCGGGTGCTCGATGGTGCTGTTGTGGTGTTTTGTGGTACGTCAGGTGTTGAGCCGCAGTCCGAGACCGTATGGCGTCAAGCCAACAAGTACGGCGTCCCACGCATCGTCTATGTAAATAAGATGGATCGCCAGGGCGCCGACTTCCTTCGTGTAGTTGAGCAGATCAAGAAGCGGTTGGGTCATACGCCTGTGCCGATTCAGCTCGCCATTGGTGCGGAGGAAAACTTTGTCGGTCAGATTGATCTGATGCGGATGAAGGCGATTCGCTGGGATGATTCGGATCAGGGCATGAGTTTTGTCGAGGAAGAGATTCCTGAAGACCTGCTCGGTCTGGCTGGCGAATATCGCGAGAGGATGGTCGAGGCGGCCGCAGAGGCCAACGAAGACCTGATGAACAAGTACCTCGAGGAAGGAGAGCTTTCCGTCGAGGATATCAAGGCTGGGTTGCGTCAGCGCACCCTGGCTTGTGAGATCGTGCCGGCTGTCTGTGGCTCATCCTTCAAGAACAAGGGTGTGCCGCTGGTGCTGGATGCGGTTATCGATTATCTGCCTGCGCCTGATCAGGTTGCTGCCATCAAGGGTGTTCATCCTGATGATGAGGAGCGCGCGGACGAGCGTCACGCTGATGATGATGAGTCGTTCTCTGCGCTGGCCTTCAAGATCGCTACCGATCCCTTTGTTGGTACGCTCACCTTTGCGCGCGTTTACTCCGGCGTTCTGTCCTCCGGCGACGCCGTGCTGAACTCCGTCAAGGGTAAGAAAGAGCGCGTCGGGCGTATGGTGCAAATGCATGCCAATGCGCGCGAAGAAATCAAGGAAGTGCGTGCTGGTGATATTGCGGCCTTGATCGGCATGAAGGACGTGACTACCGGTGACACGCTTTGTGCGATCGATAAGCCGATCGTGCTTGAGCGTATGGACTTTCCCGAGCCGGTAATCTCCGTTGCTGTTGAGCCTCGTACCAAGGCTGATCAGGAGAAGATGGGTGTCGCTCTGGGCAAGCTGGCTCAGGAAGATCCCTCCTTCCGCGTGCGCACGGATGAAGAATCCGGGCAGACGATTATTTCCGGCATGGGCGAATTGCACCTGGATATCATCGTTGATCGCATGAAGCGCGAGTTCAGTGTTGAGGCGAATATCGGTAAGCCCCAGGTGGCTTATCGAGAGGCGATTCGCAACAAGTGCGAAGTCGAAGGCAAGTTTGTGCGTCAATCCGGTGGTCGTGGTCAGTATGGTCACGTGTGGGTTCGCTTTGAGCCGGCCGAAGGCAATGACGAGAAGCTTGAATTCGTTAATGAAATTGTCGGTGGTGTGGTTCCGCGTGAATACATCCCGGCCATCCAGAAGGGTATCGAGGAGCAGATGCAGAACGGCGTTCTCGCCGGCTATCCGCTGCTTGGCCTGAAGGCAACCGTGTTTGACGGTTCCTACCATGATGTCGACTCCAATGAAATGGCGTTCAAGATCGCTGCTTCCATGGCCACCAAGCAGTTGGCTCAGAAGGGTGGTGCTGTTCTATTGGAGCCGATGATGAAAGTCGAAGTTGTCACCCCTGAGGATTATATGGGTGACGTAATGGGCGACTTGAACCGTCGTCGCGGTCTGGTACAGGGTATGGAAGATACTCCTTCCGGTAAGGTGATCCGCGCTGAGGTTCCGCTTGGTGAGATGTTCGGTTACGCCACGGATGTCCGCTCCATGTCCCAGGGACGTGCGAGCTACTCCATGGAGTTTTCGAAGTACGCCGAGGCACCCATGAACATCGCCGAAGCGATCATCAAGAAGCAAGGCTAACTTGAACCTAGGCTAATTAAAGAGGTTATCAACCGTGGCAAAAGAAAAATTTGAACGTAGCAAACCGCACCTGAACGTAGGCACCATCGGTCACGTTGACCATGGCAAGACTACTCTGACTGCAGCTCTGACTCGCGTTTGTGCAGAGTCTTACGGCGGCGCTGCCCGTGCGTTCGACCAGATCGACAACGCGCCGGAAGAGAAGGCTCGCGGTATCACCATCAACACCTCGCACGTAGAATACGATTCTCCGACTCGTCACTACGCGCACGTTGACTGCCCTGGCCACGCTGACTATGTGAAGAACATGATCACCGGTGCTGCTCAGATGGATGGCGCTATCCTGGTTTGTTCCGCAGCTGACGGCCCGATGCCGCAGACTCGCGAGCACATCCTGCTGTCCCGTCAGGTTGGCGTTCCTTACATTGTCGTGTTCCTGAACAAGGCCGACATGGTTGACGACGAAGAGCTGCTGGAGCTGGTCGAGATGGAAGTTCGCGACCTGCTGAGCGCTTACGACTTCCCGGGCGACGACACTCCGATCATCATCGGTTCTGCTCTGATGGCGCTGGAAGGCAAAGACGACAACGAAATCGGCACCACTGCCGTTCGCAAGCTGGTTGAGACTCTGGATGCCTACATTCCTGAGCCGGAGCGTGCGATCGACAAGCCGTTCCTGATGCCGATCGAAGACGTATTCTCCATCTCCGGTCGCGGTACCGTAGTTACCGGCCGTGTTGAGCGTGGCATCGTCAAGGTTGGTGAAGAAGTCGAGATCGTTGGTATCAAGGCAACCACCAAGACCACCTGTACTGGTGTTGAAATGTTCCGCAAGCTGCTCGACGAAGGTCGTGCTGGTGAGAACGTTGGTGTTCTGCTGCGTGGTACCAAGCGTGAAGACGTTGAGCGTGGTCAGGTTCTGGCCAAGCCGGGCACCATCACTCCGCACACTCGCTTCGAAGCTGAAGTATACGTGCTGGGTAAAGATGAAGGCGGTCGTCACACTCCGTTCTTCAAGGGCTATCGTCCGCAGTTCTACTTCCGTACTACTGACGTGACCGGTTCTTGCGAACTGCCGGAAGGTATCGAGATGGTTATGCCTGGCGACAACGTCAAGCTGGACGTCACTCTGATCGCTCCGATTGCGATGGAAGACGG
Source organism: Pseudomonadaceae bacterium (assembly GCA_038114645.1). Lineage (GTDB taxonomy): Bacteria > Pseudomonadota > Gammaproteobacteria > Pseudomonadales > Pseudomonadaceae > Halopseudomonas. Next base: position 79,073 of record JAYNRF010000013.1, on the reverse strand, counting down.
TCTGCGCTTTGCGATCCGCGAAGGCGGTCGTACCGTTGGTGCCGGTGTAGTAGCCAAGATCATCGAGTGATGATCTGAGCTGCAAACAAAAACCCCCGCTAAGCGGGGGTTTTTGTCTTTTTGTTGACAGTGGGAAAGTGCATCAGTAGAATTGCGCCTCCCTTGGACAGGTGTACCCGGAAACAGGTGTGCCTGAAAACAGTTACTTGGAGTTTCTGGTCAAATGCAGAACCAACAGATCCGTATTCGGTTGAAAGCTTTTGACCATCGCCTGATCGATCAGTCTACCCAGGAAATCGTGGATACCGCGAAACGTACTGGGGCTCAGGTGCGTGGTCCGATCCCTTTGCCGACGCGTAAAGAGCGTTTTACCGTACTGATTTCTCCGCACGTCAACAAAGACGCGCGTGATCAGTACGAAATCCGTACCCATAAACGGGTTCTGGATATCGTTCAGCCCACCGACAAAACTGTTGATGCGCTGATGAAGCTGGACCTTGCCGCTGGCGTTGAGGTTCAGATCAGCCTCGGCTGATAGCCCCAAAACGGGGGCTAAAGGTCGTGTAACGCCCTGTGTTGGGCGGCCATAGCGGGTAATAGCCCCGTGCACTCATGAGGTTTACAAAATGACTATTGGTTTAGTCGGCCGGAAATGCGGTATGACCCGCGTTTTCACTGAAGATGGTGTTTCCATTCCGGTTACGGTTGTAGAAGTTGAACCGAACCGCGTCACTCAGGTTAAAACCCTGGAGACTGATGGCTATCAAGCCATTCAGATCACTGTGGGCGAGCGTCGCGCCAACCGCGTTACCAAGCCGATGGCTGGGCACTTTGCCAAAGCCAGTACTGCGGCTGGTCGCCAGGTCTGCGAATTCCGCATCGAAGACGGTTCCCAGTATGAAGCTGGGGCAGAGCTCACTGTAGCCCTGTTCGAAGCCGGTCAGAAGGTGGATGTAACTGGTCAATCCAAGGGTAAAGGCTTCGCCGGTACCATCAAGCGCTGGAATTTCCGCGGCCAGGACGCAACTCACGGTAACTCTGTATCCCACCGTGTACCCGGTTCCATCGGTCAGTGTCAGACCCCGGGCCGTGTATTCAAGGGCAAGAAGATGTCTGGTCACATGGGTGCCGAGCAGGTAACCGTCCAGACTCTCGAGGTCGTTCGCGTAGACGCTGAGCGCAATCTGCTGCTCATCAAGGGCTCCGTGCCTGGCGCTACCGGCAGCGACGTCGTTGTTCGCCCGGCGGTCAAGGCCAAGGGTTAAGGGGGAGTTACCATGAATCTGAATGTAGCTGGTGCAAGTGCGATCGAAGTTTCCGATCTGACCTTTGCTACCGAGTTTAACGAGACCCTCGTTCACCAGGCCGTTGTTGCTTACATGGCTGGTGCTCGTCAGGGTACCAAGCAGCAGAAAAATCGTTCTGATGTTTCCGGTGGCGGCAAGAAGCCCTGGCGTCAGAAAGGCACCGGCCGCGCCCGTGCCGGTACTATCCGCAGCCCGATCTGGCGCTCCGGTGGTACCACTTTTGCTGCCCGTCCGCAAAATCACGAGCAGAAGCTGAACCGCAAGATGTATCGCGGTGCAATGCGCTCCATCCTGTCCGAACTGGTTCGCCTGGATCGTCTGGTGGTTGTCGAGAGCTTCTCTGTTGATGCACCGAAAACCAAGGCTCTGGCTGGCAAGCTGAAGGATCTCGATCTGCAGAACGTGCTGATCGTAACCGACGGTGTTGACGAGAACCTGTACCTGGCTGCGCGCAACCTGCCGCACGTCGACGTACGTGATGTTCAAGGTTCTGACCCGGTTAGCCTGATCGCTTACGACAAGGTGCTGATTACTGTACCTGCTGTTAAGAAGTTCGAGGAGATGCTGGGATGAACCAAGAGCGCATTTTCAAAGTACTGCTTGGCCCGCATGTTTCCGAGAAGGCAACCGTGCTGGCTGACAGCCAGAACCAGTTCGTGTTCAAGGTAGACACTACCGCGACCAAACTGGAAATCAAGAAAGCCGTTGAGCAACTGTTCAACGTCAAGGTCAAGGCTGTTTCGACCTTGAATGTAAAAGGCAAGACCAAGCGAACCGTTCGCGGCCTGGGCAAGCGTAATGACTGGAAGAAGGCGTACGTCAGCCTGCAGCCCGGTCAAGACATCGACTTCGCCAGCGCTGAATAAGACAGGGGTACATCATGGCTATTGTTAAATGTAAACCTACTTCCGCTGGCCGCCGCTTCGTCGTTAAGGTCGTTAACGCTGACCTGCACAAAGGTGCTCCTTACGCGCCTCTGGTAGAGAAGCAAGGCAAGTCTGGTGGTCGTAACAACAACGGCCGCATCACCACGCGTCATCGTGGGGGCGGTCACAAGCAGCACTACCGCATCGTGGACTTCCGTCGTAACAAGGACGGTATCCCCGCTGTTGTAGAGCGCGTCGAGTACGATCCGAATCGTACCGCTCATATTGCTCTGCTGAAGTATGCCGACGGTGAGCGTCGCTACATCATCGCCCCGAAAGGCGTTGTTGCTGGCGATCAGCTGGTCTCTGGTGCTGATGCGCCGATCAAGGCCGGTAACACTCTGCCGCTGCGCAACATTCCGGTAGGTAGCACTATTCACGCGATCGAGCTGAAGCCTGGCAAGGGCGCTCAGGTAGCTCGCAGTGCCGGTGCCGCTGTCCAGCTGGTTGCTCGCGAAGGTGCTTACGTCACCGTTCGTCTGCGCTCTGGCGAAATGCGCAAAGTCCTTGGCGAATGCCGTGCGACTCTGGGTGAAGTGTCCAACGGTGAGCACAGTCTGCGCTCGCTGGGTAAGGCTGGTGCCAAGCGCTGGCGCGGTGTTCGTCCGACCGTTCGTGGTGTTGCCATGAACCCGGTAGATCACCCGCATGGTGGTGGTGAAGGTCGTACCTCCGGTGGTCGTCATCCGGTTTCCCCGTGGGGCTTCCCGACCAAGGGTGCCAAGACTCGGTCCAACAAGCGCACTGACAAGATGATTGTCCGTCGCCGCAGCAAGTAATTAGAGGGGATACGACAGTGCCGCGTTCTCTGAAGAAAGGTCCTTTTATCGATCTTCACCTGTTGAAGAAGGTCGAAGTGGCAGTTGAAAAGAACGACCGTAAGCCGATCAAGACCTGGTCGCGCCGTTCGATGATTCTGCCGCAGATGGTCGGTCTGACCATCGCTGTACACAACGGTCGTCAGCATGTGCCGGTTATCGTTACCGAAGACATGGTCGGTCACAAGTTGGGCGAATTCTCTGCTACGCGTACCTACCGTGGTCACGCTGCAGACAAGAAAGCCAAGCGCTAAGGGGTTAGAAGATGGAAGTAGCCGCTACTCATAAGGGCGCCCGACTCTCTGCCCAGAAAGCGCGTTTGGTCGCCGACCAGATCCGCGGTAAGAAGGTGGATGAGGCCCTGAACCTGCTGGCATTCAGCAACAAGAAGGCCGCTGCCGTCATCAAGAAAGTGCTCGAGTCGGCCATTGCCAACGCCGAGCATAACGATGGCGCAGACGTGGATGACCTGAAGGTCTCCACCGTGTTTGTAAACGAAGGTCGCTCTCTGAAGCGCATCATGCCGCGTGCCAAAGGCCGCGCTGATCGCATCGTCAAGCGGTCTTGCCACATCACGGTCAAGGTTGCTGACAAGTAGGAGTCGATCAAATGGGTCAGAAAGTACATCCGGTAGGCATTCGCCTCGGTATCGTTAAAGAACACACTTCGGTGTGGTACGCAGACGGTCGCAACTACGCAGACTATCTGAACACTGACCTGAAGGTACGTGCGTACATTCAGGACAAACTGAAAAGTGCCTCTGTCAGCCGCGTTGACATTCAGCGTCCGGCCCAGACTGCCCGCATTACCATTCACACTGCTCGTCCGGGCATCGTGATTGGCAAGAAGGGTGAGGACGTTGAGAAGCTGCGTCAGGAACTGACCAGCCAGATGGGCGTGCCGGTGCACATCAACATCGAAGAGATCCGCAAGCCGGAACTCGACGGTGCTCTGGTAGCACAAAGCGTTGCTCAGCAGCTCGAGCGTCGTGTGATGTTCCGTCGCGCTATGAAGCGTGCCGTACAGAACGCCATGCGTATCGGTGCCAAGGGTATCAAGATCCAGGTTAGCGGTCGTCTCGGCGGCGCCGAGATTGCCCGTACCGAATGGTACCGCGAAGGTCGTGTGCCGCTGCACACCCTGCGCGCCGATATTGACTACGCAACGGCTGAAGCCCACACCACCTACGGTGTGATCGGTGTGAAGGTTTGGATCTTCAAGGGCGAGATCATTGGTGGTCTCCAGGAAGAAACCAAAGCCGTCGCGGCCAAGAAAAAAGCTGCTAAGTAAGGGGTACGCACATGTTACAACCTAAGCGTACGAAGTTCCGCAAGCAGATGACCGGCCACAACCGTGGTCTGGCTCATCGTGGTAGCAAAGTGAGCTTCGGTGAGTTCGCTCTCAAAGCCGTAAGTCGTGGTCGTCTGACTGCTCGTCAGATTGAAGCGGCTCGTCGCGCCCTGACTCGTCACGTTAAGCGTGGCGGTAAGATCTGGATCCGGGTCTTCCCGGACAAGCCCATCTCCAAGAAGCCTCTTGAAGTACGTATGGGTAAAGGTAAGGGTAACGTCGAGTACTGGGTAGCCCAGATTCGTCCGGGTAAGGTCCTTTACGAGATTGAAGGTGTTTCCGAAGAGCTGGCACGCGAAGCATTCGCGCTGGCCGCAGCCAAGCTGCCTCTCGCTACCACCTTTGTTAAGCGGACGGTGATGTAATGAAAGCGACAGAACTTCGTGAAAAATCTGCTGAGCAGCTGAATGAACAGCTGCTCACCCTGCTGCGCGATCAGTTCAACCTGCGCATGCAGAAAGCAACCGGTCAGCTCGGTCAATCGCATCTGCTGAACCAGGTAAAGCGCGACATCGCTCGCGTTAAGACCGTGCTCAATCAGAAAGGTGGTAACTGATCATGGCCGAGAACAAAACAGTTCGTACCGTCACTGGCCGCGTTGTCAGTGACAAGATGGATAAAACCATCACTGTGCTCATCGAGCGTCAGGAAAAGCACCCACTGTACGGTAAGTACGTGACGCGCTCTACCAAGCTCAAGGCGCACGACGAGAACAACGAATGCCGCATCGGCGATCTGGTGACCATTCGTGAGACCCGTCCCTTGGCCAAAACCAAGAGCTGGGCACTGGTTCAGATCGACGAGCGCGCGGCGCAAGTTTAAGCCCGCGCAACTTAGCGGATTATTTAAGGGTCGGAGAAAGTTATGATTCAGACTCAATCCATGCTGGATGTGGCTGACAACAGTGGTGCACGTCGCGTTATGTGTATCAAGGTTCTGGGCGGTTCTCACCGTCGCTACGCCGGCATTGGCGATATCATCAAAGTGACCGTGAAGGAAGCGATTCCGCGCGGCAAAGTAAAGAAAGGCCAGGTGCTCAACGCGGTCATCGTGCGTACCCGTCACGGCGTTCGCCGTACCGACGGTTCGCTGATCCGTTTCGATGGCAACGCTGCCGTTCTGCTCAACAACAAGAATGAGCCGATCGGTACCCGCATCTTTGGGCCGGTGACTCGTGAGCTGCGTAACGAGCAGTTCATGAAGATCGTTTCCCTCGCGCCCGAAGTGCTGTAAGGAGCCCGGTCATGCAAAAGATCAAACGCGACGACGACGTAATCGTCATTGCCGGTAAAGACAAGGGCAAGCGCGGCAAAGTCCTGAAAGTTGGTGACGATGCCCGCCTGCTGGTTTCCGGTGTCAACATTATCAAGCGCCACACCAAGCCTAATCCGATGGCTGGTGCACAGGGCGGTATTGTTGAGAAGGAGGCGCCGATCCACGTCTCCAACGTGGCAATCTTCAACCCCGAGACCAACAAAGCCGATCGCGTCGGCTTCAAGGTCGAAGACGGTAAGAAGGTTCGTATTTTCAAGTCGACCCAAAAAGCTGTCGACGCTTGAGAATCTAGGTGCTTACCATGGCGAGATTGAAAGAAACCTATCGCACTACCATCGCTCCGAAACTCCAGGCTGAACTGGGTCTGAACGCGATGGAAGTGCCGAAGATCACCAAGATCACCCTGAACATGGGCCTTGGCGAAGCTGTTGGTGACAAGAAAGTCATCGAAAACGCACTGGCTGACCTCGAGAAGATCACTGGCCGTAAAGGCATCGTGACCTACGCTCGTAAGTCCATTGCAGGCTTCAAGATTCGTGACGGCTGGCCGATTGGCGTTAAGGTTACCCTGCGCCGCGAGCAGATGTACGAATTCCTGGACCGTCTGCTGTCGATTTCCCTGCCGCGCGTTCGTGACTTCCGTGGTCTTAATGCCAAGTCCTTTGACGGTCGTGGCAACTACAGCATGGGCGTCAAGGAACAGATCATTTTCCCGGAAATCGATTACGACAAGATCGATGCTCTGCGTGGTCTGGACATTACCTTGACTACTACTGCGCGAACCGACGACGAAGGTCGTGCGCTGCTGCGCGCGTTCAACTTCCCGTTCCGTAACTAGGAGTCAGGACAATGGCAAAAGTCAGTATGAAGAACCGCGAAGCCAAGCGCGCTCGCCTGGTCGCCAAGTTTGCTGCTAAGCGTGCAGCTCTCAAGGAAACCATCGGCAACGTAAACGCTTCCGTTGAAGATCGCTGGGCAGCTCAAGTTGCCCTGCAGAAACTGCCGCGCGACTCCAGCCCGGTCCGTCAGCGTAACCGCTGCCGCGTTACCGGCCGTCCGCACGGCGTATACCGCAAGTTTGGTCTGAGCCGTATCAAGCTGCGTGAAGCAGCAATGCGCGGTGATGTGCCTGGCCTGGTTAAGGCCAGCTGGTAAACCAGACTTTTATTACTCAGTTTCAGGAGCACCAAGCCCATGAGTATGCAGGACCCGTTGGCAGATATGCTGACCCGTATCCGTAATGCCCAGATGGCTGAAAAGTCCAACGTCAGCATGCCTTCGGCAAAGCTGAAGGTGGCTGTCGCCAAGGTACTTAAGGAAGAAGGCTACGTTGCGAGCTACGAAGTAGTTGGCGACGTCAAGCCCACTCTGTCTATCGAGCTGAAATACTTCGAAGGCAAGCCGGTAATCGAAGAGCTCAAGCGCGTAAGCCGTCCAGGCCTGCGTCAGTACAAGGCCGTTGACCAGCTTCCTAAGGTCAAGGGCGGTCTGGGCGTTTCCATCGTCTCCACCAACAAAGGTGTGATGACTGATCGCGCTGCTCGCGCTGCCGGTATCGGCGGCGAAGTTCTCTGCACCGTATTCTGATAGGGGGTCAACGATGTCTCGCGTCGCTAAGAACCCTGTCAAATTGCCGCAGGGTGTGGAAGTAAAACTGGAAGGTCAGGAACTGTCTATCAAAGGCGCCAAAGGCACTTTGACTCTGAGCCTGCACCCGACTGTTGAAGTTGTTCAGGAAGACGGTGAGCTGCGTTTCGCAGCCCGTGCCGACAGCCTGAACATGGCTATGGCCGGTACTACCCGCGCCCTGGTCAACAATATGGTTATCGGCGTCAGCCAAGGCTTCGAGCGCAAGCTCCAGCTGGTCGGTGTTGGTTACAAGGCCCAGGCTAAAGGCGAAGTCCTTAACCTGGCGCTGGGTTACTCTCACCCGATCGACTACCAGCTGCCTGCGGGCGTTTCTGCGGAAACCCCAAGTCAGACTGACATCATCATCAAAGGCATCGACAAGCAGCTGGTCGGCCAGGTAGCAGCGGAAATCCGTGATTTCCGTCGTCCGGAGCCCTATAAGGGCAAGGGTGTACGCTACGCCGATGAGGTAGTGCGTCGTAAAGAAGCTAAGAAGAAGTAGGGCATAGCAAATGAGCGATAAAAAAGTTATTCGTCTCCGTCGCGCTCGCCGTACGCGCCTGAAGCTGCGCGAACTGGAAGCCGTTCGTCTCTGCGTGCACCGCTCTTCGCAGCACATGTACGCGCAGGTTATCTCGGCCGATGGCAGCCAAGTGCTGGCCAGCGCCTCCACTCTGGATGCTGAACTGCGTGCTGGTAACACCGGCAACATGGAAGCAGCCAAGAAGGTAGGTCAGTTGGTTGCTGAGCGTGCCAAGGCCGCCGGTGTAACTCAGGTCGCCTTCGACCGTTCCGGCTTCAAGTACCATGGTCGCGTAAAAGCGCTGGCCGACGCCGCTCGTGAAGGCGGGCTGGAATTCTAAGGGTAGAGTTATGGCTAATTTCGATCAAAAGCGCGACGAAGGTTACATCGAGAAGCTGGTCCAGGTGAACCGCGTTGCCAAAGTAGTAAAAGGCGGCCGTATCTTCGCTTTCACTGCGTTGACCGTTGTCGGTGACGGCAAAGGTCGCGTCGGCTTCGGTCGCGGCAAGGCACGTGAAGTGCCTGCCGCCATCCAGAAAGCTATGGAAGCGGCTCGTCGTAACATGATCCAGGTTGATCTGGACGGTACCACTCTGCAGTACCCGGTCCGTGCAGCTCATGGCGCCTCCAAGGTGTTCATGCAGCCTGCCTCCGAAGGTACCGGTGTTATCGCCGGTGGTGCGATGCGCGCCGTACTGGAAGCAGCTGGTGTACACAACGTACTGGCCAAGTGTTACGGCTCCACCAACCCGGTTAACGTCGTTCAGGCTACCTACAAGGGCCTGAAGTCGATGCAGTCTCCCGAGTCTGTAGCGGCCAAGCGCGGCAAGACCGTCGAAGACATCACGGGGTAAGCGGACATGGCAAACGAAAAAATCAAGGTGACTCTGTTCAAGAGTGTCGCTGGTCGTCTGCCGAAGCACCAGGCCTGCGTTAAGGGTCTGGGTCTGCGCCGCATCGGCCACACCGTCGAAGTCGAAGACACTCCGTCTGTTCGTGGGATGATCAACAAGGTCTCCTACATGGTTCGGGTAGAGGATTAAGACATGAAACTGAATGATCTGCGTTCCGCACCGGGTGCACGCCGTGAAAAGCTGCGCGTCGGTCGTGGTATCGGTAGCGGTCTGGGTAAGACCGCTGGCCGCGGTCACAAGGGTCTGACCTCGCGTTCCGGTGGCACTGTTGCCCCCGGTTTCGAGGGTGGTCAGCAGCCGCTGCACCGTCGTCTGCCGAAGTTTGGTTTTACCTCCAAACTGGCAATGGTCACTGCTGAAATTCGCACTAGCGAGCTGAATGCAGTTGACGCTGAGGTCATCGACCTGCAGGCGCTGAAAGATGCCAACGTAATTGGCAACAAGTTTGTACGAGCCAAGATCGTCCTGTCCGGCGACGTAACCAAAGCGGTTACCGTCAAAGGCCTGGCCGTGACCAAGGGTGCTCGTGCAGCGATCGAAGCAGCTGGTGGCAAGATCGAGGACTAAATGGCTAAGCAAGGCGCTCTTTCTGGAATGAATCAAGGTGGCTTGAGTGAACTCTGGGGGCGCCTGCGCTTTCTGTTCCTCGCGATCATCGTTTACCGTATCGGGGCGCATATTCCGGTTCCCGGGATAAACCCTGATCGACTGGCCGATCTGTTCAATCAGAATTCAGAGACGATCCTTAGCCTGTTCAACATGTTCTCTGGCGGTGCCCTGGAGCGAATGAGTATCTTCGCTCTGGGCATCATGCCGTACATCTCTGCATCCATCATCATGCAGCTGATGACGGCGGTGACCCCGTCGCTTGAGCAGTTGAAGAAGGAAGGGGAGTCCGGTCGCCGGAAGATCAGTCAGTACACGCGTTATCTGACGCTGGTGCTGGCGTTTATACAAGCCATCGGTATGTCCGTTGGTCTGGCTAGTCAGGGTGTTGCGTTCGACACAGGGTTCAGCTTCTACTTCGTAGCGGTTACCACCTTTGTTGCGGGTGCGATGTTCATGATGTGGCTTGGTGAGCAGATCACCGAGCGGGGTGTCGGTAACGGCATCTCGATGCTGATCTTCGCCGGCATTGTTGCCGGGCTGCCAGCAGCTATTGGCCAGTCCTTTGAAGGTGCCCGATTGGGCACGATCAACATCTTCGCGTTGATCGGTGTTGGTCTCGTTGCCATCGCCATGATCGCGTTCGTCGTTTTCGTCGAGCGTGGCCAGCGCAGGATTACGGTCAACTATGCCAAGCGTCAGCAAGGTCGCAAGGTATTCGCCGCGCAAACCAGTCATTTGCCTCTCAAGGTCAATATGGCGGGTGTGATTCCGGCGATCTTTGCCAGCAGCATCCTGTTGTTCCCGGCTTCGCTGGGTACCTGGTTTGCCCAGGGTGACAACATGGAATGGCTGCAGACTCTGGCTCAGGCTATTGGGCCGGGTAAGCCGCTGAATATCATTCTGTTTAGTGCAGGGATCATTTTCTTCTGCTTCTTCTATACAGCGTTGATGTTCAACCCCAAGGACGTTGCGGAAAACCTCAAGAAGTCCGGTGCGTTCATTCCGGGCATCCGTCCCGGTGAGCAATCTGCGCGCTACATCGATAGCGTGCTGACTCGTCTCACTCTGTTCGGCGCCCTGTATATGACCGCGGTCTGCTTGCTGCCGCAGTTCCTGGTGGTATCGGCGAATGTGCCCTTCTATCTGGGTGGGACTTCGCTGCTGATCGTCGTAGTGGTTGTTATGGACTTCATGTCCCAAGTACAATCGCACCTCGTTTCTCAGCAGTACGAGTCTCTTTTGAAGAAATCTAACCTGAAAGGTTACGGCAGCGGCATGCTCCGCTGAGTATTCGGGTTATAGGAGTCGGCTATGAAAGTTGCAGCATCAGTTAAGAAGCTTTGCCGTAACTGCAAGGTTATCCGTCGCAACGGTTGCGTACGTGTAATCTGCAGTGCTGAGCCCCGTCATAAGCAGCGCCAGGGTTAATCCCCGGTTCTGAATTAAGACTACGTCTCAGGATAACCGCCACCTGGCCAAATTTTGGTCAGGTGGTTGAATTTTGTTTTTGTTAGCGCTACCCTACTGCACCCTTTTTCGAGCAACCTCTTTGGGGTTGAGTCAGGTAGCTGTCAGACGGAGTAAATTGGATGGCCCGTATTGCAGGCGTCAACATCCCGGATAACAAACATACTGTTATCTCTCTGACCTATATCTTTGGTATCGGTCAGACTAAGGCACAACAGATCTGTGCTGCCACTGGCATTGCGCCCAGTGTAAAAATCAAGGATCTGAGCGAAGAGCAGATTGATACCCTGCGCAATGAAGTCGCCAAGAGCACTACCGAAGGTGACCTGCGCCGCGCGATCAACATGAACGTCAAGCGCCTCATGGATCTCGGCTGCTATCGTGGCCTGCGTCACCGTCGTGGCCTTCCGGTCCACGGTCAGCGCACCAAGACCAATGCTCGTACCCGTAAGGGTCCGCGCAAGCCGATCCGTAAGTAATTGCGAGGGAATCTACAGATATGGCTAAGCCAGCTGCTCGTGTACGTAAAAAAGTAAAAAAGACGGTCGTTGATGGGGTTGCCCACATCCACGCGTCTTTCAATAACACCATCATCACCATCACTGACCGTCAGGGTAACGCCCTGAGCTGGGCAACTTCCGGTGGCTCCGGCTTCCGTGGTTCCCGTAAGAGCACTCCGTTTGCTGCCCAGGTAGCTGCAGAGCGCGCTGGTCAGGCTGCTCTTGAGTATGGCCTGAAGAACCTCGACGTTTGCGTTAAAGGCCCCGGCCCGGGTCGTGAGTCCGCAGTGCGTGCGCTGAACTCTTGTGGTTACAAGATCAGCAGCATCACCGACGTCACCCCCATTCCCCACAACGGCTGCCGCCCGCCCAAGAAGCGTCGCGTTTAATCAGGAGACGGTAAAATGGCTCGTTATATTGGTCCCAAGTGCAAGCTGTCTCGTCGCGAAGGTACTGACCTGTTCCTGAAAAGCGGCGTGCGCGCTCTCGACTCCAAGTGCAACCTGGAAACCCCCCCGGGTGTCCACGGTCAGCGCCGCGGTCGTCTTTCGGAATACGGTACTCAGCTGCGCGAGAAGCAGAAAGTCCGTCGTATGTATGGCGTTCTCGAGCGTCAGTTCCGCAACTATTACAAGGAAGCTGCCCGTCTGAAGGGTGCTACCGGTGAGAACCTGCTGCAACTGCTCGAGCGTCGTCTGGACAACGTTGTTTACCGCATGGGTTTCGGTGCTACTCGCGCTGAAGCACGCCAGCTGGTATCCCACAAGTCCATCAGTGTTAATGGCAAGACCGTCAATATCGCGTCTTACCTGGTTTCCCCGGGTGACGTAGTTGCTGTCCGTGAAAAGGCCAAGAACCAGCTGCGCGTCTCCAGCGCTCTGGAACAGGCTGCTCAGCGCGGTGGTGCGGAGTGGGTTGAAGTAGACGCCGGCAAGAAAGAAGGTGTCTTCAAGGCTCTGCCTGCACGCAGCGACCTGTACGCCGACATCAACGAAAACCTGATCGTCGAGCTGTACTCCAAGTAAGCGACAGACAGCATAAAGGTGCCCCACATGCAGAGTTCGGTTACCGAGTTTCTAACACCGCGTCATATTGACGTTCAGGAAACTTCGCCCACACGTGCCAAGATCACTCTTGAGCCGCTTGAGCGTGGTTTCGGTCACACCCTGGGCAATGCGCTGCGTCGCATTCTGCTCTCGTCCATGCCCGGCTGCGCCGTGGTAGAGGCCGAAATCGACGGCGTGTTGCACGAGTACAGCGCCATCGAAGGCGTTCAGGAAGACGTCATCGAGATCCTGCTCAACCTGAAAGGGTTGGCGATCAACATGCACGGTCGCGACCAGGTAACCCTGAACCTTTCCAAGAAAGGCCCGGGCGTTGTTACTGCCGCTGACATCCAGCTGGATCACGAAGTAGAGATCGTCAATCCGGAACACGTGATTGCCACGCTGTCCGACAATGGCGAGCTGAACATGAAGCTCACTGTGGCTCGTGGTCGTGGTTATGAGCCGGCCGACGCGCGTCAGTCCGATGAGGACGAGACCCGCTCTATCGGTCGCCTGCAGCTGGACGCTACTTACACCCCCGTACGCCGCGTTGCGTACGTGGTTGAGAGTGCGCGTGTCGAGCAGCGTACCAACCTGGACAAGCTGGTTATCGATCTCGAGACCAACGGTACCCTGGACCCGGAAGAGGCGATTCGTCGCGCTGCAACCATTCTCCAGCAGCAACTGGCTGCCTTCGTTGATCTGAAGGGCGACCAGGAGCCGGTGGTAGAGCAGCAGGAAGACGAGATTGACCCGATCCTGCTGCGCCCGGTGGACGATCTTGAGCTGACTGTCCGTTCGGCCAACTGCCTGAAGGCCGAAAATATTTATTACATTGGCGATCTGATCCAGCGTACCGAAGTAGAGCTGCTGAAGACCCCGAACCTGGGCAAGAAGTCTCTGACCGAGATCAAAGACGTTCTGGCCTCTCGTGGTCTGTCTCTGGGTATGCGTTTGGACAACTGGCCGCCTGCAAGCTTGAAGAAGGACGATAAGGTTTCGGCCTGATCGTCTCGACACCGAGGAATTGAGAGATGCGTCATCGTAAAAGTGGTCGTCACCTGAGTCGGACCAGCGCACACCGCAAGGCTATGTTCCAGAACATGGCTGTGTCGCTGTTCGAAAACGAACTGATCAAAACTACTCTGCCGAAAGCCAAGGAACTGCGTCGCGTTGCCGAGCCGCTGATCACCCTGGCCAAGGAAGACACCGTAGCCAACCGTCGTCTGGCGTTTGACCGTACTCGCAGCAAGTCTGCAGTCGGCAAACTGTTCAACGATCTGGGCAAGCGTTATGCAACCCGTCCGGGTGGCTACGTTCGCATCCTGAAGTGCGGCTTCCGCGCTGGCGATGCAGCCCCGATGGCTTACGTTGAGCTGGTTGACCGCCCTGAAGCGGTTGCAGCTGAAGAGTAAGTATCAAGTTCCGCAGAAAAACCGGCTTCGGCCGGTTTTTTTGTGCCTGTGGTTTGGATTTTTTTAGCGCGCTTCCGGCTCCGACGCTTCTTTTGAGTGCGGCTATTGGTTGCAGGGTTCCTTTGCTGGCCAGATGCAGCCACAGTTTGAGATGTTTTACGCCTGTAAATAAAGTTGCACGATTCTTGCTTATTGGTCTGCATCCTTTTCTCTGGAGCAGAACCCCATGTCCCTGCGTTTCAAACTTGCCGCCAGCTACCTGCTAATCGGGCTGGTGCCCGTTGTTGTCATGGCGGCGACGGCTTATCTGCAAGCCAGCAGTGCTCTTCGCGATCAGACCCTGAACACGCTGCAGGCGGTAACCAGCATCAAGCAGCGTCAACTGCAGGCAGGCTGGAGTGAGCGGCGCAATCAGCTTGAGACGCTTAGTCGGAACCTCAGCAACAGCTATGCGGGGCTTGACTCGGTTGCGCTGGTCAGTGCCACGAGTTACGACAAACCAACGTTTGAGCATTTCATTTCCACCTACGGTTACAGCGACCTAAAGCTGGTCACGCCGGATGGAAACGTGTTCTTCAGCGTTGCGAGGGGCGCAGACTATCTCGCACAGGTGACGGCCGGGGCGTGGGCGGACACGCCTCTGGGCAGGATGGTCGAACAGGGTATCGACGATCCGCGAGTGTACCTAGGGGACCTTGTTGCGCAACCTACCAGCGGCCTGCCGGTGCAGTATCTGGTCGCCCCGGTCGGTGCTGACGGAGTATTTCAGGCCTTGCTAGTGCTGGAGCTGCCGCTGGATTCGCTTAACGAGATCATGCATGCGCGGCAGGGGCTTGGCGACCACGGGGAAACCTATCTGGTCGGCGCGGACGGCTTGCTCCGCTCAGACTCGGTTCGCTTCAGCGAGCTTCGCGTAGCGCGTGCGGGTGAATCGGGCGCAGTAGTCACCGGAGATGCGCTCCGGCGGGCGCTGGCAGGCGAGGCTGGACGCTCCCAGGAGCGGGGGTTGGACGGCGAGCAAGCCCTTAAGGCCTACGCGCCACTGGAGTTGGACGGTCAAGCCTGGGCGTTGATCGCCGAGGTCAACGCCGAGCAGGCGTTTGCGCCTGTTACTACCCTGATGTGGCAGGTCTTGCTGCTCGGCGTTGCAACGGTTTTTGCTGTCTTGCTTGCTACCTTCCTGGTCAGTCGCAGCGTCATGCGGCCCCTCGGTGGAGAGCCTCAGGCGATGGTGAAGTTGGCCAGGCGGCTCGCACAAGGGGAGCTCGTTACCAATGACCGGGGGCGGGGCGGCGAGGGTTTGCTTCGTGCGTTGGATGAAATGGCTGGGGCCTGGCGCGAGGTCGTCCAGCAGTTGCGCAGCTCGAGTGAGGCTGTCGGCGTTGCCAGCGACGATATTCTTGATGCTGCCGGGCGAACCAGTGCCCGGCTGGAGCAACAGCAGCAGGCGGTTGAGATGGTCGTCAGCGCGGTTGATCAGATGGCTGCCACGGTGCAGGAGATTGCCAGCTCCGCGGCGGGCAGCGCCGAGAGTACCGCCAGTGCCCGTAGCGCATTTTCGCTGATGCAACACACGCTTACGGACATGATCAGTCGTCAGGACCGGCTGCTGGGCGGGTTGCCCGGGGCTGACGCGGTGGTGCAGACCTTGGCAGACGACAGTCGTCAGATCAGTGCCGTATTGCAGGTTATCAACGGCATCGCCGAGCAAACCAATTTGCTTGCCCTGAACGCGGCGATTGAGGCTGCTCGTGCCGGCGAGCAGGGGCGCGGCTTCGCGGTGGTCGCTGACGAAGTGCGGCAACTCGCTCTGCGTACCCGCACCGCGACAGAGGAGGTGGCAGGCATCGTCGGGGCACTTGATCATTCCTCTTTGCAGGCACTGGAGCGCATGCAGTCAGCTTCGAGTCAGGCGCAGGCGCTAGAGCAGGAGACGCAGGTTGTGTTGGACCGGTTGGGGGAGCTCGACGGTGCGCTGCACTCGGTGCAGAGCCTGGCGTTCCAGATAGCCACTGCTGCGGAGCAGCAGGCAACGACTACCGCAGAGGTCAACCAGCACATGCACCAACTGCAGGATATGACGGGTGAAAACCGCGATACAGCAGCCCATACCCGCGACTGCGGTCAGCGGCTGCAGCTGATGGCGGGCAGTCAGCTGCAGCTTGTGGCGCATTTTCAGCTATAGGGTCAGGCGCGATCACGCTCCAGCAGCGGTCGCAGGAAGCGCCCGGTGTGTGAAGCGGCCTCTGCTGCAATCTGCTCGGGCGTGCCCGCCGCGATGATCTGGCCGCCACGGGAACCGCCCTCAGGCCCGAGATCGACGATCCAGTCGGCGGTCTTGATCACGTCGAGGTTGTGCTCGATGACCACGACGGTATTGCCGTGATCGCGCAGGCGGTGGAGCACATCCAGCAATTGCTGAATGTCGGCAAAGTGCAGGCCGGTGGTCGGCTCGTCGAGAATGTAGAGGGTTTTGCCGGTATCGCGTTTGGACAGCTCGCGCGCCAGCTTGACCCGCTGTGCTTCGCCACCGGATAGCGTGGTAGCGGATTGTCCGAGTCGAATGTAGGACAGTCCCACGTCGATCAGTGTCTGCAGCTTGCGCGCGATGGCCGGAACCGGATCGAAGAACTCGCGGGCTTCTTCAATGGTCATTTCCAGCACTTCGTGGATGCTCTTGCCCTTGTACTTGATCTCCAGTGTTTCGCGGTTATAGCGCTTGCTCTTGCATACATCGCAGGGCACATAGATATCTGGCAGGAAGTGCATCTCGACCTTGATCAGGCCGTCGCCCAGGCAAGCCTCGCAGCGGCCGCCCTTGACGTTGAACGAGAATCGGCCTGCCTTGTAGCCACGCGAGCGGGCCTCCTGGGTACCGGCAAACAGTTCGCGGATCGGGGTAAACAGGCCGGTATAGGTCGCCGGGTTGGAGCGTGGCGTGCGGCCGATCGGGCTCTGGTCGATGTCGACCACCTTGTCCAGATGCTGCAGGCCATCGAAGCTGCCGTAGGGCGCGGTTTCCAGCGTGGTCGCGCCGTTCAGCGCGGTAGCGGTGATCGGGAACAGCGTATTGTTGATCAGTGTCGACTTGCCTGAGCCGGACACGCCGGTGACGCACGTCAGCAGGCCGACCGGAATCTCCAGGTTGACCTTCTGCAGGTTGTTGCCGCAGGCGCCCTTGAGGCGTAACCACTCCTTGCGCAGCGGTGTGCGTTCGGCGGGCACTGCGATCTTCACCTTGCCGGACAGGTACTTGCCGGTCAGGGAGGCGGGGTCGTCCATCACTTCCTGCGGGGTGCCGCGGGAAACCACCTGACCACCATGTACGCCGGCCCCCGGGCCGATATCGACGACATAGTCGGCCAGGCGAATGGCATCTTCGTCGTGCTCAACGACAATCACCGTGTTGCCGAGATCGCGCAGGTGCACCAGAGTGGCGAGCAGGCGCTCGTTGTCGCGCTGGTGCAGCCCAATCGAGGGTTCGTCGAGGATGTACATCACGCCAACCAGGCCTGCGCCAATCTGGCTGGCCAGACGGATGCGCTGGGCTTCGCCGCCAGACAGGGTGTCGGCGCTGCGGTCCAGGGTCAGGTAGTCCAGGCCAACGTTGACCAGGAACATGAGGCGGGCGCGGATTTCCTTCAGAATCTTTTCGGCAATTTCGCCGCGGCTGCCTTCCAGCGTCAGTTGTTCGAAGTATTCGGCGGCACTGCCAACCGGCAGGGTGGTGACGCCGGGCAGGTTGCGGCCATCAATCATGACGTGGCGCGCCTCGCGGCGCAGGCGCGTGCCGTGGCAATCGGGGCACGGTTGGGTGCTCAGGTACTTGGCCAGCTCCTCGCGCACGCTCTGGGATTCGGTTTCCCGGTAGCGGCGTTCCAGATTCGGCACGATGCCTTCGAACGGATGCTCGCGGCGTACCACGTCGCCGCGGTCGTTGAGGTAGCGGAAGGGCACGTTGTCCTTGCCGGTACCACCCAGAATGACCTTGCGGTGCTGCTCCTGCAGTTGCTCGAACGGCTGATCGAGGTCGATACCGTAGTGCTCGGCGAGTGAGCTGAGCATCTGAAAGTAATAGACGTTGCGGCGGTCCCAGCCGCGGATGGCGCCCTCGGCCAGGGTCAGCTCGCCGTTGACCAGCCGGCGGGCATCGAAGAACTGCTTGACGCCCAGGCCATCGCAGCCGGGGCAGGCGCCAGCCGGGTTGTTGAAGGAAAACAGGCGGGGTTCCAGCTCGCTGATCGAATGGCCGCATTCAGGGCAGGCGAAGCGCGCACTGAAGGTGACTTCTTCGCCATCCTCACCATCCATCGGCGCGACGATGGCAATGCCGTCGGCCAGGCTGATGGCGGTCTCGAATGACTCGGCCAGACGCTGCTGCAGATCGGCGCGAACCTTAAAGCGGTCTACTACCACTTCGATGGTGTGCTTGCGCTTCTTGTCCAGTGCCGGCGCTTCGTCCAGTTCATGGATGCGGCCGTCGATGCGGGCGCGGACGAAACCCTGGGCGCGCAGCTCGTCAATCAGGGCCAGGTGCTCACCCTTGCGCTCACGCATGACCGGGGCCAGCAGCATCAGCTTACTGCCTTCGGGCATCGCCAAGACCTGATCGACCATCTGACTGATGGTCTGGGCGGCCAGCGGCAGATTGTGGTCCGGGCACATGGGGGTGCCGACCCGGGCGAACAGCAGGCGCAGGTAGTCGTAGATTTCGGTGATGGTACCCACGGTGGAGCGCGGGTTGTGCGAGGTGGATTTCTGCTCGATGGAAATGGCCGGGGAGAGACCTTCAATGTGGTCTACATCAGGCTTTTCCATCATCGACAGAAACTGTCGGGCGTAGGCTGACAGCGACTCAACGTAGCGGCGCTGGCCTTCTGCGTAGAGGGTGTCGAAGGCCAGCGACGACTTGCCGGAACCAGACAGGCCGGTAATCACGATCAGCTTGTCGCGCGGCAGATCAAGGTCGACGTTCTTCAGGTTGTGCGTGCGCGCACCACGTATCTGGATGGTATCCACAGTACTCTCACCTCGCAGCCGACAAAGCGGACAAGTATACGGCCTGCGCCGGTCTGGCGGCAAAGTGGGGAGGGTGATAAGGCTCTGTCTTTATGGTCGTCCCGATGACGGGAAAGGCGTGATAAAATCCGCGCTTTTACCCGGAGCTGTCATGCATCAGGTCGACTCCATGAGTCCGCAGGAACGCCGCGCCTCGATCTCGCTGGCGCTGGTCTTTGCCTTCCGCATGCTGGGCCTGTTCATGGTCCTGCCGGTGCTGGCTACCTATGGTCAGCAACTCAATGGTGCTACGCCGCTGCTGATCGGTATGGCAATTGGTGCCTACGGTCTAACCCAGGCCTTCCTGCAGATCCCCTTCGGCATGCTGTCTGACCGGATCGGACGCAAACCGGTGATTGTCTTCGGGCTGCTGTTGTTCGCTGCCGGCGGCTTGCTGGCGGCCGGTGCAGAGAGTATTCAGCAGGTCATCGCCGGACGCATTCTGCAGGGTGCTGGCGCCATCGCGGCGGCGGTGATGGCGCTGGTGGCTGACTCGACCCGTGAGCAGCATCGCACCAAAGCCATGGCGATGATTGGCATGAGCATCGGTCTGGCCTTCGCTGTGGCGATGGTCGCCGGCCCGGTGGTAGCGAGGCTTGCCGGTCTGGGTGGGGTGTTCATGTCTACATCGGCATTGGCGCTGGTGGGTATCGCGCTGGTGTTGCTGGTTGTGCCAACCCCGCAGCAGGCGTTGCGCCATCGGGACGCCGGCATCGTGCGAGGCGCACTCTGGCCGGCGCTGAGTAACCCTGAGCTGCTGCGTTTGAATTACGGCATTGCCTGTTTGCACGCGATTCTCATGGCGACCTTTCTGGCTATCCCGCTGGCATTGCAGCAGGAGGCGGGGCTGCCCAAGGAAGAGCACTGGTGGGTCTATCTGGCCGCGTTGCTGCTGTCGTTCTTCGGTATGGTGCCGTTCATCATCTACGCCGAGCGTCAGCGTCAGATGAAGCGTGTACTGCTCGGCGCGGTTGCGCTACTGGCGGTGGTGCAGCCGCTGTTCTGGCTGACCGAGCATTCGCTGCCCTGGCTGGTTACCTGCATCATTGTGTTCTTTGTCGGATTCAATCTGCTGGAGGCGACGCTGCCGTCGCTGCTCAGCAAGATCGCGCCGGCGGGTGGCAAGGGCACGGCCATGGGTGTCTATTCCACCAGTCAGTTTGCCGGTGCGGCACTGGGCGGCATGTTTGGCGGCTGGCTGTTCGCGCATTTTGGCCTCGGCGGGGTATTCGTCGGTTGCGCGCTACTGGCGCTGTCGTGGCTGGCTATTGGTGTTACCATGCGCGAACCGCCTTACGTAACCAGTTACCGGTTGGCCGTGTCCTCTGATCGCATCAGAGACGCAGGCCTGGCCGCCAGCCTGCTTGCTGTCGCAGGTGTGACCGACGTCGTGATTGTTGCCGACGAATCGGCTGCCTACTTGAAAGTTGACAGCAAACTGCTGGATCGTGAAGCGTTGGACCGGGTCGCAGCACCCGTTTGATCACCCAGGCATATCAGGAGAGTAGAATGGCCAGAGGCGTCAACAAGGTAATTTTGATCGGTAATGTCGGTGGTGATCCGGAAGTGCGCTACCTGCCCAATGGTAATGCAGTCGCCAACGTCACCCTGGCAACCACTGACAGCTGGAAGGACAAGCAGACTGGCCAGATGCAGGAACGTACCGAGTGGCACCGTGTGGTGTTCTTTGGCCGTATCGCCGAGGTGGTTGGCGAGTATGCGCGCAAGGGCTCCAAGCTGTACGTCGAAGGTCGCCTGCAGACCCGTGAGTGGGAGAAGGACGGCGTCAAGCGCTATACCACAGAAGTCGTTGTCGACATGGGTGGCCAGATGCAGCTGCTCGACAGCCGTCAGGGTGGTGGCGAACAGGCTATGGGGCAGTCCCGCCCGCAGCGTCCCGCAGCACAGCCGCAAGCAGCCGCGCAGCCGCAGCAGGCAGCGCCGCAGCAGTCGGCACCGGATTACGACAGCTTTGATGATGACATTCCGTTCTAGAATGTAGCTGTCGCCGCAACCCGGTATGACCTAGGATCCTGGTATCCCCGGTCTGCCGGGTTTTTTTATGGCTCGTGAAAGGTCCTGTATCGCTGTTGATGCTGGGCAGCGGGTTGCCCAATCACTCCAGCACAGAGAGAGCAACATGTCAGAGGTGTACTTCGTTCGTCACGGTCAGGCTTCGTTCGGCAGCGACAACTACGATCAGCTGTCGGAAAAAGGCCATCAGCAGGCGCGCATGCTGGGTGAGTATTTTGCTACCCAGCAGCTGCGGTTTGACCACATTCTGACGGGCGACATGGTGCGTCACCGCGAGACTGCCGAGGGCATCTGCGCAGGCATGGGCATCGAGCCGAGCGGGTTTCAGGTGTTTCCAGAGCTGAACGAGTTCGACTTTCACGCCATCCTGCACGCCTTTTTGGCCCAGCACCCGGAGCAGGCCTTGCCGGAAAAGCCCACTGTTGCAGACTTCTTCAAGCGTCTGAAGCAGGGCATTGTGCTCTGGTCGGAAGGGGAGCTGCAGGGCAAGCTGCCGGAAACCTGGGCGAGCTTTGAAGATCGGATTCTGAGCGTGCGCGAGCACATCATGGCCAACTACAAGGGCAGCAAGGTGCTGGCGGTCAGCTCCGGCGGTGCCATCGCCATGCTGGTGCGTCAGTTGCTGGAAGCGCCCAGCCGCACCATGGTCGAGCTGAATCTGCAAACCCGTAACACCGGCGTGATCCAGTGTGTGTTCAACCAGCACAACATGCGGCTGAGCAGCTTCAACGGCATTCCGCACCTCGACGCACTGCAGCACCGTGACCTGATTACCTATACCTGAGCTCGACAGGTGACGTAATCCGCCCGAGACTGCACAATACAGGCTGTCTCGGGTTATCAGGTTCAAGGGTCATCAAAGCATGCGGATGCGGGTGTTGCTGCTGGGCAAGTCGTCACTCCTCGGACGCGCACTGAATGTGCAGGCGGCAGCCGAAGATATCGAATTTCTCACACTGGATGATGAGCCCGTGCAATGGCAATCTGCGGACATTGCCGGGTGGCTGGATGGCCTGCGCCCGGACGCGGTTGTTGATCTGTCGTTCTATCATCAGCAATTTCAGGTGCTGGCGCCGGCTGCAGAGGCGTTGGCGCAGCACAGCCAGTTCGCCGCGCAGCTGATTGCGCAATGTGCGCAACGTGATTTACTGCTGTGCATGTTGTCGAACACCCGCGTCTTCGACGGCAGCAAGGGGCAGCCCTACACCGAGAAGGATCCGCTGCAGCCGATTGGCCTGCACGGTGAGCAACAGGCGGCGCTCGACGCGATGCTTGAGCAGCGCTGTCGTCGTCACCTGTTACTGCGTTTCAGCTGGGTGCTGGATACCTCGGAAGGCGGCATGTTGCAGCGCTTGATGAGTCAGTTGTGTGCTGAGCAGACGGTGGTGTTGGCCGAGGAGTGGCGCGGTAATCCAACTACAGTGGCGGATACGGCGCGGGTGGTGCTGAGTGCGCTCAAGCAGCTGGACTGCAATGCCGAGCTGTACGGCTGTTATCACTACGCCAGCGGGGAAATGGCCAGCTGGATCAGTTTTGCCCGTACCCTGGCTCAGGAGCTGGTGTCCTGTGGTCGCATTGAACGAGAGCCGGGCATTGAGCCGGTCGCGTTCGAGTCGCAACCGGCTGCTGCGGTTGAGCCACGCAACGCGGTGCTGAGTGGGCGGCGGTTGCTCTATGCCTTTGGCATCAAGCCTCGTACCTGGCGTATCGGTTTACCTGAGCTGCTTAACGAAAAAGCCCCCTGAGGTCACAAGGACCCCAAGGGGAAGTGCAGCCGTGAGTGTGGTGAGGGTGGGTTAGAACTTGTAACCCAGGCCGACCATGTAAACGAAGGGGTCGACGTCGACGTCAACTGAGACCTTGGCTGGGCCCATGTAGGTGGTGCCGGTGGTCTCGATATCGATGTAGCGAATCTGGGCATTGAGCATGACTTTGTCGGTCAGCATGTAATCGGCGCCCAGCTGAGCAGACCAGCCCCAGGAATCCTTCAGATCCAGACCGCTGAAGCCAGCATTTTCAGCTTCGCTGCTCAGCTTGTCATCGAAGAACCAAGTGAAGTTCAGACCCAGGCCAGCGTAGGGCTGGAACGCTGAGCTGTTATTCATCGGGTAGTACAACATGCTGAGGGTCGGCGGCAGGTGCTTGGTGGAGCCCAGTTTCAGACCACCGAGGCCTTTGGTGCCGATGTCGTGCTCGAACGGGGTGGCTGCCAGCAGCTCGACCGCGAAGTTGTCGTTCAGCATGTACGCGAAGTTCAGGCCCAGCTGGGTATCGCTGTTCAGCGTCGCGCCAGTACCCGCGACGGGAGAGCCAGCAATGGACACGTTGCTGCTGTCTTCATGCGGATCAACAGTGATGGCGCCGGCGCGGACGATGATGTCGCCTGCCTGGTGGGCCTGAGCGGTAACCGAAACGGCCAGCAGTGCGGGAACAAAGAGGGCTGCAAGGCCAAGACGGGATGCGAAAGCTGACATGTTCTGTCTCCTAGTGTGTTGGACAGGTGTCACTCTACGGTTATGGCGGCGACGGACTATTGATCTGGAGCAAGGTGCAAGCGGGAACGGGTGCGGCAGGCTGACGCAGCGGCTGGCGAAGGCCGTGGTTGCTCATGCGCGATACAGCAAAGACAATGTGGCTCTTATGTCCGGCTGGCAGTGCCAGCGTGTGTTGAGGGGAAAGGGATGAAACCAGTATGGCTGATGGCGCTGTTGATGCTGCCGCTGACGCTGCACGCCCAGCAGTCGCTGGAACAGGCGCAGCAGCAGAGCGAGGCGCTGACCAGCGAAGCGGTGGCGGCGCAGCAGCGGATTGATCAGCTCGACGACGCTACCCGCGCGGCGCTCAGCGAATATCGCCAGGCCAGCACTCAGGCGCAAGCGCTGACCGACTACAGCGAGCGGATGCAGCAACTGGTGGCAGCGCAGGTCGAGGAGCTGACCAGCCTGCAGCGGCAGCTCGACAGCATCGCTGACACCCAGCGCGAGATGCTGCCGCTGATCCGGCGCATGATTGAATCTCTCGATGCTTTTGTTGCACTGGATCTGCCCTTTCTGCTGGAGGAGCGGGAGGAGCGGGTAGCCCGTCTGCAGGCGTTGCTGGGTAACCCTGATGTCAGCATCGCCGAACTGTATCGGCGGGTACTGGAGGCCTACCAGATCGAAAGCGATTACGGCCGTACCCTTGAAGCCTGGCGCGGCTCGCTTGGACAGGGCGATCAGCACCGGGTCGTCGAGTTCCTGCGGATCGGGCGGCTGATGCTGTTCTACCAGAGTCTGGATGGTCAGCAGCAGGGCTACTGGGACGTGACCCGGCAGCAATGGCAGGTGTTGCCGTCCAGCTACCGTCGGGCGCTGGATCAGGGCATGGCGATCGCCCGCAGCGAGCAGACGCCGCAGTTGTTGCGCCTGCCCATGCCGCTAGTCGGTCAGGAGGTAGCGCCATGAAGTGGGTTATTGCCCTGCTGGTCTGTGTGCTTGCACCGCTTGCCCAGGCGCAAGCGCTGGATAAAGCAGCCCTGCTGCAGAGCATTCGCGATACGCGTAGCGCCGAGCTGGCCGCCATGCAGGCGCGTGAACAGCAGTTCCTACGCGAGCGAGATCAGCAGCAACAGCGGCTGCAGCAGGCGCGCGCGCAGCTGGCGCAGGTTCAGGCCCGGGCCGATCAGCTGGATGCCCAGTTCAAGTCCCAAGGCGAGCAATTGGACGCTTTGCGGGCCGAGTTGACCCAGCGCAGCGGCAACCTGGGCGAGCTGTTCGGCGTGGTCCGTCAGGGCGCAGGGGATACCCTCGGGCAGTGGCAGGATTCACAGCTCAATAGCCGCTTCCCGCAGCGACTTGTCGAGCTGGAAGCGTTGGCGCAAAGCAGCAGTATCCCCAGCGTCGAGGCGTTGGAACAGTTTTGGTATCGCCTGCAGCAGGACATGACCGCCAGCGGTGAAGTGGCGCGCATCGCCGCGCCGGTTATCGACGGTGAGGGCCACAGTACCAGCCTGCCGGTGGTGCTGGTCGGTCCCTTCGTAGCGCTCTCCGAGCAGGGCTATCTGCTGTACCAGTCCGAGTCCAACAGCCTGGAGTTGGCGGCCCGCCAGCCGGGCGGCAGTGGGCTGGTCACCGACTTTCTCGCGCCCCGCGAGGCGCCGGCCGACATCCTGGTTGATCCCGCTCGCGGGCAGGTCATCGCGCAACTGCAGCGCACGCCGGATCTGCTGACACGCTTGTCGCAGGGCGGCATCGTTGGCTATGTAATCGTGGCGCTGGGCGTGCTCGGTGTACTGCTGGCGCTGGTGCGACTGGTCTGGTTGCAACGGGTGCAGCGCGGTGTCGATCGACAGATCGATGATCTCGATAACTTGCAGGGCAACAACCCGCTGGGGCGGGTGCTGAGCGTGATCGGCAATCAGCCGCGGCTGGAGGAACTGGACACCCTGGAGCTCAAGCTGGATGAGGCGATCCTGCGTGAAACACCGGCGCTGGAGCGCTGGCAGGGCCTGATCAAGCTGCTCGCTGCGGTCGCGCCGCTGCTCGGTCTGCTGGGCACGGTAACCGGTATGATCGCCACCTTTCAGGCAATTACCCAATACGGCAGCGGTGATCCCAGGTTGATGGCCGATGGCATTTCACAGGCGTTGGTGACCACGGTGCTGGGCTTGCTGGCGGCTATTCCGCTGCTGTTCCTGCATACCCTGGTGGCGGCGCGCAGCAAGGCGCTGATTCAGCTGCTGGAACAGCAGAGCGCGGGCCTGATTGCGCTGCATCTGGGCGGCGGAGAGTCGCGTGACTGATCTGCTCTGGCGCCTGCTGGCGTTTCTCGACAGCGGCGGCTGGGTGCTGTGGACCATTCTCGGCGCCACCGTACTGTTGTGGACGCTGATGCTGGAGCGGCTGTGGTATCTGGCGCTGGTGTTTCCGCAACAGGCGCAGGCCTTGCAACAGCGCTGGCTGGCCCGTGGTGAGCGGCGCAGTAGCGCGGCGCGGCATATTCGCAGCGCCTGGCTGGCGCAGGCGCAGGCGCAGTTGACGCGGTTCCTGCCGCTGGTACGGGTGCTGATCGCGCTGTGCCCGCTCCTGGGTCTACTGGGCACGGTCAGTGGCATGATCCAGGTGTTTGACGTGATGTCGATCAGCGGCAACGGTAACCCGCGGGCGATGGCCGCCGGGGTGTCTCGCGCGACGGTCCCCACTATGGCAGGCATGGTGATCGCGATCAGCGGTCTGTTTTGTCTGGCGCGACTGGATCAGCAGTCGCGGCGTGCGCTGCAGCGGCTGTCCGACCGCCTGCAGCAGGATTAGGAGAGCATTTGATGCGCATGCGCAGACACCACGCCGGTAGTGACGACGAAGCGGGTATCGACCTGACACCGATGCTCGACATCGTCTTCATCATGCTGATTTTCTTCATCGTCACCAGCTCCTTCGTGCGTGAAGCCGGTATCGACGTCCTGCGTCCGAGCGCGGACAGCGCGGTCAGCAAGCCGCGCGCCAGTATTCTGATTGCGGTCAGCGCCGACGGCGAGATCTGGATGGATGGCAAACCGGTCGACATTCGCGCGGTGCGCGCCGGGGTGGAACGCATGCGCGTCGACCAGCCGGACAGTACCGTGGTGGTGCAGGCTGACCGCGACGCTCGCACCGGGCTGGTGGTGCGGGTGATGGATCAGGCGAAGCTGGCCGGGGTCAGTGACGTCGCACTGGCGGCTACGGCGGGCCAGTGATGCGACTGATCGGCAGCTTTGTGCTGGCGCTGCTGGTGGCATTGGCGCTGTTTGGCCTGATGCTGGCCCTGGTGATGCCACCGGAGCGGGTCGAGCAGCCTGAGCGCGAGCTGCTGCGCATCGGGGTCACCCGTAGCGTGGCCGACACCCCCAGTGAAAATCGCCCCCAGCAGGCCGTGCCGGAACGCCCCACCCCACCTGAACGACCGCAGCTTCAGCCGCCGACAACCCAGGCACCGCCCCTGCCGACCCCGGAGCTGAAGATTGATATTCCGCAGATGCAAGTCGATCTGAGTCTCAGCGTTGCCCCACCGTCGCCCGCACTGGAGCCTGCTGCTGCCGCGCCAGCCGCCACGCCGAGTGCGCCTGCACCGGCTGCGCCGACGCACGCTGCAGCGCCGGGCAGTGCCGAGGAACTGGTGCCACTGATGGAGGTGCGTTCGGTGTACCCGAAACGCGCGGCTGCGGCCGGGATCGAGGGATCCGTGACATTGCGCTTCACGGTCAATGCCGAAGGGCGGGTAGAGGATATCGAGGTCATCGCCTCGGAGCCGCCGGGCGTATTTGACCGCGCAGCGCGACGAGCGATCAGTCGCAGTCGCTTCGTGCCCCGGCAGGAGAACGGTGCGCCGGTCGCCCGAGAGGCCACCAAGGTGTTCAATTTCGTCCTGGAGGGCAAGCACTGATGCGCGGCTGGCTGCTTGGATTGCTGCTGCTGGCGACACCGCTGCTGGCTGCGCAGATCGATCCAGCGGTCTACAAGGCGCTGGATGACGCGCGGGCCGCCGAGCAGCGGGGTGATGCAACCACTGCCCGGCTGCGGCTGCAGGCGGCGCTGCCGCTGAGCACCGAGGGAAGTCTGGAGCGGGCCTTGCTGCAGCAGCGGCTGGCCTACATGGCAATTGCCGCGAACGATAGCGAACACGCGATCCATTGGCTGACCGAGACCCTCAAGCAGCGCGCACTGGACGCCGAAGCCCAGGCGCAGGACCGAGCCAATCTGGCGCGGTTGTTGATGCAGCAGGGGCGTTATCAACAGGCGTCCGCTGAGCTGGCGCTGCTGCCACCCAGTGACGTCACCCGGCAACTCCAGGTGCAGGCGTATCGGCAACTTGGGCAGTTCGACAAGGCCCTGCCACTGGCCGAGCAGGTGGTGGCTCAACGCCCTGCAGTCGACGATGCCTGGTATCAATTGCTGGTGGGCATGAACTACGAACTCAAGCGCTACTCAGCGGCGGCGCGTTGGCAGCAGGTCTTGTTGCAGCGCGCGCCAGCGCGCGCTGACAGCTGGCGTCAACTGGCGAGCCTGCAGAGCCTGGCGGGAGAACAGAGCAAGGCCGCGGCCACCATGCGACTGGCGCAGCTGGCGGGTGTTGGCCTGAGCGAGCCAGATATGGAAAGCCTGGTGGCACTGCACGCCCGTGCCGGTGCACCCTGGCAGGCAGCGCGCTTGCTTGAACAGTTACTCCGTGAGCGCTTGCTGAGCGCCACGCTGGAGCGCCAACGCCAGTTGGCGCAGTTGTGGCAGGCGGCGCGGGATTACCCGCAGGCGCTGCAGGTCTGGCAGCAGGTCGTCAGCGGCTCGGGGTTGTCAGCGGATCGGTTGCAGGTAGCGTGGCTGCACTACCAGCAGGCGCAGTGGCAAGCCGTACTTGCCGCTATCCAGGGCATTCAGCCGACCGGTGCCGCTCAGCGCCGCCAGCTCTTGAGCCTGCGAGCGGCTGCTGAGCAGGCGCTGGGCGTGGTTCAGTAGGTAAACTCCTCGATCGCGCTGGCTTCCAGCCGGTAGCCGGCGTTGGCCAGCTCACTTTCACTCTGCTCGACGTGGAGTTTTCCGGTAATCCAGTACGGCACCCAGGTGGCGTCCAGCGCGATGCCGATCTCGCTGCGCACCAGCACGATCTGGTTCGACGGCGGCGGTGGCACGTGGATACAGGCGCCGAAGTAGGGCACCAGCAGAAACTCGGTCACGCGTTGGTTGGGGTCCACATTCAGCGGCACCACGTAACCCGGCAACTTGACCTCCTGACCATCCAGCTCCGCGACGGTCGGTGCGTTGGTCATACTTTGGGTCAGGGGATCGGCCGGTGCCTGATCCTCGGATTGCAGCCCGTCATGACGCGCTGGTGGCATGCCGTACAGGTGTCCCGTGCCCGCGGGTAACAGTTCTTCCCAGCTGAGTTCACGGGCGGCTTCCACCGGCAGCGCGAGCAGGCTGAGGGTCAGGGCGAACAAGCGTGTCATGCGCATCAGTATTCCTGCAGAACTCAAAGACGAATGGATAGGCCGTCGAGCAGCGCCTGCCGATAGGCGCGCCAGGCTGGAATGCATCCCATCAGCACGCTGGCGCCGACGATACTGGCAAGCAGGGTTAGCTCACTGCCGGTTGGCCAGCCGAGCGGCAGAAACAGGCCGTACTGCTGTTCCAGCCACGGGCGGGCGACGGCGATGCCTGCATACAGCAGCGCGAGGCCCAGGGCGATGCCGGCGACGGTCAGGCTGACCGCTTCCAGCAGTAACAGGCTGAAAATATGCAGCGGGCGCGCACCGACCGAGCGCAGCACAGCCATCTCCCGGCGGCGTTCGTTCAGGCCGCTGAGAATAGCGGTCAGCATACCGACCAGGCCGGTGAGTACGACAAAGACCGACACCAGCAGCAACGCTTTCTCGGCCACGCTAAGCAGACTCCAGAGCTCTTGCAGGGCGACGCCGGGCAGGATCGCCAGCAGGGGTTCGCCGTTGAACTCGTTGATCTGGCGTTGCAGCGCGAAGGTGTCGATGCGGCGATTGAGACCAAGCATGAACGCCGTGATGGCGTGCGGTGTCAGGTCCAGCTCGCGGGCCTGTTCGGCGCTGATCTGGCCGGCACCGCGTGCCGGCATGCCCTGCTGCCAGTCGACGTGCAGCGCTTCGATGCCCTGCAGGCTGACGTGAATGGTGCGATCGACCGGGGTGCCGGTCTTGCCGAGAATGCCGACGACGCGAAAGGGTTTGTCTGCGTGCTTGACGAAGCTGACCGCGCCGGCGCCGTGGGCGAGCACCATGTCCGTGCCGAGCTGGTATCCCAGCTCGCGGGCGACGTCGGCGCCAAGTACGGCGTCGTAGAGGTCTGAGAACGGCTGCCCCTGGCTAAAGCTGAGGCCGCGGTCGCGGCCGAATCGGTAGTGGTCGAAATACGCCTGATTGGTGCCGAGCACGCGAAAACCGCGATGCGAGTCGCCGAGAGACAGCGGGATAGCCCACTTGACCTGCGGCTGAGCACTGATCTGCTGATAGCTGTCCCAGCGGATGTTGTTGGTGGCGTTGCCGATACGAAATACCGAGTACAGCAGCAACTGCACGGAGCCGGAGCGCGCGCCGACGATCAGGTCGGTGCCGCTGACGGTGCTGGCGAAACTGCTGCGCGCTTCGTTGCGCACCCGTTCTACGGTCAGCAGCAGGGTCACGCTGAGGGCGATGGCAACAACCGTCAGCAGAGCGGAAAAACGGCGGTTGGCCAGACTCTGGATGGCAAGGCGCAGCAGATACATTAAAACGTCTCCGGCTGGCTGGCGCGGTTCAGCTCGGCCAGTGACAAGGCGCGATCAAAGCGCGCGGCGAGGCTGGTGTCGTGGCTGACAAACAGCAGGCTGCTGCCCATCTGTGCGCATTCGTCGAACAGCAGCTTGAGAAAGGCGTCGCGGCTATCGGCATCCAGCGCTGAGGTGGGTTCATCAGCGATCACCAGCTCAGGGCTGCCGATCAGTGCGCGGGCGGCGGCGACGCGCTGCTGCTGACCGATCGACAGGGCGCCGGCGTTGCGCTGGTGCAGAGTGGTGTCGCTGAGTCCCAGTTCGCGCAGCAGGTGTTCGGCAGCGGCGTCCAGCGTTGGCTGTTGGCGTAAGGCCCGTTCGCGGCGCAGCGCCGAGAAGCGGCACGGCAGGGTGACGTTGTCGAGTACCGAGAGATACGGCAGCAAGTTGAATTGCTGGAACAGATAGCC
The DNA here is from genome assembly GCA_038114645.1 of Pseudomonadaceae bacterium. Classification (GTDB taxonomy): domain Bacteria; phylum Pseudomonadota; class Gammaproteobacteria; order Pseudomonadales; family Pseudomonadaceae; genus Halopseudomonas. Next base: position 48,510 of record JAYNRF010000013.1, on the reverse strand, counting down.
GGTATGGTCGGCGCGAAAGCGATCACGACGTAGCGCTGACAGGCTGCGTAACGACTGCCCCAGCAGCGAGATCTCGCCCTGCTGAGGCTGGTGGACACCGCCGAGCAGGCCCAGCAGGGTGGTCTTGCCGCTGCCGGATGGACCTTTGAGAAACAGTCGCTCGCCTGCCTGCAGGCTGAACGCGGGGATGTCCAGCAAGCAAGGCTGGCCGGGCCAGGCGAACTGCAGGTCGGTCACCTGCAGCAGAGGTGTGGTCATGGATGGCTCAGTCCAGTGGCAGCGAGGGTTGGTCTGCAGTCAGCACGGCACCGACTTGGCCGCTGGCGGTAATAGCCTGCACTTGAATGCGCTGCATCGCAGGGAAGCTATTGAACAACGGCAGGGTCAGGGCTTCAAGCTGTTCGGGATTGCTGCAGGTGAAGTCAAAGCGGCCCTCGATATCGGCATGTTCGCCATGCTCGTGGTCATGGTGCCCGGCTTCGTCTTGATGCGCGTCATGATCGGCGTGTGATTCATGATCATCATCGTGATGCTCGTGCTCGTGCTCGTGCTCGTGCTCGTGCTCGGCGAACAGGGGGCTCTCCAGTTCGACTTGCTGCAGCGCGCAGTCAGCGGCGGGTGAGAAATGGAACAGCGCGTCGGCTTGCTCAAGCGCTGTTTTGACGCGGGCGACGGTGGCGCGGTCTTCGTCGCTGCTGGGCTGGTGCTCGAAGCCCACCAGGTTGGCTGCCGGGCTATCCAGTTCGAGGCTGACCAGCTCGTCGTCCACGACCAGGTTGAGGCTGGCGACGCCGTGCTCGTGGGCGCCCAGACTGGCGTGCTGGTGCGCTTCGGCAAAAGCGGTTGGGCTGGCGGACAGGACGATGCTGATGGCGAGCAGGGTGCGGCGCATGGGGAATGGCTCCGGGCTGGATGAAATAAAATGTTATCTTATTTCATTTTTGCGTTGAAGCAACCTCTAAATTGTTGCTCCCTGCTTCGGCGCTGCCGCAGCAGGGAGCAAGCGTGGATCAGTACAGCGCCTGGTAGAGCTTGCGGCGGTACTGCACGGTAAGGGGGTGGTCGCCGCCGAGCAGGTCAAAGACCTGCAGCAGGGTCTTCTGCGCGGCGCCGTCGTTCCAGCTGCGGTCGCGTTGCAATAGGTCAAGCAGGGCTGCCAGTGCGGTGTCGCTGCTGCCTGCGGTCAGGTCGAGCAGTGCCAATTGATAGCGTGCCTCGCTGTCGGCAGCATTGGCGTCGACACGTGCCTGCAGTTCGGCGCGGGGCGCGAAGCCGGTGCTTTGACGGGCGAAACTGAGCTGGGCCTTGAGTGCGCTCAGGGTCTGTTTGTGGCTGTCTTTCTGCTGGATGGCGTTGATCACCTTGTCGGCGTCGTCCAGTTGACCGTCGGCCAGCAGCGCGCGAGCCAGCATCAGCAGCAGCGCGTCGTCCGTTTCCGCCTGCAGGGCCGGTTGCAGTAGCGCAATGGCCTGCTGCGGCTGGCCGGCGTCGATCAGTGCCTGAGCCTGAGCGGCCAGATCCTCTTCCGGCTCTTCGGCAGCCGGAGCGGGTTCGTTGACGTGCGGCGTCAGCAATTCGCGAATGGCGCTCTCCGGCTGTACGCCGGCGAAGCCTTCGACTGGCTGGCCATCCTTGAACAATACGACGGTGGGCAGACTGCGAATGCCGAAGCGCTCGGTCAGCCCCGGCTCGGCGTCGCAGTTGACCTTGGCCAGCAGCAGCTCGCCTGCATAGCTGTCGACGATCTTTTCCAGTACCGGAAACAGTGCCTTGCAGGGCGCGCACCAGTCGGCCCAGAAGTCCACCAGTACCGGCTTGTGGAAGGAGTTCTCGAGCACATAGCGATCGAAGGTGTCGGTGGTGGCGTCGAACAGGTAGGGCGATGACATGGGCTATTCCGCTGCTGGTGATTTCGAGTCTGGCTTATATGGTGGCGTTGGCGCCGAGGTCAAGGGCGGAGCTGGTAGAGACTGACGTCGCGAAACTCCAGCGGCTCGCCGAGATCGGGCCAGGTACGGCCGGGCAGAATGGCGTTGCGTTGATAGCGAGGATGAGTCAGGTTGCGCACCCGCGAGTCGGCGATCAGCACGTTGCCGGCGCGTTCGGCAAAGTGGTCGAGCAGCGGGCGGTTTTCTGCGTCGTACAGCACGTCGGCGGCGATCAGCAGATCGATCTCGCCCTCGACGGCGAAGTAGTCGTCGGACAGCACGATCTGCATGTCGTTGAGCCGTGCGTTGAGCGCGCAAGCCAGCAGCGCCGGGCGGTCGAGGTCGCAGGCAATCGCCTGCTCGGCACCGGCCATGCGGCAGGCCAGGGCGACCACGCCGGAGCCGGCGCCGAAATCCAGCACCCGCTTGCCGCGCACCTGCTCCGGGTGGTCCAGCACCCAGCGTGCGAGCGCCAGGCCGCTGCCCCAGCAGAAGCCCCAGTAGGGCGGGTGTTCCAGCAGGCGGCGGGTTTCGTCGCTGGCAAAGGCGCGGTCCAGATTGCTCGGATCGAGCAGCCAGAGCTCCAGCTCCGGCAGCCCGGGCAGGCGGCTGGGGACAAGCTGGGCGTCAGGCAGGACCTGCTGCAGTTCGGCGGTGAGGGCTTCGAGTGTCATGCGCGGCTTCCAGAGTTCAGGGCGTCATTGTAGCGATTATGCCCGCCGCCGGGTGCTGCGGCGTCAGCGGTATGCCGGCCAGTTTGCTGCGCAGGAACTCGATCAGCGCACGGGTTGCCAGCGTCGGGTACAGGTTGGGCGCGGTCAGCAGGTAAAGGTGATCGCCCCAGGCATCGACCCGTGCACGGTACTCCGGCAGGACGGTCAACAGGCTGCCAGCATTCAGCTCATCGCGCACGGCGTAGTAGGGCAGCAGCACGCATCCCAAACCTTGCAGCGCCGCCCGGCGCAGGAACAGCATGTCATCGGATTGCAGGCGCGGACGCAGGGTCACTTGCTGAGCCTGTTTTCCGTCGGTTAGCTCCAGCGGCAGGCGCAGATCTGTGACCTTTGCTGTGACGATATCGCAGCGCAGCAGATCTTCCGGCGCTGCTGGCGCCCCGATACGCTGCAGGTAATCTGGGCTGGCGCAGAGCACCCATTCGACCGGCCCCAGGTCGCGGGCAACCAGGGTATCCGGCGGCGTGTTGGTGACGCGCAGGGCGACATCGATTTCCTCTGCTACCAGGTCGAAGATGCGGTTGCTGAAGGTCAGCTGCAGGGTGACGTCCGGGTAGGCGTCGGCAAACTCCAGCAGCAGCGGCCCGACAACCTGCTGACCAAGTGCCGAGGGTATGCTGATGCGCAGGTGTCCGCGCAGGTTGCGGCCCAGATTGTCGACGGTTGATTGCAGTGCACTCAACTCCTGGCTGATGCGTGAGGCATGCTCATACAGCGCCCAGCCGATCTGCGTGGGCTCCACCCGGCGGGTGGTGCGGCGCAGCAGCTGGACTTGCAGATCCTGCTCCAGCGCCTTGAGGCGGCGGCTGATGTGCGAGCGCGAGGTACCAAGGCGGCGCGCGGCGCCGCTCATGCCGCCGGCCTCGACGATGGCACTGAAGTACTGCAGGGTTTTGATGTCCATGATTGTTGCCGATTGGTAAACAGTTTGGGCATTGTGCTGGCGCATTGTAGATCAAATGCCACGCTTCTATAGTCGGTCAACCACAACTACAAGGAACGCACGCATGAGTCTGCCCTCCGTACTGCAAGGCAATCTGAGCCTGCCGGTCATCTGTTCGCCATTGTTCATCATCTCCAACCCGGATCTGGTTATCGCCCAATGCAAGGCCGGCGTCGTCGGCTCCTTCCCGGCGCTCAACGCACGCCCGGCTGAAGTGCTGGACGAGTGGCTGCAGCGCATTACCACTGAGCTGGCAGAATACAAGGCCGCCAACCCGGATGCGGTGGTGGCACCCTTTGCGGTCAACCAGATCGTGCACAGCAGCAACGACCGCCTGCAGCACGACGTCGAGCTGTGCGTGAAGTACAAGGTGCCGATCATCATCACCAGTCTGCGTGCGCCCAACGACGTGGTTGGCCCGATCCACAGCTACGGCGGTCTGGTGTTCCACGATGTGATCAACGTCAAGCACGCCAAGAAAGCGATTGAGGCCGGTGTTGATGGCCTGATTCTGGTCTGTGCCGGTGCCGGTGGGCACGCCGGTCAGCTCAGCCCGTTCGCGCTGGTCTCGGAAATCCGCGCCTTCTACGACGGCCCGATCATCCTCTCTGGCTCAATTACCAAGGGCGAACAGATTCTTGCGGCCCAAGCTATGGGCGCGGATCTGGCCTATATGGGCACACGCTTTATCGCGACCCATGAAGCCAACGCCGACGAGGCGTACAAGCAGATGCTGGTCGACACCAGCGCTGACGATATCGTCTACAGCAACCTGTTTACCGGCGTACACGGCAACTATTTGAAGCCGAGTATCGTCAACGCCGGCATGGACCCGGAGAACCTGCCGGTCGGCGACAAGAGCAGCATGAAGTTCGGCTCTGGCGGCAGCAGCAAGAGCAAGGCCTGGCGTGACATCTGGGGCGCAGGTCAGGGCGTTGGCAGCATCGGCGCGGTAACCTCTACTGCCGACGCGGTCAGCACTCTGGAGCGTGAATACCACGAGGCACAGGAGCGCATGGCGCGCATCACCCAGCCGTTTGGAGCGCGCTGAGATGACCGCTGAACTGATTTGCGGTGATTTGCAGCGCAGCGGCGATGAGGGCGCTGATCGCGCGCTGCGGCTGGCGGGTGGCTTGGCGCGTATGGGCGTCGAGGATGGCGATGTTATCGCCGTCATGCTGCGTAACGGCCCGGTGTTTATCGACGCCATCCAGAGCTGTCTGACCGCCGGCTGCTACTACTGCCCGATCAACTGGCACTTCAAAGCCGACGAAGTGGCCTATCTGCTGAATGACTCGGCGGCCAAGGTGCTGATCGTCGAAGCCGATCTGCTGGCCACGCTGGATGGCGCCATTCCAGCGGGTGTGCAGGTGCTGGTGGTCGGTGCGGGCGCTGGTGATGCGCGCGATTACGAAGGCTGGCTGGCGCAGCAAACGCCATACGACGGCCCCGAGCGTACGCCGCGCGCGCACATGGCTTACACCTCGGGTACTACCGGCCGGCCCAAGGGCGTCGTGCGACTGGTGCCGCCGCCAGAGGTGCGGGCGCAGATGGCCGAGTTCATGCGCGAGCTGTGCAGCATTGCCTGGGGCATTACCCCCGGTGTGCGCGCACTGGTCACCGCGCCGCTGTATCACAGCGCGCCGACCTCGTTTACCCAGCAGGCGATTCAGCAGGCCGAAAAACTGGTGCTGATGCCGCGCTTTGATGCGGAGCAGACGCTGGCGCTGATCGAGAAGCACCGGATCGACGTGGTTTATCTGGTGCCGATCATGTACGTCCGCCTGCTGCGTCTGCCGGCCGAGGTGCGGGCCAGGTACGATATTTCGTCCGTGCGCTTTGTCGCCTCGACCGGCGCGCCATGCGCCCCTGACGTCAAACAGGGCATGCTCGACTGGTGGGGTGATGTGATTTTCGAAACCTACGCCTCCAGTGAGACCGGCATGATTACCCTGCAGGATCCGCAGTCGGCGCGGCGCAAGCCGGGCAGCGTCGGTCGGCCAATCGGCGATACGCGGATTCGCATCGTCAGCGAAGACGGCCACGAGTGCGGCGTGGGTGAGCCCGGCGTGATCTATGTACGCCAGCCGATGGTGCCGGACTTCACCTATCTGAACAACGAAGCGGCCCGTGCCAAGGCCGGGTTGGATGATCTGGCCACGGTAGGCGACATCGGCTATCTGGACGCTGACGGCTACCTGTACGTCTGTGACCGCCAGTCCGACATGGTGATCTCCGGTGGGGTGAACATCTATCCTGCGGAAATCGAGCACGTTCTGATCACCATGCCCGGGGTGCGGGACTGCGCGGTGTTCGGCATGCCCGACGCCGAGTACGGTGAGTCGCTGATGGCGGTGGTGGCAACCAGTGATCCGCAGGTGGATGCGGCCGCGGTGCAGGCATTCGTGCGCGACAACATGGCCGGCTACAAGGTGCCTAAACGGGTCGATCTGGTTGCCGAGATGCCGCGTGACGACAACGGCAAGGTGGCCAAGCGGCGTCTGCGTGACAGCTATCAGGCGGCTATGGCCTGAACACAGTGTTTCCGTAAGGGCCTGTTACCGTTTCAGTTGACACCGCGCTGGAGGGCGCAAACCCCTCTGCCGCGGCGCTCGGTGGCTGAAACGGTCGCCGCTCGCGCAGGTGCGACAATCTGGTAGTTGAAATGTAATGACACATTTCATCCGCGGCCTACAAAAGGTAAGATGTAGGCCGTTTTTTATCCACCTGGGAAAACCTGCATGCACTGTCCATTCTGTGGCGCACATGACACCAAGGTGATCGACTCCCGCCTCGTGGCTGAGGGCGATCAGGTTCGTCGTCGTCGCGAATGCCTGGCCTGTCAGGAGCGTTTCACCACCTTCGAAACCGCCGAGCTTGTGTTGCCAAGGGTGATCAAGCAGGACGGTCGCCGTCAGCCCTTCGATGAGGACAAGCTGCGCGCCGGCTTCCAGCGTGCGCTGGAGAAGCGTCCGGTCAGCGTCGAGCAGATCGAAGCCGCCATCGGCCATATCAAACACCGCCTGCGGGCGACCGGTGAGCGCGAAGTCAAGGCGCTGGCCGTCGGCGAGATGGTCATGCGCGAGCTGAAACAGCTCGACGAAGTGGCCTATATCCGCTTCGCGTCCGTTTACCGCCGCTTCCAGGACCTCAACCAGTTCCGCGAGGAGATCGAGCGCCTGGCGCGTCGCGATCAGGATGAAGCGGATGCCTGAGTGGAGCACAGCTGACCGGGAGTGGATGGGCCGAGCGTTGATGCTCGCCGAACGGGGTGTCTACACCACCGAGCCCAATCCGCGGGTCGGCTGCGTCCTGGTTGCAGATGGGCAGATCGTCGGCGAAGGCTGGCACGTGCGTGCCGGCGAAGGCCATGCCGAAGTCAATGCGCTGGCCCAGGCCGGCGACAAGGCGCGCGGCGCCACCGCGTATGTCACCCTCGAACCCTGCAGCCACTTTGGTCGGACGCCGCCCTGCGCTGATGCGCTGGTCAAGGCGGGCGTCAGCCGCGTGGTTGCGGCCATGCAGGACCCTAACCCGCAGGTTGCCGGCAACGGCCTGAACCGGCTGCGCGAGGCTGGCATCGACGTCAGCTGTGGACTGCTGGAAGCGCAGGCACAGGCGCTCAATCCCGGTTTTATCAAGCGCATGCAGCAGGGTCTGCCGTGGGTGCGGGTCAAACTGGCGATGAGCCTCGACGGCCGCACCGCGATGGCCAGCGGTGAGAGCAAGTGGATTACCGGCCCGGCAGCCCGTGCCGACGTGCAGCGCCTGCGGGCGCGCAGCGGGGCGGTGGTCAGTGGCGCAGACAGCGTGCTGCTGGATGATTCAGCGCTGACCGTGCGCGCCTCCGAGCTGGGTTTGCCCGCGGATGAGGCCGCCGCTGCCGCGGCGCGCCAACCGCTGCGGGTGCTGGTCGACAGCCTGCGCCGCGTGCCGCTGGATCAGCGATTTTTCCGTGAGACGGGGCCGACACTGGTCATCAGTACCAGTGCAGAACAGGCCGCCGAAGATTATCGTGCCGCCGGCAGTGAGCTGCTGGCGGTCCCCGGTGCAGACGGCAAGGTCGATCTGCATGCGGTGCTGCGGACCCTCGCCGAGCGAGGCTGCAATGAGGTGCTGGTGGAAGCTGGCGCCGGCCTGTCTGGAGCCTTCTGGCGCGCCGGACTGGTTGATGAACTGATTGTGTATATGGCGCCGCGCCTGCTCGGGAGTCAGGCGCGGCCGTTGATGCAGTTGCCCTTCGAAAGCATGAGTGAAGCGATGGACGTAGACATCGTCGACATGCGCGCAATAGGCCAGGACTGGCGCATCACAGCACGACCGATTTTCCCTTCCTGAGAGTGTAAGACAATGCAAAGTAGTGTTCAGATACTGCTGTGGATCATGGCGGTAGTGGCCTTTTTGGGGGTCGTGCTGGAAGAAGTCATTCACGTCAACAAGGCCAAGGTGGTGTTGCTGTTCGGGGCGCTGTCCTGGCTGGTGCTGTTTGTTGCTGCGCCGGATGACGGGGTTCGCGCCCATGTGCAGGAAGCGCTGAACGAGAACATCACCGATATCGCCAGCCTGTGGCTGTTTCTGCTGGCAACGATGACTTTCGTTGCCTACCTGAACAAAAAAGGCCTGATCGAAAACGTCATCTATCGCATCCTTCCCGGTCGGATTACCGAGCGCAAGTTGCTGTTCCTGACGGGGGCGTTCTGCTTTGTGTTCTCCTCGATTGCCGACAACATCACTGCGACGCTGGTGTCGGTGGCGTTGGTGCTGAGCCTGAATCTGGAGCTGCGCAAGATGCTGCGTTTCGCCACGCTGGTGGTGTTTGCCGTCAACTCCGGTGGTGTTGCGATGATCACCGGTGACGTGACCACGCTGATGATCTTCATGGCCGACAAGGTCGAGATTACCAACCTGCTGCTGCTGAGCGGTCCGGCGTTGCTGGCGGTATTGGCGTTGGCAGGGCTGCTGTCCATCGGCATGGGCAACGAGGTGATTATCGAGAAGAACCAGCTGCATGAACTGCGTGGCGTGGATCAGGTGATCGGCGCGCTGTTCCTGCTGACCATTCTGGCCACCATTCTGCTCAGCCTGTTCTTTGCGATTCCGCCGGTACTGACCTTCCTGACTGGCCTAGCACTGATGTTCCTGATCGCGCGCTTCTTCAATGAAGATATCGACAACGACCCGATTCTGGAATACATCCGCGTCATCGAGTTCGAGACGTTGCTGTTCTTCCTCGGCGTGCTGCTGCTGGTCGGCATGCTCCAGTACATTGGCACACTGCAAAGCCTGACCGCGCTCTACGACGTCATGCCAACCCTGCTGGCCAACTTCCTGATGGGCATGCTGTCTGCCCTGATCGACAACGTGCCGCTGACGGCTGCGCTGCTGAAGGCCGATCTGCAGATGAGTGTCGCCGAGTGGATGGGCCTGACCTACGCTGTCGGTGTGGGTGGTTCCCTGCTTATAATTGGCTCCGCTGCCGGCATCGTTGCCATGAGCAAGATGCCCGGCCTGACATTCATGACCTACCTGCGCAGCTTTGGATTGTTGCTGATGGCCTTTGCCTTCGGCTTCATTGCTGTCTACGGTCTGGGTCTGCTGGTCTCCTGACCGGCATAGGCGAAAGCGAGGCAATTCATGTTTACCGGTATCATCGAAGCGGTTGGTCAGATTCAGAGCATGCAGCCCAAGGGCGGCGACGTACGTTTGTACGTGCGCACCGGCAAGCTGGATCTGGGTGACGTCAAACTGGGCGACAGCATCGCGGTCAACGGCGTCTGCCTGACCGCCATTGAATTGCCCGGTGACGGCTTCTGGGCTGATGTCAGCCAGGAGACCATCCGCCGTACCGCGCTCTCTACCCTGAAGCCGGGTAGCCGGGTCAACCTGGAAAAGGCGCTGACCCCGACCACCCGACTGGGTGGCCACCTGGTCAGCGGTCATGTCGATGGCGTTGGCAAGGTGCTGTCGCTGCACCAGGATGCCCGCTCATGGCACTTCCGCGTGGAAGCACCGGCCGAGCTGGCGAAGTACATTGCCGAAAAAGGCTCGATTACCGTTGATGGCACCAGCCTGACCGTCAACGCGGTGGAAGGCGCGGTCTTCCACCTGAATATCGTTCCGCACACACTGCAGGAAACCGTCATGGGCGACTATCAGCCCGGCACCACAGTCAATCTGGAAGTGGATCTGATCGCCCGTTATCTGGAGCGTCTGCTGCTTGGCGAGAAAGCCGCCGAGCCGACCTCTGCCGGCATCAGCATGGCGTTTCTGGCCGAAAACGGTTTCCTCAAGTCCTGATATAACCAGCCCCCGGAGGGCCGGATGAAACTGAACAGCATTGAAGAACTGATCGAAGATATTCGCGCCGGCAAGATGGTCATCCTGATGGATGACGAAGACCGCGAGAACGAAGGTGACCTGATCATGGCCGCTGAGGCCTGTCAGGCCGAGCACATCAACTTCATGGCCCGCTATGGCCGTGGCCTGATCTGCATGCCGATGAGCCTTGAGCGCTGCGAGCGCCTGAAGCTGCCGCTGATGGTGCAGCGCAACGGTTCCGGTTTCGGCACCAAGTTCACCGTCTCCATCGAAGCTGCTGTCGGCGTCAGCACCGGTATTTCGGCCGCTGACCGTGCTCGCACCGTGCAGGCGGCCGCCGCACCGGACGCGACCGCCGAAGACATCGTCAGCCCCGGGCACATCTTCCCGCTGATGGCGCAGCCCGGCGGTGTACTGGCGCGTGCCGGTCATACCGAAGCCTCTTGCGACTTGGCGCGTATGGCGGGTTTCGGCGAGTCGGCGGTGATCTGCGAGATCATGAACGACGACGGCAGCATGTCCCGTCGCCCTGAACTGGAAGAGTTTGCCAAGCAGCACGACATCAAAATCGGCACCATCGCTGACCTGATCCACTATCGTCTGCTGAATGAGCGCACGGTCGAGCGCGCTGACGAGAAAGTGCTGAGCAGCGAGCTGGGGCAGTTCAATCTGGTTGCCTACCGTGACCGTACCGCTGACGTTGTGCACCTGGCGCTGACGCTGGGCGATATCGAGCCGGAAGAGCCGACGCTGGTTCGCGTGCATAACGTCGATCCGCTGCGTGATTTGTTCCTGGTGCCGGAAGCCGGCCGCTGGAGTTTGCAGGAAGCGATGCGCCGTGTTGCCGCCGAAGGCCGTGGCGTGGTGTTGATGCTGGGTAATCAGGTGGATTCCGAGGCGCTGCTGGAGCACGTCAGCAACCTGGGTACCGGCAAGTCGGCACCGCGTCGTCCCTCGACCTATAATACCGTTGGTGCCGGTTCACAGATCCTGCGCGATCTGGGCGTGCGCAAAATGCGCCTGCTGTCGGCGCCGATGAAGTTCAACGCCATATCCGGCTTTGACCTGGAAGTAGTAGAATACTTGCCCTGCGATTGACCAATTTTTTAGAAAACGTAGGCGAGGCAGCCAGCGCAAGGCAAAAACAGGCGAAGAAGTGATCGGAGTCGCGCTCGACTTTACGAGTTGTAAATGAGCATTCTGAGCCTGTTTTTAACGCAGCGATGGTAACGCAGCTAGTTTTCTTCATCCATTTGATTTACGGCAGCGCCCAGCGCCCTGCCGGTTCTTTATACAGAGAGACTGTTCATGACTGCTATCCGTACCATCGAAGGTGATTTTGTAACTGGCCAAGGCCGCTATGCACTGGTCGTTGGCCGGTTTAACAGCTTTGTGGTGGAAAGCCTGGTGGAGGGTGCGGTTGACGCGCTCAAGCGCCACGGCGTCAAGGAGTCAGACATCACCATCGTGCGTGTTCCCGGCGCCTTTGAAATTCCGCTGATGGTCAAGAAGGTTGCAGACCTCAAACAGTACGACGCGATTGTCACCCTGGGCGCGGTCATCCGTGGGGGTACGCCGCACTTCGAATACGTGGCTGGCGAGTGTGTCAAAGGCGTTGGCGCGGTTTCTCTGGAATACGGTATTCCGGTTGCCTTCGGCGTGCTGACTGTCGACAGCATCGAGCAAGCCATCGAGCGCTCCGGCACCAAGGCTGGCAACAAGGGCGCAGAAGCGGCCATGTCTGCCTTTGAGATGGTCAGCGTGATCAAGCAGCTGGAGGCCTGATGGACGCTCAGCAGAGTTCCCCCGCAGCCGGCCGGCCGAAAGCGTCGGCCCGTCGCAAGGCGCGCAGCCTGGCGATGCAGGCACTGTACTCCTGGCACATGGCCGATCTGCCGGTGTCAGATATCGAGGCGCAGTTTCGTACCGACAACGATTTCAGCAAGGTGGACAGCGCGTATTTCCACGAGCTGCTGACCGGCGTGCCGCGCAACCTCGGCGACATCGACGACGAGCTGAGCCGAGTGCTGGACCGCGACATCAAAGACGTCGATCCGGTCGAGCTGAGCGTGCTGCGCATCGGCGTCTACGAGTTGCTCAAGCGCATCGACGTGCCGTATCGCGTGGTGATCAACGAAGCCATCGAAATGGCCAAGTCGTTCGGTGCTACCGACGGTCACAAATACGTCAACGGTATCCTCGACAAGCTGGCACCGACGCTGCGCAAGGCTGAAGTCGGCGCCGCCCGCAAAGGGCGCTGATCGACCGGCCATGGCGCTGGACGAGTTTGATCTGATCGCCCGCTACTTTCGCACTGCGCGACTGGAGCGGGCGGCTGATACCAACGCCACCGTTCTCGGCATTGGCGACGATGCCGCAGTGCTGCAGCTGGCTCCCGGGCAGCAACTGGTCATTTCTACCGACACCCTGGTTGAGGGTGTGCACTTCCCCACAGACTGTCCCGCTGCCGAACTGGGCTATCGTTCGCTTGCTGTTGCAGTCAGTGACCTTGCCGCCATGGCGGCGACTCCCCTTGGTTTTACCCTGGCGCTGAGCCTGCCGCAGGCGTCGGCTGGTTGGTTGCAGGCGTTTTCCAGTGGTCTGGCCGATGCCGCGCGTGACGCCGGGATCAATCTGATCGGCGGTGACACCACGCGAGGCCCGCTCAATATCGGCGTTACCGTGCTTGGGCAGGTGCCGGCGGGTCAGGCGCTGACGCGCTCGGGCGCGCGCCCCGGCGACCTGCTGTGCGTCGGCGGTCCCTTGGGCGACGGCGCCGCCGGGCTGGCGGTGGTGCTTGGCGATGCTTTGCCTGCCGGCTTGCCGATGGCTGCGCAGGATTATCTGCTCGGCCGCTTCTGGCGGCCGCAGCCGCAGTTGGCGCTGGGGCAGCAGATACGTGGCTTTGCCAGTGCCGGCCTGGATGTGTCCGATGGGCTGCTGGCGGATGCCGGGCACATTGCCGCAGCCAGTGGCGTGCGTTTGCTGATCAACGGCCCACAGTTGCCCATGTCTGATGCGCTGCGCAGTTGGTCTGAGCAGCAGCGGCTCGACTGGATGCTGCGTGGCGGTGACGACTATGTTTTGCTGTTTACCCTGCCACGCGCGGCGCGTGGGCGTCTGGAGCAGTGGCGCGCGGCCGGTCATGCGGTCAGCGTGATTGGTGAGGTGCAGGGCGGAAACGGGGTTCAGCTGGATCTTGGGCTTGGGCCGCAGGCGGTCGACGGCCCGGCCGGATATCAACATTTCAGGAGCACGGATGTCTGACGCGAACGAAACGACACCCCGGTCGGTGTGGCGTAACCCGATTCATTTTCTGGCCTTTGGTTTCGGCAGTGGCGCGATTCGCCCGGCGCCCGGTACCTGGGGGACGCTGGCGGCGTTGCCGTTTGTCTTGCTGTGGCAGCAGCTACCTTTTGGTGGCTACAGCCTGGTGATCGTACTGTCGACGCTGCTTGGCATCTGGTTATGCCACAAAACCGCAGCCGACCTTGGCGTGCATGATCACGGCGGGATCGTCTGGGACGAATTCGTCGGCCTGTGGATCGCGCTCTGGCTGGCGCCGGTCGGATGGCTCTGGTTGCTTGCGGGTTTTGTACTGTTCCGCCTGTTTGACATCTGGAAGCCCTGGCCGATTCGCTGGGTTGACCGGCGGGTTGGCGGCGGCTTCGGCATCATGCTGGATGACATCATTGCGGGTTTTATGGCCTTGCTGGTGTTGTTGCTGGCCGAAATCCTGTTGGCTATGGTGTAAACCTCGCCTGTTCTCGCGCAAAGGAAACACCGCATGGCCCGTATCGCTCTTCTCTCTGCTCTGCTGCTTGGCGCCGGACTGACTGCGGCCTCGCTGGTATCGGCGGCTACCGATGTGCGAGTGGTTGGGTTGTTCGCCAACGCGGCGGTGGTCAATATCGAAGGTCAGCGCCATATGCTGCGGGTCGGCAAGCCGCCGGTAGACGGGGTCGAGCTGATCTCCGCCGACAGTCAGACCGCGACACTGCGGGTCGACGGCCAGACGCGGCAGTTTGGGCTGCAGCGCGAATACAGCGCCGGATTCGCCCAGGCCGAGCGGCAGCAGGTGAGTATTCCGCGCGGCGAGGGCGGACACTTTCGGGTGACGGGGTCGATCAATGGTCAGACCGTCAACTTCATGGTCGATACCGGCGCGACCAGCGTGTCGATGAGTTCGGTACAGGCGCGTCGCCTCGGTATCGATTACCAGCTTGCCGGTACTCCGGTGCGCGCCGCCACGGCATCTGGCGCCGTCGAAGGCTATCAGGTCAATCTGGTGCGGGTTAAGGTCGGCGACATTGAGCTGAGCAACGTTCAGGCACTGGTGCTGGAGGGGCGTTTTCCGCTGGAAGTGCTGCTCGGTATGAGCTGGTTGAGCAGGGTGCGGATGGACGAACAGGACAATCTGCTGCTGCTTGAGCGCAAGTTCTGAGGTAAGAGCCAACGCGCACCTTTCGTAGGGCCACAGCATGCTGTGGCCGTCCCTGGCCAGTCCCTGGTGTCGACCTGCGGCATTCACCGCAGCTATGCAGGCAACGCGCAGATCGCTCACGCGGCCTTCACCTGCTAATATAGCCGCCCCTTTTTTGCAAAGGTCGTACAGGAGACCGGCGTGACAGTCACCTTTATTGCGTCATCCCAGCTGCCCACCAAGTGGGGCACGTTCACTATGCACGGCTTCCTGGAAGAAGCGACCGGCAAGGAGCATGTAGTGCTGACGATGGGCGATGTGTCCGATGGCGAGCCCGTGCTCGGCCGTCTGCACTCCGAATGTCTGACTGGCGATGCTCTGTTCAGCCTGCGCTGCGACTGTGGCTTCCAGCTGGAAGCTGCCCTTAAAGCCATCGCCGAAGAAGGTCGCGGCGCGCTGCTGTACCTGCGTCAGGAAGGCCGCGGCATTGGCCTGATGAACAAGATCCGCGCCTACCATCTGCAGGATGGCGGTGCTGATACCGTAGAGGCCAACGAACTGCTCGGCTTTGGCGCCGACCAGCGCGATTACGGCATCTGCAAACCGATGCTCGATCATCTGGGCATCAAGAGCCTCAAGCTGCTGACCAACAACCCGCGCAAGGTCAAAGCCATTCAGGGCTTTGGCGTGCTGGTTGCCGAGCGCCTGCCGCTGCAGTTCGGCAAGAACCCGCACAACACCAAGTACCTGGAAACCAAGGCAGGCAAGCTGGGCCACATGCTGGGTCAGTTGCATCAGGCAGAAGCCGAGGCTGAGTCTGACGATGTTTGATCCCAAGCCACACTGGCGTTCACTGCGCAGTGTCTGGCGCATGCTCAGCCTGACGGTACTTCTGCTGCCGATTTTGCTGGTGGTGGTGCTGGGGGACTGGGCCGGCCTGTTCGATGAGGCCGCTGTCCCGCTGTTTGCTGCTGGTATGGCGAGCCTGATGCTGACCCTCTGGCGTTTCCGGCTCTACAAACGCGCGCTGATTCGTGCCGAAGGCTTGGGTGAGGGCGCCGAAGCCGCCAGCGCCTGGGCGGTGCTGCACCGCAATCAGAGTCTGGGTCTGGCCGCCGCTGCGCTGCCGGCGCTGACCGCATTGGTGCATTACTTCTGTGTGGGTGAGGTCATCCCGCTGGTGCTGCTGATGGTCGTCAGCCTGGGTGTCATGCTGCTGTATCGCCCGCCGGCCGCCTGGGTCAACTGAGTGCGTCAGCTGCTGGCGCTGCTGCTGGCGCTGTCACTTAACACGCTACCCGCGCAGGCTGCCGAGCGCATCGTCAGCCTGGCTCCCTTTCTTACCGATATGACCTTGCAGTTGGGCGCGGGTGCTCGGCTGGTTGGTGTGCTGGATGACGGTCAGTTGCCACCTGAGCTGAGCGAACTGCCAGCTGTCGGCAGCTATCAGACTCTCTCTGCTGAGCGGATCGTGTCCGTCCGGCCTGATCTGGTCCTCGCCTGGACCTCCGGCAATCCCCCGGAACTGCTGAGCCGGCTGCGTAGCTGGGGCATCCGCGTCGAACAGTTTGACCCGCAGCGGCTCGACGATATCGCCAGCATGACCCTGCAGCTCGGCGAATTGCTCGATCAGCCAGCCGAGGCGCAGACGCTGGCAGCCGATTTCCGCGCTCAGCTGGACAGGCTTCGTGCAGCCCCGTCGGCAAGCCGTCCCAAGGTGTTTCTGCAACTCTGGAACAACCCGCTCTACACGGCCGCTGGCGATCAGCTGTTGTCCGATGCGTTGACGCTCTGTGGTGCTGATAACGTCTTCGCCGATCTGGTCGGCCTCGCCCCGCAAGTCGGCCGTGAAGGCGTGCTGGCCGCCAACCCCGACGTCATCATTGCACTGGCTGACCAAGGCGTAACAGCCGAGGGCTGGCTTGAAGATTGGCACCGGTTTCCGCGTATGAGCGCGGTACAGCACAACCGCCTGCATGTGCTCGACAGCGACCTGCTGGTGCGCCCGACCCCTGGGATCGTGGATGGTGTAGCGCAGCTTTGCGAGCTGGTCCGGTTCTAGGCTACCAGCTGCCGAACGGGATGCCGTGGGTGTCGATATAGTGCTGGGCGTTGGGGCTGGGTGGGCGGTAGAACTCGCCGTTGGATTCACCGTTGTAGGGGCCGACGGGGTTTATTTCGCCTTGGACGTGGGCGATTTCGATTGGGTCGAGACACGGGCCTACCAGCCAGGCTTTGACTACACCCCCCGGGGCAACGCCAATCGCAATAATGTTCAAATAGTGAGTGACGTGGGCGTCCCGCCACGCACAGTATGTGGGCCGTGGTTTAACCATTTCGGCTCTTGTCTCATCTGAAACATAGAAGCTGGCCAGGTACGCTTCTGGTTCCGCAAGCGACTGCCAGCGCACTGTGATTTTCTCTGGCAGATCAATGCCGGACATGGGGAAGCTCGACCCAGGGCCTGGACGCTTTGGCCAGCCGCGAGCGTCGCCCTGATTGTTGGGAGGCGTGCTTGTTGATGCAATTCCCCCGAACACGCGCTCGTACATCAGGTCGTTCACGTCTATTAGGTCCACACCGTCGACCCATGCTTCCATATAGTCAGGAGCCCCGAGGCCCACGTACCAAGCGCGGTAGGGGAGGTCAGGTTTGGGCGGGAAGGGCTGAATCGGTTTGCTCTGGCAACTGCTAAGGATTAGCGCTGCGAGCAGGATCAGAGTGCGTGTGATCATACGGGGTATCCGTTCTGTCGCTCATCTGGATAGATGGCGCGAATAAAGTCATGCCGCGGCTTGTTAGCCATAAAGCCTTTCACCGGCACCCAGTTGGCCGAGCTGTGGATATAGCGGCTGTGCAGGAAGCGCTTTTCCTCAATGCTCAGGATCGGGCTACGTCCAGCCATGCATGCGGCAAACACCTTGCCTGCGATTGGTTCGAGGTCGGTCGGGATAGCAAAGCGCCTATCTGCATCGTTTAATGCGCCGAACGGCACAGCCGCACTTGATGCTTTGGCGTGCATGACCTTAAGGGATACGCGGGACAGCTCACCTCGGACGCTGCGGATAATTGAGAGCGTCAGCAGTACGCGTGCGTTTGGGCTTTGTCCGACGACTTCTTCATGCCGCTCGAAGCGGCCGTCGCCTGGTAGTCCGCGCGCCCGAAAGCGTTCTTCCTCCTGTTGCCTGACCTGCCAGGCGCGGGAGCGGACGAGTTGCTGACGAGCCGGGCCGTCCAATGGGTAGTGATTACTGAGGAAGAAGACGGGTCTACCGATTACCAGTCGCTCATAAGATAGCGTTGGGTAGCCGCCGCCTAGGTTGGAGTGTACGCCAGGCAAAACCAGTTCTTCGTGTGGCCCGCTTACCCGATTCAAGCTGAAGTTATGTCGATGCTCGTCCGCAGCGGTCAGGTGCACTACCTTGCGGGCGCAGCCGGGTGGTAGGTACAAATTGACTCCGGGGTTATAGTCGTCGCCGACACTGAGATGGCCGTTAGCAGGGTCGCCGATGGCCGCTACGGTATCGAACAGGCCGATAAAGTTGATGCTTATACTTCCGGTGATGGAGAACCCAGGGGAGAACGTGGGCGTCCTGGCGTCCAGATTGTTGGCGAGAATACCTTTTTCGGCTTTGAGTACCTCGTTGGCGAAGTGGCGAGCTGCTGCCGCGCCGCGACTGAAGCCGAAAATGTCGAACTCTATATTTTCGATGCAGATAGCAGGGTTGCTGTCCACCAGGCTGTCAATCATCAGTAGCAACGTGGCAGGACTCTGCTCAACCCGTTCAACGACCCCGGTCTCACCCTGCCCAAACGCCATACCCATAGTGGCGTCTTCTTGGCCCGCTTTGCTGCCGGCGCCTTCGATATAGACCTTTACGCTGGCTTTGGTGGTTTCCGGTGGCAGTTGCTGGCGCGAGTCGTCTTGATAAAGCTCGTATAACAACGCCACATTACTCAGCTCATTCCCATAACTGTTGTCCGGCCGCTGATCAAAAAACGCATCGCCATCGCTGTCGTTATAACCGTGGGATTGGCAGAAACGGGTGACAGCTTCAAGGCCATCCGGGCCGAGTTGGGCGAGGTCTTCGCGGCGGCATTGGGCGGTGAGGGAGGCGTTGGGCAGGTTGTTGAGGGTGCCGTCGAAGAACATGCCGACGCGCAGAGTAATGCGCTGTTTTTGCGGAAGTTCGGTTTCTTCTTCCTCCTCTTCTTCCTCGCGCTCCAGTGGCACTGCGTTGCTGGAGCCGGTTTTTACCGGAGCGTTGAACAGCGCCTGCAGGGCGCGCACCAGGCCGGTGAGGATCATGGCTTGCGCGGTAGCACTTTCAACACTGCTGGGTTGATTGCCAATAAGAACGGTCGGGGAGCCGGCGGTAACGCGGTCGCCGTGGGCGCCGATGCTGCCGAGTACAGCGGCGGGGCGGCCGTTGATCAGAACGTTGCTGACGAGCTGACTGCTGAGTGGGCTGCCGCAGCTGCTGGTATCGCCCAAGCGGGCAGCGGGCTTGCCGTTGATCAGTACGTCAGCGGCGCCGCTGACGAGGCGCTGGCTGCCGTGGCCGGTCTGTGGGCATTGTGTGGGGTCGCCGAGTCGTGCGGCGGGTTTGCCGGACATGCCAATTCCCTATGGCTGCAGGTGTGCCTGCGTTGATCCTGCGGGGCGTTGACGGGTCGGACAATCGACTATTCGGGTGAATGTGCAGTGCTTGGCATCTGCCGCTGCAATGCGTTGCCGGGGTGGTCGGCAACGCACTCACAGGGTCAGATCACGTCTTCCATAAACTCCAGCGCGCCCTGCTGACGGATCACCCGGCGGTGCTGGGCCCACAGCTCGGCCACGCGTTCGCGGTTGAGCTGCTGGCGGTCGAGCAGGACGCGGGTGTTCAGCTCGCCAACCGGCTGGCTGCTCGGTACCTTGCTGAATACGAACTGGTTGCTGACCAGCTCCAGGAAGGGGCCGGCCTTGCTGGTCGGCATGATGAAGATCAGCTGCAGGCCAAGGGTTTCGGTCAGGTAGGCGATGACTTCACGCGAGCGGGTTTCATCCATGTGCATAAAGGCTTCGTCGACGATGACCATGCGCAGGTGGCTGTCGCCCTCGTTGAAGCGGAAGGCGCTGGTCACCGCGGCGGCGCGGATGATGTAGGCCGGGGTTTCCAGCTGGCCGCCGGAGCCGGTGCCGTATTCGCTCAGGCGGATCGGCGATTTGCCTTCCGGGTGCTTGAGGATGTCGTAGCGGCGGTATCGGCGGTAGTCGCTGATGCGCTCCAGCTCACGCAGGGCCTGCTGTTCGTCGCCGTCCAGCAGCAGTGCGAGCAGTTGGTCGCGGACCTCGGCCGAGCGCTCGGACAGGGTATCGTCGAACAGGCTGGTGCCGTCGCCCAGGTTGGGCATCTGGATCAGTTCGCGGAAGAACTCCCAGTAGGCCTTGTACTCGGGCAGCCAGTCCCAGTCGAACTGGAAGCGCTCGCGGTCGGCGCCAAAGCGGTGGTGCTCTAGCTCCTTGTTCAGCTGCTCCAGCGTGCGACGACCGTCGTTGATGGCCTGATGGATCTCGTGGCAAAGGTCGCTGACGAAGGTGGTGTTGAAGCTGTCGCGCAGGCTGGCGAGCTGCTCCTGCTTGGCCAGCAGTACGTTGTTGCGCAGGCGATTGTGCAGGTTGTCGAGCTGCTGATGCAGTGCGCCAACGTGGCGGAAGAAGGCGACGCTGTGCAGCTCTGCCGGAGTATCGGCCAGCACCTGGTCGGCCGGTTGGGCCTGTTCGTTGTAGTGCTCGATGGCGCGCTGCAGGTCGGCGACCTGGCGGTGCAGGCTGCTGGTCAGTGCTTGCGCGTCGGCGATGAAGTCGAACTGGCCGCCACGCTGTTCTAGCATGGCGTCGAGTTGCTCCAGCCGTGCCTGCGGGTCGAGGCCTGGGACCTTGGCGGCGGCGTCGAGCAGGTACTGTTCGGCCTTGTCGCGGGCGTCGAGCAGGGCGTCACTCTGGTCGGCAAAGTGGCTGATGCGCTGGCCGATGGTGAGCTGTTTCTCCTGCAGGCGACCGAGCTGCACATCCAGATCCTTGCCGTGCAGTTCCAGCTCACGGTGGCGCAAGGTGACGCGCTGCTGTTCGGATTCGAGATCGTGGTGCGCGCCCAGATCGAGCGCTTCCAGCTGCTGTTCGACTTCGCGCAGCTGGCGCTGGCTGTCGAGCAGCTCGCTGGCGCGGGCCGCGTACTCGAGTGGCGCAATTTGGCCAAGCTGGCGGGCCAGTTCGCGCAGGGCTTCCAGTTCGCGGCGCAGCTGGTGCTGCTGCAGATCCTGGTCGTGCAGGCGCTGCTCCTGCGCGCGCAGGTTGCGCTCGCGGGCGGCGGCACCGAACACCA
Source organism: Pseudomonadaceae bacterium (assembly GCA_038114645.1). GTDB lineage: Bacteria > Pseudomonadota > Gammaproteobacteria > Pseudomonadales > Pseudomonadaceae > Halopseudomonas. Next base: position 27,796 of record JAYNRF010000013.1, on the reverse strand, counting down.
GCTGGCTGTCGTCGATATCGCAGCGGAACAGCGCGTAGTTGCCCGAGCCCATGCCGTCACGGGTGATGCCGCGGCGGGTCTGGCGCAGGGCGCCGGCGTCTTCCACCCGGGCGACCGTGGCGTAGGACGCCTGCAGGTAGTACTCGGCAACGCGGTGGCTGAAGCGCATGACCTGCAGGATCGAGTCGTTCGGCAGGCTGATGCGTTCGGCGTCCTGTTTGGCTTTGCTGCCCTGAATGACCCGCGCGCGGTTGCGTTCGCGGCTGTTCATCTGGCGCACGATGCGGATGGCTTCTGCTTCATAGTCGGGCTCGACCAGAATGGCGTAGCGGCTGCCGCCGATATAGCCCTCGATAGCCATCTGCCAATCCGGGTCGAGCACTTCGACGTGGTCGCAAAGTACGCGCGGGTCGGCCTGCGGGCATTGCTTGCGGATAGCCAGCAGCGCTTCTTCGACGTACGAGGGGTAGGTAACGCGGCTGCTCTGCAGGGTGCTGATCTGGTGGCGAATCTGGCTGACCTGACGGTCCAGGTTGTTCAGCGCGCTGGTGCGTTCCTGCACCAGCCGGTCGACGCGCTGCAGGAGGCTGGCGCCTTCGCTGTCCTGATCGCGCAGGCGCTCGGCCAGCTGGTTGTGGGCGCGTTGTTGGCTGCGAATGGCATCCAGACCGGCGTCCAGCGGAGTCAGGTCGATCCAGTCGCGGGCCAGCAGTTGGTTCAGGTCGGCGACTGGTTCGCGCTCGGCGGCCAGCACCGCAGCGCTGGCGTCGCGCCAGCCACGGCTGGCCAGCTGCGGAATCGACTGGCTGAGGCTGTGTTGCGACAGCAGGGCGCCGGCGGATTGCAGCGCGACCAGGTTGCGGTCGCGCTGATGGGCCTGGGTCAGCAGGCCGGGCACCGCGTTGCGCAGCTGTTCGCTCAACTGGCGCTGGCGCTGTTCCAACTGGTCCTTGTTCTGCAGCGCCGGAATGCCCTGACGGCGAGCTTCCAGTTGCACCAGTTCGTGGTGGGCCTGCGCCAGACGCTCGGTAGTCAGGTGCTGGTCTTCCTGCAGTGCTTCCAGCTGGCTGGCGAGCTGCTGTTGCTCCTGCTTGGCAGCCAGATAGCCTTGCTGGTTGTTCTGCCAGGCTTGCGCAGCCGCGGCGTACTCCAGTCCGGTGCGCTCCAGCCAGCTGTCCAGATACTGGGTGGTCTGGCTGGTGGTCAACGACAGCAGCTCAACGGCCTGACGCACGCGGGCGGCTTCCTGCTCCATGCCGTGTACGGTGCGCAGCAGGTCGCGGATACGCTTGATGGTGTCGCCAAACTCGCGCGGCTCCAGCACTTCCTCGGCGACAAACTGGTCGATGGATTTGACCGGTTTGTAGGCCATGAAGTTGGCAAAGGTGCGCGCGGCGTTCTTGGCCTCGCGGGTCGACAGCGCATCGCGTCGACCGCGCAGGGCGGCATATAAACGGGCCAGATAGGCGCTCTTGCGGTCGTAGACTTCGATCTGCTGGGCGCTGAATTGCTTGCGTAGCAGGCCCGGCAGTTCGGTCACGGCGATGACGTGGCGGCCGTCGTCCTGCTCGCGCAGAAAGTGCGACAGCGACAGCATCTCGCCCGGGATGATCATCAGCAGCAGTTCGTCCTGCCGTGCCTGCCGACTGCTGCCGGCAGCGTCCAGATGGGCGCGCACGCCAATCACCGCCGTAAAGGGCTCGGCGGTCTCGCCACGGGTCGGGTGGAACACGCCGGCGATGTAGCCGTCGGTATCCCAGGGTCGGGCGTAAGCGCCGTCGTCACAGCCGAGCACGTAAGAGGCGAGGGTGCGCACCTGCTTGCCGCCGCGGCCGCGCTGGGTGGTTTCGTCCTGCCCCGGGTTGTAGTTGAACAGGTTGTCGTGGGCGGCGGTCATCAGCGTTTGCAAGGCATCCGCTGCGGTGGTCTTGCCGGAGCCGTTGCCGCCGGAGAACAGGTTGACCGGGCCGTATTCCAGCTCTTCGACTGGCAGGTTGCCCCAGTTGACGGTAATCGAACGCTTCAGATACATCAGTTGTTCTCCTCGGCGGACGGCTGGTCTTCTGTGTCTTCAATCTCGGGGCTGGCGAGCTGGGCCAGTGCGCTGTCGGTCACCAGGCTGATGATGCCCGGGCGGATGGTCAGCCAGGCTTCGCCGCTGTCCAGTTCGGCGTCGCTGGGGCTGCGGATCAGCCTGAGCTGACGCAGGCGGCGCAGCAGGTTGCGGCGCTCGCTCTGCTGTTCCGGAAGGGAGCGGCCAAGCAGGTTGCGGCTGCTCAGGTTGAGCGCTTCGAGCGACAGCATGACCTGACCGAACTCGTCGACCTGACCTTCGCGCAGCGCCTTATCGTACTCGGCGCGCAGCACCAGAATCAGCGCCACTTCCTGCTGGTTGAGGCGTTCGCGCAGGCCGCTGCCAAAACTGTCGTCGGCATCGACCAGACCGGGCACTTCCGCACCTGGCGGGAACACCCGGACCAGATTGAAGCGCGGCTCGTGCAGCACGCGGATGCGCAGTACCGACAGATAGTCCTCGACCAGTTCGGCGGCTTGCAGGTAGCGGTCGTAGAGCTCGGCCTCGCGGTTGCTTTCGTCGCGGCAGAGCACGCCGCGGTCGAGCAGGCGGATCATCAGCTCGGAAAAGTCCTCGGCACTCAGGCCGCGTTCGTTGAGGTGGTGGTCCAGCGCGTCACGCATGTTCGTCATGTTCCAGATCGATGATGAAGCCGTCACGGCGATCAAAATAGGTTTCGTTGCTGATGGTTTCGCCGCTTGGCTCGATGCGCACGCGCAGGCCGCTGGCCGCGTGCTCGGCGCTGGCCAGCGCGATCACGTGGCTGAGGGCGAGCAGGTCGGTGGCGCTGTTGATCGGCAGGTCGCGGGTGTTGAGTTGGCTGCCGTTGCCGAGCGCGGCGCGCAGGTAGTCGCGCAGGCCACTGGCGTTGACGTTGAAGGCCTTGTCGAGCAGTTGATTGACCGCCAGTGTGCGCAGGGTGTCGTCTTCCGGCGCGTCGAGGGTTTCCATCAGGCTGTGCACCGGCGGGCGTTCGCGGCGCTCGCGCAGTTTCACCTGGCCTGGATCGACCAGGGCCAGATTGACTACCGCCATCTCTTCACCGGCGGCGGCAAGGCGTGTGGCCTGTTCCTCGGCGGGCAGGGCCGACAGCTCGCGGCACAGGCCAACGATGTCGCTGTGCTTCTGGCTGTGCAGGTAGCTGAGCTGACGGATGATGATGTCGGCGCGCTGGGTGAAGCTCTGCAGCGTGCGGCGCAGCGCTGGCAGCATGATGTCGGCGGCGTTGCGCAGGCAGCTTTCGATGCCGTCCAGCAGCTGCCAGAGAATCGAGCTGCGTTCGTCGCTCAGCAAATCCGGCGCCAAGCGGCGCAGCTCGCGCTCGGCCTCGGCCTTCCATTCGCGCGGCTTGCGGCGAATGCGGCTGATCACATCCTGAATGCGCTCGCGGTGCTTTTCGACGCTGTCTGCCGACAGGCGCACAGCCAGATCGGGCTGGAAGCGGCGCTCCATAAAGTCGAAGAACTGATCGCTGGCCTGCTGCACCAGTTGCTGCGCCTCGACCTCTCGCACCAGTTGGCGCTTGCGCTCTTCCAGCTCGGCGATGATGTCGGTGAAGTCGGCGATGATGCGTTCGGCGTATTCGTGGGCGTCGAGCAGGTCATACACCTCGCCGTGCTCGGCAAAAGCCGACAGCGCGTTAAGGGTGTTGCGCGTATTGCGATGGCGGGTGCGGGTGTTGTGCCCGTGCGCCTCGGCCAGCGACTGGGCAAACAAACGGCCCATGCGGCTGAACGGGTAGGTCGACTGGAAGGTCGCCTGATCCACCTGACGTTCCAGCCAGCCGTTCTCGATCAGGCTGGTGAGAATCCAGCTGGCCTGCTCGCGGTTGCTCTTGAAGCGGCTGCCGTCTTCGTCGTCGCCTTCCAGCAGCGGTGCGCGTTCCAGCGCTTCACTGAAGATATCCAGCACCTGCTCACGCTTGAGCGATTCGCCATAATCGGCGCGGGCGCTGTACAGCCGCTCGTGCAGCAGGCGCAGGCACTCGACAATCTGTTCGCGGTATTTACTGGTGAGCGGGCGGAAGAACTGCAGGCGCTCGTCGGTGAAAAACATAAGGCGTCGAATTCCGGTTCGGACAAGGACGCATTATGCCTGATCAGCGGTGCCGGGCGGCAAGTCGGTGCGACGGGCTGTGCTGTGGTCGATACACGGGCGGAGGCGGTGCCGGGAGGGTTCTGCCTTCAGGAAAACAAAAACCCCGCTCGGGGCGGGGTTTGTTGGTACGGCATGGGCTGCGGGTGATGCTTACAGCTGCGGGGTCCAGGTCAGCGACAGGCGAGCATTCAGCTCCTCGTTCTGGTACGGATTGCCGAGGAAATCGTTCGACAGCGCGTATTCCTTTTCCAGTACGTTGCTGACGGCCAGATCCCAGCGGGTAGTGTCGCTCATCAGCCAGTTGCCGCGGATTTCCAGCGTGCCGAAACCGGACAGTTTCTGGGTGTTGGCGGCATCGTTGTAGCGGGCGCTGTTGGCAACCACGCTGAAGCCGACGCCAAAGTCGCCGAACTGGCGGTCGGTGTCGATGCTCAGCAGGCGCTTGGGACGGCGCGGAAGCAGATTACCGGTGGCGCGGTCACGCGGGTCCAGCCAGGTTGCAGAGGCCACGGTGTACCAGCCAAGGATGTCGCGCTCGGCGGTCAACTCCAGCCCGTTGATACGCACTTCGCTGATGTTCTGCGGAATCCAGACGGCATCCAGGGTGATCAGGTCTTCGATGTCCATCCGGTAGGCAGAGGCTTCGAACGCCGTCTCGGCAAAGCGTCCGCGCCACTGCAGCTCGTAGCTTTTCGACTGCTCAGGGCGCAGGTTTGGGTTGGCTCCGAAGGCGTTATACAGGTCGTTGAAAGTCGGCGCGCGGAAGCCTTCGCTGTAAGAGGCAACCAGTTGCTGACGCTCGTCGATGGCAAAGATGACGGCGCCGTTGAAGGTGTTTTCGCTGCCGAACTGCTCGTTATCGTCGTGGCGCATGCCCAGCTCTGCACTGATTTGCTCGCCGCTGAAACGATACTGGGCAAAGGCTGCCTGGTTGTATCGCTCGTCGTTGTCGAAGCCTGCGGTGGAGCTCAGGCGGTCTTCGTACCAGTCCATACCCAGCTGGAGGTTGTGGGCATCGCTGAAGCTCAGATTGTTCAGCCAGCTGGCGGAGTCGCGGTAGGTGTCGTAGGACGAGGGGAAGGTGCTGGACAGGGTGTCGCGGCGATCTTCCGCGTGTCCTACTTCCAGACGGGTGCGCCACAGGGTGTTGACCTGCCATTGAACGTGCGCGGCAGCCGTGCTGAGGCTGAAGTCGTCTTCCGGGTCGCCCATCAGGTCGTACTCGGTATTGCCTTTTTGTTCCAGCAGACGCACGCCTACTTCCAGATCATCAGTGACGTTGTGCGTCAGACTCGCGTTGAAGGCCCGGTTGCGATAGCCGTCGTCGTCGCGGTCACCGCCCACGCTGTTGGTGGTGCGGTTAATGCCGTCAGTCTCGCTCAGGCTAGCACCGAGGGCGAAGCGGGTGCGCTCATCGCCGCCGGACAGGCCGAAGTCGCGGGTAAAGGTCTGATTGCTGCCAACGCCGAGTTTGACGCGGGCATCCAGCCCCTCACGGCCCTGGCGGGTAAAGATCTGCACCACGCCACCAATGGCGTCCGAGCCGTAGATGGCTGAGCGCGGGCCACGGATAACTTCGATCCGCTCGATCTGGTCGACGCTGATAAATTCCAGACTGGCTTGGCCGGCGCTGGCGCTGGCGATGCGCTGACCGTCGATCAGCACCAGCGTTTGCGTGGTATTGGTGCCGCGCAGCGAAATACCGCTCAAGCTGCCCAAGCCGCCGTTGGTGGTGATCGACAGGCCGGGAACGCGGCGCAGCAGGTCGGTGATGCTGTTGGGCTGCAGGCGATCGATGTCATCCCGGGTAAAAACCGTGTTGGCGGAGCTGGTTGCTGCACGGTCTTCGACTTGGCGCGAAGCGGTAACGATGGTATCCGGCAGCGACAGAGCGTCGTTCGCCTGGGCAATGGCGCAGGCCAGCAGGCCCGGGATGATCAGCAGTGACTTGTACATAGTGTTCCTCAAAAGTTCGGCTTTTGAGGAGGGCGGGGAGTCAGGAGGCAGGCCACGGTGCGGCGACTGCACGCTGACCGGTGACGCCCTCCGCGACACCTCAGCAGACAGCCGACACGGCATTGCCGTGGCTGTACTCGCGCTGGGCCGGTCTCCGGACTCGGAATCAAGGCATCATCGCCTTCCCATGCAGAGCACAGTGGCGTTGTGGATGATGCTGGCAGGGCAGGCCTGCGATTCCTTACCGTTGCGGGGGCAGTGTCGGGCTTTCACCGACTTCCCGTTTCACCCGGGCTGCAAAGCAGCCTCGGGCACCCAGGCGACTGGAAGTGGCGCGACTCTAGGGCTTTCGGGCCGATGGGTCAAGCCTGCCGGGGCAGGCTCTTACCGGCGGTCGAGACGTGAGCGAATAGCGGCTTCGATACCGGCGGCGTCAAGGCCGCACTCGGCGAGCATCTGTGCCGGCTTGGCGTGCTCGACGTAAATGTCGGGCAGACCGAGGTTGAGCACCGGCAGACTGATGCCCTGGGCCAGCAGCCACTCGTTGACCGCGCTGCCAGCGCCACCCATGACCGCGTTTTCTTCCACGGTGACCAGCAGGTCGTGGCTGGCGCTCAGTTCGGCAATCAGCTGGGTGTCCAGCGGTTTGACGAAGCGCATGTTGGCGACGGTCGCATTCAGCGCTTCGGCGGCTTTGCTGGCGTGCTGGTGCAGGGTGCCGAAGCAGAGAATGGCAACCTTCTCGCCTTGGCGGGTAATCACGCCTTTGCCGATGGGCAGCGGCTCAAGCGCCGGGTCGATGGCGACGCCCGGGCCGGTACCGCGCGGGTAGCGCACGGCCGCCGGGCCTTCATGCAGATAGCCGGTGGTCAGCATCTGGCGGGTTTCGTTCTCGTCGGCTGGCGCCATGATCAGCATGTTCGGCAGGCAGCGCAGGTATGACAGATCGAAACTGCCTGCGTGGGTCGGGCCGTCTTCACCGACCAGGCCGGCGCGGTCGATGGCGAACAGCACGTCGAGATTCTGCACCGCGACGTCGTGGATCAACTGATCGTAGCCGCGCTGCAGGAAGGTCGAGTAGATGGCAACGACCGGCTTGGCGCCTTCACAGGCCATGCCCGCAGCCAGCGTGACCGCGTGCTGTTCGGCGATGGCGACATCGAAGTAGCGCTTGGGGAAGCGGTCGGCGAAGGCGATCAGGTCTGAGCCTTCCTTCATCGCCGGGGTAATGCCGATCAGGCGCTCGTCCTGCTCGGCCATGTCGCACAGCCACTGGCCGAAGATGCTGGAAAACTTCGGCTTGCTTACGCCATTACTCGGGGCCTTGGGCTCCAGCTTGGTAATCGCGTGATAGCCGATCGGGTCTGCTTCGGCAGGAGAGAAGCCTTTGCCCTTCTGGGTGACCACATGCAGAAACTGCGGGCCCTTGAGCTCGCGCATGTTCTTCAGTGTGCGCACCAGCGTGGGCAGGTCGTGACCGTCGATTGGGCCGATGTAGTTCCAGCCGAGTTCCTCGAACAGGGTGCCGGGTACCAGCATGCCCTTGGCGTGCTCTTCGGTCTTGCGCGCCAACTCCCACGCCGGCGGGATTTTCGACAGCACTTTCTTGCTGCCTTCGCGCATGTGCGAGTAGGTGCGGCTGGAGAGAATCTTGGCCAGATAGTTGGACAGGCCGCCGACGTTGCGCGAGATCGACATGTCGTTGTCGTTCAGCACCACCAGCATGTTGGCTTCGACTTCGGACGCATGGTTCAGCGCCTCGAAGGCCATGCCCGCGGTCAGTGCGCCATCGCCGATCACAGCCACGGTACGGCGATCCAGCCCCTGCAGCCCGGCCGCGATGGCCATGCCCAGGCCGGCGCTGATCGAGGTGCTGGAGTGGCCAACGCCGAAGGTGTCGTAGGGGCTTTCGCTGCGGCGCGGGAAGGCCGCGAGGCCGTCCTTCTGCCGCAGGCTGGCCATCTGTTCGCGGCGACCAGTGAGAATCTTGTGCGGATAGGCCTGATGGCCGACGTCCCACAGCAGCCGATCGTCCGGGGTGTGATAGACGTAGTGCAGAGCAATGGTCAGCTCAATGACGCCGAGACCGGCGCCAAAGTGACCGCCGGTCTGGCCGACGCTCCAGAGCAGAAATGAACGCAGCTCATCGGCCAGCTCGGGCAGCTGACTTTCGTCAAGCGCGCGCAGCGCTTCGGTGTCGTCGACACGGTCCAGCAGCGGGGTGCTGGGGCGATGGAGCGGGATTTCGTGGAAAGTGCTGGGCATCAAACAGGGCTCTGGGGGCCATCATTGGTGGCGGGAAAACAAGCGCGCAGTTTAACCGATGCAGGCCAATAGCCCAACTGCGCGCAGGGGTATGTCAGAAGCGGCGCTGGACCGTGTAGTCGGCCAATTGGCGCAAGCGCTCTGCCGCTGGGCCGAAGTGTTCCACCGCGGTAATGGCCTGATCGCGCAGCTCTGCGGCCAGCTTGTGTGCGCCGTCCAGGCCGAGCAGCGCCGGGTAGGTCGGCTTGTCACGGGCCTGATCGGCACCTTGCTGCTTGCCCAATACGCTGGTGTCGCTTTCGATGTCGAGAATGTCGTCCTGCACCTGAAAGGCCAGGCCGACATTGTCGGCGTAGACACCCAGTGCGGCCAGTTGCTCGGCGTCGATGCGTTCGCTGGCGAGGGCACCGAGTTGCACGCTGGCGCGGATCAGGGCGCCGGTCTTGTGTCGATGCATGTTCTCCAGCGTGGCCTGATCCAGCTTTTCGCCGACCGCACCGAGATCAATTGCCTGCCCGCCGACCATGCCCTGCGGGCCGGCAGCGCGGCCGAGCAGTTGCACCATTTGCAAACGGGTGTCGGCCTGCCAGTGCGGCGCCGCTGCGAGTAGCTCGAACGCCAGCGCCTGCAGGCCGTCCCCAGCCAGAATCGCGGTAGCTTCGTCAAACGCGCGGTGGCAGGTGGGCTGGCCGCGGCGCAGATCGTCATTGTCCATGGCCGGCAGGTCGTCGTGAATCAGCGAGTAGGCGTGAATCAGCTCGACTGCCGCCGCGGCGTGATCGGCTTGCTGCAGCTCGCCACCGGCGGCTTCACAACTGGCGTAGGCCAGCAGCGGGCGCATGCGCTTGCCGCCCAGTACCACGCTGTAGCGCATGGCGCTGTAGAGGCGCTCAAGGCGGGCTTGCGGCGTATCCAGCTGACTGCTCAGAAAGGCGTTGATGCGTTGTTGGCACAGCTCAAGGTACTGACGAAAATCGCTCATTCGTCGGCGCCGTCAAACGGTTCTGTGCGCAGCTCGCCGTTGTTCTCGATCAGTTGCTGAACCTTCTGTTCTGCTTGAGCCAATGCCTGCTGGCACTCGCGGGTCAGGGCGACGCCCTGTTCAAAGGCGCTGAGGGACTCTTCCAGACTGAGGTCTGCGCTTTCCAGACGCTCTACCAGCGCCTGCAGCGAGCCAAGGGACTGCTCGAAGTCCACGGCAGTTTTCTTCCGGGCCATGCGTTACCTCATCCGGGGGTGATTCAAACGGCTGAACATTACCCAAGGGGCCGGGGCGGGTCAATTGGCGAAAACGCCGCGCAGACCGGCTGCAGCATTGATGCAGATCAGCCAAAGTGCTGATAGTGGCTGTCAGTGGATGGGACGTGAGCAGCATGTGGTTACAATCTGCCACCACATTTATCTCTCTTTTGACTGCCATGACCGACGCACCGAAAGTTGTCGTTGCTGCTGCGCGTGAGCAATGCAGCGCCATTATTCGCGCCCTGGAACAGGCTGGAGTTGACTGTGAGCTGATCTGTGATCCGCGCGATTGCAGCGAGGCGCCACTGTGCCGCTGGTTGGCACCAGAACAGCTCAATCAGGGCTGGCGCGTACGCGCCGAGCTGGAAGAGGCGATCGCTACGCTGGAGCGCACCCGGCACGCGTTTCGTTCCCGCCAGTTGGCCGATCTGCGCTATCGGCTGGAGGCGTTGTTGCAAAGCTTGTCAGAGGATGCGCGCTAGGGTAGTTTCTGCTTCATTACAGAGACGGCTTTGCCGGTCAGGACGCAAGGGCCTGAAAGACAGGGCGCTGACTTCCCGAGTTGAAAGACTTTGGAGGTCAGCGCCTTTTTTGTTGCCTGGAAAAAGCCGCATTACAACAACCGACAGCCGTTCGCCGAGCTGTTTTTGACGAACATGGACGTAATGACCGTGCTTAAACCGGTATTCGACAAACTGGGGCTGGATGCAGGCGGGCTGCAGCAGCGCTTGCATTTTCTTGACTGGACCGATGGCGACGGCGAGCGTCTGCGGCGCATCAGCACATTTGGCGAGCGGGCCAGTAATGATTTTGTCGAGGCGCTTTATCAGCGCCTGGCGCAATATCCTGAAACCCGATCAATCCTGCGTGGCGAGGGCTTGGTTGACCGCCTGAAGCACAGCCAGCGGGGCTACTACAGCCGGCTGTTTAACGGTGAAATAGATCAAAGCTACCTTGAGGAGCGGGTGCGCATCGGCCATATCCATGAGCAGGTGGGGGTCGAGCTGAAGTGGTATCTGGGCGCTTATCGGCTGTACCTCAGCCAGATGCTGCACGGCTGGTTCGATGGCCTGAGTGTTGAGCAGCAGTCGCGCCTGGCCGATTTCGACAGCCTGCTGAAGATTGTCTTCTTTGACATGAGTCTGGCTGCTGACGCCTACATCGACGCCGAGCACCGGGCGCTGGAGGCCAGCGAAGCGCGCTACGCCCATGCCCTGCGCGGCGCCAATGACGGCATCTGGGACTGGGGTCTGCAACAGGATCAGCTGTATGTATCCGAGCGCTGGGCCAGCATGCTCGGGTTGACGCCGGCGCAGGTCGGGCAGCGTTCGATGCACTGGTTTGAGCGCGTGCACCCGGACGATCAGGCGGGTCTGCAGGCGGCGATTCAGCAGCATCTGCACGGCGGCTCGCCGTGGATTCGTCACGAATACCGGTTGCGGCGCAGCGACGGCAGCTATCTCTGGGTGCTGACCCGTGGTGTGGTCGAGATGGACGTCTCGGGGCGGCGCCGACTGGCCGGCTCGCAGCCCGATATCAGCGAACGGCAGCGTTTTCAGCGCGAGCTGGAGCATGCTGCGCGGCACGATCCACTGACCGGTCTGATCAACCGCCATCAGCTCGGCGTGCAGTTGCAGCGTACTGCCAGTCAGCTGAGCCGTCCGGGTGCCCGCCATGCTGCGCTGTTGTTTATTGATCTGGACCGTTTCAAGTTGATCAATGACAGCCTTGGTCATGCGGCTGGTGATCGGGTGCTGCTGCAGGTCGCGGAGCGGCTGCGTGGATGTTTGCGGCCCGGCGATCAGCTGGCCCGTTTTGGCGGCGACGAGTTTGTCATGCTGCTGGACGATCTGGCCTGCGCCGAAGACGCCGAGGTGGTTGCGACGCGGGTGCTGGCTGCCCTGCGCGAGCCGCTGTGTTTCGGTGAGCGCTGTCTGGTGGTCAGTGCCAGTATCGGTGTCGCGCCGCTGCTACCGGGGCAAGGGCTAGAGGAGGCGCTGCAGGCGGCGGATATGGCGCTCTACAGCGCGAAGGACGCCGGTAAGGCGCGCTTTGAGCGCTTTGACCAGACGATGCAGGAACGGGCCCGTCAGCGCCTCAAATTGGAAAGCAATGTGCTACAGGCGCTGCAGCGCGATGAGTTTACGCTGCACTTCCAGCCAATCTTTGATCTGCGCCGGAGCGACCAGCCGCCGGTGGCGGTCGAGGTGCTGTTGCGTTGGTCGCACGACGGTGAGTCGGTACCGCCTGACGCGTTCATCCCCGTGCTGGAGGAGTCGGCAGAGATCGTGCCGGTTGGCTACTGGGTGCTGGAGCAGGCCTGTCGGCAGACGCGCCAGTGGCAACAGGCGGGCGCGCGCGGCCTGCATTGCTCGGTGAACCTGTCCGGCCGGCAGCTGCAGGAAGCCAACTTCGTTGCCCGCGTGCGGCAGATCCTGCAGGCGTCTGACCTGGCTGCCGACAGTCTGGTGCTGGAGATCACCGAGAGCCTGCTGATCGATCATGATCCGCGCGTGCTGGCCAGTCTGCGTGAACTGGCCGACATGGGGGTGCGTATCGCACTCGACGACTTTGGTACCGGTTACTGCTCGCTCGGCTACCTCAACCGCTTCCCGTTGCACATCATCAAGCTGGATCGCAGCTTCCTGCATGAAACCCATCAGAACCCGCGGCAGCTGACGATCTGCCGGGCGATCATCGCGCTCAGTCGCAGTCTCGGGCTGATGGTGGTCGCAGAGGGCATTGAACACACCGATCAGATCACCCTGATGCTGGCTGAAGACTGCTTCCTGGGACAGGGCTTTGGCCTTGGCCGGCCGCTGTGCGCGGCGGATCTGACGACCCTTTTGGCCCCTGATCCTCACAACGACCCAGAGAGGAATGCATGAAGATCAACTTGCCGATTACCGACCTCGAAATCCGTCTGCAGGAAGGCGACAACCTGCTGACGACGACGGATCTCAAGGGTTCAGTTACCTACGCTAACCCCACGTTTGTGCGCATCAGCGGGTATGCCGCGGATGAGTTGCTGGGCCGTAATCACAACATCATTCGCCACCCGCACATGCCGCCTGAGGCGTTCCGCCAGCTGTGGGCCTGTCTCAAGTCGGGGCGCAGCTGGATGGGGCTGGTAAAGAACCGCAGCAAAAACGGTGATTACTACTGGGTGAGCGCCTACGCGACGCCGGTCAGCGAGAACGGCGAAGTGGTGGAGTATCAGTCGGTGCGTACCCGTCCCTCGGCGGAGCGGGTGGCTGCCGCCGAGCAGTGTTACGCCGAGCTGCTGCAGGGTAAGACGCCGAGCGTGCTGCGCGGGCCGGCGCTATCTTTGTTTGCGCGACTGGCATTGGGCTCGGGAACGCTGCTGGCGCTGGCTGGCGGTGTGCTGGGCTGGCTTGGTGCTCCCCCGTTGGCGCTGGCGGCAGCCGTTGGCGGGGTTTACCTGCTGTTACTGGCTGGGCTTTGGCAGCAGTTGGCGCCGTTGCGCGGACTGGCCCGGCGGGCACGACAAATTGGCGACAATCCGCTGAGCCAGGTGCTGTACACCGGGCGCCGTGACGAGTTTGGTCAGATTGCCTTTGCCTTTGATATGCAGGAAGCCGAGGCGGCGGCGCTGGTTGGGCGCATGAGCGACGCTGCGCAGCGCCTTGCCGGTCAGAGTCGGGATATGGTGAACGCGGTCCAGCGCAGCAGTCAGGCCTGCGCCGAGTTGCAGGCAGAAACCGAACAGGTCGCCGCGGCGGTGGAGCAGATGGCGGTCAGTGTGCAGGAAGTGGCGCGCAACGCCCAGCAGGCGGCGGCCGATGCGCAGGGCGTGGAGCGCAGCGCCAGCGACGGTCATCGGGTCGCCAGTATGACCAGCGAGCGGATGAGCAATCTGACGGTTTCGATCAACGAGGCCGGCGAGCGGCTGCAGACGCTGGTCAGCCAAAGCGAGCAGATTTCGCAGGTGCTGGAGGTGATCAACGGCATTGCCGAGCAGACCAATCTGCTGGCGCTTAACGCGGCAATCGAAGCGGCGCGTGCCGGCGAGCAAGGGCGCGGCTTTGCGGTGGTTGCCGATGAAGTGAGAGCGCTGGCGGCGCGCACTCAGCAGTCAACCGCGAGTATTCGGCAGTCGATCGAAGGCTTGCAGCAAGGCAGTCAGGATGCCGTGCGGGCGATGCAGGCGAGTCTTGGTCAGGTCGATCTGTGCGCTGCCGGGGTAGCGGAAGCCAGCGCGGCGCTGGATGGGATCGACGGGCTGGTCAGTGGCATTAGTCAGGCCAGTGCGCAGATTGCTGCCGCCGTGGAACAGCAGAGCAGCGTCAGCGACGAGATCAGCCGCAGCCTGCAGCGCATTCGCCTGGGCAGTGTCACTAACATTGAGGCGATGACCGAGAACGATCAGCATGCCGCCGAGTTGATGTCACTGGTGCAGCGACTGGAAGGTTTGGCGGGCGAGTTCTGGCAGGCGCATCGCGCCCACTCAGAAGTCACCCCACAGGCTCTGAAGCATGCTCAGCGCCACCACCGGGGCAGTTTCAGTGCGCAGCACGCGCGGCCCGAAGCGGGCCGCATGGAAGCCCATGCGCTCCGCCAGCGCGATCTCGCTGGCGCTGAGACCGCCCTCCGGGCCGATCAGCAGCGCCGCTGAGCCCGGCGCGGGCAGGCTGCGCAGGTCCTGCTCGGTGCGATGGTGCAGCACTAGCTTGACCTCGGCTTGCAGGCTGGTGAGCCAGTCCTGCAGCGCAACAGGGGGGTGTATCAACGGCACGCTGCTGCGACCGCACTGTTCGCAGGCGCTCACGGCAATCTGCTGCCAGTGGCTCTGGCGCTTGTCGGCCCGCTCACCCTGCAGCTTGACCTCGCAGCGCTCGGTAAACAGCGGGGTGATCTCGTTGACGCCCAGCTCCACGGCTTTCTGGATTGCCCAGTCCATGCGTTCGCCGCGCGACAGCGCCTGGCCCAGATGCGTGTGCAGCGGCGATTCGGGCGTACCGGCGATCGGTTGTGCGAGGGTGAGGGTGACCTCTTTCTTGCTGACCGCGCTGACCTCGCCCGGCCACTCCTGACCGCTGCCGTTGAACACCTGCACCGGGGCGCCCGGTGCCAGACGCAGCACTCGGCCGATGTAGTGGGCTACGTCGCCATCGAGGATGGTCTCGCCCGCGTGCAACGGGCGATCCAGGTAGAAGCGTGAGACGCGCACGGTGTCAGTCCCGGGTGGCCAGCTGAATGCCTTCCCAGGCGACACTGGCCAGATGGTCGATCTGCTCCGGGGTGATCACGTAGGGCGGCATGAAGTACACGACACTGCCGAGCGGGCGCAGCATCGCCTGGTTTTTCAGTGCATGCTGGTAAACGCGAATGCCGCGGCGCTCCTGCCACGGATAGGCTTCACGGGTTGCCTTGTCCTTGACCATCTCGATGGCCAGCACCATACCTGTCTGACGCACCTCGGCGACGTGCGGGTGGTCAACGAAGTGCGCGGTCGCCTTTGCCATGTGCGCAGACAGCGCCTTGTTGGCCTCGATCACGTTGCCCTGTTCCAGCAAGTCCAGCGTCGCCAGCGCGGCGGCGCAGGCCAGCGGATTGCCGGTGTAGCTGTGTGAGTGCAGGAAGGCACGCATGCTTTCGTAGTCGTCGTAGAACGCCTGATAGATGGTGTCGTTGGTCATGCACACGGCCATCGGCAGGTAGCCGCCGGTCAGCGCCTTGGACAGGCAGAGGAAGTCCGGTGCGATGTCGGCCTGCTCGCAGGCGAACAGGCTGCCGGTGCGGCCGAAGCCGACCGCGATTTCGTCGTGGATCAGGTGTACACCATAGCGATCACAGGCCTCGCGCAGCAGCTTGAGGTAGACCGGGTGGTACATGCGCATGCCGCCGGCGCACTGGATCAGCGGCTCGACAATGACCGCGGCGATCTCGTCGTGCTGTTCGGCCAGGGTCTTTTCCATATGCGCGAACATCTGCCGGCTGTGCTCTTCCCAGCTGACGCCTTCCTCGCGGTAATAGCAGTCGGGGGAAGGGACGGTGATCACGTCCATCAGCAGCGGCTGGTAGGTTTCCTTGTACAGCGCGACATCACCGACTGCCAGCGCCGCCAGGGTCTCGCCGTGGTAACTGTTGGTCAGGGTGACGAAGCGCTTCTTCTGCGGCTTGCCGGTGTTGAGCCAGTAGTGGAAGCTCATCTTCAGCGCGACTTCGATACAGGACGAGCCGTTGTCGGCGTAGAAGCAGCGACTCAGCGGCGCCGGGGTCATCTTGACCAGACGCTCGGACAGTTCGATCACCGGGGTGTGACTGAAGCCGGCCAGAATGACGTGCTCAAGCGAGTCGAGCTGCTCTTTCACGCGCTGATTGATATAGGGATTGGCATGGCCAAAGATGTTGACCCACCACGAGCTGACGGCATCCATGTAGCGGTTGCCTTCGAAGTCGTGCAGCCAGATGCCTTCGCCCCGTTGGATCGGGATGACGGGCATGTGCTCGTGGTCTTTCATCTGGGTGCAGGGATGCCAGAGCACCGAAATGTCGCGTTGCATCCACTCGTTGTTCAAGCCCATGTTCACCTCTTGTTGGAATAGCCAGGTGAGCGATTGTACATGAGCGGGGAGGGTGCTGCAGAGTGCGGCCGGGGATGGGCTCCACCGGCCGTGATGCGGGTTCAGCGGGTGCCGAACACCACCATGGTTTTGCCTTTGACGTCGATCAGGCCTTGTTCTTCCAGGCTCTTGAGCACGCGGCCGACCATTTCGCGGGAGCAGCCAACGATGCGGCCGATTTCCTGGCGGGTAATCTTGATCTGCATGCCGTCCGGGTGGGTCATTGCATCCGGCTGTTTGCACAGGTCGAGCAGGGTGCCGGCGACCCGGCCGGTGACGTCGAGGAACGCCAGGTCGCCGACCTTGCGGGTGGTTTTGCGCAGGCGTTCGGCCATTTGCCGGCCAACCGCGTAGAGCAGCTCGGGGTCGCGTTGAGTCAATTCGCGGAATTTGCTGTAGCTGACTTCGGCCACTTCACACTCGGTCTTGGCGCGCACCCAGGCGCTGCGGTCGTGCTGCGCCGGTGACAGGTCGAACAGCCCCATCTCGCCGAAAAAATCGCCCTGGTTCAGGTAGGCGATGATCATTTCGCGGCCTTGCTCGTCCTCGATCAGGATGGTGACCGAGCCCTTGACGATGTAGAACAGACTGTCTGACTGGTCGCCTGCGTGGATCAGCGTGCTACGCGCCGCAAAGCGACGTCGATGGCAGTGGGCAAGAAAAGCATCAATGTTTTTTATTTTAGGTGTCAGGTTGATTGAAACCATTTAAAGCGTGTCCTAGCCATAGTCGCGCGTACCCAAGATGCTGCGCATCCGTGTCAGCCTCAGCGTGAGACTGAACCGGATTATGTCCAGTTTTTACCCGCATGACCAGTGCGGACATCTGTCGCAGGTGGCTGTGGTATTCTCCCGGCCTCTGAGCGATTTTCCGGCGGGAGCAAGTGATGAAAGCAACGATCAAATGGGTCGACGGGGTCATGTTTCTGGGTGAGTCCGGCAGCGGCCACACCGTGGTGATGGACGGGCCGCCGGAAGCAGGCGGGCGCAATATGGGCATTCGCCCAATGGAAACAGTGCTGGTCGGCCTCGGTGGTTGCGCCAGTTTCGACGTGGTCAGCATCCTCAAGAAAGCCCGTCAGGATATTCGTGACGTGCATACCGAGCTGGCCGCCGAGCGCGCTGACGTCGAGCCGAAGGTGTTCACCAAGATCCATTTGCACTTTGTGGTGACCGGCAAGAATCTGAAGGAAGCGCACGTCAAGCGCGCGGTCGAGCTGTCTGCCGAGAAGTACTGTTCGGCGTCGATCCTGATGGGCCGTGCCGGTGTGGAAGTGACCCACGACTACGAGATCGTCGAAATCGACTGATTCTTGCCCGCGGGCGCTGCGTTCAGCGCGCCCGCATCCTGCCTGGCGCTGCGCGGTCACTCCGTTGGCGAACTGGGCCCTTTCATGCAGGCCATGGTGCGTTACCATCTAGCTCCCCAATAACAACAATCAGGGAGTAGTCATGCGCGCA
This sequence comes from Pseudomonadaceae bacterium, assembly GCA_038114645.1. Taxonomy (GTDB): domain Bacteria; phylum Pseudomonadota; class Gammaproteobacteria; order Pseudomonadales; family Pseudomonadaceae; genus Halopseudomonas. The sequence goes on along the minus strand of JAYNRF010000013.1, from coordinate 10,115 downwards.
TTTATGTTGGTAGGCAAGTTACTGATGCTGGCCTTCTGGCTGACGGTTATCCTCAGCCTGTTCAATCTTGTACCGGTTCCCAACCCACAGCGGCTGCAGACGATCGCGTTGATCGTGCTGGGCGTGCATGTGCTGGAATGTCTGCTGATGTTCGGCAAGCTGAAAAAGACTGGCGCGCCGGGCAAGCATCTGCTGCAGGTGATGCTGTTCGGGGTGCTGCATCTGCGTCACCCCGACACCGTGCGGGCGATCAATCAGGCCTTGTAAGTGGCCTTGGTCATCACCTTGGAGAGCAGCACCATGGCTTGCTTGATCGGCTCCGGGAATACCGCGCCGCCGGCCTCCAGCGCCTGGTGACCATGCTCGATCTCGTCTTCGCGCATCTGCTCAAGGATCGCGCGTGACTTGATATCTTCCTCCGGCAGCTGGGTCAGGTGATCGTCCAGATGACGTTCAACCAGCTGCTCGGTGGCGGCCACGAAGCCCAGGCTGATGCGGTCGCTGATCAGTCCGGCGGTTGCGCCAATGCCGAACGACATGCCGTAGAACAGCGGATTGAAGACGCTGGTGCGGCTGCCCAGCTCTTTCAAGCGCTGTTCGCACCACGCCAGATGGTCAACTTCTTCCGCCGCAGCGTGTTCCATCTTCTCTCGGACTTCCGGCAGCTTGGCGGTCAGCGCCTGGCCCTGATACAGCGCCTGCGCGCAGACCTCGCCAGTGTGGTTGATGCGCATCAGGCCGGCGATGTGCTGGCGCTCGGCATCGTCCAGCGGCACGTTGGCAAGATGCTGGGCGGGTGAGGGGCGGTGTGCCTGGGCGGCACCCGGCACCAGTGTGCGCAGTGACTGGTCAGCCTGATTCAGCAGGCGATCGATGAAACTGTAGTGTCGAGTGCTCATGTCGTCTCCTCCTGCCCTGTACGACTTAGCCCGGAGGCCAGGTCATCTGGCGCTTGCCGAGTACATGCAGGTGAATGTGGTAAACGGTCTGGCCGCCTTGTTCGTTACAGTTGAACACGGTGCGGTAGCCCGCCTCGCAGCCCAGCTCTTTTGCCAGCTTCTGTGCGGTATAGACCATGTGGCCGACGACGGCGCGATCGTCTTCGGTGACGTCGTCCAGCGTGGCGATATGCTTCTTCGGAATCACCAGAAAGTGCACCGGTGCCTGCGGATTGATATCGTGAAAGGCGAAGACCTGATCATCTTCGTATATCTTCTTGGACGGAATCTTGCCGTCGATGATCTTGCAGAACAGACAATCCACGCTGCGCTCCTTGGTTTGCTGAGGGCGCGGTCGGTGACCGCATCATCGGCAGTGTAACGCAGGCAAACGGATTGGCACTATCGGGAAGTGCGTGGCAGGGCTGCCGCGCAGCAGAGGAGGCGTTGGTTGAAAAACGATATTCATGATCTTGGCTTGGTGCTGGACTCGCGGGTGCGCCTGATCGTCATCGAGTCTTGGCAGGAGCCGCGGGTGCTCGAAACCATCGGCTCGCTCGCGGTGCAGCGCGCGCAGACCTGGTACACCTGGAATCATCTGGACGGTCTGAGTCGACTCGGCTTCGGCACTGAGCCTGATCCTGAGCGGGACACGCGGGATGCCGGTGTCGCGCTGGATGTGGTGCGTGAATCGGCCGAGAACGCACTCTATGTGTTCTGCGATCTGCACCCGTTTCTAGACTCGCCGCGTATCGTCCGGCAGTTGAAGACCCTCGCCATGAACCCCGGTACGGTGGGCCCGACGCTGATTCTGATCAGTCATGCGCTTACTTTGCCGCCGGAGCTGGGCCGTCTGGCGGCGCGGCTGCAGTTGAGTATGCCGTCCGAGGAAGAGCTCACCGCCATCGTGCGCGAAGAGGCGATCCGCTGGAGCGAGGCCAACCGTGGCCAGCGGGTGCGCACGGATAACCGCACGTTGCAGCAGGTGGTACGCAACCTGCGTGGTACGACGCATGAAGAGGCGCGTCGACTGGCGCGCAACCTGATCATTGACGACGGCGCTATCGATCAGAGCGACTTGCCGAACCTCAACAAGGCCAAGTTCGAGTTGCTCGGTATGGACGGCGTGCTCAGCTACGAGCAGGAGACCGCGCGCTTTGGCGAGGTGGGTGGCTTGCAGAAGCTCAAGGCCTGGCTGGCCGACCGGCAGGCGGCGTTTACGCATGCTGGCAGTGTTCAGGACATGCCGCGCGGCGTATTGCTGGTCGGTGTGCAGGGCGCGGGCAAAAGTCTTGCGGCCAAGGCCGTGGCGGGGCTTTGGGGCCTGCCACTGCTGCGCCTCGATATGGCCGGGCTGTATAACAAGTACATCGGCGAAACTGAAAAGAACCTGCGTGACGCCCTGCAGCTGGCGGATGCGCTGCAACCCTGTGTGCTCTGGATCGATGAGATCGAGAAGGGTGTTGCGGCGGATCAGAGCGACAGTGGGGTCTCGCGTCGAATGCTGGGGAGCCTGCTGACCTGGATGGCCGAACGGCAGTCCCGCGTCTTCCTGGTGGCGACCGCCAACGACGTTTCGCAGTTACCGCCTGAGCTGATCCGCAAAGGGCGTATTGATGAGCTGTTCTTTGTCGATCTGCCGGATGAGTCAGTGCGCGCGGAAATCTTTTCCATCCACCTTGCCAAGCGCGATCTCAAGCCGAGTCAATTCGATTTGCAGCAGCTGGCGCAGGCAAGTGACGGGTTTTCCGGGGCAGAGATTGAACAGGCGGTCGTCGCAGCGGTCTACGCTACCGCTGCAAGTGGGGAGCCGCTCACCGGGCGTGACATCCTCGCTGCGCTTGGTCGCACGTCGCCGTTGTCGGTGGTCATGGCAGAGAAATTACTGGCCCTGCGCGCCTGGGCGCAGGACCGTGCGGTCACCGCGGACTGATTTAGAAGGGTTTGACTACCACCAGAATGACAATGCCGACCAGAGCCAGCACCGGTGCTTCGTTGAACCAGCGGTAGTAAACGTGGGAACGGGTGTTGGCGTCGTCGGCAAAGCGTTTGCGAATGCGCCCGCACATATGGTGGTAGATCACCAGCAGGGTAACCAGGGTCAGCTTGGCGTGCATCCAGCCCTGGCTGAGCCAGCCGGGGTTGAGGTAGAGCATCCAGCCGCCCAGCAGCAGCGCGATGATCATGGAGGGGTTCATAATCCCGCGCAGCAACTTGCGCTCCATGATCTTGAAGCGCTCGCGGCTGACCTCGTCTTCGGCCTGGGCGTGGTAGACAAACAGGCGGGGCAGGTAGAACAGGCCGGCGAACCAGGTAATCACGGCCATGATGTGAAAGGCTTTTATCCAGAGGTACACGCGTCTCTCCTGTGAGCTGACTGGCGCCGGGCTAGCGCTGGTAATTTCCGCCAGCGCTTTTATCATAGGGGACCGCTTGGCGGCACCACAGCGCAGGCTGGCCGCAGGTTACCAATAATTCAAACGCAATTCAGGATGTGATGATGATCAAAGTAGGCATTGTAGGCGGAACCGGCTACACCGGTGTTGAGTTGCTGCGGCTGCTGGCCCAGCACCCCGAAGCGCATGTCGAGGTCATCACGTCGCGATCCGAGGAAGGCCTCTGCGTTGCGGACATGTACCCCAATCTGCGCGGTCACTACGACTACCTGCGCTTTTCCGTGCCGGATGTCGCGGCACTCGGTGCCTGTGACGTTGTGTTTTTTGCTACCCCGCATGGTGTGGCTCACTCGCTTGCCGGTGAACTGCTGGCAACTGGCGTCAAGGTGATCGACTTGTCTGCCGACTTCCGCCTGCGTGACGCCGACGAGTGGGCCCAGTGGTATCACCAGCCGCACGGCGCGCCGGATCTGCTGCCGGAAGCGGTGTACGGTCTGCCCGAAGTGAATCGCGACGCCATTCGTGGCGCACGCCTGATCGCCGTTCCCGGCTGCTATCCGACTGCCACCCAGCTGGGCCTGATTCCGTTGCTGGAAGCGGGGCTGGCTGATCCGGCAACGTTGATTGCGGACTGCAAGTCCGGCGTCAGTGGCGCAGGCCGTGGCGCGAGCGTTGGTTCGCTGCTGTGTGAGGCCGGTGAGAGCATGAAGGCCTACGGGGTTGCTGGTCACCGTCACCTGCCGGAAATTCGCCAGGGCCTGCAGCAGGCCGCCGGTGGCCCGGTAGGTCTGACCTTTGTGCCGCACCTGACGCCGATGATTCGCGGAATTCACGCCACCTTGTATGCGCGTGTTGCGGACACCAGCGTGGACCTGCAGGCGCTGTTCGAAAAGCGTTATGCCGATGAGCCGTTTGTTGATGTGATGCCGGCGGGCAGCCATCCGGAAACCCGTAGCGTGCGTGGCGCCAACGTCTGTCGTATTGCCGTGCATCGGCCGCAGGGGGGCGACCTGGTGGTGGTGCTCTCGGTGATCGACAATCTGACCAAGGGCGCGTCTGGCCAGGCGGTACAGAATATGAACATTCTGTTTGGTCTGGATGAGCGGGCAGGTCTTCAGCAGCCAGCGCTGCTGCCCTGATGCTCGGCTCAAAGCGTCCCGGCTCGCACTCCTTCAGGGATCATCATGTGACGCTGCAGCCGCGCGAAAGCCGGATGCAGCGGCGCTGGCGGCGCGGCATGGTGATTTTGCTGCTGATCTCCATCCCGGTCAGCGCATGGCAGGGCTGGGAGGCAGCAATGCGTCAGCAGCAACCACTCCGGCTGGAGCGGGACGCACTGATCGAGCGTCAGGCGCAACTGACCAAGGAGCTGGAGGACGCGCGTCAACGCTACCATCAGCTGGAAGTGGATGTGCTTGTAGCGCGCGATGCTGTGGCGGAAGGGCAGCAGATCATCCATGAGCTTGAGGCGCAGCTGTTCAAGCAGCAGCAGAGTCTGGCCCAGTACCAGGGTGTGCTGGTGCCGAGTGCGACGGCGCCGGGGCTGCGAATCCAGGCTTTTGAGCTGCAGGCCACAGACTCTTCTGACGCATTTCGCTATAAAGTCATGGTTAGTCGGGTAGGCGACGAAAGCGAAACGCTAAAGGCCAAACTGGTGGTCAGCGTCAGCGGTAAGCGTGACGGCAAGACCGAGACGCTGTCGCTTGCAGAGCTGTCCCCTGCGCTGGGCAGTGACAGCCTGGATCTGAACTTTCGCTACTTCCAGGTTGTGCCTGCACGCAGTGAGCAGGCGCTGCTGACGCTGCCTGAGGGGTTTGTGCCGCAGCAGGTCAAACTGGTCGCTACCCGTGACGACGACACCCTGGTTGAACAGGTTTTCGATTGGACGGTTACAGGAGCAGTACCCTGATGTGGGGATCCGATAAACACAAAAAGGCTGATATCGGCCAGTTCAGCGGCAAGACCACAATTATTGCTCAGCAGGCACAGATTCGCGGTGATATGCGGTTCGATGGCGCCTTGCAGATCGACGGTCGTGTCATCGGTAATATCGAGGCCGAGCAGGGCCTGGTGCGCGTCAGCGAGCACGGTTACGTCGAGGGCGTGATCAAGGCGCAGCATGTGGTGATCAATGGCCAGGTGGTGGGCGATGTGCACGCCCTGGAGCACCTGGAGCTGGATACCAAAGCGCGTATCAGCGGCGATCTCTACTATCGCTATATGGAGATGGTCATGGGGGCGCAGATCAGCGGTCAGCTCAACTACCTCGGTGATGAGGCTCAAGCGTTGCAGTTGGAGTCGGTTCTCCAGCTGGATACGGAGAATAGTTGACCAAAAACCTCGGGAAAACGGATAATGGCCGCCCTGTTGTGCTGCGGCCAAGGCCGTCGGAGGTTGTATGTCTGCTGAAGTCTTTATCCCGTCCCCGCTTATTTTCAGTGATAACGCGGTCAGTAAGGTGCGTTCGCTGATCGACGAGGAAGGGAGTGACAGCCTGAGCTTGCGCGTGTTTGTGACCGGTGGCGGCTGTTCAGGTTTTCAGTATGGATTCACCTTCGATGACGAGCTGGCTGAAGATGACACCGTTGTAGAGCGCGACGGTGTGCGCCTGGTCGTAGATCCAATGAGCTTCCAGTATCTGGCCGGTTCGGAAGTCGATTATCAGGAAGGGCTTGAGGGTTCTCGTTTCGTTATCAACAACCCGAATGCCAGCACCACGTGCGGCTGCGGTTCTTCCTTCTCTATCTGATTCAGGCGGGGTAGAGCGCGCCCAGAATGCGCTCGCCGCGTGCACCGGTCACGCTGGGCAGGTTGCCTGCCAGGCGTTGATCAAAGCGCCATGCCAACCACGCAAACGCCATTGCTTCCATCCAGTCCGGGCTGACGCCTAGCGCTTCAGTCGATTGAACCTTCTGCTCTGGCAGCAACTGCTGCAGCAAGCCCATCAGGTGGCCGTTGCGCGCGCCTCCACCGCAAATGAACAGCTCGCTTGTGTCATTTGCTGCCTGATTCAGGCTGGCTACGATGGCTGTCGCGGTCAAGGCGGCCAGAGTGGCTTGCACGTCTTTCGCTGACACGCCGGGAACGTGTTGCAGGTGCTCGGCTAGCCAGGCTTCGTGGAAGTATTCCCGTCCGGTGCTCTTGGGGCCGCTGCGCTTGAAGTAGGGGTCGGCAAGCATGCGATCGAGTAGCGCGCGATGCGCTTCACCCTCCGCGGCCCATTGTCCGTTGGCATCGTAAGGCGTGCCGATGTGGCGCTGCGCCCAGTTATCCATCAGCGCATTTCCTGGGCCTGAATCAAAGCCGAATACGGACTGACCAGGTCGCAGAATCGTCAGGTTGGCGAAGCCGCCAATGTTGACCAGGGTCCGAGTCGCCGTCGGGCTGCTCAGCAGCCAGTGGTGAAACGCGGGCACCAAGGGGGCTCCCTCACCTCCTGCGGCAAGGTCGCGGCTACGGAAGTCTGCGATAACGTCGATGCCGGTCAGCTCGGCTAGTAGTGAGGGAGCGCCAATCTGCAAGCTGAAACCATGCTCGGGGTGGTGTCGTACCGTCTGGCCATGGCTGCCAATGGCACGAATCTGATTTGGGCTAATGTGTTGCCCTGCCAGCAGTTGAGTCACGCCCTCGGCTGCCAGCCGAGCCCAGGCATTGCCAACCAGGCCGGCCTGAAAAAGCTCGTCGCTGCTTGGGCTGCAAAGGTCCAGCAGCTGCTGGCGCAGGTCGTCAGGGAAGGGTAGGCATAGCGCATCGAGGCATTCTGCCTGATGCGCGTCATTGAAGCGGGAGAGGGCGATGTCGATACCATCCAGGCTGGTGCCCGACATGATACCGACATACAGCTGGGACATTACTGCCCCAGAGCTGCGAGCTGGGTGCTGCGAGACTGATCCATTGACGCCATCAGTTTTTGGCTGGTCGACAGGAATGCGGTGCGCTCACTGCTCGGAATGGGATCAGACGCCGGCAGTTGCACGCTCAGCGGGTCAACGTGACGACCGTCAACGCGGAATTCATAGTGCAGGTGCGGGCCGGTTGCCAGGCCGGTCATGCCGACATAGCCAATGATCTGGCCCTGGGTAACGTGTGTACCTGCGCTGATGCCTCGTGCAAAACGGCTCATGTGGCCATACAGCGTCTGGTATTTGCGACCATGCTGAATGACAACTGCATTGCCGTAACCGCCCTTGCGGCCGGCAGAAACTACGCGGCCGTCGCCGGTTGCCTTGATCGGTGTACCGGTGGCTGCTGCGTAGTCAACGCCCTTGTGGGCGCGAATGCGGTTGAGTACCGGGTGCAGGCGGCCGGGATTGAACCGGGAGCTGATGCGCGCGAAGTCCACGGGTGTGCGGATGAATGCTTTACGCATGCTTGTGCCGTCGGCGCGGTAATAGCTGGCATAGCCATTGCGGTCGGTGTAGCGAACGGCGGTGTACGTCTTGCCGCGGTTAGTGAAGCGAGCCGCCAGAATGTTGTTGGTGCCAACTGTCTTGTCGCCGACGTGCAGTTCTTCGAACAGTACTTCGAAGCTATCACCTTGGCGGATGTCGCGGGCAAAGTCGACGTCATAGCCAAAGATGTTGGCCATCTGCATGGTGAGGTTGTGATTAAGGCCGGCGTTCTGAGCGGCAAGGAACAGAGAGCTGGAAATGGTGGCTTGAACGTAGCGTTCGCGGGTTTCGGGTTCGATGACTTGCTTACTGAATTCGTAGCCGTCGGTCGTTCGGTCGATGCGAATGGTTTCCAGGTCATTCAGCTTGGAACGCATCGCGATCAGCTGGCCTTCTGCGTCGGTCTGATACTCCAGCACCTGGCCAACATTCAGGCGAGTAAAGCGCCGCGCGTCCTGACTGCTGCTGATGACGGCATGCAGTGTGCTAACGCCAAGGTTGGCCTGGTCGAACAGAGTAGAGAGGGTGTCGCCACTGGCGACGGTAATCTGATGCCAGGACGGCTCGGTGCTAGCGCTCGCTTCTTGCTCTACAGCCACGATTGGTTCGCCATTGGCGGCGGCGGTGACTTGCCGGGCGATTTCCATTGGCTTGGGGATTGTGACTGCTTCGCTGACCAGTGCGTCCAGTTGTTCAGGAGACTGGGAGAGTGACTGGTCGGCGTTGGAGTCCGGATTCGGTAGCTCGAGTTGAACGAAGGTCTTCTTCGCTTCGACATCGGCGGTAGGAACAACGAGCAGGATAATGCTCAGCGCTGCGGCGATTCCACTGGCTGCCACGAGGTGGCTTTTGGGGTATCGCGGTGACTTTTTATCTGGAGATCCCATAAGCGCTCTTGTAGAAGTATTCTAATAAAAGTGGACTAACTTGCTAAATTATAATTGAAAAGCTGTTGTGGCAAGCTTTTGCCGTTCCCGCCTGTCAGATTTATACCGTCAAATTATGTCTTTCCCGAGATGTCTGCTACCCGGCATGCGCGCCTATGCTGCTTGTAATTGGTAGGCAATGTTGTATGGTTTGTCCCCCTGAAAACACCTCCCACTGACATTCACAGGAAATCTGTAGCTATGAAGCCGGTTGACGAGCAGTTGGCGCTGATCAAGCGCGGCGCCGATGAAATTCTGGTTGAGGGCGAGTTGCGCGCCAAGCTGGAGCGCGGTAAGCCACTGCGAATCAAGGCGGGTTTTGATCCAACCGCTCCGGATCTGCATCTCGGTCATACCGTGCTGATTAACAAGCTGCGTCAATTTCAGGATCTTGGGCATCAAGTGCTGTTCCTGATTGGCGACTTCACCGGAATGATCGGCGACCCGACCGGCAAGAATGTTACTCGCCAGCCGCTTACCCGTGAGCAGGTCGCGGCCAATGCCGAGACCTATAAGGAGCAGGTATTCAAAATACTTGATCCAGCCAAGACCGTTGTCATGTTCAACTCCACCTGGATGGACAAGATGACCTCGGCCGACATGATCCAGCTGGCGGGTAAGTACACTGTTGCTCGGATGTTGGAGCGCGACGACTTCGATAAGCGCTACAAGGGTGGCCAGTCGATTGCCATTCATGAGTTCCTCTATCCGCTGGTGCAGGGTTATGACTCTGTCGCAATGGAGGCGGATGTTGAGCTGGGAGGCACCGACCAGAAGTTCAACCTTCTGATGGGGCGAGAGCTGCAGCGGCAATACGGCCAGGAGCCTCAGGTTATTCTCACCATGCCGATTCTGGAGGGTCTGGATGGTGTGAAGAAGATGTCTAAATCGCTGAACAACTATATAGGTATCAGCGATGCGCCCGGCGAAATGTACAACAAGCTGGTTTCGATGCCTGACAGCATCATGTGGCGCTATTTCGAACTGCTGAGCTTCCGCAGCATGGAGGAGATTGAGCAGTTCAAGGCAGATGTTGCTGCTGGTGCCAATCCGCGGGATATCAAAATTAAGTTGGCCGAAGAGCTAGTCTCTCGCTTTCATGGCGAAGAGGCGGCTGCCAATGCGCATCGCTCTGCAGGCAATCGCCTCAAGGATGGCGAATTACCGGATGATATTCCGGAAGTGGTCATTGAGGCGGATGCGGATCTGCCAATCTCGGCGGTTATCAATCGCGCGGGCATGGCGAAGAATGCTGCCGCTGCGCGAGACCTGTTGTCTGCAGGGTCGGTAAAGGTGGATGGTCAGGTCGTTGATCATTCCTGCGTGCTGGCGCTGGGTCAGGAGTACGTCTGCCAGGCGGGTAAAAAGCGCTTCGCAAAGATTCTTTTGAAAAAGGCTTGACGCGCCCACTGAGGTCTCTATAATTCGCCTCCTCGTCGGGCAGGATGCTTCGCCTAAAGCGCT